>JBEBBW010000008.1:0-50247 GCA_041158165.1 Bacteroidota bacterium
CGTTGCGCACCTGGCTAGTGGTATTGGTGGGCATCGCCGCGGGCTTCGCGTTGAGCGGCTACGCCGGCCACGGACACTGACGTTTTATCGAACAAAGGGCTGCATCAAGGGTTACCTTTGCGGAACCAATTTAAATCCGCACCCCATGTCGCTTCTCGTAGGTAAAAAAGCCCCTGAATTTTCTGCAACCGCCGTAGTGAACGGCGGCGAAATCGTCAAAGACTACAGCCTCAGCCAGTTTGAGGGCAACAAGTACGTCCTTCTGTTTTTTTACCCCAAAGATTTCAGCGCGGTTTGCCCCATTGAAATGCACGAGTTCCAGGCGAACCTCGCCGAATTCGAAAAGCGCAACGTGCAGGTGATCGCCTGCTCTACCGACACCGACGCCTCCCACAAGGCGTGGCTCAACCTCGACAAAGCTCAAGGCGGAATCAAGGGCATCACCTACCCCATTGTGGCTGACCTCAACAAAACCATCGCCCACAACTACCACGTGCTCAACGGCGAGTGGGCCTACGACGAAGACGGCCAGCTTCACGCCGAGGGCGACCGCATCGCGTTGCGCGGAACCTTTTTGATCGACAAGCAGGGCATCGTGCGCTACCAGTCGGTGAACTTCTTTACCGTGATGCGCCACGTAGAGGACATCCTGCGCGAAATCGACGCGTGGCAGTACTTCGAGGAGCGCGGCGAGGTGTGCCCGCTGAACTACGTGCGCGGCTAAGGCTCGTTACTTCCGGCCAGCAACCCAGCGGTAAGCTTCGGGAAAGTGCTGACGCCACGCGTACTCGTCGTGGTTGGCACCCGGATCAAGTCGCCACATAAAATCAACACCCTCAACGCGGCCGATTCGGCGCAGGTGGCCCAGCATTTCGTCAATTCCGGGCTGAAGCATGCCGTCGAGTCCGAGTCCGCCGTTGTAGAAGTAGGCGCGCTTGCCTTGAGGCCAAAAGTAGTTTTTGGCTTTCCAGGGAGTCAGTCCGTCGACGACGAGTCCGCCGCCAGTCGCCACATAAATGGCGGGCGAGAACGACACAATACCGTTGAGCAGGTCTGGGTAGGTGTGCATTAGGCGCCAGCCCAAGATTCCGCCCATCGACGAACCCGCGAAGTAGGTGCGGCCGCTGTGAGCAAATTCGGCCTTGACCGCGGGAAGCACCGTGTGCATCAGGTATTCGGCGTAGGCGTCGCCAACTTCGCCCGGTCCGTACTCCTTGCGGCGCTGGTCGTTGGGCTCAAACGAGCACTGCAGGCCCACGACCACCGTGGGCGGAACGGCCCCATCGGCCTCGAGCTGAGCAATGGCCTCGTCGACCGCCCAATCCACGCCAAAACTGGTCTGGGCCGGATCGAAGCAGTTCTGGCCGTCGGACATCAGGAGCAGGTCGTACTTCACGCCCGGCTTGAGGGCTTCGCGCGACCAAATCCACATCGGGCGCTGCGGAAAACGCCCGTTGGGGTCTATGGGCGTCACGCGCTCCGTCAGGACGCCGGTAACTTGGCCGTCGTTGGTGCGCACCGCCGGCCCGAAGGTGAGGGCGTGGAACGCGGTGTCCATGCCCCGGTAGCCCGACACGTCGCGAAACGGCATTCCGCTTGTCAGTCGGGCCTCCTTGGCCCAGCTTCCGAGGGTGAATTTAAAGGCCATCAGGCTGTCGCGGGTGGCCACTCGGGCCGTCCATTCGAAGTCGTTAACTCGGGTCATCGCCAGGCCGCGGCCGCTCCAGCCGCCGAGTTCGGGATTATAGCCCGTGATCCACACGGTGTCGTGGGCGGCGACGGGCGTTCCCGTGGTGAGGGTGATGCGCGCAGTCTTCGACGGGTCGACGTCGGCGATCACGGCCTTCGGCGCGCCACAAGCCACCAGGAGCGCGGCGGCGGCAAGTGAATAGACTAGGTTCACTGATTTTCCCATAGCGTTCGGTGCTTGCGGTGGTAGAGTTCGCGCACAATGCCGTCGGACACGCCGATTTTGGGCACATAAACCCAAGTGGCGTGGGTCCAGCGCAGCACGCGTCGGTAGATGCGCAGGGCCGGCACGATCACGTCGGCCCGGTCCAGGTTGAGCCCGAGCTGCAGCACGCGCTCGTCGGTCGTCATGGCCTCGAGCTGCTTGCTGAATCGGTCGAGGTACTGCTTGCTGAGCGGTTCTTCGACGGGGCGTCCGCTGATTTTGTGGGCTTTGTTGATGTTTCCGCCCGCGCCCACCAGGGCCACAGGGCCGTCGAGCTTGGCGCATTCCGCTTCGAGCCACGTTTGCAGGTCGCTCCACACCGCCTCGCTGTCGGCGTCGCTCAGCAAGCGCACGGTTCCGAGCGCAAAAGATCGCGAGGCCAAGGCCTGGCCGTCGCGAAAGAAGGTCAGCTCGGTCGAACCGCCGCCGACGTCGACAAAGCACAGATTGGGTTCCTCGGGGTGAATGCGGTCAAAGAGCTTGGCGTGAAAGACGAGCTTGGCCTCTTCTTCGCCGTCAATCACCTCAATATCAATGTCGGTGGCCCGGCGCACCCGGCGAATCCATCGCGCGGAATTCTTGGCTTCGCGCATCGCCGAGGTCGCGCAGGCCCGGTAGTCGGTCACGCCGTTCACGCGCATGATCGCGGCGAAGGCCCGCATCGCGTCAACGAGCCGGTAGCCCGTCTCTTTGCTGATTTCGCCGTCGGTAAACACGTCGCCCCCCAGGCGCACCGGCAATCGGGTGATCGAAACCTTTTTGTAGTAGGTGTAGGTCGGCGTCGGAATCACGTGGCTGATCAGCAACCGAATCGAGTTGGAACCGATGTCAATGGCCCCGAGCGTCAGGTACTTCATGCTCATGCCTTGCGCTTTTTAGCCTGCTTTTTAACGTACTCATACAGTTCCATTTGGCTGCGGATGCGCGGACCCGGCGCCACGCGGTGCACGCTGCGGCCGTCGGCGTCGTACACCCGGGCTTTGACGTTGTCGCGAAACTGGATTTCGAGGTGGTCCAAAATCTCGCGCTGGATGCGCGGGTCGAGGACCGGAGCCCCCACCTCTACCCTCAAGTCGAGGTTGCGCGTCATCATGTCAAACGACGCCAGGTACATTTTGGGGTCGCCGTCGTTGGCGAAGTAGTAGACGCGGCTGTGCTCCAAGAAGCGGTCGACGATGCTGACCACGTGAATGTTATCGCTCAGGCCTTTGACGCCCGGGCGCACGCAGCACACGCCGCGCACAATGAGGCGCACCTTTACTCCGGCCTTGCTCGCCTCGTAGAGTTTTTCGCCGATGTCGTAGGAGCTCAGCGAGTTGAACTTCATGATGATTTCGGCCTTTTTGCCCTTTTTGGCATGGGCAATCTCGCGGTCGATGCACTTGATGATTCCGCTGCGGCTGTAGTGCGGAGAAACGAGTAACTCTTTGTATTTGATTACTTTATAGGGTTCATAAAGAAACTCAAATACGCGCGCCACGTCGGCACAAATCACCGGATTGGCCGTGAGCAAGTGGTAGTCAGTGTACACCTTGGCCGACCCCTCGTGGAAGTTGCCGGTGCCCACCACGGCGAAGTACTCTTTGTCGCCGTCGGCCGTAGTGCGCTCGATGTGGACCACCTTGCTGTGCACCTTGAGGCCCTCGACGCCGGTTTGGACTTCGATGCCCTCCTTGCGCATTTTCTCGAGGTAGTGCAGGTTGTTTTCTTCGTCAAAGCGGGCCTGAAGCTCAATAACCACGCGCACTTTTTTACCGTTTTTGGCCGCGTTGATCAGGGCCGACACGATGCGCGACTGGCCCGCAAGGCGGTACAGCGTAATGCTGATTTTGGTCACCGACAAGTCAATGGCCGCCTCGCGAAGGAAGCGCACCAAGCTCAAGAAGTTGTGGTAGGGCAAGAACAGCAGCACGTCTTTTTGGCGCACCACGTTCATCAGCGACTTTTCCATGTCGAGGTCGGGGTGCTGCAGCGGCTCGAGGCGCGGATGCTCGAGATGCGGCCCGCCCACGTTGGGGAAGCGCATCAAGTCCTTTTTGTTGTGGTAGCGTCCGCCGGCAATCACCGCGTCGCTGTTTTGCATGCCGATGCGGCCCATGAGGTAGGCCAAGAAGTCAGCTGGCATGTCGCGGTCGTAGACCATGCGCACCGGGTCGCCGACCTGGCGGTCTTCGAGTCCGCGCCGCACACGGTCCAGCACCGTGCTGCTGACGTCGTGGTGGTCCAGGTCGAGTTCGGCGTCGCGCGAAATCTTGAAGGTGTAGGCCTCGATGCGCTGCGACGGAAAGAGGAAGAACAGGTACTGCAGGTTGTGGCGCAGCACGTCGTCGAGAAACATCAGGTAGTTGCTGCCGTACTTGGGCAGGCTGATGAAGCGACCGTGGATTTCGGCCGGAACCTCGACCATCGACAGGACCGGCTCGCCGCCCAGCTTGGGCCAAAGTCGGATCGCCAGGTAGATCGAGGCGTCGTTGAGCTCTGGGAACGGCAGGTGGTCCTGCAAGATCATCGCGAAGATGGTCGGGCTGACCTTGTCGATGTAGAACTTGCGAATGTGGTCCTTTTGGCCTTGAGTGAGGTCTTGCTCGTCAATGATTTTGATGCCCTCGCGCTCGAGCTCGACCATCAGGTTGCGGTAGGTCGTTTCGACGCGGTCGTTCAGCACGTTCACCTCGGCCTGAATGGCCGCCAGCAGGTCGTTGGGGTCCCAGCCGCCCAGGGTCTCCTTCACCTTTTTGACGTCGTCGGAGTCGGACATGCGCTGAATCGTGGCGTAGCGCACCCGAAAAAACTCGTCGAGGTTGTTCGAAAATATTCCCAAAAACCGCAGGCGCTCGATCAAGGGGTTGCGCTCGTCTTCGGCTTCTTGAAGCACGCGTGCGTTAAACTGCAACCAGCTGAGGTCACGATTCACAAATCGCGAACGCAAATCGCTCATTTTGCCCATATTATAAAAGTATTACTTGAGGTTTTTCGGAAAATCAAAGTACCGAAGTTCTGCCCCTCCCTGCAAGCTGTTCCACGAAGAAGTTTCAAACTCGAGCACCGCCACTCCGGCAGTGGGCACGTTTTCGGTGAAGCCCGGCACGGCGTCAGAAATGAATTCGCTCATTCCCGGGTTGTGGCCAAAGAGCATGACGGCCTCGAGCTCGTCGGGGAGTGCGCTTAAAAAGCCCGCAATTTGGTCGTGAGAGGCCGCGTAAAGCGGGTCAGTCATGCGAACCTGGTCGAGAGGAATACCCAGCGTGCGCGCGAAAATCATGGCAGTGTGGAGGGTGCGCGTCGCCGGTGAAGTGTAGAGCACCGGAGCGCGGTCCACGAAGTCCGAAAGCCAGCCCGCCATCAGATGGGCGTCGCGAATTCCGCGGCCTTTGAGGGGGCGGTCCATGTCGGGGAGCTCGAGGTACTCCCACGAGCTTTTGGCGTGGCGAACGAGGTAAACAGTTTTCATGGTTTGGCCTTAGCAAGATGGCGATCGTTCGTGAACGCCACGTTAAGCCCAAATCAATTCTCGTTCCGTTTTACCTGATTCCAAAGGGCATCCCAAACCTCGAGGCTTTGTTTGGCATTGGGTTCGCCGCGGGCGGCCAGCAGGGCCTCCATGGCTTTGAAGCGCTTCAGGAACTTGTCGTTGGCTTGTGCCAAGGATTGCTCGGGGTCCCAGCCGCGGTGGCGGGCGTAGTTCACCAAAGCAAAGAGCAGGTCGCCAAACTCTTCTTCGGCCGCCGCTTCGCTTGGGGCGGTGCGCAATTCGTCGAGTTCTTCTTCAACCTTGGCCCACACGCCGTCGATAGCGGGCCAGTCGAAGCCCACGCCGCGAACTTTGTCTTGCATTCGGTAGGACTTGACCAAAGCCGGAAGCGCTTTGGGCACCCCGTCGAGCACCGACTGCCGCTCGGGCTTGCCTGACTTTTCGGCGAGCTTGATCGCCTCCCAATTTGCTTTGACCGCGTCGGCATCGTCGGCGTGGACGTCGCCGTAAATGTGGGGATGGCGGCGCACGAGCTTGTCGCAGACCCCATGGAGCACGTCGGCCACATCAAAATGGCCTTGTTCGCTGGCGATTTTGCTGTAAAACACGAGGTGCAAAAACAAGTCACCTAGTTCCTTGCCGAGTTCTGGCCAATCGCCCGCGTCGATGGCGTCGGCGAGTTCATAGGTTTCTTCAATGGTTAAAATGCGCAGCGTTTGCTCGGTTTGGACCTTGTCCCACGGGCACTGCGCCCTGAGGTCGTCCATGATGTCGAGCAGTCGACCAAAGGCCTCCAACGCCGGGCTGCGGTCGGGCTTATTCGCCATCGGCGGCCTTGGGCGCAGCTTTTTTCTTGGCCGGCTTGGCTTTGGGCGCAGCTCCTTCGGTAGCGGGTTGACCGGCATCGCTAAAGAAGTTGTGGCGCACCAGGGCGTTGTACCACTGGAAGAACTTGCGCATGTCGCTCACGTACACCCGGCTGTCGTCGTAGTCAGGAACCAGTTTGGCGAATTCCGTCATCACCACGGCGCTGTCGGCATTGTGGGGCACGGATTCAGCGCCGTTCAGGTTGGCGCCAACGGCAGCAAACACTTCGCGCAGGGGGCGCTCGCCGTCGACGGTGTAGAGGGCCATCTCGTCAAGCACGTGCACTTGCTGGCGCGCTGAGGCGCTCACGCGCGCACCGCCGCCGAGGGGTTCCGCCACAAGGCCGGTGCGGGTTGAGGCAACGAGTTGGTAGAGTCCGGGGCGGCCGGCGATGGCCAGTACGTGCTTGAGGTCGTTCATGGTTTTTTAGCTTGAATTTGCTGCATTAAAAGGGTGTCTGCTCCGCTTTGGGTGAGCTGTAGAAGGGTGTCGACGCGCGCAGTCCAAGGGTGCTGGGGGTACCGCTGCTTGAACAGTTCATAGGCCTGCCCTGCCCTCATGCGGTCGTTGAGGTTGACGTCAAACGTGGTGGCCACCGCGAACAGGGCCCGAGGCCCATAGGTTTCGGGCAACGAGTCCACTACCCTCATGTAGTAGCGAATGGCGAAGAGTGCGCGGCTCGGAATCTGCGCCTCCAAGTCGCCGGCCGCCAGCTGGTAGCGCGCCCAAAGCGAGTCGCTTTTGGCTTGATTTGCCGCCATTTCGAGGCGCTGGGTGAGGGCATACGACCCCGTAGAATCCTCAGACCAGTTTTGTTTGGCGGTGAGTTCGTTGATCGCGGCTTCGCCGTCTACGTTGCTCGTGCAGGCCGCGAGGACTGCACTTGCCGCGAGGGCCAGCACGGAATAGATGCTCAACTTCATGCTACGTTAAATTTCATTCGATAGGTTGCGCTCACTTTTCCGGCCGCAATGTCTTTAAGGCGGCCCTGAATCAGGCGTTTTTTGAGCGGGCTCAAGCGGTCAGTGAACAAAATGCCTTCGATGTGGTCGTACTCGTGCTGAATGATTCGCGCCGGTACACCGGTGTAGGTTTCTTCGTGCCACTGGCCTTCAAGATCTTGGTACTTGATCCGCAGGGTTTCGTGGCGGACCACGGTCTCGTGCAGGTCGGGAATACTAAGGCATCCCTCTTCAAACCCCCATTCTTCGCCAGACTCTTCGAGGATTTCGGCGTTGATAAATGCTTTTTTGAACGACTTGAGGACCTCGGCGTCTTCGGCGTTGTCGGGGTCGTCGGCAAACGGCGATCCGTCGACGACAAATACCCTTGTGCTGAAGCCAATTTGGGGCGCAGCCAACCCGACGCCTTTCGAGGCATACATCGTTTCAAACATCGAATCCACGAAGGCCGTCAACGCCGTACTCGGGCATTCCACATCTTTGGCTCGGCGCTTGAGCATTGGCGATCCATAGGCCACAATTGGGTAAACCATGGCGCAAAGATACCCCCTACCTTTGTGGTCTGCACAGCCGTGCGCGCTAAAAGCATGTGGATTGGACTCGACCCCGGACTTCGCCGAACTGGCCTCGCCGAAAGCGATGCCCAGGGAATAATGGCTTTTCCGGTGGCCGCCGTGGCCACGTCGTCGCTTGCGGCGGAACTCACCCGACGCTACGGCGACGGTAGTGCGCTGCAGGGAGTGGCCCTCGGCAACCCCCAGCGGCTAGACGGCGGCATTTCGCACGGCGCCGAAGCCCGAGACCTGATTGCCAAGACGCTCCGCGCGCTCTGGCCCGACGTGCCCGTTCACTTGGTGGACGAGCGATTGACCTCCAAATTGGCCGCCCAGGGTGCCGCACTGCTCGGTCGGTCCAAAGCCGTCAAAAAAGACAAGGGCCAACTCGACGCGGCGGCGGCTAGCCTCATTTTAGAAAACTTTTTACACCAGAAAAAATGACACCGAACTGGACTGAACTCCGCGCCACCATTGAGCGCGTTTGGGACAACCGCGACGAACTTCAAAGCCCCGAAGCCCACTACGCCGTAGGCCAAGTCATCGCGGCCCTGGACCACGGCGAACTGCGCGTCGCCGAACCCACCGCCGACGGTTGGCAGGTCAACGAATGGATTAAAAAAGCGGTGGTGCTCTACTTCCCGCAGCGCAAGATGGAAACGCTTGAGGCGGGTCCGCTCGAGTTCCATGACAAAATGCCGCTGAAGCGCAACTACGCGGCCTTGGGCGTTCGCGTGGTGCCCCATGCCGTTGCGCGCCACGGAGCCTACCTCGCGCCGGGCGTCATCATGATGCCGTCCTACGTCAACATTGGGGCCTACGTGGGCCCGCGAACGATGGTCGACACCTGGGCCACTGTGGGAAGCTGTGCTCAGATCGGCGCGGACGTTCACCTTTCGGGCGGAGTCGGAATCGGCGGCGTACTCGAGCCCCTTCAGGCAGCCCCGGTAATCGTGGAAGACGGCGCATTCATTGGTTCGCGCTGCATCGTCGTCGAAGGCGTGCGCGTGGGCCGCGAAGCCGTGCTGGGCGCGAACGTCGTCCTCACCGCTTCGACTAAAATTATCGACGTTACCGGTGCGGAACCCGTGGAATACCGCGGCTACGTGCCGGAACGCTGCGTCGTGATTCCGGGCAGCATGCCCAAGGAGTTCGCCGCCGGCACCTACCAGGTACCCTGTGCGCTCATCATTGGCCGCCGCAAGGAAAGCACCGACCAAAAAACGTCGCTGAACGACGCGCTGCGCGAATTCCAAGTCGCCGTGTAAATGAGTCAAACGTTTGACGCTTGGATCGACCACGAGCTGTTTCGCGCCGTGGGGGCGGCGGCCGACGAGCTCGGCCTACCCTGCTACGTCGTGGGCGGTTGGGTGCGCGACCGCCTGCTCGACCGCGGAAACTCGAAAGATGTTGATTTCGTGGTGGTTGGCGACGCCAAGGCCGTGGCCGAAACCGCCGCCCGAGCCCTCAAGGCTGGCCGAGTAGCCATCTACGCCAACTTTGGCACCGCCCAATTCACCTGGCGCGGCTGGCAAGTGGAATTTGTGCAGTCCCGCACCGAAAGCTACCGGAGCGAGTCCCGCAAGCCCACGGTGCAGCCCGGAACCCTCGAAGACGACCAGCGCCGCCGAGACTTCACGATCAACGCCATGGCCGTTGGCGTGCACCGCGAGGCCTGGGGCAGCCTCCTAGATCCGTTTGGAGGGCGCGAAGACCTGGCAGCCAAAATCCTACGCACCCCGCTGGAACCGGTAGAAACGTTTAGCGACGACCCGCTGCGCATTTTGCGCGGGCTTCGCTTTGCCAGCCAGCTCGAATTTGAGGTGGACCCCGTCAGCCTCGAGGGCATGAAGGCAACCGCTGACCGCCTGCGCATTTTGTCGCCGGAACGCGTGCAAACCGAGCTGCTCAAAATTCTTGAAAGCCCCAAGCCCTCGGTGGGCCTTGGGCTTATGTTTCAGTGCGGCGCCATGGAGGTGCTGCTTCCCGAAGTTGCGGCCCTAGCGGGCGTCGACGAGGTCGAAGGCCACCTGCACAAAGACAATTTTTGGCACACGCTCGAGGTGGTCGACAATACCGCCGCGCAGTCTGAAAATGTTTGGCTTCGCCTGGCCGCGCTGCTTCACGACATTGGTAAACCGCCGACCAAAAAATTCCTCAAGGGCACCGGGTGGACGTTTCACGGCCACGAGTTTCTGGGCGGAAAAATGGCCAAAAAGTTGTTTCGTCGCCTTGCGCTGCCGCTGGATGCCCGCATGGACTATGTGGTCAAGTTGATTCAAATGAGTTCGCGTCCAATTGCCGTCGTTAGCGACACGGCCACCGACAGCGCGGTGCGCCGCTTGCTCTTTGACGCAGGCGCCGACATCGATGACCTAATGATTTTGTGCTCGAGCGACATTACGACCAAAAATCCGCGCAAGAAGGCACGCTACCAGGCCAACTACGAGCACGTGAAGGCCAAAATGGCCGAGGTCGAGGCGCGCGACCACCTGAGAAACTGGCAGCCGCCGGTCGACGGAAGCCACCTAATGGAGTGGTTCGACCTACCTCCGGGACCGATGGTTGGGCAGCTTAAAACCGCAGTGCGCGAGGCTATCTTGGATGGCGTAATCCCCAATACCTTTGACGATGCCAAGGCCTTTGTCACGACCTGGGCAGCTGAACACGGAATTTCTGCCAAATCATGAGCACTACTGTAGTACGCGTCATTCTCAATACCGAAGACGACATCTTTCGCGACGTCGCCCTGCCCGCCTCGGCGAGCTTGGACGAGGCGCACCGGGCTTTTGCCGCAGCCTTTGACCTCAATCCGGGCCAAATGGCGTCGTTCTACCGCACCGACGCGGAGTGGAACCAAGGCGACGAGATTCCGCTCATGGCCATGGACCCCGCGGCAGGACCGAGCATGGCCGACCTCCAGGTGGGCGACGTGCTCGGTGCGCCGGGGCAGCGCCTGCTGTTCGTGTACGACTTTCTGGAAATGTGGAGCTTCTTGGTGGAGTTCGTGCGCAGCGAAGACCGCGACGTAGCGTCACCCGAAGTAGTGCTGAGCTACGGAGTCCGCCCTGAAACCGCCCCAGAGCTGCAGTACGGCGAAGGCGCGACCGGTTCAGGGTTTGGCGACGACGAGTTCGGCGACGACGAAGACGAATTTGGTTTTGATGAAGAAGATTTGGCCGACGGCTACTCTTCTTCAGAAGACTGGTGAAATTCCAGCGCCTCGACGGCGCGTAGCGGCAATTCCGCTGCATTTTTGAATACCACCTTTTGGTCGGTGCAGGCCCATATCGTGGTATGGAGCGCGAACCGACCCTCTTTGGCCCTGAAGTAGAGGGTCACCTTGCGTTCCTCGACATTGCCCTGAAAGGTTGCGCGGTGAAGGTTTTTCCATCGCTCGTTCCGCGCGTCAGACTCGACCACGACATCGTCGGCCCCAAAAGTCAAGCCCGTCAAATCAGCCCGATCAATGAGTCGGTACGCAGATCGCTGTTCGGGCTGTGTGGGGAAGGCCATACCTAAATATAAGGAATTTTGGCGAGCTACCTTTGAAGCATGAACCACGGCGGCGCCATTTGGATGATTCACGGACCCACAGCATCGGGCAAAACCCGGCTCGGGATTGAGCTCGCTCGCCAGTTGGGAACCGAAATCATCAATTGCGACGCGCGGCAGGTCTACCGAGAGTTGAACATTGGCGTAGCGCGACCGAGCGAGGCCGAACTTGCCGAGGTCGTTCACCACGGAATCGCCAGCCACAGCATCCACGAGCCCCTGACCGCCGCGTCCTACGCGGCCTGGGCTGAACCCGTGGTGCGCGACGTAGTTGCCCGAACCGGTTCTGCCGTGGTTGTGGGCGGTTCAGGGCTCTACGCCAAAGCCCTGCTTCAGGGCCTCGACCCGATGCCGCCTGCCGACCCCGCGTACCGCGCCGTGCTCGAGGCAGAATGGGAGCGCAACCCCGATGAATTAGTCCAAAAGCTCGCCCGCCTCGACCCTGATTATGCCGCGTCGGCCGACCTTAAAAACGCACGTCGGGTTATTCGCGCCCTCGAAGTGATCCACACCAGCGGTGAACCCTATTCGGCCAAGCGCCGAGGCGAGTCCCAGCGATTATGGCCCGTACCGGTGCGGGAGCTTGCCCTCGACGCACCCCAGCAATGGCTCGACACGCGCATTGCTGCGCGCTGTGAGGCCATGATGCGCGAAGGCCTCAAAGCAGAAGCCTTAAGTCTGGCGGACTACGCCGAACTCAGTCCGCTGCGCACCGTGGGCTACCAAGAATTTTATGAGCCAGGTGCACCCGTAGACCGCGACGATGAAATGACGGCGTTGCTGGCGCTGCGCACCCGACAGTACGCCAAACGCCAGCGAACGTGGCTTGCAAAAATGGAGGTGCGCATTCCGGCAGCCGACGCGTGGAACTACCTTCGCAGCTATGTCGGTGCGTAAGCTTCTCCTGCCCTTTTCGTGGATTTATGCCCTCGGAGCCTGGCTGCATGCCGCCGCGTACCGCTGGCGCATTCGCACCGCCTACCAGCCGAGCATCGCGACCCTCGCCGTGGGCAACCTTCACGTGGGCGGAACCGGCAAAACCCCACTGAGTTTGTGGCTGATGGAGCAGCTTCACCAGCGCATTGAGCCGGTGTACTACGTTAGCCGGGGCTACGGACGGCGCACCAAGGAGGTGCGCGAAGTGGTGCTCGAGGACGCCCCAGAAAACGTAGGCGACGAAGCGCTCATGGTGCGCCAGCACTTTGGCCACAGCAACGACGTTCACGTGGTCGTCGCCCACCAGCGCGCAGAAGCGCTCAAGCGCTTGGGTCGCGAAGGGGTTGTCGTGCTCGACGACGCGTTTCAGCACCGCGGCGTGCATGCGGCGCTCAACCTGCTCGTTTGCCCCTTTGGCCAATGGTACACCCACGACCACGTGCTGCCGGCGGGTCGGTTGCGCGAACACCCTGCGGCGGCGGGGCGCGCCCAAGCGGTCGTCGTGACGCGCTGCCCTGGCCCGGTGGATCCGCTTACCCGACTCGACATTCGCAGCATTCTGGCGCTGCGGCCCGACCAAGAGCTGTTCTGTTCGTGGGAGCGCTACGGCGCGCCCGAGGCGCATTGGGGCGCCACGGAGTGGGATGGCGCCGCGTCGGGTGGCGCGCTCGCCCTGTGTGGAATCGGCCAGCCTGAAGTGTTTATTGCGGGCGTACGGCGGCTCGTGCCCATGGCCGAAGCGGTGGTGCTCGCCGACCACGAACCCTTTAAAAAATCGGTGATTCAGGCGGTGCGCACGCGCTGTTCGGAGCTCGGCGTGACGCGCATTGTGACGACCAAAAAGGACCGTGCGCGCATGGGAAGCAAGCCCAAAGCATGGAAGGGGCTCGACGTGTATGTGCTGCCCCACGAAATTGTGCTGGACGACGACGGTCCGCGCTTGCTAAAGTGGCTCGAAAAGGAATGGAAGGCCCACGGGTTCCGCGTACCTTTGCGCCCATGACGCACAAGGGCTACGAGGCCGTTATTGGCCTAGAGGTACACGTTCAGTTAAGCACGCGCAGCAAGGCCTACGCGGGCGAAGGCTATGACTACGGCGAAGCGCCCAACACCCAAATCAGTCCCGTCTCGCTTGGTTTGCCCGGCGCACTTCCCCGGGCCAACTGGGGCGTAGTTCAAGCGGCGACCCGATTGGGGCTTGCCTTGGGCTGTACGATTCGGGAATACAATGAGTACGCCCGCAAGAACTACTTCTACCCGGACCTCACCAAGGGGTACCAGATTACCCAGCACGAAACGCCCATTTGCAACGGCGGCCACGTGGCGATTGAGACGAGCGCTGGCCCGAAGCGCATCGGCCTGACCCGCATTCACATGGAAGAAGACACCGGCAAGTCCATTCACGACCTTGACCCCTTTCATACCCTGTTGGACTACAACCGAGCCGGAGTTCCGCTGCTCGAGATCGTTTCAGAGCCCGACCTGCGCAACGGCGAAGAGGCTTATGCCTACCTCAACGAAATCCGCCAGCTGGTGCGCTACCTGGACATTTCAGACGGCAACATGGAAGAGGGTTCGCTGCGCTGCGACGTGAATATTTCGGTGCGCCCCGTGGGCCAGGTTGCGTTTGGCACCAAGGTGGAGGTGAAAAACCTCAATTCGTTCCGCCACGTGCAAAAGGCCATTGATTTCGAATTCCAGCGCCAGGTTGCGGCGGTCGAGGCCGGCGAAGTTATTTACCAAGAAACGCGCACGTTTGATTCGGGCAAAGGCAGCACCTCCGTGCTCCGCTTGAAAGAAGACGCCAACGACTACCGCTATTTTACCGAACCCGATCTGGCGCCCGTTCGCCTGACGCCAGCGTGGATTGAGGGTCAGCGCAGCTCGCTTCCCGAGCTCCCTCGTGCCCGCAAGGCGCGCTACCAAGACCAACTTGGGTTGTCGGAGTACGACGCACAGCTGCTCACCGAAGACAAGGCCACTGCGGCATTTTTTGATGCACTGTGTGCGGGGGGGGCTCCGCCAAAAACGGCCGCGAACTGGATCACCGGACCTGTTGCGGGTTGGCTGAACGAGCGCGCCAGCAGCATCGACCGCCTGCCTGTTTCTGCTGCGAGCTTGGCCTCGTTGATTGGGCTCATCGAAGCCCGTACCGTTAGCCACAGTGCTGCCCAACAAATTTTTGTGCGCATGGCCGAAGAGCCAGACGCCCAGCCCAAGGCCTTGGCCGAAAAGATGGGACTGGTTCAAGAGAGCAACGAAGACGCGCTAATGGCGGTTGTCGACTCGGTGCTTGCTGACTGGCCCGAAAAAGTTGCGGAATACCAATCAGGAAAGAAGGGCCTGATTGGCTTGTTTATGGGAGAAGTTATGAAGCGCAGCCGCGGTTCAGCTGACCCCAAAGTTGCGACGGACCTCCTTCGCCGTCGACTCGATTAATTCCACGTTTCACCCATGAATAAATTCTGGATGGGCGCTCCCGCGCTCTTTTTAGCTGCCTGCTCTGGCGGCGACCTTGTGCCTGTTTCGCTTGAAGTTCCCGAGACGAAAGAGGTGGTTGTTTTTCGCATTGACGCAGACCAGCTCGTGCCCTGGGACACCGTCACCGTAGCCGACGGCGTATTTGAAACAGAGCTTCCGCTCGACAGTTCAGGTGCCACGTTCTACGCACTCAGCCTTGACAACGGCGCCAGCCTGCGCCTTGGTATTGAGCGCGGAGACGACATCGAGGGCAAGGTAAGCGTGGTAGGAAGCGGAATCACCGACTACAGCGTTACCGGATCAGCCCTGTCAGAGCGCCTGCTGGCGCACTACATGCCGCTGCGCCACACGGCCCTGCTCATGGACACGCTCGAGCAAGAGGCCAAGGCCCACCAAGGCATGCAGGACGCCGCCGAACACAATGCCTCGCTGTTCATGCGCTACGAAGCGCGCATCGCGAAGCACCGCGACGACCTGATCAAGCTGGTTAAGGAAGAGCCCGCCTCGCTGGCCAACATTTTCGCACTCTACCAGTCTGCTGGCAACTACTACCTCTTTGATCCGCAGCGCGACTCAGCCTTGTTCCGCAGCACGGCCGACGCGATGAGCGAAGCCCATCCTGAACACCCCATTCTCCAGGTGTTTATTCAGAGCGCTATTCGCTAAGCTTGTTCACGAGTTTCTCGCTAAGACCGCCCCGACCAGGGCGGTTTTTTTTTTGCAACCAATTAGCATATTAGCTAGTTGGCTAGTTAGCTAGTTGGACGGGTAGCTAGTTAGCTGGTTGGCTTCTGGTTACTAGTGACCGGTATCGAGTAACTAGCAACAAGTGACTAGTTTCTGGAAACGTGCAACTGGTAACGAGCTACTGGTAACTAGCAACAAGGAACGAACAGGTTGCGAGAACAGACAATGTGTAACGAGTAACTAACTAACCAGCCAACTAGCCATCTAGCTAAAAAGCTACCCGGCCCTACAAGTCAATCAAAAAAAAGCCGCCCTCACGGGCGGCTTTTCACCACTTCGCACGCCGCGCGCGAGAAGCGCATTCTTAGCGCTTGATCAGCACCTCGCTCACAGCCTGACCGCCCTGCGTGCGGGTCAGCACGTACTGGCCCTTGGGCAAGCCCTCGAGCTGCATCGGAACGTGCTTGGCACCTACGCTGTTGTTCAGGTCAACGCGGCGAACAAGGCGTCCGTCCATGCTGCGAAGCGTCAGCGTCACATCACCTTCACCTACCGGAACGCGCACTACGTCGGTGGCGGGGTTCGGGTAGATTCCGAGCGACTCCTTGTCTGCTACCACTTCGTCGTTCGAATTGCCCAGCGGGCGGTTCACGCTCGTGGTCGTGGTTTGGAACCAACCGCGGCCGTGGGTGGCGATGAAGAAGTCACCCTCGGTCGGAGACGAAATGGGGTTGTTGGGATCGTAGTTGTAGTCGGTGCGGTACTGCTCGATTTCAAAGACCGGAACACGCGCCATACCGTTGTTTTCTTCGCTGTACGAAGGCGTTGCGGAGCTCAGGTTGTCGGTCATGAACAGTCCCCACTCGCTACCTACAAGCAGGCGATTTGGGTTGCCCTTGTCAAACGAAACTGCGTAGCACGGCATCGTGGGAAGGTCTCCCTGCTTGCTCTGGAACGAGGGCGTAGACGACAGTGCGTTGGTAGAAACGTAGACGTAGGCTGAGTTTCCGTAGTTACCAAGGCTTACCGCCACGCGGTTGGCGTCGTTTGGATCTACGTCGATACCGGTTACCACTCGACCAGTCCAGTTGCCGATTTGGGTCACCGTGAGGGCGTAGTTCGCTGAGTCGATGAACGCTTGGCTCGCACGGCGCACCGCCTGAATGTTCGAGATGCGGTAAAGGCGACCGTTCGAGGTAGATACAAACAGGTGGTTGCCGTCGTTTGAAATCTTCATGTAGTGCGGGGTCACGCCGTTACCGAAGTGGGCAATCTGCCACCATTCCGGCGTCTTGCTGAAATCATGTACGTCGCGCGTCATGAAGATGCCGCCGATCTTGGGGAAGCTAGCCGTTACGTGCGAGGTCAAGCCTACGAAGAACATGGACTGAATCGGGTCTTGAACCTTGAGCACTTGTCCTGAGTCGAGGCGGCTCGTAGTCGTGGCGCGCACCGGAAGTCCGCCAATGGCCGACTTAAGCGCGACCTTAGAACCCACGGGCAGGTACACATTGCAGGTTAGAATAACCTCGGCAATGGGCGGACTATTGAACGTAATGTCAAAGTAGCCAGAATCCGCGTAGAACACTCCCGTGGCGTCGCCTGAAACGACTCCGTTGGCGTTGGCTACCGCGGTCAGCGGGCCCGCTACGATGCGCAACTTGTTCGCGATGAACTTGGCCGTAGGCTGCTGGTGCGAAATTTTGCCGCGGAAGGTGCGCTTCACGCCGTCACCGAAGCCCATGGAGCGGATTCCTGGCAATAGTTGAAAACGAACGGTATCTGTGGACTGTGGGTCGTTGGTAGTCTCCCAAAGCTCGAAGGGCATCATCCAACTTGAAAGTTGAAGACCCTGCTGGGTTGCCAAATCCATGTACCCGTTGGAGAAGTCCGACCAACCTTCGCCCTCGTCGTCAGAACGGTAGAAGTTTCCGTTTTGGGTCTCGGCGAACATTACTTTGGGATTCAGCCACGAAATGTCGCTGTGGCCACCGTCACCGCCGAAAAGCTTCTTAATGCCGTGGGGACTGACGCTTTTGTAATCAAGGTAGCTGGTGCCGTTGTCCTGGCAACCGCCAAGAAGCTTGCGGTCCTTACCAACGCCAAAACCAAAGTATTGGTAGGTGTTGTAGCCGAGGTTGCGCTCAAACCAGCTTGCCCCGTGGTTGTTGGACTTGAATACCCCGCCGTCGTTGGAGGTGAAAATGACGTCGGGGTTGTTCGGATCAACAATCAACTCGTGGCTGTCGGCGTGCAGGTAGAAGGGATTCTGTGCGAAGTCGTTCAGCGTTGAAGCCTGAACCCATCCTTCGGTGGTTGACCACGACCAAACGGTGATTCCGCCGAGCCAAATCTTGTTTTTGTCCTTAGAACTAACGGTAAGGAATAAGTCGAAAATGCCTTGGCAGTAGCGTCCTGCACCTACTCCGTTGCACAATGGGTCGAAGTTGTTGCTCTTGGTACCAATTTTAGACCAGGTTGCGCCTTCGTCGGTTGAACGGTAAACTCCAGCAAGCGCACTGCCGTTTGTTTGCACACAGTACACGTAGTTTTCGTCTTGGGGGCTGACCGTGTAGCGGATGCGGCCACCTGCGCGGCGCGGCAACGCGGTCGGCGATTGAACAGCTTCAGAAACCTCGGTAAACGTCGTTCCATCAACAGACTTCATGGTGCGTCCCGCCTGGTTCACGTAGAGTTTACCGGTCTTCGAGATGGCGAAGTCGGTGATGCTGCCGCTCAGCAACTGGGTCCACGTGGTGCCGCCGTCGGTGGTCTTCATGAATCCGTTGTTCGTTGCTGCGTAGATGGTGTTGGCGTCTGTGGGGTGCGCCTCGATGTCGGCCACGGCCGTCCAAGCAGCACTCGAAGAGTTGTTGGCCGGCAAGGTGCTCGCAAGCTGCGTAAAAGTCACGCCATCGGTCGATTTGTATACGCCACGACCGGCGAAATTCGGCGTGGTGTTCTGGCCCGTACCTCCGTAACCCAGCCAAATCTCACCCGTACCGTAGTAGATGTCGCCGTTGGCGGCCTGGCAAATACTTCCAATTGCTTGGTTGGCACCAGGGTCGCTCACAATATTCCAGCTGGCACCGCCGTTGGTTGAGCGGTACAAACCGCCTCCCACCGACCCGGCGTAGACAATATTGGAATTAGTTCGGTCGACGAGCAGGGCGCGCGTGCGTCCGCCGTGGTTGTCTGGACCGCGCGATTCCCAGTTAAGGGTATTGGTTTTTTGAGCCGTTTGAAGCAGCTGGGTCCAAGCAGCCTGCACGGCAGCCGGGTCAATTTCGCCCGTTACCTGGTTCACCCGAAGCATGTTCATGTAGTCGTTATAGCCTGCGAATGAGGCACTTGCTCCGTTTTCACGGAATTGGTATTGGCGCTCAGCCCCAGTGTTCATGGTCACTAGAGCGGCAGCTCCAGCCAACAGGGCGCCGGATCCGACGAGGATCGCAGCAAGACGGGTACGGTTCATTTTCATACGTGTTCGAAACAATTGGCTAAAAATAAGGTAAAGAAGGCTTAATGCACATGCCGTTCTGCGTGGTACGACGAACGAACTAACGGACTGCTTTCTACGTGGCGAAATCCGAGGGTTCGCGCGTAGTCGCCGAGGCGCTCAAACTCCTCGGGTTCAACGAAGCGCTGCACGGGAAGGTGGCGCGGTGAAGGCTGCAGGTACTGGCCCAAGGTGACCACGTCCACACCAACCGCCCTCACATCGTCAAGCACTTGGTAAAGTTCGTCTTCGGTCTCGCCGAGCCCGAGCATAATGCCGGTTTTCGTGCGGTTCACGCCGTTTGCCTTGAGGTAGCGGAGCACTTCGAGGGAGCGGTCGTACTGCGCCTGAATGCGCACCTGGCGCGTGAGCCGTCGCACCGTCTCCATGTTGTGGCTGACCACCTCAGGGGCCGCTTCGACAATTCGGTCAATTTGGTCGGTAATTCCGCGAAAGTCGGGAATCAAGGTTTCCATGGTCGTTCCCGGCGAGAGGCGGCGCACGGCGCGCACCGTTTCGCCCCAAATAATGGATCCCCCGTCGGGCAAGTCGTCGCGGTCCACACTGGTCAACACCGCATGCTTGATTTTCATGCGCTGAATCGAGCGAGCCACGCGGTCGGGCTCGTCCCAGTCCACCGGCAGCGGGCGGCCGGTGGCCACGTTGCAGAAGCCGCAGGAGCGCGTGCAGATGTTGCCGAGGATCATAAAGGTGGCCGTGCCTTCACCCCAGCATTCACCCATGTTCGGACAGCGGCCCGACTCACAAATCGTGTGGAGCTTGTACTGATCGACGACGTTGCGCACCGCGCGGTAGTTTTCGCCCGTAGGAAGTTTCACCCGGAGCCAATTGGGCTTGCGAACAGGGGTCGAATTCGGATTTTTAGATTCCATTGTAGGTCAATAACGCGTCAAGAGGGCGTTCAGTTCAAGGCGTCGAGCCAATCGTGGGTGATGCTAAAATGGCTCGCGTGGCGCACCCGGCCGTCTGCGGTGCGGAACACGATTTGGGGGCTTTCGTGCTCCACGCCCCATTCGCTGGCGAGTTCGTGGCTCAGTCCGCGCTCGGTGAGCACATTGATAAGGCCAATCTGCACGTCGGGGTGGCGCTCAAGCCATTGCTGCACTCTGTGGTGCGCCGTAAGCGAAATGCTGCAGCGGGGACTGTGCTTAAACACGAGTATTCCGCCTTGAACGGGTTCAAGGTGGCTTAGGTCGTCACGGCTGGCGACCGAAACGAAGCTCATACCCGGGCTGCGGAATTCGCGGTCGGCGTGGCGCCGATGAACGAAGGGCACGTGTCAGCCGATTTGCACGAGGTCGTTGAAGCTAGGGCGGCTACCAAAACGAGGGCCGCGATGAAGGTTTTTAGCGCACGCATAGCCACAAAAATACGAAGTTTGCAGTGTGTCCGACATCCCTCCTTTTCCGCCAGCTTGGTTTATTGCCCTTTCGCCCTTTGGCGGCGCGGCGGCGCTCGAGTCGCTGCGCCCTTTGCTCGAGGAAGCTTACCTCCACGAACGCACCTATCCGGCGCCCATTGACCTGTGGCGGGCCCTGGAAAACTGCCCACCCGACGCGGTCAAGGTGGTTATTTTGGGCCAAGACCCCTACCACGGACCCGGACAAGCCCACGGCTTAGCGTTTTCGGTGCCGCCCGGTGTCGCCGAACCGCCTTCGCTGCGCAACATATTTAAAGAGTTTCGCTCTGATCTAGGTTTGGATCCGCCGCCAACAGGCGATTTGACGGCCTGGGCGCGCCAGGGGGTACTCTTGCTCAACACCAGCCTGAGCGTGGGCGCTGGGAAGCCCGGAAGCCACGCCGACGGACGCTGGGATCCATTGATTTCGTGCATTTTGAGTTACTTGGATTCGGTTGAGCGTCCCCTCGCCTTCTGGCTATGGGGCGCGCACGCACAACGCCGCGGAGCGGGACTGCGCAACCCCATCCATTTGGTACTGAAGTCGGCCCACCCTTCGCCTCTTGGCGCACACCGTGGTTTTTGGGGCAGTAAGCCGTTTAGTACCACGTCGATTTGGTTCAAAAGTCAGGGGCTCGAGGGGCCCGATTGGTCCACAGGCCAACCTACCTTTGGGGAGTGATGAATACCGCCCTTTTAATCGTAGCCGTACTGGTGCTTGGTGTGCTGCTTTGGATGCAGCTTCGCCGGGGATCTTCGCAGAACGATTCAGGTGAAATGGCGCGGATTCAAGGCCTACTCGACGCGGCCAATCAACGGGTGCGCGACCTGGAGTCGTCGTTGGCGGCTGCCCAAAATGCCCAACGCGAAAGCGACATGGCCCTGGCCCGCGCCCAGGAGCGCTTGGCTTCGTCGGACGCCGCCCGAGCCGACGCGTTGGCCCAGCGCGAGCAACTTAAAAACGAGTTCAACGTCGTGGCCCAAGAGGCGTTGAATCGCCAGTCCCAGATGCTGCAAGAGCAGCTCAAGCAGGGGAACAAGGCCGAACTCGACGTCCTTCTCGCACCGTTCCGTGCTAAACTCGAACAGTTTGGCGAACGTGTAGAGAAAACCCACCACCAGGGCGTGCAGGAGCGCAGCGAGCTCAAGGCCGAAGTGCGCAACCTCATGGAGCAGTCCGAAAAGCTGCGCAACGAGGCCAACGCACTGACCAAGGCGCTGCGCAGCGACAGCAAGGCCCAAGGCAACTGGGGCGAAATGGTGCTCGAAAAGCTGCTGGAGCGCAGCGGACTCACGCGAGACCTCGAGTACAGCGTCCAGGCATCAACCACCGACGCCGAAGGACGCCGGCTGCAGCCCGACGTGGTGCTCAACCTGCCCGAAGGCAAGCACCTGGTCATCGACTCGAAGGTGAGCATGGTGGCCTACGAGCGCTTTGTCAATGCCGAAACGCCCGAAGAGCAGGCACTGGCCATGAAGGAGCACATTGCTTCGCTGCGCGCCCACATTCGCGGGCTGTCCGAGAAAAACTACCAGAATTTGTACGACGTTTCGCTGGACTTCGTGCTGCTGTTTGTGCCGATTGAGGGCGCGTTCAGCACCGCGCTGCAGGCGCAGCCCGAGCTGTACCAAGAGGCCTTTGACCGCAACATCGCCCTGGTGAGCACCACGACCTTGTGGACCACGCTGCGCACCGTGGGTACGCTCTGGCGTCAGGAGCGCCAAAACCGGAACGTCGGCGAGATCATCCGCCAGGCTTCGGATCTGTACGACAAGTTTGTTGGGTTTTCTGAAGAGATGATCAAGGTGGGCAACCAAATGAAGACCGCCACCAACACCTACGAAAACGCCATGAAGCAGCTCAGCCAGGGCAAGGGCAACCTCGTTCGGCGCGCCGAGCAGCTTCGCCAGCTGGGCCTTAAAAACAGCAAAACCACCAATCCGTCCTTAGTTGACCGCGCGCTTCAGGGCGAGTCCGAAGAAGACGAAACCGAAACCCTATGAGCGAGCAACTGGACGACCAACTGATTTACGGGATTCGCCCGATTGAAGAAGCCCTTGAATCGGACGTGGTCTTGGACCGCGTGTTTATTTCGCAGGAATCGCGCAACCCCGCGCTGATGGCCATTGCCGCCAAGGCCCGCAAGAAGGGCATCTTCGTGAAGTTTGTGCCCATGGAGCGCATGCAGCGCTTCACCCGCGCCAACCACCAGGGCGTCGTGAGCTGGGCTTCGAGCGTGGCCTACGCCGACCTTTCGGAGGTGATGGCCGGGCTCCGCGAGCGCGGAGTAGACCCCTTGGTGGTGGTCCTCGACCGCGTGACCGACGTGCGGAATGTGGGCGCCATTGCCCGGTCCTGCGAGAGCTTCGGGGCCCACACGATTGTGCTGTCGGAGGGCTCCGCCCCCATGAACGCCGACGCCGTGAAGTCTTCCGCGGGCGCCTTGCTCCGCATGCCGATTTGCCGGGTGCGTTCGCTGCCGATTGCCCTGACCTCGCTGGAAATGAGCGGCTGCCAAATCGTGGGTATTTCAGAAAAAGGAACAGGAACCCTCGCGGACTGCGACTTGCGCGGCCCGGCAGCCCTAATTATGGGCTCTGAAGAGGACGGCATCTCCCCGGCCCTGTGGAAGGCCTGCAACACGACCGCGAAGATTCCGACCAGCGGCGAAACCGCTTCGCTCAACGTGTCGGTGGCCGCCGGCATCGCGCTGTATGAGGCGTCGATGCAGCGCAGAGCCAGCAACTAGGTATTAGTTGCTTGTTAGCACCGCCAAAAGCTTCTGGGCAATCTCGATTTTTGCTTCGGCGTCGGCCAGCTTTTTGCGCTCGGCGTCCACAACCGCCGCAGGGGCACCCGAGACAAATTTTTCGTTGGCCAGCTTGGCTTGGATGCTGCGCTTAAACCCGCTGTAGTACTCGATGTCTTTTTGGGCTTTGGCGATTTCGGCTTCGACGTCCACGGCGTCTGCCTCGATTTGCACGCGCAGCTCCGCGGTTCCGGCGCGCAGTGGGAGTCCGCCTTCTGCACTACCCCACACGGAATTGGTGAGCTTGGCAATGGCGGGCCAGCCCGCAGGCTTTTGGGCCGCATCGGTCGTCAGGGGCGACTTGAACGCAATGTTTTTCTCGGCCCTAAACGTTCGCAAGGCGACCACGTGAGCCTCAACCGACGCAAACTCGGCGGGGTCGTAGGAGGTTCCGCTCGGCGTTGGGTAAGTCGCGAAATCAAGGAAGTCGGTTTCGGCGCGGTCCGAGAGCACGTGCCACACTTCTTCGGTCAGGAACGGCATGAAGGGGTGCAGGGCCGCCATGAGTTCTTCGAAGTAGCCCACGGTGGCGCGGTAGACGCTGGCCGAAATGGGCTGGCCGTAGGCGGGCTTCACCAGCTCAAGGTACCAGGCACAGTAGCTGTTCCACGTTAGTTTGTAAAGGCGCATCAGGGCCTCCGACAGGGCGTAGCGGTCAAAATCGCGCTGCAGCTCGGCCAATTCGGCGTCCATCAGGGCGCGGAACCAGGTCACGGCCCATTCGGCTGCTTCGTCGGCCGGAGCCTCGTCTGAAACGGTCCAGCCCTTGACCAAGCGAAGGGCGTTCCACACCTTGTTGGTGAAGTTGCGGCCTTGTTCGCAAAGCTGCTCGTCGAACGGCAAGTCGTTGCCCGCGGGCGAGGTCAGCAGCATCCCCATGCGCACGCCGTCAGCCCCGTAGGTGTTCATCAGCTCAATCGGGTCGGGCGAATTGCCGAGTGACTTCGACATCTTGCGGCCGAGCTTGTCGCGCACGATGCCCGTGAGGTAGACGCGTTCGAACGGACGCTTCCCGGCGTACTCGTAGCCCGCCATGGCCATGCGCGCCACCCAGAAAAAGAGAATTTCGGGAGCCGTGACCAGGTCCTGGGTCGGGTAGTAGTACTGGATTTCGGGGTTTTCGGGGTTGCGAATACCGTCGAACACACTCAGCGGCCACAGCCAGCTCGAGAACCAGGTGTCGAGGCAGTCTGGGTCTTGCTGCAGGTCGCTGGATTGCAGGTCGGCGCGGCCGCTGGCCTCGCGGGCCTTGGTCAAGGCCTCGTCGGCGCTCAAGGCCACCACGTAGTCGTGCTCGCCCGGTCCATAGAAGTAGGCTGGAATGCGGTGCCCCCACCAAAGCTGGCGCGAAATGCACCAGTCCTTGACGTTTTCCATCCAGTGGCGGTAGGTGTTCATGAACTTTTCGGGGATCAGCTGAATTTCGTCGGACATCACCGCGTCGAGGGCGGGTTTGGCCAGCTCGGGCATGCGCACCCACCACTGCAGCGACAAGCGGGGCTCCACCACCGCGCCAGTGCGCTCGCTGGTGCCGACGGTCGAAGCGTAGTCTTCGGTTTTGGCAAGGTGACCCGAAGCCTTGAGGTCTTCGGCCACTTTAGTACGCGCCGCGAAGCGCTCCATTCCCGCATACTGCAGGCCGTGAACGCTCAAGGTTCCGTCTTCGTTGAGCACGTCAAGCACCTCAAGACCATGCTTTTGGCCAATCGCGTAGTCGTTCCAGTCGTGGGCCGGCGTAACCTTCAAGCAGCCCGTTCCAAAGTCGGTCGTCACGTAGTCGTCAAGGATGATGGGCACTTCGCGTCCGCCAATCGGAACGCGCACGTGCAGGCCGTGCAGCGCCGTGTAGCGCTCGTCTTTGGGGTTGATCGCCACCGCCACGTCGCCCATGATGGTTTCGGGGCGCGAAGTGGCAACGGTCAGAAAGGTTCCGGGCTTCTCCACCACCTCGTACTTCACGTAGTACAGGGTGGCCGTGATGTCCTTGTGCAGTACCTCTTCGTCGGAGAGCGAGGTTTTGGCCTCTGGGTCCCAGTGCACCATGCGCAGTCCGCGGTAAATATGGCCCTTGGCGTGAAGGTCAGCAAACACCTGGTACACGCTGTCGCTGCGCACCTCGTCCATGGTGAAGGCGGTGCGGTCCCAATCGCAGCTGGCGCCCAATTCCTTGAGCTGCTCCAGGATGATTCCGCCGTGCTTGTGGGTCCACGCCCAGGCGTGCTCCAAAAAGGCCTCGCGGCTGAGGTCTGACTTTTTAATTCCCTCGGCGCGCAGTTTTTGAACCACTTTCGCCTCGGTCGCAATCGACGCGTGGTCGGTACCCGGAACCCAGCAAGCATTAAATCCGCGCATCCGAGCGCGGCGCACCAGCACGTCCTGAATGGTGTTGTTGAGCATGTGGCCCATGTGGAGCACGCCCGTAACGTTCGGCGGCGGAATCACTATGGTATAGGCCGGACGATGGTCTGGTTTTGAGGCAAACGCCTTGTTATTCAACCATGTTTGGTACCAACGCTGCTCAACGTGGCGGGGGGCGTACTGCGAGGGAATTTCCATAAGGACCGCAAAGGTAACCTTGTGGCATTTTTTTTGTGTTGGTTTCGTCGCATCGGTTACATTTGCCCCTGCTTGATTCGTCAACACAAAAATTTAAACCTACTATGAAGCACTTTTTCACCGCCGCCGCAATTGTTCTCGCGAGCACTTTTGCCTTTGGTCAGAATGCCAACGCACCCCAAATCACGTTCACTCAAGAGACGATTGACTACGGTACTATAAAGAAAGCCGCCAACGGCGAACGCGAGTTCGTATTCAAGAACACCGGTAAGGAGCCGTTGATCATCACGAACTGTGTCGGTTCGTGTGGCTGTACGGTGCCCGTTTGGCCTAAGACGCCGATCGCTCCGGGCGAGAAAGCCTCTATTAAAGTGAAGTACGACACCCAGCGCGTCGGTGGCTTCCAAAAGACGGTTACGGTAACGAGCAACGCAGCTACGCCAACTAAGGTTCTGACGATCAAAGGCACGGTAGAAGACGCACCAGCGCAGCCCACCACCCCGGTGAACAACGGTGGCGCCTCAAAGGTGAGCAAGTAAGGTTTACCCCCCTTAAAGTTTTCAACCCGCAGCCCACCGCTGCGGGTTTTTTATTGACCTTTGCAGCACTATGCCGAAGATTTCATCTCGCGGGCAGCATATGCCCGAATCTCCGATTCGCAAGCTTGCTCCCCTCGCCGACGCCGCCGTGCAGCGCGGAACCCGAATTTTCTACCTCAACATTGGCCAGCCCGACATCGAAAGCCCCGAAGTAGCCCTCGAAGCCGTGAAGCAGAGCGACCTTAAGGTGCTGGAATACAGCCCATCACCTGGTTTTGCTAGCTACCGTGCCGGCCTGGCGAAGTACTACCAAGGAATCGGACTTGACGTGCAGGCAAGCGACGTCATTGTTACCACGGGAGGGTCTGAAGCCCTGTCGTTCGCTATGGGCAGCATGCTCGATCCGGGTGACGAGGTCATTATTCCCGAGCCCTACTACGCGAACTACTTTGGTTTTGCGCAAGCCCTCGGAGCCAAAGTAGTTTCTGTACCGAGCAGCATCGAGTCTGGCTTTGCCCTCCCCCCTATTTCGGCACTCGAAGCGGTGATTACGCCGAGCACCAAAGCTGTCCTCGTGTGCAATCCGGGCAACCCAACGGGGTATGTGTACCGCCGCGACGAGCTCGAAGCACTGCGCGACATGGCCCTCAAGCACGACCTGTTTGTCATTGCCGACGAGGTCTACCGCGAATTCGTGTACGACGGAGCTGAAGCCATTTCAGTCCTTTCGTTGGCCGGCCTTGAGCAGCACGCCGTGCTCATTGACAGTGTTTCGAAGCGCTACAGCATGTGTGGTGCGCGCATCGGGTGCCTGGTGAGCAAGAACTCTGAGCTGGTGGCCACCGCCCTCAAGTTTGCCCAGGCTCGACTGTCGCCCCCTACCTACGAGCAAATCGCCGCAGAGGCTGCGCTCGCAACGCCGCCGAGCTACTTTGAAGCGGTTAACGCGGAATACCGCGCGCGACGCGACACCCTGGTCTCGCGCCTGAATGCCATTCCGGGGGTATTCTGCCCCACTCCACGCGGAGCATTTTATGCCGTCGCTGAGCTGCCGGTGGACGACGCCGAAGCCTTTTGCCGCTGGATGCTCGAGGAGTTTTCGTTTGAGGGCGACACCGTCATGATGGCTCCCGCTGCCGGTTTCTACGCAGCGCGGTCGCTGGGCAAGCGCCAAGTTCGCCTCGCCTACGTACTCAAGCAGGCTGCGCTCGAGCGGGCAATGGACGTACTCGAACAAGGACTGGCCGCCTACCCCGGCCGAACAGCTTAGGTTGTGCGCACCGAACGCAACGCTTCACTGAAGCCCTACAACACCTTTGGCCTGGACGTCAAGGCGGAACGGCTCTACCACCTTGAGTCGGAGATGGACCTGGTGGAGTACCTCGACGATCCCCAAGGTTTTGCGAAGCACACGTTGCTGATTGGGGGCGGTTCCAACATGCTGCTCGCCGGCAACCTCAAGGGTTCGGTGGCGCGCGTTGCCTGGACCGGCCGACGCGTTGTCGAAGAAGGAGATGGCCACGTGGTGGTCGAAGCCGCGGCTGGCGAAAACTGGCATGCGTTCGTTCAGTGGACCGTGGACCAAGGTTGGGGCGGACTCCAAAACTTGTCGCTGATTCCCGGATTGGTGGGCGCCGCACCCGTTCAAAATATTGGCGCGTACGGCGTAGAAACCAAAGACAGCTTGCATTCCCTGCGGTGGATGCGCTGGGAAGACGGTGAAGTGGAGGAATTCAGCAACGCCGATTGCGGGTTTGGGTACCGCGAGAGCGTGTTCAAAGGGGCCCTCCGCGACCAGGGTGTGATTCTGTCGGTGCAGTTCAAGCTGACGACGCGCGACCACGTACTGCTCACGCACTACGGTTCGGTAGCCGAAGAACTGGCCGCCGCAGGCGTGCAGCCTTCGCTGCGCAGCATTGCCGACGCCGTGATCGCCATTCGGCAGAGCAAGCTACCCAACCCGGCGGAACTCGGCAATTCCGGTTCGTTTTTTAAAAATCCAAGCGTTGAGGCCGGCCTAGCCGCAGCATTGGCCGAAAAGCACCCCAGCCTGCCCCAGTACCCCCAACCGGACGGACGGGTCAAATTGGCTGCAGGTTGGCTAATCGAGCACACCGGCTGGAAGGGCAAACGGGTCGGCAACGCCGGAATGCACGCGAAGCAAGCGCTTGTGCTCGTGAACTACGGCGGAGCAACGGCCTCTGAATTGGTTGGTGTTGCGCAGCAGGTTCAGCATGACGTGAGGGCAGCCTTTGGCGTTGACCTTGAAATGGAGGTGAATTTAATTGGCCAAGGCCCTAGTGCGTAACCCAAGTCACGCCAGGTCCAACGTACCTTTGCATTCACTATGGCACTCCTTAAGCTCTTCCTTGTTGTAGCGGGTTTACTGGCCCTTGGCATGCTCGGCATGGCCGTGAAAATCTGGGGCAAGAAAGACGGCAAATTTGAAGGCACCTGTGCCTCTCAAAGTCCGTTTTTGAACAAAGACGGTGAAGCCTGTTCGCTGTGTGGCAAAGCTCCGAGCGAGCAGTGCGCCAATCAGTAAGCCGACCTCGAATCGTAAACCTGTAGCGCCCCAGACGGGTCGCTGAAGATGAGCACCGCGTCCCACTCGGGATGGGATGCCAACCACAATTTGGTTTTTTCTAAGCCCAGCACCATCGCCATGGTCGCGAACGCATCGGCCTCGGCGCAGGTTGGCCCGATTAAGGTCGCACTCAGCACGTCGGTTGGTGCTGGCCAGCCAGTGCGCGGATTGATGCTGTGTCCGAACTTGACGCCGGTTTTAGCATCTACTTGGAACTTGCGGTAGTTGCCCGAGGTGGCAAGCGCACGGTCGTCGAGTTTCACCGTCATCTGAAGGCTGCGATCGCCCGACACCAGAGGTTTTTCGATTCCCACGGTGAAGGATTCGCCGTCGGGTTTGCGGCCAAAGCTGCGCACTTCGCCCCCAATTTCTACAAAGGCAGCAACGGCGCCGCGAGCTCGAAGCGAGTCAAGCACAAGGTCTACGGAGTGGCCTTGCGCAAAAGCGTTGACGTTGATTGGGCCGCTTAGGCGCAATTGGCCGTCGGACGCACGCACCGGCGCAGTCCAACGCACCAGGCGCATCAAGGAATCGACGAGTGCCGAATCGCTGCGAGGCCCGCCCGATGTGGGCAACACATTTTTTGCTACCGAAAAGCCCCATGCGGCGAGAACCGGTTCAAGTGCAGGTTCGACCACCGAATCGGTGGCGGCACGAACCGCCTCGGTCACCAAGAGCAAGTCTGCCAGCACGGGCGAGGGCACCACCGCTTCACCTCGATTCA
The DNA here is from genome assembly GCA_041158165.1 of Bacteroidota bacterium. Taxonomy (GTDB): domain Bacteria; phylum Bacteroidota; class Bacteroidia; order Flavobacteriales; family Schleiferiaceae; genus TMED14. Next base: position 29,604 of record JBEBBW010000008.1, read on the forward strand.
GCCGCGAAAGCTCAGAGTCTGGATCCCACGCAGAGGCCGCTTTATTGTAGGCATTCAGCCAGCGCGCCACGTCATCTTGGGTCACCTCGAGGGAGTCCCCATAGGCGCGGACCACAAACGTGGTCCCCTGGGCTTCTCCTTCGGCAACAAATTCCGATTGTGGTGCGCAGGACGCCACCCCAAGCGAAATCACCAAGAGGGCTCGTAAAACCAAAAAAGGGCGCCGAAAGGCGCCCTTGTCTAGGGAATTAACCTCCGAAGTCATCGAAGGAAACGTTTTCGGGCGGAACCCCAAAGTCATCAACCATTTTCAGTACCGCGGCATTCATCATCGGCGGTCCGCAGAAGTAGTATTCGATGTCCTCAGGCGCCTCGTGCTTCGACAAGTAGTTGTCGATGAGCGCCTGGTGCACAAAACCCACAAATCCGTCGCCGGGGCTATCCATGCTTGTCTTGGCCGTCCAGTTGTCTTCAGGAAGCGGTTCGCTCAGCACCAAGTGGAACTTGAAGTTGGGGAACTGCTCCTCAATCTGACGGAAGTCGTCGATGTAGAAGAGCTCACGGCGCGAGCGACCTCCGTACCAGTACGAAACCTTGCGGCCCGTTTTCAGGGTGTGGAACAGGTGGAAAAGGTGCGAGCGCATCGGAGCCATACCTGCACCGCCGCCAATGTAGATCATCTCTGCGTCGGTATCCTTGATGTGGAACTCCCCGTACGGACCTGAAACGGTGACCTTGTCGCCCGGCTTGAGGTTGAAGATGTACGACGAACACACACCGGGGTTGACGTCCATCCAACCACCTTTCGCACGGTCCCACGGCGGAGTAGCGATACGAATGTTGAGCATCACGATGTTGCCTTCAGCAGGGTGGTTAGCCATCGAGTACGCGCGGAAGAGCGGCTCAGGGTTCTTCATCTTGAGGTCCCACAACTTGAACTTGTCCCACTCGCCTTGGAATTCATCGGCCTTTTTGCCGAGGCGCGGATGCGCCGTGATGTCCATGTTTTTGTAGTCCACTTCAATGGCCGGAACGTCAATCTGGATGTAGCCACCCGCCAAGAAGTCGAGGTTCTCGCCCTCGGGGAGCTTGACGACGAATTCCTTGATGAACGACGCCACGTTGTAGTTCGAAACCACTTCGCACTCCCACTTCTTGATGCCGAAGATCTCGTCGGGCACCTTGATCTTCATGTCGTTCTTGATCTTCACCTGGCAACCAAGGCGCCAGTTGTCGGCGATCTGCTTGCGGTTGAAGAAACCCGTTTCGGTCGGAAGGATTTCACCTCCGCCCTCGAGGACTTGGCACTTGCACATGCCGCAGGTTCCGCCACCGCCGCAGGCAGAGGGAAGGAATATTTTTTGGCTTCCGAGCGTGCCCAAAAGCGTGCTGCCCGACTCCACTTCGACGACGTCGCCGTTGATCTCAAGCTTGACCGGACCTGATGGACTAAGGCGGGCTTTAGCTTGCAAAAGAATGGTAACCAGGGCCAGGATGACCAGGGTAAAAACCACCACCGAGATGATGGTAACAGTTGATGCTGCGAGGAACATTGTTTCTGTAGCGAATTAAAGTTTGATACCCATGAAGCTCATGAAGGCAATTCCCATGAGGCCCGTGATAATGAACGTGATTCCAAGGCCGCGAAGCGGAGCCGGAACGTGAGAGTACTTCAAGCGCTCGCGAATGGCCGCGATCGCCACAATGGCGAGCAGCCAACCGATTCCAGAACCAAGTCCGTAGACCGTGGCTTGGGAAACGCTTGTGTAGGCGCGCTCTTGCATAAACAGCGACGCTCCTAGAATGGAACAGTTCACGGCAATAAGCGGAAGAAAAATACCCAGCGCAGCGTACAGCGCGGGAGCAAACTTCTCTACGACCATTTCAATAAGCTGCACCATGGCTGCGATGATCGCGATGAACATGATAAAGCTCAAGAAGCTCAAATCAAGATCTGCTAAGCTCGAGTCAAGCCAAGCTAAGGCCCCAGCTTTGAGCACGTAGTTTTCGAGAAGGTAGTTAACCGGGAGGGTAATTACCAGCACAAAGGTCACGGCAATCCCCAAGCCCATGGCCGTTTTCACCGTTTTAGAAACGGCCAAGTACGAACACATGCCTAGGAAGTAGGCGAAGATCATGTTCTCTATGAACACGCTCTTAAAAAAGAGGGAAATCAACTCTTGCATGGCAATTATTCTTTTTCAATCAAGGATTTAGTGCGCGCACGCTGGGCCCAAATAACCAAGGCCAGCATGATGAGCGCCATCGGAGGCAGGAGCATCATACCGTTGTTTTTGTAGCCCATCTCATAAACGCCCAGGGGCTCGAGAATGGGGAAGTCAAACAAGGTTCCGCTGCCAAGAAGCTCGCGAAAGAATGCCACGACGAGCAAAATAGCGCCATAGCCTGCGCCGTTACCAATGCCGTCAAGGAAGGACTTCCAGGGAGGATTGCCCAACGAGAAGGCCTCGATGCGGCCCATGATGATGCAGTTCGTAATGATCAGTCCAACAAACACCGAAAGTTGCTTGCTTACGTCGTAGACGTAGGCCTTAAGGATTTGGTCTACAATAATTACCAACGCAGCGACCACCACAAGCTGAACGATGATGCGAATGCGGTTGGGAATGTAGTTGCGAATCAACGAAGTGATCAAGTTGGAGAAGGCCGTGACGACCATCACGCTCAAGCCCATAACCAATGCTGGCTTCATTTTTACCGTGATCGCGAGGGCCGAACAGATACCAAGTACCTGTACCGTGATAGGGTTGCTCTCGTTAAACGGGTCGGTGAGGAGTTTGCGGTTCTTTTTAGAGAACAGACCCTCTTTTTCTTGGGTTTTTACTTCAGTGCTCATAATGCGGCAACGGTTAACGTGTCAGTGGTGGTTGGGGCGGCCGCAGGGACGTTGCGCGCAGCCAAGTAGGCCTGGTAAGGCTTTAAGCAGTTTTCAAGCATGGCTTGTACCCCCACAGAGGTAATGGTTCCGCCCGAAATTCCGTCGACTTGCTGGTCGCCGCTTGCGTCGCCCTTGCGCACCTCGATCCCCGTGTAGGTATCGGTAAATACCACTTTGTTCGGGAATTGGTCAGTGAACATCGGGGTGGCAATTTCTGCTCCGAGACCCGGAGTTTCTGACTTGTGGTCAAACTTGGCTCCGTACACGGTCTTTCCGTCGGACTTCAAGCTGAGGTAACCCCAGATCGGTCCCCAAAGGCCTTTTCCGCGAACCGGGATGATGTAGTAGGTTTCTCCGTTCGTTTCGGCAATGTAAAGCGGAACCTCGCGCTGCTCGATTGGAAGTGCCACCGCCTCGGCCATGTCAATGGTTCCGGGTTGCTTGCCTTCCACCACTTGGCCGTTAAGGAGCACGAGTTGCTCTTTAATCACTTCGTCGTACATGGCAGCTGGGTCTTCCCCAGTAAGGCCGATGGACGAGAGAATGTTGGCCTTTTTCTCGAGCTCGATGTTGGCGTCTTGGGCAGGCTTGAGGCCAGTTGCTGCAACGGCTAGGGCCGCGGCTACCACGACCACAAGGCCGATGGCAAACGCATAGGTGTAGGAATTGCTGTTAACGTTCATGGTACTTAAGCTTGAACCGTTTGGGCGCGCTTGAGGCGCTTCGTGATATTGCCTTCGACAACGTAGTGGTCGATGAGCGGTGCGAACACATTCATAAGAAGGATTGCGAGCATAACCCCTTCTGGGTAAGCTGGGTTGAACACGCGAATCATGATGGAGAATACCCCCACCAAGAATCCATAGATCCACTTACCTCGTTCGGTGTGGGCAGCTGACACAGGGTCGGTTGCCATGAACACTGCGCCAAATGCGAATCCGCCGAATACTAGGTGGTAGTAAAATGGCACCGCGAGGTAGGCCTGCTGTTCTGGACTTACCATCAAGTCGGCCACTCCGTTGAACACCAAGCCCATGGTGAGCGCACCCAACACTGCGGAGAACATGATCTTCCATGAACCTACGCCAGTGGCAATCAGGTAAATAGCGCCGATTAGGATAGCTACCGTGCTGGTCTCACCAATCGAACCCGGAATGATTCCCAAGAACGCATCCCAAGCGCTGTAGTCGGTGGTACCCGTGGTGGCATACTGTCCGAGTGCGGTAGCCGATGATACTCCGTCAACTTGGGTCAAGCCCGCCCATACTTTGTCGCCAGACATGTAGGTTGGGTAGGCAAAGAATGCAAAGGCACGCGCAGTAAGCGCCGGGTTAAGGATGTTCATTCCGGTTCCGCCAAACACTTCTTTACCGATAAGCACGGCAAAGGCTGTTGAAATGGCCACCATCCACAAGGGAATGTCAACCGGCATAATTAGGGGGATCAAGATTCCAGAAACCAGGAAGCCTTCGTTGACCGCGTGCTTGTTGCGGTACGCGAAGTAAATCTCAATGGCCAGACCCGCGATGTAGGTCACCATGATCATCGGAATCACCTTCCACGCACCGTAGATCGCGTTTTCAAGAGTCCAGAAGTTGGCCCACCCAGATTCAATTTGGCCGATAGCGAGGTGGTGCTGGTAACCGGCATTAAAAAGACCAAAGACAAGCGCCGGAATCAAGGCAAAAATTACCGTGATCATGGTGCGCTTCATGTCGATCGCGTCGCGAACGTGGGCGCCGCTGTGGGCGTTGTGGTTCGGAACGAAGAACATGGTCTCCAACGCGTTGTGCAAGGGGTAGAGTCCTTTGAGCTTGCCGGTTGTAACCGCCGGCCGCGTAGCATCAAATAGGTTTTGAAATAGTTTCATGTTGGCGATCGTGTTAATTCATCTCGGTGTAGAGTAGATCAATGGCCTCTCCGGCAAGCTTTTGAAGCTCTTGCTTTGAAGGGCAAACCACTTCGCAAAGGGCAAAGTCCTCTGCAACAACTTCGTAAGCGCCGAGCTGCTCCATTTTCTCGAGGTCTTTAGACCACATCGCCTTAATTAAGGGCAAGGGCAAAATATCGAACGGGAAGACTTTGTCGTAGACTCCAGTTACCACAAACGCTCGGTCTTCGCCGTGCTGCTTGGTCGAAAGGTCGTATTTCTTTGATGGGGTAAGCCAGCTAAAGAGGGTACGGCTGATGGACCACTTGGCAAAGCTTGGCAGCACCCAACCGAAGAAGTCGGTGCCCTGTCCTTCGGGGATGGCCGTGATTTGGCTTGCGTAGTACCCGAGGTAGCCGTTCTTGCCGACGTTGGCTCCGGTGAGCACGCTACCCGAAATCACGCGGTAGGCGCCCGACTTGAGTTCTGAGCTCAAGAAGGTCTCCAGTTGTGCACCAGCAGTAGCCGTGATGGCGCGCGGCTTGGCAATTCCGGTTCCGCACAACGACACCACGCGCTCAAGTTTGAGGTTGCCGGTGCGCGCAAGGTGGCCGATGACGGCTACATCTTGATAGTTCAGCGTCCACACGGTCTCGCCCTTGTTAATGGGGCTAACGCGGTTGATGTGCACGCTGGTCGTACCTGACGGATGCGGACCCTTGAATTGGTGAATTTCGACGCCGCTAGCCTTGGTCAACGCCGCTGCCGTCTCGTTGGCAGCGATCGAAAGTACCGTGCGTGGGCTGAGCAAGCCGACGACCTGAAGGCCTTTCGCGAAATCTTCTTCGCGGCCGGCGAGGGCCACGGCAGGCGAAACGGCGAGGGGTTCGGTGGCCATTCCGTTGACAAACACTGCTTTGGGTTGAGCCTCTGGATTGGCGATGCGGCCGTAGGGACGCGATTCAATCAACGACCACGCACCGGCGCCAAGCAGCCACTGAATGGCGTCTTCGCGATTGGCCGGCGTACCGGAGGGCACCGAACGGTAGGACTGCTGGGCGTCAGCGAGCAGCACCACCGCCAAAATCTTGCGCTTGTCGCCGCGCTCGATGCGGGCTACTTCGCCGCTTACCGGCGATGCAATCGCAATTTGGGGGTTGGCTTTGTCGGTGAAAAGAATGTCGCCTGCGAGCACGCGGTCGCCTTCTTTAACCGCGAGTTTAGGGACGAGTCCGCGGAAGTCGCTTGGGCGAACCGCATAGACCGAGGCACTGAGGTGGCCATCAACGATGGCTTCTGGTGCACCCAAGATCGGGAGGTCAAGACCGTTCCGAACAATATGTACGTTGGGCATAGCTGCTAAAATTTCGCCGCAAAGGTACATTAGTCACATTGCAAAAAGGTGATTATTTAACATGTTTTTAGCACCTTTAAGGCATGCAAATACACCGTTGGGCGGCGCTGCTGCTCACCCTGTTCGGAGGCCTCATTCCAGCATTAGGTCAACTTCCTGAAATAAAGAAAGATAGCCTTATTAAGAGCATAATCCTTCACCCGGTGGACCGGGTGGACGCTCCGGCCATAGTGGGCCTCGGGCAGCCGCGCGCCCTGCAGCTGCGATTTGACGACTTCAGCCAATCGGTGCTCCCACTCAAGTACGTCTGGGTACACTGCGACCGGAATTGGCAGCCCTCCCCCATAATCACCTCAGAGTACTTGAGCGGATTTTGGGAAGGCCAAGTGCCCGAAGGCCGCCTTGCCTTCAATACCTACCAGGGCTACAGCCACTACGAAATGCAGCTGCCCGAGGAGAGCAGCATGCCGGTGCTTTCAGGGAACTACTACCTCAAGGTTTTTGCCGACGACGCGCTGTTGCTCCAACTCCCCGTGGTGTTTGCTGAATCGCCGAGCACCCTCCAAGTGGCGGTGCGCCGCCCGGTGGCTGCGAAATGGACCGAACGCTACCATGAGGTCGACGCCTGGTTTCCGTGGGACGCTAGCCGCACCGCGAATCCGTTTACCGACGTGCGCCTCGGCGTGCTGCAAAACCGCGACTGGACCAGTTATCGGTTGCTAGCGCCCCGCTTCGCTCAAGGTGATCGGCTCGATTTCGACTACAATGGCGGCGAAAACGCATTTTTGGCCGGAAACGTGTTTCGGTTTGTCGACACCAAGGCCCTGCCCTCCCCTTCGTTGCGAATAACGCGCTACGAACTCGGCGACCGCTGGATTGGATTTGTTCGCCAAGACCTGCCCGCTGGCCTTGGGACCTATGTGCGCCAGGAGGATGCCCGCGGGTCGTTTGTTCCGCGGTCCGCGCGGGGCGACGCCGGAACACAAGCAGACTACCTCTGGCTCGACGTGGAACTCAAAGACAGCGAGGCTTGGGGCGGACGCCGCATCGCCGTGGAGGGCGATTTCAACCAGTACTGCCCTGGACCAGAGCACGTTTTGAGCTACAGCGAGGCCCGGGGTGCCTACGTTGGCCGATTTCTGGTGAAGCAAGGCTATATGGAGTACCGCTACCGCGACCTCGATGCTGGCGCTGCGGGACTTGACTGGTCTGAGGGCAGCCACAGCCGGTCGGCCAACCAGTACTCGACCGTCGTGTATGCCCGGCTTTGGGGCGAACGCTACGATCGGGCCATCGCGTTCCGCGTGGTGGACATAACCGACGGAGCCCAGCTTCGCATGGAGCTTGGCCAATAGCCCGCTACCTTTGCCGCGATGCAGCAGATTGGGACCGATGTAGCCCGCGCCGCGTCGGTACTTCGGTCCGGCGGACTCGTGGGCATGCCCACAGAAACGGTGTATGGCTTGGCCGCCAACGCGTTGGACGAGGTGGCCGTAGCACGCATTTTTGAAGCCAAAAACCGGCCCCATTTTGACCCGCTTATTGTGCACCTTGCGGACTGGAACGACGTAGACCGTGTGGCTGCGCAGGTTCCGGCCGAAGCCCGCGCACTTTGGAAGGCGTTGGGCCCAGCGGCCTTGACGTATGTGGTTCCGAAGCGTGTTGAGGTGCCCGACTTGGTTACGGCAGGGCTGGATCATGTTGCGGTGCGCGTGCCCGAGTTGGCCCTGGCGCGCCAGCTCATTGCGTCGGCCGGCGTGCCGGTGGCTGCGCCCAGCGCGAACCCTTTTGGCTTTGTCTCGCCCACCACAGCCCAGCATGTGGCCGACCAGCTCGCGGGCAAAGTCGACTACATTCTCGACGGCGGCGCCTGCAGTGTAGGCGTCGAATCAACCATTGTTTCGTGGGCGGACGGTGGCGCAGCCGTGGTGCTGCGGCTTGGCGGCGTTCCGCTCGAAGTAGTGAGTGACGTTTTAGGCTATGTGCCCGAGGTGCGTTTGTCGTCGAGTCGGCCAAGCGCTCCGGGAATGCTCGACGCGCACTACGCTCCAGGAAAGCCCGTTCACCTAGTGCCTAATGGTTTTGACTGGTCTACTATAGAACTGAAGCAGGGCATCCAGTACCTTGCTTGGAAGCCTGGAGATCATGGGGTTCCTAGTCTTACGACCAACGGAAGCTGCAGCCAAGGCGCCCAGCGCTTGTTTGCCGCCCTGCGGGTTTTTGCCGCGTCGGGCGACCGCGAATTGTGGATGGAACTGGCCCCCGAAGCGGGCCTTGGCCGGGCCGTTAACGATCGGCTGCGCCGCGCCGCCCACCGCGGCGAAGACTGAAGTTTTGGCCCAGGTACACCCGTCGAACCACCTCGTCTTCGGCGAGTTCTTCGGCGGTTCCGCTCTTGATGATTTTACCCTCAAACATGAGGTAGGTGCGGTCGGTAATCGCCAGGGTCTCGTGCACGTTGTGGTCGGTGATGAGCACTCCGATGCCGCGTTCGTCGGCCAGGCGAGCCACGATCGTTTGGATGTCTTCGACCGCGATCGGGTCTACGCCTGCAAAGGGCTCGTCGAGCAAGATAAACTTGGGGTCTGAGGCGAGGCAGCGCGCAATTTCGGTGCGGCGGCGCTCTCCGCCCGAGAGCAGTTCGCCCCGTGAGCTGCGGACTTTGGTCAGGCTAAATTCTTCGAGGAGCTCGTCGGTGCGGCGGCGCACTTCAGAGCGATTGAATCCGCGCCATTCGAGCACGGCGGCAATGTTGTCTTCCACGCTCAGCTTGCGAAAGACCGAGGCCTCTTGGGCGAGGTAGCCGATGCCCAACTGGGCCCTGCGGTACATCGGAAGGTCGGTAAGCTCTTGCTCATCGAGCAGCACACGGCCTTCGTCGGGGCGAACCAAGCCAACCACACTGTAAAAAGACGTCGTTTTTCCGGCGCCGTTGGGGCCCAGCAACCCGACGATTTCACCTTGCTTCACGCTGAAGCTGGCACCGTCCACTACATGGCGGCCTCGGTAGGTTTTCACGAGGTGTTCAGCGCGCAGGGTCATCATGCTTGTTCGTTAACGCGTTTTTTTCGCTGAACGTGTGCGAGGTGGCTGAGTCCGATGCTGAGTTCGTACAGCAGGGCCACCGGCAAAGACACCACAATTTGGCTAAATACGTCAGGGGGCGTGATCACGGCGGCCACGGCGAGGATTCCGATCCAGGCGTGACGGCGGTAGGTACGCATGCCTTCGGGCGTGGTGAGGCCCAAGCGCGACAGCAGGTACACGGCGACCGGAAGTTCAAATAGGAGTCCGCTCGCAACCACGACGCTGGTCACGGTCGAGAGGTAGGACGACATTTCAAAGAGGTTTTGGATTTCGCCACTGACCGTGTAGGTGGCGAGGAACTGCAGGCTCAGCGGCACGATAAGGTAGTAGCCAAACAGGGCTCCGAGAAAAAAGAGCAGCGACGCCGCCCCAATGAAGACCACCGACATGCTGCGCTCGCGTTCGGTAAGCCCTGGGCCGATGAAGCGCCAAAGCTCAAAGAGCACAAAGGGGAACGCCATGATTAACCCAGCGACCAGCGACAGCCACATGTGAAGGCTAAACTGGCCCGCCATCTGGGTGTTGAGCAGGTCGAGTTGAAAGCCGCCGATGCACAGGGCGGGCATGCCAAAGTAGGTTCCGGCCTCACAAAAGAGGCGGTACGTGATGAAGTCTGCTTCTTTGGGTGCCAGCAAGACGTTGGCGAACAGCCAGTCCATGCTGATAAAGGCGACAACGGCCCCGGCAAGGATGTAGCCCGAGGCCCGCACCAAGTGGGTGCGTAGGGCCGCGAGGTGCGCCAAAAAGGGCATGCTTGAACCGTCAGACATGCTGCAAAGGTAGGTTTGGTCGTACCTTCAAGTTTTGGTGCAATTTTGCGCCGTTTTACTCACCATCTATGGCCACGTTTGAACCGGTTCAAAGCCGTGCTTTATTAAAGTCCTTTTTTGGTTTTGACGACTTTAGGGGCCGCCAAAGCGACGTGGTGGCGTCGGTGATGAACGGCCGCGACACCTTTGTCATGATGCCTACCGGGGGCGGTAAGTCGCTGTGCTACCAACTTCCCGCGCTCGACATGCCGGGTGTGGCGGTGGTGGTCTCGCCGCTCATTGCGCTGATGAAAAATCAGGTTGACGCGTTGCGCAGTTTTGCCGACAGCGACGGGGTGGCCCACGTCTGGAACTCGTCGCTCAGCAAGCGCGAAATGGTGGTGGTCCGCCAAGATTTGAGCGCAGGCCGAACCAAGCTGCTGTACATGGCGCCCGAGTCGCTGAACAAGCAGGAGAACATTGACTTTTTGAGGGAACTGAACGTGTCGTTTTATGCCATTGACGAGGCGCACTGCATCTCGGAATGGGGCCATGACTTTCGGCCCGAGTACCGAATGCTGCGCCAGGCAATGAACGCCATCGGTCGACGCCCCATTTTGGCCCTCACGGCTACCGCCACGCCCAAGGTGATGTCAGATATTTTGAAGACGCTGGAGATTCCCGATGCCGAGGTGATCACCACGAGCTTCAACCGACCCAATCTGGCCTATGAAGTCGAGGCCAAGACGGCGAACGTGGAGCGGGATGTCGTGCGCTTGCTGCGCGACTACACCGGCAGGTCGGCGATTGTGTACTGCTTAAGTCGGCAAAAGGTCGAAGAATTGGCCCAGGTACTGCAGCTCAACGGAATCTCCGCGCTGCCCTATCATGCGGGGCTCGACGCCCATTCACGTAGCCGCCACCAAGACGCCTTTTTGAACGAAGAGGTCGACGTGATTGTGGCCACCGTAGCCTTTGGCATGGGGATCGACAAACCCGACGTGAGGTTGGTGGTGCACCACGACATGCCGCGAAGCTTAGAAGGCTACTACCAGGAGACCGGCCGCGCCGGCCGCGACGGAGGCGAAGGGCGCTGCGTGACCTACTACGCCGAGAAGGACCTCGACAAAATGGACAAGTTCTTGTCGCGCAAGCCCGTGGCAGAGCAAGAAATCGGTCGGCAGTTGCTGCTCGACGCGCGCGCTTATGCGGTCACGTCCAGCTGCCGCCGAAAGTTCTTGCTGCACTACTTCGGGGAGGCCTACGACGAACCCAACTGCGGAAACTGCGACAACTGCCGTAGTCCGCAGTCTGGCTACGACGCCACAGCACACGCCCAGCTCATCCTCGAGACGGTGCAGTTGGGACGCGGACAGTTCCGCGCGCTCCAGGTCGTGAACACGCTGATTGCCAACGAGACCGCCATTCTAAAAACACTGGGCGCACGAAGCCTCAGCACGTGGGGCAAGGGCAGCAGCCACGCCGCGGGCTACTGGGACGACCTGATTCGCCAGCTGATGCTCGCGGGGATGCTCGAGAAGGACTTGGAACGCTACGGCATTTTGTCGGTCACGAAGGACGGGTTGGGAATTCGCTCAGGAACTACGCCCTTTTCAGCGGTTCCGTACCGGGCCTTTGACGACGACGAGGTTGTGGGCACCGGCGGCGGGGCAGTAAAGCGCGCGGCGGCACTGGATCCCGAACTTTACTCGCAGCTGAAGGAGCTCAACCGAAAAATGGCCAAGACGCGGAATATTCCGCCCTACGCCCTCTTTTCAGAGGCTTCGCTAAACGACATGGCCACCTCCTACCCCATCAGTTTGGAGGAGCTCAAGACCATTCCGGGCGTTGGCGAAGCGAAAGCCAAGCGCTTTGGTTCCGAATTGGTCGAGGCCATCAAGGCCCACGTAGAAGCTCACGGAATCGAGCGTCCCGGCGATTTCGCGATTCGCAGTGCCGGTCAAAAAGGCAACCTCAAGCTGTACATCATTCAGTCGGTGGACCGCAAGCTTGGCCTCGAAGAAATTGCCCGCAGTAAAAATGTTTCGGTCGACGACATCTTGAGCGAGATGGAGAACATCGTTCGCAGCGGCACGCGGCTCGGACTGGACTACCTTATCGAGGACTACCTCGACGACGATTCGCTCGACGAAATCACGGAGTACTTCGCCGACGACAGCGAAGACGGCGCGCTGGACGAGGCGATGCGCCACTTTGATCAGGAATACGGCGAGCTGGAACTGCGGCTTGCGCGGCTGCGCTTTTTGTGCAGCGTCGTTTAACGCGGACCCTAATTCATCACGGCCACGCGAAGTTCCGCGGGTACCTTGCTCGAAAACGCAAGGCCGCGGCAGGCAGCGGAATACGCCACGAGGCACTGGTAGGTGGATTCGCTGGGGCGACGTGCGTCCAAAAGCGCATCAGGTTGGGTAGGTTCGGTCATAGGCTGCAGTGCGAAATGCTACCTACCTAACGCCAGCCCATTCAGTTTGGTATTTCGACGCGGAGCATTCGGCGCAGGTTCGCCACGGCGTAGCGCATGCGGCCCAAGGCGGTGTTGATGCCTACCCCCGTCTCTTCGGCAATTTCTTTGAAGCTGAGGCCAGCGTGGAGCCGGAGCTCCAGCACGAGTTTTTGGTCTGCCGGCAGCCGCTGCACCGCCTCGTGGGCGTCTTGCATCCATTGGGCGGCGACCGCGCGTTCCTCGACATTTAGCGCTTCGTCGGCCACGCCGTCGGTCGCTGACTCAAAGTGGTCGTAGTGGGCGAGCGGACTCCGCTGCTGGCGACGGAAGTAGTCCATCGTGGCGTTTCGGGCCACGCGGTGAATCCAGGCGGCAAACTTCCCTGCCTCGGTGTAGTCCCCGGCTTTGAGGGTGTGGATGAACTTGATCCAAACCTCTTGAAAGAGGTCGTCGGCGACCGCGTGGTCTTTGACTTTAGAGAGGATTGCGGCGAATACGGCGTCGCCGTGGCGGCGCATGAGCGCTTCGAACGCGCGTTCGTCGCCGGACGCGTAGCGCTCAATGAGCTCGGCATCCTGAACCTGTGAGTACAGCATAGCTAGTTGGCATTAAGTCAATTGGCGTAGCTGTGCTTCGATAGGCGGGCGTCTATTTTTAGGTTCAATCAGGCTGCCTTGGCGGCAGATTTCGAGTCAAAAATAAGTTTTTTCTCGCAATACAAAGCGGTAAATTTGCACCTTGCCCATGGAAGAGCTAGAAGTACGCGTAGAAGGTGCCCGAGTGCACAACCTGAAGAACATTCATGTGGCATTCCCCCACGGCCACCTTGTGGTGGTGACGGGCGTGAGCGGATCAGGAAAATCCTCGCTCGCTTTTGACACCCTGTATGCCGAAGGTCAGCGCCGCTATGTGGAGTCGCTGTCGGCCTACGCACGCCAGTTTTTGGGCAAGCTCGAGAAGCCCGAAGTCGACGACATCAAGGGCCTCGCGCCCGCCATTGCCATTGAGCAAAAAGTGAGCACGCGGAATCCGCGCTCTACGGTTGCCACGGCCACCGAACTTCACGACTACCTGAAGCTGCTTTTTGCCCGTGTTGGCACCACCTATGCGCCCAGCGGAGCCGAGGTCAAGCGCCACCAAATCGCCGACGTACTGCGCGCCCTCGAGGCAGAACCCGAGGGAGGGTACGCCCTAGTGACCGCCCCGCTGGACCTCGCCGACCGCAAGCCCCAGGCCTACTGGGACCTGCTTAGCAGCCAAGGCTACGCGCGGGTGTGGACCCCAAGCCAAGGTGTGGTGCGGCTCGACGAACAGCCCAACCCCGAAGGCGTGGAGTTGGTGGTGGACCGCGTTCCCACGGGAGCCCGCGACGAAGACTGGGAGGCCCGCGCCGCCGATTCAGTGCAAACGGCCTTTTTCGAAGGCAACGGAACCTGCCGCGTTCGGTTCGACGACCGCCACCTCGACTTTTCGAACCGTTTTGAGGCTGAGGGAATCCGCTTTGAAGAACCGACCCCCGGGTTGTTTTCGTTCAACACTCCTCAGGGCGCCTGCCCTACCTGTGAGGGCTTTGGGTCGGTGCTCGGCATTGACGCGGAACTCGTCATTCCGAATCCAGGACTCAGCGTTTTTGAAGATGCGGTGGCGCCGTGGCGCGGCGAAAAGCTAGGCGAATGGAAGGAGCAGCTGCTCCGCGGCGCCGAACGCGCCGGATTCCCTGTGCACCGTCCCGTGCAGCAGCTCAGCCCGGAACACCGCGAAATGCTCTGGCGCGGCTGTTCGAGCTTCATGGGTATCGACGCCTTTTTTAAGATGGTCGAAGAGAGCACCTACAAGATTCAGTACCGGGTGCTTCAGGCCAGGTACCGCGGCAAGACAACCTGCCCCGACTGTGGAGGTTCTCGCCTGCGCAGCGAGGCGCTGGCGGTGCGCGTTGGCGGCAAAAACCTTGCGGAGGTGCTTGACCTCACGGTGCGCGACGCGAAGCATTGGTTTGACCATCTTGAGCTGACCGCCTACCAGCTCAAAGTGGGCGAACGCCTGCTTCAGGAACTGCGCCACCGCCTCGACATTTTGGAGCGCGTCGGCCTGCACTACCTCACGCTCAACCGGCCTGCCAACACGCTCAGCGGGGGCGAATCGCAGCGCATCCACCTAGCCACCAGCCTCAGTGCGGCCCTCGTGGGGTCGATGTACATTCTCGACGAGCCCTCGGTCGGACTTCACCCGCGCGACGCCGACCAGCTGCTCGGTGTACTTCAAGCGCTTCGCGACGCCGGCAATACGGTCATTGTGGTTGAACACGACGACGTGTTCATGAAGGCCGCCGACACGGTCATTGACATCGGCCCTGGCGCCGGACGGCTGGGGGGCGAAGTCGTCTACAGCGGGCCCGGTGCCCAGCTGGTTCATGCTGCAACCCTCACCGGAGACTACCTGTCGGGCCGCAAAAAAGTTCATCGTGCGGGCCTTGGCGACGCCGCCAAGTACTGGATCGAGCTGCAGGGAGCGCGCGCCCAAAACCTCAAAGACGTGACGGTTCGCATCCCGCTGGAGCGGCTGACTGCGGTTTGTGGCGTCAGCGGTTCGGGCAAAACCACGCTGGTGCGGAACATTTTGGTTCCGGTGCTCCAAAAACTCCTGGGGGAATACGGAGGCCGAGCGGGCGCTCACGACGGCCTAGTGGGCGACTGGCGCCGCATCACCGCCATTGAAGTTGTTGACCAGAACCCGATGGGCAAGTCCTCTCGCTCCAACGCGGTCACCTACCTCAAGGCCTACGACGACATCCGCAACCTGTTCGCAGCCCAAAAGTCTGCCCAGTTACGGGGCTACGCGGCCAAGCATTTTTCGTTCAATACCGACGGCGGACGCTGCACTGTGTGCCAAGGCGACGGCTACGTGACCGTAGAAATGCAGTTTATGGCCGACGTGCACCTGACATGTGAGCAGTGCCACGGCAAACGGTTTATGGCCGAAGTGCTCGAGGTCGAATTCCAGGGCAAGTCGATCAGCGACATCTTGGAACTCACCGTGGACGAGGCGATGGAATTCTTTAGTGCGCACCAGCAAAAGAAGATTACCGACAAGCTCCGCCCCCTTGCCGACGTCGGATTAGGGTATATTCAACTTGGTCAGTCGTCGAGTACGCTTTCGGGCGGCGAAGCGCAGCGCGTCAAGCTCGCGTCGTTTTTGGCGCGCGGACAGCAGGCAGATCCTGTGCTTTTCGTATTTGACGAGCCCACCACCGGCCTCCACATGGACGACGTGCAAAAGCTCCTCGTGTCGTTTGACGCACTGATCGCGCTGGGGCACACCGTGTTAGTCGTCGAACACCACCGCGACGTCTTGGCCTCGGCAGACTGGCTCATCGAATTGGGTCCAGATGGTGGACCCGACGGCGGACATCTTTTGTACGCCGGAGACCCTCGAAAAATGGGCCAATTAGACAGTCCTACTGCGAAAGCATTTCGCTGATATTTAAGTACTTAATTATTATTTCGGCGCGAAATATCTGCAAAAGAGGTTATCCGTCTGATTTGGTTATTATTTGGTCTCCACGAGCCTATATTTGCGTTGAATCTAGGAATCTGATTCGTCAGTGGAATAGGTTTATTGGTTTGGTGTGAGGCCCGGTTCTTTGGACCGGGCTTCCTTTTTCCCCAAATATGGGATTTTCACGAGGGCCTTGGCGTTAGGCGCGCTGCCGCAGTCCTTCGTAGAGCACAACCGCGGCGGCCACACTCACATTGAGCGAGTCAACGTGGCCTTTCATCGGAATTTTTACCCGCAGCGCTTCAGACCACGAGGCCTCCAGTCCACGGTCTTCGGGTCCGAGCACCATGGCGGTCGCTTGGGTCCAATCTACGTCGTGGTGCGGCGTGGCCCCTTCGAGGTGGAGCGCAAAAGGCGTAACTCCGCGTTCGCGCAGCCACTGCTGAACCGCGGCACGAGGCGCCGACGCCAGGGCCAAGCTGAAGACCGCTCCCGTCGAATTCCGCACCGATTGCGGACTGTAGGGGTCGCACTCCAAGCTGCTGAAGAGCACCGCGTCGACGCCCACGGCGTCGGCGGTGCGCAGGATTGCGCCCACATTGCCGGGCTTCTCGAGTCCGTCCAGCACGAGGACCCAGGGCTTAGCGGGCAGGTTGAGGTCTTCGAGTGCCGCGGTGGGCTGCGCAAGCAATCCCACTGCGCCAGCGCCGTTTTCGCGGAGCACTAGTTTATCGTAGACCGCCGGGGCGCAGCGAAAATGCTGGCCGTGGCCTTGCGCCCAGGCGGGCAGGCTCGCCGTCGCGGGCTCCCAAAAGGTTTGGCGAAGGGTCCAGCCGGCGGCGACCGCTCGTTCCAGTTCGCGCACGCCCTCGACGAGCACGACGCCGTCCTTGCGGCGATGCGCCGATTTCTCGCGGTAGCGGATCAGCGTCCGCACCTTGGGGTTTTGGGTTGAGTCGAGCTGAAGCATTATCCGCCGATGCGTTTGGTTTTGAGGCCTTTGGTTTTAGCCCATTCTTCTACTTTGGTGCGCACGTCGCCTTGGAGCAGGATGCTGCCTTCGCTCACGGAGCCGCCCACACTGCAGCGTTTTTTGAGTTCGCTCGCCCAGGTTGCGGGGTCTGCGTGGTCCACGTCGTCGAGAAAGACGACCGTGGTGGGCTTTCCGTTGCGGCGCTCGAAGCGAATGCCCAGCGTTCCCTTGGGCACGGGGGCGTCGCTCGGTTCGTCGTCGGGGGTCGCACCAGATGACGGAACGGGCACCTCGATGCCCTTGGACTGGAGGGCCGAGGCGAGCGCCGAGGCAAAGGGGTTATCGCCGGCGGCACCGGTTGAAAAATCACCGCGTTTGCTCATGGACCAGCTTTTGGTAGAGTTCGATGTACTGGGTGCCGACGGCGGCCATGGCAAATTGTTCGGCCTTTTGGCGCGCATACTGCCCCATCGCTTCGCGGCGTCCCGGCGTCGTTAAAATTTCTAGAACGTCGCGGGCCATCGCCGCCGTATCGCCGACGGGCTCGAGGTAGCCGCTGACCCCGTGGTCGATAACTTCGGGAATTCCGCCCGTGTTGGTCGCCACCACCGGAACGTAGGACGCCATGGCTTCGAGCGCAGCCAACCCGAAGGATTCTGATTCCGAGGGCAAGAGAAACACGTCAGACATGGAGAGGATGCGCTCGATTTCGGTCGATTTGCCCAGCCAGCGCACGTCGTCGTGGAGTCCGCGCGACTGCACGTCTTCTTCGGCTCGCGGACGTTCGGGACCGTCGCCCACCAAAAGCAAGCGAACCGGAATGTGTGCGCGCACCCGAGCAAAGACGTCGATCACGTCGGGAATTCGCTTGACTCGTCGGAAGTTGGACACGTGAACCAAAATCGGAACGCCGTCGGGAGCCACCTTGCTGCGGTCGCCGGCTGCACAACGTCCGTAGCGCTCAAGGTCCACGAAGTTGGGGATGACGTTGATGCGGCGGCGGATGTTGAAAATGCGCTCGGTATCGCGGCGGAGGGACTCCGAAACCGCCGTCACTGCGCTCGAGTGCTCAATCGAAAAGCACACCGCCGGTTTGTAGGACGGATGCTTTCCCACCAGCGTAATGTCGGTGCCGTGAAGCGTTGTAACTACCGGAATATGAACGCCTTGGTCCTCCAAAATCTTGCGGGCCATGTAGGCCGCGTAGGCGTGGGGAATGGCGTAGTGCACGTGGAGCAGGTCGAGCTTTTCGCGCTGCACCACCTGGACCATCATGCTGGACAGCGCCAGCTCATAGGGTTGGTACTGAAACAGCGGGTAGTCCTGAACCTGAACCTCGTGAAAGTACAAGTCGGGCTGCAGCTCGTCAAGCCGGGCCGGCATCGCGTAGCTAATCACGTGGACGCTGTGGCCCTGCTGCGCGAGGTAGGCCGCGAGCTCGGTTGCGAGCACGCCCGAACCGCCGAAGGTGGGGTGGCAAACGATTCCAATGCGCATCAGTCGACGATGTTCTTTTTGACGTTGCCGTCTTCGTCGTAGTAGGTGGCGCTCACTTGGTTGCCGAATTCGTAGCGGAGTTCTGCCGCCACGGCACCCTGCTCGTAGTAAAAGGTGGAAAGGCCGTGCTTTTGGTTGTTGCGCCACTCACAGCGCGACTGAATTTGTCCGTCTTGGTAGTAGAGCCGCTCTTCGCCGTGAAGGCGATCGGCCTGCCAAGTTTTGACCCACATGAGGCGGCCGGCCTGGTCAAACATCTTTTGCTCTCCCGATTTTTCGCCGTCGTAGTAGTGGGTGATGAAGTTGATTTGGCCCGAAGCGTGGTATTCAAAGGCAATTCCGTGGGCCATGCCTTCGCGAAATGGTGTAATCATTCGCGGCTTGCCGTTGCCGAAGTAGTGCACCGAAAGGCTGTCGGTGCGGCTGAATTCGTGGGCATTTTGAGCCTGGCCCCAAAGCGCCGGCATTCCCGCGAACAACAGGCTAAAGCAGAGCGCTGTACACCACCTGCTGAAGGTCGGTGCGGATGCCCATTTGGGCGAGTTTGTTGACACTGGCATCAGGATAAACGCGGTTTGAAAGAAAAACGAGCACAATTCCGGTTTCTGGGTCGGCCCAAGCAAAGGTACCGGTGAATCCGGTGTGGCCGAAGCTCGCTCGGCTCGCGCAAAGGCAGGCCGGTCCGCCGCCCGAGAGCTGGCGCTTGTCAAATCCGAGTCCGCGCCGATTGCCCTGATCGCAGGCCAAGCACGCCGTGAAGCGATTGAGGGCCGCCTCGCTCGCGAAGTGCAGCCCGTTGGCCTTGCCCCCGTCAAGGAAGAGCTGCATCATTTGGGCCACCCCTTCGGCCGTGCCAAAAACGCCTGCGTGCCCGGCGACTCCGCCCATGAGCGCCGCACCCTGGTCGTGGACGCTGCCGCGCAGCTGCTGCTTGCGGAACCGGCGGTCGTTTTCGGTCGGCGCAATGCGTTCGGACGGCTGGGGATTGAAGCAGAGCTCGGCACCGAGGGGTCCGTACCAGTCGTCTTCGAGCTGGCGTTCTATGCTGCGGCCGTCGCGGCGCTCGAGGTAGCGCTGGAACAGGTAGTACCCCAGATCAGAGTACTCATAGGTTTTGGGACCGAGGGGCGCGCGGGCAATTCGGGCGATCAGCGTGTCGTGCATCCATTCGGCTGCCCAAATTCCGGGCGCCACGGGCAGTCGGTACACCGTGTCGCGCACCGTGCGCAGGTAGTGGTGGTCGTAGCCCCCGTCTTGGCGCAGCATCGACGTGTAAAAAGGCAGCCACGCGGGCAGTCCCGATTGGTGGGCCAGCACGTCCTGCACCTTGGCGCGACCGATTGCGGTTCCGCGCAATTCGGGGAGCAGCTGATCCATGGTCCGCACCAAAAATCCAGGTCCCTCCTCGTCGTAGGCCTCAAGGAGCAGCGGCACGCTGGCCATGATTTTGGTTACCGACGCAATGTCGTACACGGTTTCGGGCGTGACGGGCGCCGTGCCGTCGAGGGTTCCGTAGCCCTTGTGCAGCACCACTTCACCGTGGCGCGCGACCAACACCTGGCAGCCCGGGTAGGCCTTGGCGTCGAGCCCGCGCTGCACCACCGCGGCCACGTTTCGGTCCAAGTCGGCTGAAAATCCGGCCGTTTTCAGGTCGACGGCTTGCAGCATTTTGGGTGCCGGAATGCCGTTGACCGGCAACGTACCCGTCGCAGGGTGTTCGCCGCGCACCACCGACACCGCGAGCTGGCGGGTTTCGGGCGTGTTTTCGTAACCGACCCAAAGCCCCGCAAGGGACGCAACCGACTGGCCGCGAAGCCCATAGGGATTGCCGAGGTGGACAACGCCCACCTTGCGGCCCGCGGCCTGATGGCGGGCGAGTGCGGCCTTCATTTCGTCGGTCCAGGCGCCCTTTTTCCAGGCCGTAGACGTGGACGGCCCAAAAATCAGCACCACCCGCGTGTCGCCGGGCTGGGCCGGCTTGAGGCCTTGGGGCGGCGTGCCTTCGCCCACAAATTCGATGGCCTGCACGTCCTTCATCCCCTTGATTTCGGTGAAGGCGGCCGCGTAGATTTCGCTACTCAGCTTGCTCCAGCGTGCGCGCTGTCCATCGTAATCAGCTGCGGGGAGCGGCGAAGCGCAGTTCCAGCGTTTTTTGGCCTCGAGCACCCGAACATAGCGTCGGTGAACTTCGACCGAATCAATGCGCCCGCTTCGAACCGCCGCCTTTAACGCCGTGATGGCGGCACGCGGACTCCC
>JBEBBW010000009.1:0-47962 GCA_041158165.1 Bacteroidota bacterium
TTCGGCACCTTTCCGTTCAGCCTCACACCCATGCGGCGCGAGCCTTCGCACCGCAGCGAAATGGTCAACCAAGGACTTTTTGGCGAAGTCTTTGAAGTGCTCGGCTACGACCGCGAGTGGAGCCAAATTCGCTTGGGCCACGACGGCTACGAGGGCTGGGTCCTCACCCAGCAAACCGCCCCGTTAAGCCGAGAATCCTACCGCAGCCAACTCGACCGCCCCCAGCACGTGGTAGCCAGCGCCGTCGACCTCGTCGACCACGCCCAACCCATGAAGAGCCGCACCGTGGTGGCGGGCTCCTACCTACCCTACCTCACCGACGGCCAACTGGAATTGGGCGACGAGAGCTACACCTATCAGGGTCCGCTCGCTGACCTCAAACCAAGCAGCACCCACGTGGTTCGCCATGCCTTTACCTTTTTGAACGCGCCCTACCTCTGGGGCGGACGCAGCGCGTTCGGCATCGACTGCAGCGGCCTTACCCAGGTAAGCTTCCGCATGGCCGGAATCAACCTGCTCCGAGACGCCTACCAGCAGGCCAACCAAGGCCAAATTGTCGACTTCCTCGAGGAGGCCACTGAGGGCGACCTTGCCTTTTTTGACAACGAAGAAGGCCGAATTACCCACGTCGGACTCGTACTGAGCGACCACCGCATCCTTCACGCGAGCGGCTCCGTCCGCGTGGACGCCCTCGACCCCAGCGGGATTTACAACGCGGAACTCGGCCGGCACACCCACCGCTTGCGCATTTTAAAACGCTTAATCTAACCGATGCAGCAGGCTTCCGTGTGGCGCAACGCCGCCGTCTGGGTCGCCGCCCTCGGCTACTTCGTGGACATCTACGACTTGCTCCTGTTCAGCATCGTGCGCGTTCCGTCGCTCACCGACTTGGGCGTAGCCAACTCGTTTGAGAGCGGCCTGCTGATCATCAACATACAAATGCTCGGACTCATGCTGGGCGGCATCCTCTGGGGCGTGCTGGGCGACCGACTTGGCCGCACCCGGGTACTCTTTCTGTCCATCCTCATTTACTCCCTGGGCAACGTAGCCAACGGACTCGTGCAAAACGAGCTTCAGTACGCCGTCGTGCGCTTTTTGGCCGGTATTGGCCTGGCGGGCGAATTAGGCGCAGGCATAACGCTTGTGAGCGAACTACTTCCCGCCGCCAAGCGCGGCATTGGAACCTCGTTGGTCGCGGGCATCGGACTCCTCGGGGCCGTCGCCGCCTTTTTTGTGGCCCAGGCCGTGGAATGGCGCACCGCCTACTTTATCGGGGGCGGAATGGGCCTCAGCTTGCTGATCTTGCGCTTGAGGGTTCTTGACTCCGGACTCTTCCACCAAACCGCATCGCGAAGCGACGTGGAGCGAGGCAACTTCCTCCAGCTCTTTCGAACGCGCGAACGAAGCCTCCGCTACCTGCGATGCATCCTCGTCGGCCTGCCCACCTGGTTCGTCATCGGCATCTTAGTCAGTTTCAGCAAGGAGTTCGCGACCCACCTCGGCATTGAGGGCGAAGTGGACCCTGGTCGAGGCATACTCTATGCCTACGCAGCCATTTCGCTCGGCGACATCTTAATTGGCTTTCTGAGTCAAGCGCTTAAGTCGCGCAAAAAGGCCCTCTACGTGTTTTACGCAATCACCGCCCTCGGCATGCTGCGCTTCTTTACCGCATCAAGCGTGGATCAACTCTATTTAGCCTGCGGAATTATGGGCTTTGGCACCGGCTTTTGGGCCCTGTTTGTCACGGTCGGCGCCGAGAGCTTCGGAACCAACTTGAGGGCCACAGCGGCCACCACCATTCCGAACATGGTTCGCGGTTCGCTGAACGCAATCTCGGCCCTGTTTCTTTGGCTCACGGCCCAAGCCGGCTACCTCGAGGGCGGAATGCTCACTGCCGCACTCGTTTTTGCGGTGACTCTTTGGGCCGCAGTGGGCTTGACTGAAACCTTTGGCCGCGACCTCGACTTCGTCGAAAAAGACTAACGGCGTTTTTTGGGCGCAGCCTGAAGCTTCGCCACCACTTCCATTAGCGAATCCGCCCTGCGCTGCGTGGCCAGCATGGCTCGCTCCGCGGCCAAGCGCTCTAGGCGCCACACGTCGCGCTGCGTCGCATTGCGCAGCACGCGCTCCTGCAGTGAATCGGCCCTCAACTGGGCAAGCTTGAGTTCGTCGGCCTTGACTTCCAGCTCTTTGGCGAGCTCCAATGAGGCTTGTTCCGACTGCGCACCCCATCGCTCCACGGCCAGCAGGCTGTCGCGCACTGCGGCTACCCGCAGCTCCGCGTTCGCGCTGTCTTGGCGCAACCGACTGATCACGCCCGATTGGGCTTCCACTACTTTTTTGGGCACGCCACAGGCGGCCACCCCGACCAAGGTTCCGATGAGCAATAGTGTTCGCACGGCCTAAAGGTAGGGCGCATCGTACCTTCGCTCCATGCCCCTAATCGACGTGAGAAGCCCATCAGAATTCGCCCACGGCCATGTGCCGGGTGCGCACTCCCTGCCCCTTTTTACCGACGAGGAACGCGCCGAAATCGGCACCGTGTACAAGCAGCAATCGCCCGCAAAGGCTGTGCGCGTGGGTCTTAAGTATGCGGGACTTCGAATGGCTCCCCTCGTGGCCGAGGTTGATGCACTGGTTAAAAAAGACCCGAGCCCGCTTGAAGTCTACTGCTGGCGAGGAGGGCAACGCAGCGGGTCGGTAGCCTGGTTGCTCCGAACCGCAGGCTACGACGTGGCCAAGTGGGACGGCGGCTACAAATCATACCGCAACCGGGTACTCGCGACGTGGGGTGAGCCGCGTCCGTACGTCGTAGTCGCCGGACTAACCGGTTCGGGCAAGACCGAAGTGCTTCGCGCCATGGTCGACCAGGGTGCGCCCGTTCTAGACCTTGAAGGCTTGGCCCACCACAAGGGCTCAGCGTTCGGACAAATTGGCGAGCTCCCCCAACCCACCAACGAGCAGTTTGAAAACGAGGGCGCACTCCGACTGACTGAACTCGCTGATTCTGCGCGCATTTGGATCGAAGACGAATCCCGCTCGATCGGACGCATTTGGCTGCAGCATAGCTTTTTTGCCCACAAAAAGACGGCGCCCCTCGTACTTCTCGAGCGGAGTTTGGACGAACGCATCGAACGCTTGGTTCGCGCCTACGGCGAGGCATCCCGCGAAGATCTTGCCGAAACGTTTCGACGCATTTCCAAGCGTTTAGGCGATCAAAACGCCCGAAACGCCGTGGACTACGTGCTCCAAGGAAACCTGGCCGACGCCGCCCGAATTGCGCTGCACTACTACGACCGCACCTACGCCGAAAGCATGACTTCCCGGGCCGAATCGGTTTTGGCCCGCGTGGACGGAAGCGGTAAGTCCGACGCCGAAGTCGCGGAATTAATTCGCTCCATACCATGAAGTTAACCGAATTCAATCCCGGCTCCGGTTGCGGGTGCAAACTGGGCCCCGAGGCCCTTCAGTGTATTTTGGCCGCGAGCGGAGTGCGCCCCGAAGACGCATGGCCCCAGCTCTGGGTGGGCCACGAGCACGCCGACGACGCCGCCGTCGTGGACCTTGGGGATGGCCGTGGACTCGTGCAGACCGTGGATTTTTTCACGCCCATCGTCGACGATCCCTATGATTTTGGACGCATCGCTGCCACCAACGCGCTCAGCGACGTGTACGCCATGGGAGGACGCCCAATCTCGGCCCTCGCATTGCTCGCGTGGCCGGTGGAGCGGCTGCCGGCAGAGCAAGCCGGACGCGTCATTCAAGGCGCACGCGACGTCTGCCGCGAAGCAGGAATTCCGCTGGCGGGCGGCCACAGCATTGACATCCCCGAGCCCTTATTTGGACTCAGCGTCAGTGGTTTGGTTGCAAAAGACCACCTGAAAACCAACCGCCAGGCCCAAGAGGGCGACCTGCTCTTTTTGACCAAGCCGCTGGGCCTGGGCATCCTCGCCACCGCCACGAAGCGGGGTGTCGCCACCGACACCGACCGGGCATGGGCCATGGCAACCATGCTTCAACGCAACGACCTTGGGCCGCAGCTCGCCGAACGTGGCTTGGTCCACAGCATGACCGACGTTACCGGATTTGGGCTCGCCGGCCACTTACTCGAGGTGGTCCGGGCAAGCGGCCTCGCCGCTACCTTGGATTTAACTAAAGTTCCGACCTACAACCCCGAACGGTTGCGCGAACTATACCAGCAATTTTGCCTGCCCAACCTCACCACCACGAACTACCGCGCGGTGCAGGCGGACTGCAGCAGCATGGACGGTTTTACCATGGCACAACTCTGCGACCCCCAAACGAGCGGCGGACTGTTGCTGTTTGTGGCCCCGAACCAGGCCACAGCCGTGGCCCAAATTCTTGAGGAACGAGGACTTCCTTCCCGCCCAATCGGCCGGGTAATCGCGGCTACCGAAGGAAGTCCGCTTCTGGAACTTCGTACGTAAACCTTTTTTATCGTAATATTGCAATAAAGCAATACTACGACCCATGGGAACGAGCCATACCGCGCAATTCAGCGACGAACTCAACGACTCCGCCGACCTTTTTAAAGCGCTTGGGCACCCTGCGCGCCTCGCGATTGTGCGCGCCATCGCCGAGCAACGAGCCTGCGTGTGTGGCGAATTTGTAAGCGTGACCGGGCTTTCGCAAGCCACAGTAAGCCAGCACCTCAAGGAACTCAAGTCGGCGGGCCTAATTCAAGGTCAAGTAGAGGGTCCAAAGACCTGCTACTGCCTTTCATCCCAAGCCCTTGCTGCGCTCAAAGCCATCATCAACGACCTTGAAGCGCCCCAATCGCCGTGCTGCTGAGTTCACCAAAGGACTACCACGCGGCGGCCCGCGCCATGCGCGAAGCCCAATCCGACGGAACCCTGACGTTGCTGTTTGTGTGCACCCACAACTCGCGCCGAAGCCAGCTCGCCGAGGCATGGGCACACCTCATTTTTAGTAAGGAGCCTGGAATTCGTGTGGCGAGCTGCGGCACCGAACGCACCCAATGCCACCCCCACAGCGCTGAGGCACTTGAAGCAGATGGTTGGGCGGTTCGGACCGCGGGGCCTGGCAGCTACTTCATTGAACGCGAAGGCGTATCGACCACCCTCTTTTCCAAATCCCTCGACGAGTTCGCGGTAACCCCGCCAAGCATTGCCTTCATGACCTGTGCAGAAGCCGACGAGGCATGCCCCGCCATTTTGGGTGCGGTCGCCCGATTCCCTTGGCGCTACGAAGACCCGAAGCGAGCCGACGGAAGCCCCGAAGCCCTCACCACCTACATCGAAACTTCGCGCGCCATTCGCCGCGACCTCGAACTTCTTCACCAGCATTATTCCGCCCTAGGTTCATGAAATTTCTCGATAAGTACCTGACATTGTGGATCTTTTTGGCAATGGCCCTCGGCGTAATGCTCGGTCAGTTTTCAGGCATCACCGAGGCCCTTCAACGCCCAAATGGCAGCATTCACCCTGGGCTTGCCCTTGGGCTGGTCGCCATGATGCTCCCACCCCTGGCTAAGGTCAACCTTCGGGAACTTCCCGGCGTATTTCAGCAACGAAGGCTGCTCGCCACGTCAATGCTGCTCAACTGGATCGTCGGTCCGCTCGTCATGTTTGCGCTTGCGTGGCTGTTTGTCAGAGACCAACCGGGTTACTTCAACGGCCTGATGCTGATTGGCCTAGCTCGCTGCATTGCAATGGTGGTGGTTTGGAACGACCTGGCATGCGGCAACCGCACCTACGCCGCCGGACTAGTGGCCCTCAACAGCCTCTTCCAGCTCGCATTTTATGCCCTGTATGCGAGTTTTTTCCTCAACATGGCTCCGAAGTTGCTGGGTATAACCACCTCGGTACCCATCCATGTTTCGCCTTGGCTGGTGGCCGAGAGCGTGGCCCTTTACCTCGGACTTCCTTTTGCGCTCGGCCAGTTAATTAGGGCGCTAAGTCTAAAATTCAAGGGCGAACCATGGTTTGCCGACGTCCTCATGCCGCGCCTTAGCCCGCTCACCTTATTCGCACTTCTTGGCACGATCGTGTTCATGTTTTCGCTCAAAGGAGACCAAATGCTTGCCCTTCCCCTCGACGTACTGCGGTTGGCCCTGCCGCTGACCACCTACTTCGTACTCATGTTTTTCTTCACGTTCTGGATCGCCCGACGGCAGGGAGCGCCCTACAGCACTACCGCGGCACTTGCGTTCACGTCGGCGGGGAACAACTTTGAGCTCGCCATCGCCGTAGCCATCGCAAGCTTTGGATTGAACTCCGAGGAAGCCTTCGCCGGAGTCGTCGGGCCCCTCATTGAAGTTCCCGTGCTGGTTCTTTTGGTTCAGGTCGCACTTCGGCTCCGCGCTCGATTCGTAGCTTAGAGCCATGGCTGCATTCCACACTACCTACCTCGGAAGCCTGCGGTGCGAAAACCTTCACACGCAGTCTGGAACCCAAATCCTCACCGACGCCCCCACCGACAACCAAGGCATGGGGTCTGCATTTTCCCCGACGGATTTGTGCGCACTTAGTTTAACAACCTGCATTGTGACCACCATGGGCATTTATGCTCAAAACCAAGGGTTTGAACTGCTCGACGCGGAAGCCAAAACGTTCAAGCACATGGCCAATGATCCGCGCCGCATTGCGCGCATCGAAATTCAGTTAACGGTTACGCTCGCCGCAGACGCAACCGACCGAATGGAAGAGGGAATCCGCCGTGTCGTCCACCTCTGCCCTGTGGCCCGAAGCTTACATGCTGACATCCACCAAGACGTGCAATTGACGGTGCTTCGTCGGTAAACGGACGAATCACTTCGTTCACTCAAACTTATTAACAATTTGTACACAGCGTAGCACGAATTCCGCCCGTAATTGCTAGGTTTGAAACTTCTCAAGTTGTTTCTAACTACCAAAATCATCTAGCAATGGTGCGTAAGCTACTCATATTCATGGCAATGCTGGCCTCAATGGCCCAGTTGTCGGCGCAGGTGTTCCAAATCGGTTCGGGCACGACCCCAACGACTGGTACTACCGTAACGCCGTACAAAACCTTTTGGCACGACGGACGGGCACAGTACCTCATCCTAGCCTCTGAACTTCTGGCTGCCGGCACAGGCCCAGGAACGGTAACGGCGCTCGGATTTGATGTAACTACGACGCCAGGTCAAGCCATGGCTGACTTTACCATTAAAATGGCAGGAGTGTCAGCCACAGCGCTTACGACTACCTTCATGAGCCCCACTTCTCCAACTACTGTGATGGGCCCTACCAACGTAAACATCACTGCTACAGGTTGGTACACCCACACTTTTGCTACGCCCTTCGTTTGGAACGGAGTGGACAACATCTTGGTTGACATATGCTTTGACAATACGAGCTACACTACCGACGGACAGGTAATGTCTCATACGACTACGTTTGTCAGCACCTCAAACCACAACACCGATGGCGCGGCAGGTTGCTCCCTCACAGGAACCTCTTCAGCCTCTCAGCGCCCCAACATGCGCCTGAGCATCACCCCGGCTACCGCATGTGCAAGCCCAATCAACGGCGGAACTACGGTATCTACCGCGACCAGCGTGTGCCCTAACCAGAGCTTTACGCTTTCGTTGACCGGTCAAACGTTGGCAAGTGGCCTTTCGTACCAATGGGAATCAGCTACCTCCGCTTCTGGTCCTTGGACGGCAATTACCGGCGCGACGAGCTTTAACTACACCACGTCGCAAACCGTTGACAAGTTCTACCGCTGTATGGTGAACTGTACTGCGGCTTCTGCCAGCGCACCTTCTGCACCCGTGCAAATCACCACGCTTCCCAACCTCGCCGCTGGCACCTACACCATCGGTTCAGGCGGAACCTACCCGACCTTCACTGCTGCCTTCGCAGCGGCATCGTGTGGCGTTGCCGGCCCTGTCGTATTCCAAGTGCTTGCGAACTCCGCACCCTTCGTCGAGCAAATTGAAATCGGCGTGATTCCCGGAATGTCCGCTACCAATACCATTACGGTAAAAGGTAATGGCAACACCCTGTCATTTGCATCAACAAGCGGTAGCGCACGACACGTACTATACCTCAACGGTGCCGACTACCTGCGTTTTGAAGACCTAGTGATTCATGCAAACGGTACTGGTACCACCCAATTTGGATGGGCCGTTCGCCTTAACAACAACGCGGACTTTAACACCTTCAAGCGCTGCGTCATCAAGTCAGACGAAACCAGCACCAGCACCAACTACGCGGGCATTGTCTTGACTCCAAGTGCAACCTCAGCAACTACCGCAAGCGGCGCAACTGCTTCAAACTTGACGGTAGATTCGTGCCAAATTATTGGTGGATACTACGGCATATCGCTGAACGGAAACTCTTCGACCATGTCGGTGCGTCCAACAAACAACAAGGTGACGAACTGTACGATCGCCAACTTCGCGCTTTACGGCTTGTACATCAATGGTCAAAACGACTTGACTATTGAATACAATGACATCAACCGCGCAACCCGCGCCACCGTAACGACGTTCTATGGTATATACGCCGTTAGCCGAAGCCCCGGCTTGAAGGTGAACGGTAACCGTATTCATAGCCCAGGTGGCACTACAGGAACAACCAATTTTACGTGCTACTTTATTTACGGAAGTAGTTTAACCGGTTCTGCTACGAAGCCTGTGAACATCACGAATAACGCTGTTTACAACGTTAACAACGGAACAGGCTTGATTTATGGTTTGGCATCGTTCTCTGGGGACACCATGAACGTCATGCACAACACGCTTGATTTTGGCACACTTGCATGTACCGGAACATCTGTTATTTACGGTACCTACTTCTCAGGTACGAATATGTCAATGGTCAACTTCCGGAATAACATCGTTAGTATTTCTTCACCTGGAACAGGTCCGAAGTACGCACTCTTCAATGCCTCCACTACGACGCTGATTAACTCCAACAACAATGCGATTAATTTCAGCAATGCAGGTGGCACCGCGAACTGGCCAGCCGCCCGCAGCTCAACCGTGACCTTTGGAACCTTGGCCGCTTGGACGACTGCCACCGGCCGTGATGCCAACTCGGTTACCTCAAGCCCAATGTACTTGAATGCAGTCGCTGGTGACATCACTCCTAACTCTTGGGCATTTAAAAACGCCGGCGCTAACGTATTCAGCGTGGTTCCGACGGACCTGAACAAGGCCGCTCGCGATACTACTCCCGACATAGGAGCAGTAGAGTTCACCCCATCTGGTTGCCCTTCGCCCTACAACGTTCAACTTACCAACGTACGAGCCACATCGGCCACCCTTAGCTTCACTAGTCTTTCTCCAAGCGTGAACGTTCAATGGGGACCCAAGGGCTTCACGCCAGGCACGGGTCAAGGTTCAACCATTTCGACTACTACGACCAACCTGACTGGCTTGTCTTCGTACACTGCCTATGACGTGTATGTTGCCGGCAACTGCGGAACGGGTGGAACTTCAGTTTGGGTTGGACCGTACGCGCTCGTCACCCCTGCTCAAGTAGGCTGGATCGAGCCGTTCACCAATGGCTACGACCCGACCGGTACGGTAGTCAAGCCTATGTCGTGGACTGAGCTCAACGCGGTGGCTGCAAACCCGACCGCAGCTGGTACGTCAACCTCTGCATGGATGGAAGACGGCTTCAAAAATGTCGGAACCACCGGCGCAGTGCGCAACAACGTTCCGCTTACGTCGAATGCCACTCAAGGTTGGACCATTACACCCACACTTGACCTAGGCAACGTAGCCCACACCACGTACTTTGAGTGGGACATGGCCGCTACGCTTGGCAGTGGCGCTTCAGCCGGTGTTATGGGTAACGACGACACCTTGTTCGTACTGATCTCTACGAACAACGGCACCACATGGAATCGCAGCCAAGCCTTGGCTAAGTACCACCGCATGAGCGGCATTAGTCCTACCGGTGGTCGCTACTCACTCAACCTGAGTGCCTACACTGGCCTAGTTAAGGTTGCGTTCTACCTTGAAAGCTTGACGTCGAGCGCCACCCATGGTGCAACCGACTACGACCTCTTCATTGACAACGTAGCCCTTACGGCAACCCAAACGCCTTGCCCAGTTCCAAACGTGACGGTGACCACCACGAGCTCTTCGGCCACCTTGGGCTGGACTGTGAACGGAACTGCGGTAACGGGCAACGCCCAAATCGCATGGGGACCTGCTGGATTCATTATTGGATCCGGTGGAACTGGTGCGAACACGGCAACGGCCACTACGAACCCCTACACGCTCACTGGCTTGACGCCTGGCACCCAATACCAGGTTTACATTCAAACCTCGTGTGCGACTGCACTTGGACAGTGGGTTGGTCCGTTCACGTTTACCACTCCATGTTTAAGCGCGCTCAGCGGTGCATACACCATTGACTCCAACGGTACGGGTGCAACGAACTTTACGACAGTAGCTGCGGCGGTTCAAGCCCTTCAAACCTGTGGTGTCTCTGGCCCGGTAACGATGAATTTGGCAGGCTATTCACACCCTGCGGGCCTTTCTTTGGCACAAATCCCAGGCGCGAGCGCAACCAACTTGGTAACGTTCCAAGGTGCCAACGCCAACGCTGAAATCAAAGGTGCTGGTGGACAGTTTGCTGCCGTAACCCTAATGGGCACGAAGTACGTTAAGATTCAAAACCTGAAGATTAATGGCCCAACGATGTCTGGCGTCGTATTAACGGACAACGCCCAGTTTGTCACCTTGCACAACAACACGATCTCGGCCGATACAACCGGCACCTCGAGCTTGGTCTGCGGTATTGTATCCACGGGCAGCTTGACGTCGACGTCAACGTACGGCAACAACGCCAACAACATCACGATTACCAACAACGTGATCAAAGGTGGCTACTACGGCATTCGATTGAATGGTGGTTCTACAACGAGCTTCAACTCTGGCTTTACCATCTCGAACAACCAGATTCTGAAGTCGTACTACTACGGCGCGTACTTCTACTACATCGGTGGTTTGACAATGCACGGTAACACCATTAAGGACTACCGCAACGCATTCAACTACGGTATCTACGCGTACTACGTAAATGATGTGAACATTCAGCGCAACAACGTACCTAATCCGTACTACTACGGTATCACGTTGGGTTACTTGAATAATACGCTGAAGCCTGCGACCAAGAGCGTGATTGCAAACAACATGTTTGGTTCGTCGAATAGCTACGCAGGTTACTTGCCGTACCCACGCCACGTAGACATGCACAACAACACGTTTGCAGGTAGCACGTACGGTCTGTACATGCTCTCGTCAGGCACGACAACACTGCTTTCGAAGAACATGGACATTCGCAACAACATCTTCAAAGGTGGTTCCTATGCTCTGTACCAAAGCGGAACGCCCGACTCGTTGACGTTGAACTACAACTTGTACCAGAGCGGCGGCACCAACATGTGCTACTTTGGCACGGCCAACTTCGCGTCGCTTGCCGCTTGGCAAACTGCATCGCCTGCGCTGAATGCAAACTCAGTACAAGCACCTGTAGTTTTTGCTTCGGCAACGGACCTGCACGTAGTAAACGGCGGTCCCAACAACTTGGGTACTCCGATTGCTTCGGTAACGACCGACATTGACGGTGACGTCCGCTCGACGACCACCCCAGATATTGGTGCTGACGAGTACACGCCGATCAACAACGACATGACCATAGAGTCCATTGACGGCATCTCAGGTTGCGGTGACTCTACGTCGTACAGCAACGTAATTGTGAAGAACAAGGGCAACCTTCCGGCTACCACCTACTCGGTATCTGTAGAGGTAACAGGTCCTGCCGGTGTTCAGCTTCAGACAGTCAACCTAACAAGCCAGAACTTGGCCAACTTCACCACCGATACGGTTGTTGTGGGTCCGTTCAACACCTACGCTGGCGGATCGTTCTCGGTTCGCGGTTGGGTAATCCTTGCAGGTGACCAAGTGACGAGCAACGACACCCTCGCCTACACGACGCCGCGCAACGTGACACCATACGAACCCGCTACGGTTTCGTTGGATCCGATCTGCTTCAATGCGACAACGGGCTTGCTAGTTGCACAACCCATCCCCGGTGTGCGCTATGCATGGTACGCTTCACCGACTGACACGACCAAGTTGAGTACGAACGATACCTTGTCAGTACCTGTCAATGGCACCACGTACTACCTCGGCTACACCTCGTCGCTCGATACCCTAGTGTCTGGAACGGGCACCCTGACCACTACCGGTACGAACATTACTCCGTACAAGACCTTCTACATGGATGGCCGTGCGCAGTACATCGTGTACGCTGACGAACTGCAAACGCTCTTGGGCAGCTCTGCTCCGTCGCTGATCAGCGGTCTATCCTTTGACGTGGTCTCTGCGGCTGCTCAAGGAATGAACGGCTTCGCCATTAAAGCGGGCAACGTAGCTAGTATTCCGGCATCTGGATTCATTCCGAGTACTTCGTTCACCACGGTGTATAGTAACGCGACCTACAACGCTACGGTCGGTTGGAATCTTCACACGTTCACAACACCCGTTCTATGGGATGGAACTAGCCACCTCGTGTTCGAAATCTGCTTCGACAACGGTTCGTACACGTCCAATTCGACGGTCCGCTACGAAACCTTGTCGCGCACGGGCACTGTGGATGGATTCGCTGACCTGACCACGGGTAATGGTTGTACTCCAGGTGCAATTCCGACAGCCACCTACTCGAACAACCGTCCGAACATGAAGATCGTTGCCGAGGCTCAGGCTTGTTCAAACCTGCGCACTGCGGTTACGCTCGACATTGACTCGACGAGTGCCGACGCCGTGGCCAGCTTCCTTGAAGTGAACCCTGCTACCGGAACCTTTGAATTCTACGCAGGCGGCTCGACGGGCCAGGCCTTCACGTGGACCTTCGGTGATGGCGGCTCGGCAACGGGCGATACCGTGAGCCACTCGTACGGCTCCGCAGGTGTCTTCACCGCTACCCTGACGGTTACCGATTCTACCTGCAACACGTCAGACGTGGTATCGTTTGTAGTGACTTCACACATCGGCATGGGCGAGAACGTACTCAACCAGCAGATGATGGCCTTCCCGAACCCGAACAGCGGCGCCTTCCAAGTGCGCATCAGCGGAGCGGAGCAGTTCGAAGGTCAGCTTGAAGTCCTCAACCTCATGGGCCAAGTGGTTGCTGCCATTCCGGTGGAGAAGCGCACTGCGGTTCTCGAGGTGCCGATGGACCTCAGCGACTACGCGAAGGGCATCTACATGCTGCGCCTCAGCGGTGCACAGGGTCAGTCGGTACTGCGTGTCGTAGTTCGATAAGCCCTGGCTCCTAGCCTAAACTAAAGAGGCCGCCCAGTGGGCGGCCTCTTTTCGTTTGTAACCACTAGCAACTCGTTACAAGCAACTAGTAACCAGTTGCTAAAGAAATGGATTGGTTCGCGGCGAAAGGAGCTCCACCGCTCGGCGTGCATAGTCTACGCCGTAGACCGCTGGAATCGTGCGCGACGTGTGCCGCGACCAAAGCGCGTAGGCATTGGAACCCGTACCCAAGAAGAGGAGCTCATCCCCTTGCTGCATAGCCGGCATAGACACGCCCTTTTCGAGGTAGTCTCCAGCGAAGCACAGCGGGCCGGCCAAGTCGGTCAGGCGGTCTCCCTGGGGCAGCTCCTGCCCGCCCCTCAGGGGCACCCACGCGATACCGCGGGGCTTAACGTAGGCGTCGCGAAGCAGAAAGTCCGCACCAAGATGAAGGTAAGCTACTTGCCGATCGCCGCGCTGCAGTACGTATTCCACCTCGCTAAGCGCGTACCCCGTGTGGAAATGGGTCCACTGCCCAAACTCGGTAACCAGGCTGAAGCCGTTCCAAAGCTCAGGTAGCGCAGCTCGCAGTTCGCGGGTATAAGCCGACATGTTCGGCGCTTCGCCATCAGAACTCAGGAATTCGGGCAGGAGTCCGCCCCCCACGTCCAAGGTGGTGATACGCCGTTCTAAACCGGCATTAGCCAAACGTTCATTGGCCTCAAGGGCCAGGTCGCGCAACCGGGTCAGTGCGCGCAGTGCGCCCTGGGTGTCCTTCATCGAAGAACCCGAATGCACGTGAAGCGCCACAATTGGCGCCGCCACGATCGCGTCGAGAATGGCCGACCGATTGGCAATGGGTTCGCCAAACTTAGACTCGTCGCCACTCACCTGGTATACCGAGGGGGCGTCAACTTCCACCATGGGATTGATGCGCAAGCCCAACCTCAGCCGATCCGCGTGGGGCACGAGGCGGTCAAGTTCCTCGAGGCTGTTTGCGTTCACCAGCATGCTGGGGCTGTGCAGCGCGCAATCTTCGATTTCGTGCGGACGTTTAACCGGCGAATCAAACACGATTCGCTCCGGCGGACATCCAGCGGCCCGCGCGAGCAGCACTTCTTCCCAAGTGGCCGCTTCGAGGCCAAATCCGCGGTTCACCATGTGGCGCAGCACCGCCAAATGCGGTTGCGACTTGATGGCCACGGCGTGCACCGCGTTGGGGTGCCCCCAGGCAGCTTTTAGCGCATCCAAGTGGGCATCAAGGGCGTTCCATGACACAAAAAGCACGGCGGAATCCTCCGGGGTGCGTGCTGACCGCAACGCGTTCGCGGCCCAAAGGGCCTCAGGCTGCAGCGGATGCATCATTTGGACTCAAAAAGACGCGCAGAGGTCGCCTCAATCAGGTCAACCAAATGCAAGTCATTGAACGGATCAAAACCCGACGGCCCCATCATCTTGCGAATCGAGTACGACCCGAGGGCAAGGCGAATGAAGGAACGGCTGCCGTAGCGCACCGGCTGCCCGAGAAACACGCGGTCAAAGCCATTAAATCCCTGGTGCGTTGAAAGTACGAGTGTATCAAACAGGCGCTTGAGCTGGTCGTAGTCCAACTCGGCCCCGCCTGCCGAAACCGTGAACGAAATAATACTGTCGTTGGTAAGCTCGATGTCGGGCATCATGCCAAAACGGTCGCTCAGCGCGAGTCGCCCTACCACCACCCGGTTCCAGCGGCGAATGAGCGCGTCGGTTTCTTCCTGTGGGTACGCCAAATAGGCCTCCATCTCGTCAAGCGCAATCTCCCATCGGAGCCGCAGCCCCACATTGGCATACTCCGGCCAAATGGCCCGAAGCTGGGGTAGCTGGGGCGGTGCATCAGCCGACGCAAAAAGGGCTCCGTAGGGCGCAAGGTGCGCTGCCGGGCGGCCCACTAGGCGCTCCGTCCAAAACTTGGGCACAAGCAGTGCGCCACAGAACGGAGGAGCTTGGTAAAACTTTGAACCCGTTACCATGAGCATGACTCCTTTAGAAATCAGCTCGTGAACCAACCCACGGTGGGTGCGAAACTGGCACATATCGACTACCCACATCACGCCGTCCCGGAACTCGTCGATAATGTCGAGGTCATCCTTGATTCCCGACTTAGAACCAAATACAAGATTGCCCACAATGGGTTGACCGGGGCGCGCTGCAATGATGTCGCGAATGGCCTGCTTGCGGTCGGCGATGTGGCCGCTGTCCTCGCGGGCGGGCAAGAACTGAACGTCGACGTCGAGCGCCTCCGTAACAATTCCGCCCTTGGGAACCTGAGCACCAAATTGATTTTTGTTCGCGTAGTACTTGCCTTCGGCGGCAAGAATCGAACCCGACCCCAGTTCCTCGGGGCAGCTCACGATGTTGGTGATGCGCTGACCGGGGTGGAGCATGGACTGCATCAGCAGCGGCCAGTACATCATGTCGCTGCCGGAGGGGCCGTAGTAAACGTGGAATTCGTCGTGCAACTCACCATTGAACAGCTGCTGCATGCGCTTGGTCTGGGTGCGCATCCACTGGGCGTCGTCGCCCAATTGGTAGTCGCGTTCAAACCGACGCGCCGTCTCGTGCCCCGCGGGAGTCAAGGTTCCGCAGGTACAGGACCCACGCATGAGTAACCCCTCGTACTTCATCGGATTGAGGTGGTACTGGTTTGCGTCCGTTTCGGGGCGCAGCGCGATGCGTTCGTCGCATCCCGCCAAAAGCCATTGCTGTATCATTCGTGGTGCCGGTAGGCCCGGTGCTTCAATCCGTTGCTTTGTTCAAGTGTTAGCCACGCGTAGTGGCTGTCGTGTATGAGGCGCGCTTCGCCGTCGGCGAGTTGGCGCACCAGTGCTTCTTCAGCGAGGTAATGTGCTTGGTACTCCAAGTTGCCTTTGTAGGACCACCGCTCCGAGTGAATGAGTGTGTCCGACACCGGCTGTCGGGTGTACCATGCCCCCTCACCTATCCCGCCAAGGTAGTGCGCGTGGTCAGGGACTTGAGGCGGACGCTGCGCGGGCTCCTCAAGTTTTCCTACCACCACGTCGTGGTTGAGGTGGGCGGTTTTGCTGCGGCTCGCCGAGGCAAAAATTTTGGCCGTCACGTCCCACCATGCTTTGATCATGGGGGCTTGCTTCCATTCCGCGTGGCCGTTGCGCCATTCGAGGTAGCGCGAGCCATCTTGTGCCGCTGCGAGCACGTTGAAAAACGGCGTCGGCGCCGTGTAGGTGATGGGCCGACGGTAGCGGCGATGGTGCGACGGCTCATGGCCGATGCCCGCGAGCAACGAAGTCTGCACAAACCGCGCGCAATTGGTTTGCTTCGGATCAAGGCCGTGGTAGCCAATGAGTCCGCTGAACTGAAGTTCTCGGGCTTTGGCATCGACTAAGGCCACGTCGGGGGCATAGTAAACGCTTAGTTGAAGGAGTCCCTCCCCGTGGGTATACTCCGCCTTGGCGTCGAGCTCGCGGCAAATGGCCTCGAGGTTGGCCAAGGTGCCGTCGGGTGCCCACTCGGGCACGGTGCTGAATTGCAGCGCGGGGTCCGTTTCTCCGGAGCGAATCCGCCCCATGCGCCGGGGCGTGATGTAGCGTCCAAAATCGTAGTAGCGGAGCGCCGAACCGTCAGCCACCATCATGGCGGCATGACCTACCATCACATTGACGTTTTTCACCACGCCAATGGTCCGAAAGAACTTCATGATTCCTTCTTCAGCTCGAGCTGTTACCTCAGGCCAAGCCAGCACTAAAACGGCAGTATTCCGCGGCAAATTCGCCATAAATGCAAAGGTGGGGTTAAATCACCGTTGCCGCAAATGTGATTCGCGTCACAAAATGCAAAATCGCTACCCCTTAGGTTTACCTACCCTAACATCAATTAAAATGAACCAGGTTGATATTCTGATCGTTGGCGGCGGAACCGGCGGCATCATGACCGCGGCGCAGCTTCGCCGCAAACTCCCAAAACTGTCGGTGGCCGTGTTTGAGCCGAGCGAAACACACTGGTACCAACCCGCGTGGACCTTGGTGGGCGCTGGCACCTTCAAGATGGCCGCCACCAAGCGCAAGACCGCAGACTACATGCCCCAGGGAGTGACCTGGATCAAAGAGCGCGTGGCCAGCCTGCAGCCCGAACACAATGAAGTGACCAGCGAAAGCGGCCAAGTCACCAGCTACCGGTACTTGATTTTGAGCCCTGGCCTTGTGTACAACCTAAGCCTGATTCCGGGCCTCGCCGAAGCGCTTGAAACTCCCTACGTCTGCTCCAACTACCTGGATCCTGAAAAGACCTGGCGCGTGCTCCAAAACTTCAACGGTGGCAATGCGGTTTTCACCCAACCTTCTACGCCCATTAAGTGCGGCGGTGCGCCCCAAAAAATCATGTACTTGGCAGAGCACTACTTCCGCAAGCGCGACATTCGCGACCAAACGAACGTGGTGCTGGCCACCCCGGGCGGCGTCATTTTTGGCGTGAAGGAATTCGCGAATACCCTGAACCACATCATTACAAGCCGAAACATCATTTTCAAGCCGTTCTATGCCCCAGTGCGCATTGACGGGGTCAACAAAACGGTCACGTTCCGCTACAATACCGCCCTCGCAGGGAACGACTGCATGACCCAGAAAAACGTCAAGCTGCACGAAGAGGTCCAAGGCGACACCGAAATGGTTATGCCCTACGACATTCTTCACTTGGCACCGCCCCAAACGGCTCCAGAGTTTATTCAGCAGAGTCCGCTTGCCGTGGCCGAAGGCCCCAACAAGGGCTGGCTCGAGGTCGACATTCACAAGCTTCACCACCCCAAGTTCCCCAACGTATTCGGAATCGGCGACACCGCAGCGCTTCCGACGGCGAAAACCGGCGCAGCGATCCGCAAGCAGGCACCCGTGGTCGTCGAGCAAATCCGCGCCGCCGAGGAGCACAGCACCACCCCGGTGGAATACAACGGCTACTCGAGCTGTCCGCTCGTCACCGGCTACGGACGCATGGTGCTCGCCGAATTCAAGTACGACAACGTGCGCGACAGCGATCCACTTTTGAGCACATTTGTCGACACCACCAAGGAATCTTGGATCATGTGGCTATTGAAAAAGTACGGCCTACCCTACCTGTACTGGAACCAAATGCTCCGCGGCAAAATGTAGTACTACCCACAGCACCCAGTGAAATTCGGTCGCCTCGTGCGACCGAAGTCACTTTAGACCCAATCTAAAAACCGCATCTTTGTACCCATGATTGTGCTTGCCTACGGGGCTTCTTTGCTCATCGGACTTTCGCTCGGACTCCTCGGCGGAGGCGGATCCATCCTCACGCTGCCCGTGCTCGTCTACTTGTTTGGCGTTGCCACGGTGGATGCCACCGCCTACTCGCTCTTCATCGTGGGCGCCACGGCCCTCGCGAGCATCGTGCCCAAGGCGCGCGCGGGCGAAGTTGATTTTAAGACGGCGTTTTGGTTCGGTCTTCCTTCCATTGTGGCCGTCTACGTCACCCGCGCCGTAATCATGCCGGCCATTCCCGATCCGATTTTCGCGTCGAATTCGTTCACCCTCGGTAAGGGCACGGCACTGATGCTCTTGTTTGCTGTGCTCATGGTTTGGGCGGCCCGCGGCATGATTCGAGGCCGCAAAGCCGTCGATCCCAATGAAAAAGCCCTGAGTCCGGCCGCAAAAGTTGGCCTGGTACTGGCTGAAGGCGCGGGCGTCGGCGTGCTGACCGGCTTGGTGGGTGCCGGGGGCGGATTCCTCATCATTCCCGCGCTGGTGCTGGTTACGGGCCTCGAAATGAAGATTGCCGTGGGTACATCGCTCACGATCATTGCGTTTAAATCACTCATTGGATTCACCGGGGACCTCGGACACCTCCACTCCGACTGGACCCTCCTCCTCAGCGTAACGGCCGTGGCCATCGCAGGCATGGTTGTTGGCAGCATCCTGTCGAAGCGCGTGGCCTCTGGCCCCCTTCAAAAGGCCTTTGGCTGGTTCGTCCTGGCCATGGGCATCTTTATTTTGAGCAAAGAATTTTTATCCTAAACCTGCCCTAGTCCGTAACTTGAAACCCACTATGAACGTAGAACAGATTTACACCGGTTGCTTGGCTCAAGGAGCCTATTTTATTTCGTCGAACGGCGAGGCTGTAGTCATTGACCCCCTGCGCGAAACCAAGCCCTACTTGGACCGTGCTGCGGCGCTCGGCGTAAAAATCACGTACATTTTAGAGACGCATTTTCACGCCGACTTCGTTTCGGGCCACGTGGCGCTATCGAAGGCGACGGGCGCTCCGATCGTGTACGGACCCAATGCGAACCCTGAATTTGAAGCCCATATCGCTACCGACGGCGAAGTTTTGACCGTTGGCGACGTGACGATCGAAGTGCTTCACACTCCAGGCCACACCATGGAATCCACCTGCTACGTGCTGCGCAACGAAGCCGGCGAGCAGGTCGCCATTTTCTCGGGAGACACGCTGTTCTTGGGCGACGTCGGTCGGCCCGACTTGGCCCAGAAGGCCGCAAGCATGACCCAAGAAGATCTTGCCGGAATCCTCTTTGACTCGCTGCGCACTAAGATCATGACGCTTCCGCCGTCGATCACCGTATACCCGGGCCACGGTGCCGGTTCAGCCTGCGGCAAAAACATGAGCAAAGAAACCGTGGGCACGCTCGCCGAGCAGCTGCAGACCAACTACGCACTGCGCGCTGACATGACCCGTGACGAGTTCATCAAAGAAGTCACCGACGGGTTGGCCACGCCGCCGGCCTACTTCCCCATGAACGTGGCGATGAACAAAAAGTCGATTCCTGGCGCCGAAGAGGTGCTCGCCGAAGCCTCCAAGGCCTTTGACCCCGTGGCATTCAAGGCCATGGTGGGCGAAATGGACGCGCTGGTACTCGACACCCGCAAGGCCGACGAATTCGCGGCGTCCCACATTCCCGGATCGATTTTCATCGGCATTGACGGCCAGTTCGCCCCGTGGGTTGGCGCCTTGATTCCGACGGACCAAACCCTGATGCTGGTGTGTGAAGCCGGACGCGAACACGAGGTCATCACGCGCCTCACTCGCGTAGGCTACGACCGCGTGCTGGGCTACCTGGAAGGCGGTATGGACGCGTGGAACGCGGCCTCGTTTGCCACCGATACGGTTCACCGAATCACCGCGACTGAGCTTTCAAATCGCCTTCAAAAGAACCCGTCGCTCAATATCGTCGACGCGCGCAAGGAGGGCGAATGGACTGCCCAAAATTTGGCGCAGGCCAAGAACATCGCCCTCGACGACCTTAATGCCCGCTTTAACGAGCTTCCTACGCAGAGCACCATGCACATTCACTGCGCTGGAGGCTACCGTTCGATGATTTTTGCCTCGATTCTCAAGAGCCGCGGCATCCACGACCTGGTCGACGTAATCGGCGGATTTGGCGCCATCAAAGACACGCCAGGCCTTGAAACTAGTGCCTACGTGTGCCCAAGCACCTTGAAAAAACAAGAGGCCGAGGCCAGCGCAGGCAGCACCGGGTTCATGGGGTGGCTCAAGGGCTTGTTCAGCTGATCGCTCCCGCAGGTGTTCCTGAAAAACAAAGGCCGGCCTCCTCGCGGAAGCCGGCCTTGTTCTTGGTGCCAGTCGCTGGAATCAGGGGCGCACCCAGAGGTGGCCTTGTCCGCCGACCAGACCGATTCCGCCGAGCACGTTGCTGAAAATCGGAACGGGCTGCGTGAACGGGCCGCCGCTGTTTTGGGCGTTGCGCAACGAACGTTCGTAGCGCGCCGTCGCCTCGTCAATTTTGGTTACGCGCATTTTGGTCGGTGTAGCAAGCGACCACTTGTAGACCCGCACTTCCAAATCGCGCTTTTGTCCGAGAATCAACGCATTATCAAACTCGATCGCCCCCCGAAAATCCTGGCCAAACACGGGCTGAACCACCAGGGGATCGTCGGTTCCCGCGAAAATAATCTGCTGCACGGTCGTATCGCCACCGTCTTCAAAGAACTCGAGACGGTAAAACCCGGGAATTCCGTCGTCGTCGATCGATACCTTATAGATCAAGTGGGGCGAATCAAACATGCCGTTTCCGGGGCTGTAGCCAATGGAATCCATAGCAAAGGCTCCGTTCAGGGCAAACGGACGCGCCGTACCCGACACCACCGGAAGTTCGCGCCACTGCGCTTTCACGGTGTAGGAGGCTCCCGCAACGGGCTTGAGGGGTGAATAATAGAATCCGTCAGCGTCCACCCCGGGGCGTAGGGTATCCACCACGCTTCCTGTCGAATCCTCCACCCAAACCACGGCATCGCCAATGCGTTGGGGCTCACCCTCGTCCAGAATTCCAATCGTGCGGCTCAAGTGCGCTTTAAACGGTTTGTGGGGATTGAGGTCTGCGTACAAAACGAGCTCCGGATCCACCTGATCGGGGTCAAACGGAATAATTCGCTCGCATGAAGCCCATACGAGGCCGAGCACGACCAATAAAAGACCTTTTTTCATCTCGCTAAAATTCAAATGAGTAGGATACCGAAGGAATGATGGGGAACAGCCCAAAGCCCTTGAGCACCCGGCGGTTCGCGTCGTCGTACCCAAAGTCCATGTAAAAAATATTGATCCGGTTGTAGGCGTTGTACACGCCGAGCTGCCAGGCCCCCTCGCCCCACTTCGTGGGGCTCTTAATCGTGAGCGATACGTCGGCGCGGTGGTAGGCCGGCTCCCTAAAGCTGTTGCGCCCCTCAATGGACTCGACGGTTTGCAGCCAAGTTCCGTCAAAGGCGTCTTCGGGTCGCGCGAACATCTTGCGGGTCGCCAACGTCACGGCGCGTCCGGTACCGTACACAAACACGGCACCCAGCGAAATTCGGTCGTTAAACGCGTGGTTAACCACAATGCTCATGTCGTGGCGGCGGTCGTAGGTGTACGGGAACGGATTGCCAAAATTCAGTTCTGCGAACTGGCGGGTCGTTTTGGCCCAAGTATAGCCAATCCAGCCGGTGGTAGCTCCCGTTTTCTTCTCGAGCAAAAACTCGGTGCCGTAGGCCCAACCGCGTCCGGTGGTCACCTTGTCTTGCCAGTCGCTAAAGCCCAAGAAAAACGAAGCACCCTCTTTGTACTCAATTAGGTTGCGCATGTCTTTGTAGTAGGCTTCGAGACTGAGCTCCCACCCTT
Organism: Bacteroidota bacterium; assembly: GCA_041158165.1. GTDB lineage: Bacteria > Bacteroidota > Bacteroidia > Flavobacteriales > Schleiferiaceae > TMED14. The sequence continues at coordinate 22,427 of JBEBBW010000009.1, forward strand.
TCCCAAGGTTGTACGCATAGCCGGCCGCGGACTGCCAGGACTCTTGAGGGCGAACCTTTTCGGTGGCGGGGACCCACAAGTCAGTCGGTAGTCCAATGGTTTGGTTCGCCAAAAGGTGCATAAACTGCGCCATCTGCACGTAGCTCCACTTAAACGACGACTTTTCGTTGATTAAGTAGCGCGCCGAAAAACGAGGTTGCACGCTGAGGTAAGTTTTGTCGCCGACCGCAAACTGGTTACCGTGAAATCCAACGTTGACGCGAAGGCGATCGTTGACTGAAACGTCGGCAAGACCATAAACCACATTGTCGAGTGCTAACTGCCGCACCGAGCCAAACGACGTATCGATGTTCACGCCGCCGTCCGCCCAATTAAAACTGCTCACGCCAGGCTCAAACTCGTGCTGGGTCACGCTTGCACCCCACTTGAAGGTGACGTTGGGCGCATACTTGTACTCAAAATCCCACTTGGCGCCGCGGTCCTTGATCGAGCTCAGGTAGGCAATCGCGAAGCGGTTAATGTTCGTTGAACCAGCGGTTTCTTCGCGGTCCTCGCCCTTGATGTCGGTGATAAATCGGTAGCGGCTGTAGGTCAACGTGGCGTTCGAAAACAAGCGCGGACTCATCACCCACGACCAGCGCGCCGTGGCGATTTGGTTGCCCCAGTTCAGCGAGTTGTCGATCGTATTGGTAAACCGTGTGCCGTTGAACTCGTACTCGTCGGTGTTCCGCGCGTAGGCCTCGTCGAGCCCTTGGTAGTAGCTCAAGTAGATCTGGTGGTTGCGGTTGATTTGGTGGTTGATCTTGCCGTTCAAATCATAGAAATAGTACCCGCCTCGTGTGTTGGGGTCTTGGGCGGCGATGAGCGGCTGCGCCAAAACGTCGAGGTAGGTTCGGCGCGCACTCAGCAGCACCGAGGTTCGGTCTTTCCAGAGCGGACCCTCTACGGTCAACCGGCTCGAGATGAGCCCCACGGCACCAGTTGCCTTCCACTCCTTGCGGTTTCCTTCCTTCATGCGCACGTCGAGCACACTCGAAAGTCGACCTCCGTAGTTGGCCGGAAATCCGCCCTTAATCAAATCGACCGAGTTGATGGCATCTGAGTTAAACACACTAAAAAACCCAAACAGGTGGTTCACGTTGTACACCGGAACTCCGTCGATCAGCATCAAATTTTGGTCAGGTCCGCCTCCGCGCACATAGAATCCCGACGTACCCTCGGTGCCGCTCTGCACCCCGGGCATCAGCTGAATAATTTTTAGAATGTCGGTCTCTCCCAGCAGTACAGGTAAGTTTTTGACCGTCTTCATACTCAACGAAACAGTACTCATTTGTACTTCTTCTTGGATCGGACGGTTCGCCGTAACCTCAACCTCACCCAATTCCACGTCAAGTGAGCGGAGTACGAAATCCGTCTTCGCGGCATTGGCTCCGGGCCGTACACTTCGCAGCATCGGCGCGTAGGTCGGGTAGCTCGCCTGGAGCCGAGCCGAGTCGCCGGTCAACGGAATGCTGTAAAAACCATAGGCATTGGTCTGGGCGGAACGTCCGCTCGCAACGTCGTACACGTAGGCGCTAATCAGAACTTCACCAGTTTCGGCGTCGCGCACAAATCCGCTCGCAGTCCAGGCACGCTGTGCCGACAAAGGGGCAGCGATTCCAAACGCAAGGACTGCAACGAATGGTATTTTTTTCAGTAAAAACTGCATTGAACTCAGAATTTTATAAGCAAAGATGAGGCGCTTGGGCGCGCTTTGCCTATGTTTGGATGCACAAATCCACCTAAACGTTGCGTATGCACTTTAAAAAACTACTCCTTGCCTCGGCGGTGCTGCTTCTTAGCGCCCAAATGCTGGCCCAGACCTTAACCCAAACCGTGCGCGGTACTGTCGTCGATGTCGACTCGAAGTACCCCCTACCGGGCGCCGTGGCGCGCATTGGCGACAAAACGGCCTCAACCGACGAAAACGGTCAGTTCACCTTGGGCGGAATCCCCATCGGTCGCCAAACCGTGTACGTCAACATGATGGGCTACGAAACGCGAAGTCAAGCAATCGAACTGAACTCCGCCAAAGAAGCCGTGCTTCAGTTTGGCCTGTTGGAGTCCGCCCTCAGCCTTGACGAGGTCAGTGTTACGGCCACGGCCGCCGGCCAAGCCAAAAACGAAATGGCCACGGTAAGTTCACGGCAATTCAGCGTCGAAGAAACCAACCTGTACGCGGGCAGCCGCGGCGAACCTGCGCGTATGGCGACCAACTTCGCGGGCGTTCAGGGCTCCGACGACCAACGCAACGACCTCGTGGTGCGCGGCAACACCCCGTCGGGTGTGCTGTACCGAATGGAGGGCATCAACATTCCCAACCCCAACCACTTTAGTATTCCGGGAACGGGCGGCGGTCCGGTGACGATCCTCAACAACAAATTCCTCGCGAATTCCGACTTCTTCACGGGCGCTTGGCCCGCAGAATACGGCAACGCCATCGCCGGGGTGTTTGACCTGCAAATGCGCGACGGCAACAACCAAAAGTTTGAAGGAAGTGCCCAGCTCGGCCTGCTCGGAACCGAGCTCATGCTCGAAGGTCCGCTCGGCAAGGGCGCCAAGGCACCGAGCTTTTTGGCCGTCTACCGCTACTCGACCCTCAGCCTGTTTCAGTCGCTCAACATCAACCTCGGGACCAACGCGATTCCGCGCTACCAAGACGGAGCCTTTCGCCTGACCTTCCCCCAGAAAAACGGAGGCAAAATCGCCGCGTGGGGCATGTTTGGCGTCAGCGACATCGACATCCTGATCAGCAACCAAACCGATACCTCAGGCTTCGAGAGCTACGGCTCGACCGACCGCGACCAGTACTTCGGCAGCGACATGTTCGTGGGCGGTGTTAACTACAGTAAGCCGCTGAACAAAACCACCTTCTTCAAGGCGGGTATAGCTGGGTCAACTGCCGTGATTCACGCGGTCAACACCAAGCTCCAGCGCGAAATTGGTCCGCTCGGCAACGGAACCTTTGGCTGGGTGATAACGGCAAACGACACCATGCTGAACTACACGTTCCGAGAGAACAAAATGCACGGTTTTTTATCGTTCAACAAAAAAATGAGTACGCGCAGCACCCTTCAAGCCGGCGTCAACATTGATGTGTACATGCTCAACTACCAAGACTCGGTTCGTCAATTTGACGGCGTGACGGGCGTACTCCCCCCTTGGCGCAAGCAGTGGAACACCCAAACCGCATGGCCTGTGGTGCAACCCTATGTCAGCTACAAGAGCCGCCTCAACGAGAAAACCACCTTTACCGCGGGCGTGACGTCGCTGTACTTGGGCGTGAACAAAAAGTCCTTAATGCCGCTGGAACCGCGTGTCGGGCTTAGCTACCAGGCCAACGTCAACGACCGCTTCTTTATCGGAAGCGGACTGCACGCCCAGGGTCAGGCCCCCTACCTCTACTACTACGCGATGTCGACCCAAAACTTTGATCCACTGGAGCACAACGTCGAGCGCATTGGCCTGATGAAGTCGGCCCAAATCGCCGGCGGATGGGAGCGCAAGTACAAGGGTGTGCCGGTGCGCACTAAAATCGAGGCCTACTACCAGCACCTGTACGACGTGCCGGTGGAGGTAAAATCCAGCGCATTCAGCATGCTGAATGCGGGCAGCGGATTCGGACGCATCTGGCCCGACACGCTTCAAAACACGGGCGTAGGCCGCAACTACGGGGTCGAATTCACGGCGGAGCGCTTCTTTGCCGGCGGTTTCTACTTCTTGGCGACCGGATCGCTATTCGACGCCAAGTACAAGGGCTCCGATGAGGTATGGCGCAACACCATCTTCAACGGACGCTACGCGGTAAACTTCTTGGCCGCCAAAGAATTCAAACTGGGTCCGAACAACCGTTTCACGTTGGGCGGTAAGTACACGACGGTGGGCGGACGCTGGTTCGGCACCACGGTCGACCAAGAGGCAACCCTGCGTGCAGGCGAAATCATCTTCGCCCAAGAAGGCTTCAACATGAAGCAGTACCGCGCCTACCAGCGCCTCGACCTCAAGCTCGGCTACAAGTGGAATTACCCCAACTTGGCATGGGAGTTCGGCTTGGATATCTCTAACTTGACTGGGGCACAGAACATCTTGACGTTGACCTACATCCCGGGCAAAGACGACCTCAGCACGCCCGACATTGACGAGGGCGTTCGCGAGGAATACCAGCTCGGACTCTTCCCCGTGTTCTACTTGCGCTGCGACTTTTAAGCCGCTCACGCGGTACGGCCGCGAGGCCCAACAAGAAAAGTCTAGCTTTGCGCTTCCATGCGCAATCTGGGCTTTTTTCTTTTAATCACGCTCGGACCCTTGGTCCGCGCTCAGACAATTACCGTTACGGAACACGAGGTTCCGACCAAGCCCGACCGGCTCGAGCTCGACGGGGCCATGGCGGTCGGCGAGTGGACCGGAGCCCTGAGCTTGCCGCTGAGCTGGGAAATCAACCCGGGCTACAATTCCCCTGCTCCCTTGGCGACCGAAGGCTATGTGTTTCGCGACGGCGAGGCACTTTATGTGGCGTTTCGATGCAGCGTGGATCCTAAAGATTTCAGGGCTAACCTCAACCGCCGCGATGCGGCGTGGGAAGACGACTTTGTGGGCATCGCCCTCGACGTCTACGGCGACACGCGCAACATGGTCTTCCTCGGTTCCAACGCCTACGGCGTGCAGCTCGACGTCCGAAAGAACGACCCCGCCAACCACATGGACGACCAGATGGACGTTTCCTACGACGTGGAATTCACCACGCAGGCCGCTCGACAAACCGACTACTACACGGTCGAGATGCGGATTCCGTTCAACACGCTCCAGTTCGGCAGCAGCAAGCGCCAGCGCTGGAAGTTCACATTCTTTCGGCAGACCTATGCCAACGGGGTACAAGTGAACACCCAGGCCAACCCCCAGTACCGCGAGATTTTTTGTGCCGACTGCCAGTTTGCCCACTCCCTCATTCTCGACGGAATCAAGCCCAAGCTTCGCCGGCAGCTGATCCCCTATGCCTTCGCTAGCGCGGTAGGTCAACCCGGGGTGGCGCCCAAGCCAGGGGCTAAAGTTGGCGGATCAGCCTTTATTGGCCTGAGCGCCGCGTCGTCGATCGAGGTTGCCTTGAATCCTGACTTCAGCAACGTAGAAGCCGACGTGGCCCAAGTGGCGGTCAATTCATCGTTTGCGCTCTTTTACCCCGAGCGACGGCCCTTTTTCATCGAGGGCAGCGACCAGTTTGCCACGCGCCAAACCTATGTGTACACGCGCAGCATTGCCAATCCAATGGGCCTGACCAAGTTCACCAACCAGGGCCAGAAGTACCGCAGCTATGTGCTCACCGGGTACGACGCAGCTTCGCCGTACTTGGTTCCGGGGCGCAACTTTTCGGCCTACGGCACGTCGGGCGCGAACTGGTCGACGGTCGCACGAGTCCAACGGCGCTTGCCCTTCTCGTCGGGCGTTGGGTTGCTGGCCACGCAGCGCACCTATTTTGAGGGCGGAAGCGGATCGCTTGCCGCAGCCGACGTGAACTTCAGGGTCAGCGACGCGCTGCGCTTTAAGGCCGAAGTCGCGTTCAGTGATACCCGCGAAGCGGTGGCCAACTGGATCACCGGGGGCGAAGATTTCAAAGGCCGAACGGCCGTACTTGATGGCGAACGCTACCAAGGAATGGCCATGTACGCGGGACTTGTGCGCCAAAGCAAGCACTGGACCCTGCGCGCCGACGTCATGGGCCAGAGCCCCATGTTCCGCGCCGAAATGGGGTTTGAACCACAAAACGACTGGATGCGCTACGAGGCAGGGGCGAGCTACAACGGATTTCCGAATAAAAAGCACGTCAAAACCTGGGGCGTGTATCAGGAAGCAACTCAGTTCCGCTACTTTGACGGAACGTTGCGCCAAAACCACCACCTGGCCTGGGGCTGGATTCAGTGGGGCGGCAACTTAAGGTCCAGCTTTTTTCACCGCTTCCGCTTTGACGAAGTGTTTAAAAACCAGCATTTCAGCAACCTTCGGACCGTTGGAACTAACCTCAACTGGAAGCCGAGCCAAACATTTACCGTGGGACTAGAATGGAATGCTGGTCAGAGCATTGCCTACAACGAAAACAACCTGCGCTCTGGGCACGAGTCAAACATTTCGTTGGACTTCCAAATTCAGGTAGGCGGACAGCTGCGCTGGAACCACATGATTGTCCATTCCCAGATGTACGAACTGGACCGGAGTGCGCTGATTTACCGCGGTTTCATTTACCGAAGCGGGTTGGAATGGTCGATGAGCCGAGCCACCGAGTTGCGGTTTGTTGCGCAGTGGGACGATTTCAACGCCCGGTTGCTGCTGCAGCCGGTTCTCACCTACCGTCCGAATGCGTTTACCCTCGTGTACGCGGGCGGGCAGTACGTGAAGGGCGTGTGGCAAGCCTACCTCAAGGGTCAGGTGGCATTAGGCAAGTAACTAGTTGCTAGTTGCTAGTAAACCGTTTTTACGTGTTTAAACATTTATTAGTATCTTTACCCCATGGTAGTAGATGTATTTAGCGACGTAGTGTGTCCGTTTTGCTACATTGGCAAGCGCATCATGGAATCCGCCCTGCGCGAACTCGGTATCGCGGACGCCGAAATCCGCTTTCGAAGTTTTGAACTGGATCCCCACGTGAGCGATGCAGACTTGGGTAGCCCCACCCTCGCCAGCTTGGCCGCCAAAAAAGGAATGAGCCTTGCCGACGCAGCGCGAATGACCCAAGCCGTGGCGTACCGAGCGAGCCAAGTGGGCATCTCCATGAACTTGAGTACGACCAAAGTGATGCGCACCCGCGACGCCCACCGCCTCCTTCACTGGGCCCGCAGCCGGTCGTTAGCTGAAGCCGCGCTGCTCAAAGAGGAGTTGATGAAGGACTATTTTGTGGACGGCATCGACTTGAATGGCCCCGAGGCCCTTTTGTCTACCGTGGAACGTGCCGGGCTGCCCTTAGACGAAGCACGCGCGGTGCTCGCCGACCCCAAGGCCTTTGACGCCGACGTAGCGGCCGACCTGGACTATGCCCAAAAGCTGAACGTGCGCGGCGTGCCCTTTTTCGTATTCAACCAACGCATTGGCTTGAGTGGGGCACAGTCCGTTGAAACGTTTGCAGCCGCGATGAAGGAATCCCTTCACGATTCCGCGAAATGACCGCACACGAGCTCGACCGTTGGCTAGGCGACGTGCGCACCCCGCGCATGCCTGTGCTGTTTCTGGGCCACGGCAGCCCGATGAACGCGATCGAAGACAACCTGTTCACCCGCGAATTCAAAAAACGGGGCCAAACCCTGCCGAAACCTCGCGCGATCTTGTGCATTTCGGCCCACTGGGAGACCCGTGGTACGTTTTTCACCGCCATGGAACAGCCGCGCACTATTCACGACTTCGGCGGATTTCCCGAACGACTGTTTCAGGTGCAGTACCCCGCCCCTGGGCTTCCTGAACTGGCGGCCACGGGCGCCGCACTGACCCACGGCGGCATCGATACGGAGCACTGGGGTTTGGACCACGGCGCATGGAGCGTGCTGATTCACCTCTACCCTGACGCCAATGTACCGGTGGTGCAAATGAGTTTGGACCGCGCACGCACGCCAAGCGAGCACGTAGCCCTCGCGAAGCACCTTGCCGACCTTCGCTACCGCGGCGTACTGATCGTGGGCAGCGGCAACATCGTCCACAACCTGGGCCGAGTGGCCTGGGACCGCTTGAATGAAGTTGGGTTCGCCTACGACTGGGCTACCGAAGCCCGCCAGCTGCTGATGGACCGCGTGCGCAGCGGCCGGCTCGACGAGCTCGCCTCCTACACCCAGCTGGGTACGGCGGTGCAGCACGCCATTCCGACACCGGAGCACTTCCTGCCGCTTCTTTACACCCTGGCTTTGAGGGAGGCCGACGAAGACCTTGACGTCTTCAATGACTATGCGCTGGCGGGTTCCCTGACGATGACGTCGGTCGCGCTCGGCGTGCACTAAAATCGGCTTCGCGTACTTTTGAGGTATGATTGAAGTATCATCCCTCACATCGGCCCGCCGCAGCCTGGCGTGGAGCGCGTTTACCGACCCAAACCACGTGGTCAACTGGAATTTTGCCGGCGACGACTGGTGCTGCCCAAGCTGCCGCAACGACCTCCGCGTCGGCGGAACCTTGAGTTCGCGCATGGAAGCCCGCGACGGCTCATTTGGGTTTGATTTTGAGTCAACCTACACTCAGGTGGTCGAGGGCAGCCTGCTCGCGCTCACCATGGCCGACGGACGCCGCTGGGAGGTGGAGTTCTCTGACGAGGACGGCAGAACGCGCGTTACCGAGCGCTTCGACCCCGAAGGCGAAAACCCCCACGACATGCAGCGCATGGGCTGGCAAATGATCTTGGACCGCTTCGCAGCCTACGCGTCAAGCCTGTGAGCCCCACGGCACGCTGGATGGGTGCCGTCCTGATTGCAGGAGCGAGCCTTATGGGGTTTCTCGCTTGGTTCAGCGTGTGGACCACCCCCCACCTCAACGCCGACCAAGCCATCCACATTTTGATGGCCGAGCGCTTTGACGTGGCGCGCGATGCCTACTACTGGGGCCAGGACCGTTTGGGCAGCCTTTTGCCCGCCCTTGGTGCAGTGCTAGTGGCCCTTGGCGTGCCTAGCCTTGACGCACTGGCCTGGCTCCAGCTCGGCGTGCTGCTGGCCTCGGGGCTCGTTTGGCTTCGGCTACTGCGCAACCCGTTGCTCGGCGCCCTGGGCTTCGCGGCAATGCTGCTCCCTGTTTTTCCGTTCCACGAGTCGGTGGCCATTGGCCATCCATACCTCACACAGCAGTTTTTTGGGCTACTTTGGCTCAGCGTCCTCGATCGCGGCACAGGTTCTATGGGCGGATCGCTGCGCGCGCTTGGCCTTCCCTTACTCGGACTTGCCGCGCTGTGGGCTTCGGAACTCAGCTTGCCGTTTTTAGTGGCTTCGGCGTGGTACTACCGGCGCAGTCTGGTGGATTTGGTGCGCAGCCACCCCTGGGCCAGCCTCGCGGGAACCCTCGTGGGCAGCACCGCGCTCACCGCAGCGAAGTTGGGCGCGCCCAAGCAGCGTGGTTTTGGAACGTTGCTTGCCGATCCGAGCGACTTTGTGAAGTCCATTAGCATTCAATGGAGTGAGTGGTCTACAACCCTGCTTTTTGAAGGCAATAAGCCGTTTAATGGACTGTACTGGTGGACTGTATTGGTCGTGGTCGGCCTGGTCGCTGGGGCCGGACTGAGGCAGCAGATTAAGCCAAGCAGGCGAACGGCAAGTTTGGCTGTGGGCGCAGCCGCCACATGGCTTTTAGTCCACGCGTCGGGTTGGAGCGCAGCCAATGGGTTTCCGCTTCGGTACTTTGCTGCGGCTTTTGGCCTCGGATCCTTGGCACTTGGGTCGTATGCGACTGACTTAGGTTGGGGAACCCGGCGATCGCATTGGTTTGCCGCCCTGGGCCTGGTCGCGCTCCAGGGCTGGGCAGCTTGGTCGTTCAGTGCGCATTTTTCGACCGGAGCCAAAGGGCGATTGGACCGCGTTCAGGCGGAGGCGCTGGCGGTTGCGCTGGCCAGCGAGCGGCAGCCTGCGGCGGTCATGGGCAGCTACTGGAATGCGTATTTGGTCGACGGACTCTCGGGCAAGGTGGTCGGTTTGCCCTTCGAAGGGGAACATTGCCGAAATCGTCGCTACGAGGGCGCCGTTCTGAACGCAGATTCGGTTGCCTTTATTGGCAACGGATGGCTTAATGTGCTGCCTGATTCGCTAAATCAGTACGGGCGGGTTTGGACTGCCGCGGGAAGTGCCGCAGAGGTGAATGGGGTGCGCTACCGGTGGTACCGATAAGGCGATTGAATGGATTGCGCCCAGGTGCCTTCGGCCTCTGGGCGCGTTCCCCGGGCGGGAGTGCTTCACCTCAATCGAGCGACCGCGGCGCGCCGCAGCGCACCGCCTTCTTTTTTAGGCCCCCTGCTCCCTTAAACTAGTTTGCTCGCAGGGGGCCTAAAAAAAAGCGCCCCCAGTTGGGGGCGCGGTCGCTCGATTGAGCTGGCGGAAGAAGAGGGATTCGAACCCCCGGACCTGTTACAGTCAACGGTTTTCAAGACCGCCGCGATCGACCACTCTGCCATTCTTCCGGGGCAAAAATACGTAACTTCACTGCATGCAAAAAAACCTTGCGAAAAATGCCTTCATGATTGTGCTAAGTGCGCTGTCATTCAGCACGCTGCGCGCTCAAAACACCTCGTTTAACCTCGACGTTTTGCCCCTTTGGCACCCCGAAACGGGACCTTACGTCGACATTTTATGCTACGTTCAAAGCCCGGCCAACACCCAAACACAGGTTGCTGCCTGGCTTCAAAAGGGGGTAAATGTGGCCGCGGCAGACAAAATTTCGATTTCGGCTCCGCCGTCAAAACCAGAAGCCGCAGCCGACGTACCTATGAGCTACCAAAGCATGCTCCGCTTGGCGGCCGACACCGGGCTGTACAACCTCTACGTGGCGGTAGGACCTGACCCCGAGCATTGGGACACCCTGCGCGGCAGCCTACGGCTCACTGCGGGAAATCAAGCCCAGCTGGCCCCCGTGTTGCTTGCCGAGCATGTGGGTTTGGCCAACGCGGCCCAACCTGAATTTAGCCGCTACGGCCTGGAAGTCCGCCCCTTAGTTCACTGGGGAGACCACGTGTTCACTTCGGCCAACGATAAACTGCGTTTTTACAGCGAAGCCTACCGCGTGCCGCAGGGCAAAAAGGCCGTGCTCACCTATGCCCTTCGGAGCGCGGAACGAGGGGACCTTCGGGCCGACCTGGGTGGACGCATCAAAATCGAACCTGGACAACCGGTGGCCGCGCTTCAGGGCGGACTGGACCTGAGCCAGGTTCCGTCGGGGCGCTACCAGCTCGAGCTCACCCTGGCCGTGCAGGACATGGATCCCAGCGCCTACCCCACCCAAAAGATTAGCTTCTTTCGGTGGAATCCGGGCGAAGCCAACGAGTACGCGCGCTTGACGGTGGACCCTCGATGGGTTGAGCTCCTTGGTGAAGGAGAAAACGCCCGACGCGCCGTGAGCTCCCTTTACCCCATCGCGAGCCAGACCGAGCGCATTTCTATTGAGTCCTTGGCCCAAAAAGAGGCTGCCGACAGCCTCCGCTGGCGCTTCGTGCAGCAGTTTTGGACCAAGCGCCACCCCAGCGAAGCCCTTGCCCAAGCGGGAGCCTACGCCGAGCGCGTCGACGAAGTCATCAAGCGCTTCAGCAGCAAGGCTGTTCCGGGCTATGCCACCGACCGCGGACGGGTCTACCTGCAGTACGGTCCCCCGACGCTTGCCGAGCGACGTCCCTACGAAAACGATGCCTACCCCTATGAAATGTGGCAGTACAACACGCTTGATGTGCCGAATGCGCCCTACCAAATCAACAAAGTGTTCATCTTTGGCAACTTCGACCTAGCGAGCGGCAACTACGAACTGATTCACTCGTCCGCCATTGGCGAAATTCAGAATCCGCGCTGGCGCATCGCCCTTCAAAAGCGCAGCTACATTGTGGGGGACCTGGACCAAACGGGCGCGAACGACGGCGAGAAGTTTGGATCGCGCATCTACAACAACATGTTTTTCCAATCCGGCGGCAACAACTGATGCGCACGGCCGTCGTTTTACTCAACTACAACGGGCTGCACTGGCTCCGCTCGTTTTTGCCGTTGGTGGTTGAGCGCAGCCCCGAAGCCGACGTGGCGGTCATTGACAACGGATCGACGGAACCGGGCACGCTGGAATGGCTGAAATCGGAGCATCCGAGCGTTACGGTTATTGCGCTGGAACGCAACCTGGGCTACGCGGGCGGCTACCAAGAGGGCCTTCGCCAGCTTGAGGGCTACGACCTCGCAGTGCTCATGAATACCGACATTGAGCCCTTGGAGGGCTGGCTCGCGCCCTTAACCACTCGATTTGCACAGCAACCGCGACTGGGTGCTGTTCAGCCCAAGCTGCGCAGCCACGCCGACCCCGAGTACTTCGAGTACGCTGGCGCCATGGGCGGACGCATGGACCGCTGGGGCATTCCCTTCGCCTACGGCCGCATGCTTCAGGACTGCGAGCTCGACCGCGGTCAGTACGACAGCCCGAGCTACCGCCCCGTCTTTTGGGCGAGCGGAGCCTGCATGGCCGTGCGCCTCGAGGCCTACTGGGCCGCGGGCGGACTGGACCCCGCGTTTTTTGCCCACATGGAAGAAATCGACCTGTGCTGGCGGCTGCACCGCCACGGCTGGTCGGTCGAAGCCTGCAGCACCTCGACCGTGCTGCACGTCGGCGGCGGAACCCTCAGCGTGGGCAGCCCGCGAAAAACCTACCTCAACGTGCGCAACAGCCTGCTGACGGTCGTGCGCAACGCCCCTACGCTCAGCGCGATGCGCATTGTGGCCTTTCGCTTGCTGCTCGACGGCGCGGCAGGCCTTCGTTTTCTGCTGCAGCGCCACCCCAAGCACACGCTCGCCGTCATTCAGGCCCACTTCGCATTTTACCAAATGTTTAGTCGCTACGCCGTGAGCCGAGACCGCACGCCCAAGCGCTGGCCCGAATACGGTGTCTACCCCGGATCCCTTCTTTGGGACCGCCTTCGCAAGCGCCGCGCCGCTTAGCGCAAGTTTCGAGGGTGGTGCTTGAGCATCGTTTCGCGCAGCATTCGGTCGTCTAAGTGCGCATAAACCTCGGTGGTGGTAATGCTGCTGTGGCCCAGCATCACTTGAATAAAGCGCAGGTCCACCCCGTGCTGCAGCAAGTGCGTCGCGAAAGTGTGCCGCAACGTATGGGGCCCAATGGTTTTTCGGATTCCAGCACGCGCCGCAAGCTCCTTGAGCCAAAGAAAAACCCATTGCCGGCTCATCTTTCGCCCCCTCACGTTCAGGAACACCAAATCTTCAGCGCCTCGTTGGGGCTCCAGGTGTACCCGCTCAGTACTTCGGTAGCGCGCAATCGCTTTGAGGGCCGTATCGTGGATGGGCACCACCCGCTCCTTGTCGCCCTTGCCCACCACGCGCACTATGCCCTCAGCGTCCATCACGTCGCGCAACCGCAACTCAATCAATTCCGAGACCCTTAGTCCGCAGCCGTACAGCACCTCGAGCAGCGCCACGTCGCGCTCCGCCCAGGGTTGCGAGCGGTCAATCGCCCCAAACAGGTCGCGCACCTCGTCTTCGGTCAAATACACTGGCAACCGCTTGGGCAGCGACGGCAAATCAACTCCCAGTGCGGGTTGGTCTTCGCGCAGCCCTTCTTCGCGCACAAACCCAAAAAAAGCCCTCCAGGCCGACACGCGCCGGGCCTGCGATCGGGCATTCAGACCTTCTTCGGCCATTTCGCGCACCGCCTCGCGCAGTTCATCCGCAGCCAGCTTGGCCGGACTTCGGTCGCGCGCCTCTGCCCAGTGCGCCAGCGCCTCCACGTCGCGCACGTAGGCCTTCACCGTATTGGCGCTGAGTCCGCGCTCCAAGCGCAGGTAGCCGTCGAATTGCGTTAGCGCGAGGTCCCACTTCACAAAGCCGAAGTTAGGCCTAGTTGGCCACTTCGTACCTTTGCCGCATGGTCGTTCACATCGTACACGGAATCAATTTGGGCCAGCTCGGCACCCGGCAGCCCGAGGTCTACGGAACCCTTCGCCTCGAGGACCAACTGCCGGTGCTGCAGTCGTGGCTTGACGCGCACTTTGGCGGAACCGAGCTGCGCTCGTTCCAGTCCGACGACGAGGGCGCCCTGTGTGCCTACCTCGCGGCCCACAACGGCTCTGACCACGCCTTTGTGATCAACCCCGGAGCCTTCACCCACACCTCCGTCGCCCTGCGCGACGCCGTCGCCGGCCTGTCGAGCCCCGTCATCGAAGTGCACCTGAGCCACACCTACGCCCGCGAATCGTTTCGCCGGGCCTCGCTCCTCGCCCCCCACACCCGCGGAACCGTAAGCGGCCTCGGCTGGCTGGGGTACCGGTTGGCGATAGAGGGGCTGCTAGTTACAAGCAACTAATAACTGGTTAACGGTAGGGTTTACCCAGCAATGCCGCGGCAAAGCCCACGGCGTAGCCGGCAAACATGACCGCAGTGGCGGCGACGCTGCGAAGGCCCACGCCCAAGGAGCGGTTTTGGATGCTGCTGAGCAGCAATACCGCGGCAAAGTAGCCGTGAAAAAGGTACACGGATTGGGTCCACAGGCCGCTCAGGTGAAGGGCCAGGGCCGAAATCCAGGCCAGCATGAATGCAAACGGAAAGGCGTGGGTCAGCTTCATTTGGCCCTTGTGGCGCTTGGCCAAGGCGATTCGTGCCGATCCAAATCGGCGCACCTGCCGGTAAAATTGGCCCAAGGTGGAACGCCGCTTGTGCCACACGACGGCTTCGGGGATGAGGCCCACTCGGAAGCCCGCTTCGCGCACCCGAATGCTCAATTCCACGTCTTCGCCGCACTTGAAGTCGATGTCGTAGCCCATGACGGCCCAAAAGGCTTTGGCGCGGATGCCCATGTTAAAACCCCTCGGGTAGTAGGTGGCGGTGGGTTTGGCGGAGCCGCCGCGGATGCCGCCCGTGGTCAGCACCGACGTCATGGCGAAGCTGATGGCTTTTTGGAGCGGACTAAAGTCGGGCGGGGCGGCATCTGGGCCGCCGAAGGCGTCCCAGGCGTCGCGGGCCAGGCCCTGGGCCACCGCGTCGAGGTAGCCCGTGGGGAGCAGGCAGTCTGAGTCCAAAAAGATGAGCCAGGGGGCCCGCGACGCCGCGGCGGCAGCATTGCGCGCGTCGCTCACGGCGAGCCCGGGATAATACAAGACGGTCACGCCGAGGCCTGCGGCCTCGGCCGCCTTCTGAATCTCGGGGCGAAGGCTGTCGTCGGGGGTTCCGTCGGCCAAAATGACCTCAAAACGGCTCTTGGGGGCAGCAAGTTTGGCTGCGCTAGCGATGAACTCGCGCACCTCGTCGGGGCGCTTGAACGTGGGCGAAATCAGCGAAAACTCGGGCGCTTCGCTGCGCTCGGGTCCGTAGTGCGTCAACTCAAGGCCGTACAGCAACTCAGTGTAGGCCGGAGTCTCCATCGGGGCGGTTCAGTTCCTCGGCCACGGCGTATTCGGGGCGGCGGCGTCCGCTGCGCACCACGAGTTCTGCGAGGAGGCCGGTCACGAAAAGCTGCGTTCCGAGGATCATCGCCGTGAGGAAGATGAAAAACCAGGGGTCGTCGGTCACGAGGCCGGGACGCTGTCCGCTCCAAAGGCGCGCGAGTTTCAGGCCGCCAAGGACCGAAAGGGCAACTCCGCTGAAAAAGAACATGGCGAGGCCCAAGGTGCCAAAAAAGTGCATTGGCCGGCGGCGAAAGCGCGAGACCATACTCAGCGTGACGAGGTCCAAAAGGCCGTTGGTGAAGCGGTTAAGCCCAAACTTGGTGACGCCGTACGGACGAGCGCGGTGCTCCACGACCTTTTCACCGATGCGGGTAAAGCCCTGCATTTTGGCCAAAACGGGCACGTAGCGGTGCATTTCGCCTTGGACCTCGACCGCTTGAGCCACCTCGAGTCGGTAGGCCTTAAGTCCGCAGTTAAAGTCGTGCAGGTAGATACCGCTCATCTTGCGCGCCGCCCAGTTAAAGAGCTTGGTGGGGAGCGTTTTGGACAGCGGATCGTAGCGCTTCTTCTTCCATCCGCTGACGAGGTCGAAACCTTCTTCGCGGATCATGCGCACTAAGTCGGGAATTTCGTCGGGGCTGTCCTGAAGGTCGGCGTCCATGGTAATGACCACGTCGCCTTGAGCGGCCTGAAAACCGACGTAGAGTGCGGCCGACTTGCCGTGGTTTCGGCGAAAACGAATTCCGCGCACCTTGGGATGCTGGGCAGCAAGGCCTTGAATGACGCTCCATGAACCGTCGGTTGAGCCGTCGTTGATGAAGAGCACCTCGTACTTCAGCCCGTTGGCCGTGCACACGCGGTCAATCCATGCGTGGAGTTCCGCTAGCGATTCTTCTTCGTTGTACAGCGGAATGACGAGGCTCAGGTCGAGGTGGCTCACTGGAACTCGGGGCGGTTTTTCTTGGTCACGGCGGCCACGATGAGTCCGATTACGGCGTACATGATGATGCCTATGCCGGTCGATTTGAGGATGCCCATAAATGTGGCTTGCTCGGTCGCCATTTCAATGGATTTTGCCTTGAGCTCGGCTTCGTTGCCCGCGCCCATGAACGCCATGACTCCTTGGCGCTGCTCTTCGGGCATTTCGGCAAATTGCGCGTAGATGCGCTCGCCGGTGCGCGTGGCAAGGTCCGCATCAATTACGTTGTGAAGCAGCCAGTTAAATCCGAGTCCGACGACCGCCGAAACGATGAGCGGCAGAACGTATGCTGAGAACGCCTCGCGGAAGGTGGCGTAGCCTTCGTTGGCCTTTTTGAATTCGCGCACCCCGAAGTACGGAACGACTAAAATGGCGAGGAGCATGGCGACTCCGCCCACTTGGCTGGACATCCAAGCCTCGTTGATGATGTAGGTGACTAGGGTGTAGCCGATCGAAATGGCGCTAACGATTAGTCCGTAGTTGATGGCGATGCGTTTGGTCGTAGAATCCATGGCGTTTGTGTTTTAGGGAGTTTAGTATACAAACTTAAGGACACCGCGCTGCCCTTCGTGGGTCCAGTGCAAAATACCGGTTCCGCGGCCCGAGATGCGCAGTTCCTCGCGCGCGGACGCCCGGTCGATTACCCCGCGAAGGGCGCCAGCGGCGTCGATGAGCTCGGCACGCGCTCCGACGGGGAGGCCTTCAACGACCACAAAGCGGCCGCTGCGGTAAGCTTTTACGGCCTGGGGCGACAGGGTCTCGTCGGTTCCTATGTAGGGAGTGCTGCGCAGGTAGTGGGTGACCGTGCCTGTGGCATTGGTGCTGTAGCTCAAGCTTCCGCCGTCGTGAATGAGCGACGCGGGGTACTCGATTTCATAGACGTGTACGCCGCCAGGCTTGAGGGTGTCGGCGTCGCCCCCGACAAGCAGGTTGACGTTGGGTGCCGTGAGGGTGGCCGCACTCAAAATCAGATCGTCAGAACCCGGATTGGTCACCACCAGGCGGCGGCGGAGCCAGGGACCGACCGCCCACGAATACAGTTCGAGTTCCAGGGTGTCTTCGCTCGCCCAGTGCTGCGCCGCAAGGTTGGGCTGGGGACTGCCGGCCAGGCTGATCAAGCGCTCCATGATTTGGGGGTAGTCCACATAGGGGTTGCGCGTGTTTTGGAGCGCAGCGATGCCTTGGTTGCGGTCGCGGTCGGCGCTGTCGGGCGGAAACTGCTGGTGCCATCCCTCCAGCACGGCGGCCTGCTGGGCGTAAAAGCTGCTGTAGTCGCCGTAGCGCGTGACGAAGTACATCATGGCGCGGGCCGCGTCGCCTTTGTGCACGTCGCGCGGCTCAAACACGCCGTTTAGGCGCTTGCTCCCACCCACGGCCCAAGCGGGTGTACCAGTGATGATGCCAAACGGGTTGTTGCTTCGCTGGGTGTTGGCTACTTCATCGGTCGGAAAAAGGTGGTGAATGTCCGACTTCATCGGCTCCAAGGAGCTAAAAAAGCTCTGTGGAAACGTGTGTTCGCAGTTAAAATTATTGGATGTGGCGCCTGCGCGGGTGTTGAACGTGGCGACGCGCCCCGTGTAAATGCAGGTTACCTGGCCCGCAACGTTGTCCAGGTTGGCATACATCTGGTCGCGGGCGCCGTTGTAGCCAAGATTCGTGGTGTTTTGGTTGAGGCGCGTCGTGAGTGCCGACTTTAGATCGGACCAGTTCTTGTTTTCGGTACCGCTGTAGTAGGTGTTGCTCCATCGACCTTGGGCCGCGTACTGAAGAGCGACAAAACCGTCGGGTCCGTCGGTAGCCACCACCACCGGAAAGCGGTACAGCACGTTGTGTTCCGGGGTAAACCGCAGCCAAATTCGCGTCGAATCATTCACCGCCAAGCTGCTGTCTTCCGCGCGAATGCTCAGCAAGCTATCGCCCCACTGCGCGCAACTCCACATGCCCGTAAGGTTTACCGCACGGATGCCCGTGTTGCGCATCCATACGGCGACCGAGTCGCGTTGAAGTTCCGTTACCGGGCCGCGCTGTACCGTTGTTTGGGTAAAATCTTGGGCCTCAAGTACTGCCGGGGCCGCCACGAGAAGCGCCAGGCCGAGTAGTCGTTTTAAACGCATAAGAACGCAAAGGTCGTACAAAGCCTGCGTATCTTTGCACCCGGGCAAGGCCTTACGACCAGCTCCTGATGAATCCCCCAGGGTAGAAATGCAGCAAGGGTAGTCGGTTGTAGCGGTGCGATAAGTGTCCTTGCCCTTTTCTTTTTCCTTTGTTCGCAATTCAAACAGCTCGGCACGGGTCGGATTCAAATCCAATTCGAAGCTTTGCACCATTACCACCCCTTAAGTCAGCAACGACTTCTGGCCGACGCGCACTCCCAAGGTGCGCGTCTCTTTTTTATAAGGCACTCAGCTAACTAGCAAATTAGCTAATCAGCCACCTAGCCAACCAGCCAACCAACCACCTACTCCCCCACCAGCTCCAACACTGCGTCTACGACGTCCTCAGCGCTGGGCTTAGAGAAGTAGTCGCCGTCCGATCCGTAAGCGGGTCGGTGGGCCTTGGCGGTCAGGGTACGGGGCGCGGCGTCCAGATGGCGGTAGCCGCCCTGAACTTCGAGGATCTGCTGCATGAGGTAGGCTGCAGCTCCGCCCGGAACGTCTTCGTCGACCACCAGCAGGCGGTTGGTGCGCTTGAGCGACGCCACACAGTCCGCGTTCAAGTCAAACGGCAAAAGGGTCTGCACGTCGACGACTTCGATTGATACGCCGAGGCGCTCGAGTTCCGCCGCCGCGTCCATGATGACGCGCAGTGTGGAACCGTAGGAAACCACGGTCACGTCGGTTCCCGCGCGAAGGATTTCAGGGCGACCAAGTGGTACCGTGTAGGTTCCGAGGTTGGTTGGGAGCGGCTCTTTGAGGCGGTATCCGTTCAAGCATTCAATGACCACGGCGGGCTCGTCGGCCTGCAAGAGGGTGGTGTACATACCGGCGGCCTGCACCATGTTCCGCGGGGTGCAGAGGTACATTCCGCGCAGCGACCCCAGTAGGAGCTGCATGGGCGAGCCGCTGTGCCACACGCCCTCGAGGCGGTGTCCGCGGGTGCGCACGATGAGCGGAGCCTTTTGGCCTCCGGCCGAACGCCAACGCACGGTGGCGCAGTCGTCCGAAAGGATTTGCACGGCGTACAGCAGGTAGTCGAGGTACTGAATCTCCGCAATGGGGCGAAGTCCGCGCATCGCCAATCCTATGCCCTGGCCGGCGATGGTCGCCTCGCGAATTCCAGTGTCGCTTACGCGGATTTTGCCGAATTCCGCCTGAATTCCTTCGAGGCCTTGGTTGACGTCGCCGATGTGGCCCACGTCCTCGCCAAAAATCATGGTTTCGGGGTAGCGCGTGAACAGAGCCTTAAAGTTGTCGCGCAAGACGACACGGCCGTCCACGTGGGGGGCGTCGGGAGCAAACTCGGGAGCCACCACGGGCACCTGAAGCGCCGTGCCGCTGTGGAGTTGGCTTGCGAAGTCGAGTTCTGCTTGCTTGAGTTGGGTTTCAACCCAGAGCGGAGCTCCTAGGGTGTCAAGTCCCTCCGACTTGCGGCGCTGGATGGCCTTGCGGACTGCGGCCACCGAGTCGCGGCGAAGCGGCGCCTTGTCGGCTTTTAACGGCGCGGCGAGGTCTTGGGCATCGAGTTCTTCAAGCCAGGCCACCGCCTGATCGCGGGTGCGCTTAAGCGGCAGCAAAAAGTCGTCGAAGGCAGCCTTCATGGCGTCGCGGGCTTCGGCGCGGGCGGCCTCTTCTAAGGCATCGAGGTCTTTGGCCTTGGCGATTTTGTTCGACTCCAAAAAGAGGCGGAACTGTCGGAGGCAGTCAAATTCCTGTTCCCATTCGAGGCGCTCTTTGGACTTGTAGCGTTCGTGCGATCCCGAGGTACTATGACCCTGAGGCTGAGTCATTTCGCGCACGTGGAGCAGCACGGGGACGTGCTCCTCGCGCGCCACGTTTTCGGCCTTCTCAAAGGCGGCGACCAGCTCGGCGTAGTTCCAGCCACGGGCCACGATGATTTCGTAGCCTTTTTCTTCGGGCTGGCCCTTGGATGCGGCCTGGCGCTGAAAACCCGCGAGGATTTTCGAAATATTTTGCTTGGTGGTCTGGTGCTCGGCGTGCACCGAGATTCCGTATTCGTCGTCCCAAACCAGCGCTACCATGGGAACCTGGAGCACGCCCGCAGCATTGATGGTCTCCCAAAAAAGTCCTTCAGAAGCCGAGGCGTTGCCGATGGTACCCCAGGCAACCTCTGCGCCGTTGCGGCTGAATCCGTTGTTCACGTTTTGGGCGCGGTAGACCTTGGAGGCCTGCGCCAAACCCAAGAGGCGCGGCATTTGTCCGCCCGTAGGCGAAATGTCGGCCGAAACGTTTTTATGGTCCACTAAACGCTTCCACGTTCCGTCGGTGTTGAGCGTGCGCGTCGCGAAGTGGCCGTTCATCTGGCGTCCTGCGCTGCTCGGCTCGCGGTCCACGTCGGTGTCGGCGTAGAGCGAAGCAAAAAACTGCTGCGGCGTCAGGGCCCCAATAGCCATCATAAACGTTTGATCTCGGTAGTAGCCGCTGCGGAAGTCACCGTCGCGGAAGACCCGTGCCCACGCAAGCTGGGCGAGCTCTTTGCCGTCGCCAAAAATGCCAAACTTGGCCTTGCCGGTGAGGACCTCCTTGCGGCCGAGCAGCGAGCATTCGCGGCTCAGAATTCCGAGGCGGTAATCGCGCAGGAGTTCGGTGGAAAAATCAGAAGCGGATTGGGGTTGCATACCACAAAAATAGCCCGACCTTTGGGCGGACTAAAACCGTTACCCTGATTATTGCCATGAAATTTTTCATCGACACCGCAAACCTGGCCGAAATCAAAGAAGCCCACGACATGGGAATCCTTGATGGCGTTACGACGAACCCCTCTCTGATGGCCAAAGAAGGCATTTCAGGAACCGACAACATTCTCAAGCACTACAAAGCCATTTGTGGCATTGTCGACGGCGACGTAAGTGCCGAAGTCATCTCAACCGACTTCGCAGGCATGGTGCGCGAGGGCGAATTGCTCGCTGAAATCGACCCTAAAATTGTGGTGAAGATTCCGATGATTAAAGACGGCGTCAAGGCCATTCGCTACTTCAGCGACCGCGGAATCAAAACCAACTGCACGCTGGTATTCAGCGCTGGCCAAGCCCTTTTGGCCGCCAAGGCCGGCGCGACCTACGTATCGCCGTTTATCGGACGCCTCGACGACATTTCGACCGACGGCCTCGGACTCATCGAGACGATTCGCGTGATTTTTGACAACTACGGGTACGAGACCCAAATCCTCGCAGCCAGCGTTCGCCACCCGATGCATGTGATCGAGTGCGCCACCATTGGTGCCGACGTGATGACGGGCCCGCTCAGCGCCATTACTGCGCTGCTGAAGCACCCGCTGACCGACATCGGCCTTGAGAAGTTCTTAGAAGATCACCGCAAGGCCAACTCCTGAGCCGCCCAGCGCGCCACGGCCTGACGGTCGGGCTTGCCACTGGCTAAATAAGGTATCGCGTGCTGCAGCACGTGCTTGGGGCGCTGCCAATTCGGCAGCGCTTCCCATTTCTGGGCAATGCTAGCGAGGTCCACGCCGGGGGCTCCCACCCAAACCAGGGCCTGGCCCCACTCCGTGCTCGGGACACCCACCGCGACGCCTTCGGCGCCGCTGGCCGCTTCGACTACCTCGGGAAAAATCTTTTTACCGCCGCTCACGACGGCACCATCAAGGCGTCCGAGCCACTCAAATTCATTAGTTGACAGCACCTTGGCAGCATCGGTCGTAACCAAGCCTCGAACTCCACGCGACGGATCGTCAACGACCAATGCCTCACCCTTTTGGGCAAAAAGCACCCCAGGAAGACCGCGGTACGTTCGCCCCTTGCCGATTTGGCGCAGCGCCACGTGGCTAAGGGTCTCGGTCATTCCGTACCCATGGAACACCGGGCGCGGCCAACTGGCTAGCCGCGCTTCGAGCTCGGGACGCACGTCGGCACCGCCAAGCAGCGTGCATCGGTAGTCCTTCGGATTGAAGCTGGGATCGGACGCGAGCGCCGCAGCCTGCTCCGGGACCAACGCCACAAAATCGTAGCGCACCCCAGCTCGGGTGGCCGGTCGGCGCTCCACGGGCAGCACATCTAGGCGAAGTCCTGCGACCAGGGCGCGCACCACCATCATGAATCCTCCGGCGGTCGTGGCAGCCAACAGCAGCGGACTGCGCTGGCCTTCGCGAAGATCAAAGGCGGCGATGGTGGCTTGGGCACTGGCCACAATGTGGGCGCGCTGCAGCACAAGTTCCTTAGGTGCCCCCGTACTTCCGCTGGTGTGCAGCGTCCACGTCGGGGCGTCGGATTGCCACCAGTCCACGACGGCCTGTACTTCGCGGCGACGCGACGCCGAGCAGGCGGCACTGAACTCAATCTCCGCCTTGGGAGCGCGCAGTTTGGGTGGACGACCTCGGCTCACTTCATCCAGAGTTGGCCCGAGCGCACTTCGGTGCGCGGCGGGAGGTTGTTGGTGTACAGCGATCCCGTTCCGAAGCCTTGGTAGCCCTCTAGGCCGGGCAAGGTTGACGCCCACTGGGCTATGGCACCGAGCCCTACGCTTCCTTCGAGGGCCGACGTAATCCACCATTTAATGCCTCGGGCTTCGGCGCGGCGAATCCAATCTTCACTTGAAGCTATGCCACCCAAAAGACTGGGCTTCAATACAATGTACTGTGGTTTAACCTCGTCCAAGAGCGCGTCGCGTTCAGCGGCTTCGTGCAGCCCAATGAGGCTTTCGTCCAGCGCCACCGGCAGGGTTCCGCTCGCCGCAGCCGCCCTTAGTCCGTCGCGGTTCGAAGCGGCACAGGGCTGTTCCATGCTGTGCAGGTTGAATTCGCGCAGGCGCTCCATGCGCTCGAGGGCAAGGTCCGCCGACCACGCTCCGTTCGCGTCCACGCGCAGCTCGAGCTGGGCATCCAATCCGCGGTTGTGGCGCAGCACGTCGCATTCCGCGTCAAAATCGAGGGCTCCGACCTTCATTTTCAGGCAGCGAAACCCCTCGGTAAGGCGCGCCTCGGACTGGTCGTGGAGGTAGCACGACGACCCCATCCACAGCAAACCGTTAATCGGGATTCCCGCTTCGCCGCGGGCAAAGGGCGTAGTGGCGTGCCGGGTTCCGTCGCCGCCGCGGGCGCGGTCTGCCCAGCTGCGCAGGGCTTGCTCGGCCGCAAAGACGAAGGACGGCCATTCTTGCCAGGCCTGAGACCAGGCGGGATCCAAGGCCCCGACCGAGGCCCAATCGGCCCACGTGGCCTCACCCAGCGCTTCGAGTGCCCGGCAAAACCCGTGCAGCTGCGGCTCGTAGTCGGGGCGGTCGTCGACCGAAAGCCCAGGAAGCAGTCCGCACTCGCCTTGTCCGCGAAGGCCTTGGGCATCCACATCAAGAAAATAGGCGGGTTTGGCGGTAAGGATTCCGCGCGAGGTGCCCGCAGGAGTTTTAAACGTGTAGGAATACGACCAAAAACTCGCCTTCACGGTGTGCAACGGTTAAAACAAGGGTTTGCTGCACTCGTTGGCGTCAATGAGCAGTCCGTAGCCCATCAAAAGCGCAAAAAGCACGGTCTGCAGCGCCAGCGGCTTGAGCAGCTTGTCGAATTCGGCTGGGGTTTTCGCCTTCCAGCCCTTCACGGCGGTTTCGGCCATGATCGGAAGCGTGGCCGCAAAAAGAAAACTGCGGCTGCAGGTCACCGGGGCCTGCAAAAAGATGAACATGACCGCGGCCAGCCAGCCGTGGAACAGGAGCAGTACTTGGTAGAGCTTGGCCATGCCCAGCCCCATTTGGCCCGCCAAGGTGTTCTTGCCCGCCAACCGGTCGGTCTCTAGGTCGCGCATGTTGTTGAGGTTCAGCACTCCGGCCGCGAAGAGCCCGATAGCCAAGCCCGGCAGCAGCATCAACCAATCCCAGGTCTGGGTTTGCAAGAAGTAGGCGCCCGCCACCCCGACCGGGCCAAAAAAGACGATGACAAACACGTCGCCAAGGCCGCGGTAGCCGTAGGCCGCCCGACCCAGCGTGTAGCCGCGGGCGCTCCAAATGGCGGCGGCTCCCAAAGCGAGGTAGCCCATGAGGTAGCCCGGAGCCATGCCGCGCGTTCCCCACCAGGACGTGGCTGCGGTCAGCACTGCGGCCAACAGCGTTAGCATGTTCACGGCGCGCTTCACCGACGCGGCGCTCAGGGCTCCGCTCGCCACCGCACGGCGTTCCGCACCCTCGGCGCGGTGTTGGTCGGCACCCCGAAGGCTGTCGCCCAGATCGTTGGCGAGGTTCGATAGAATTTGGTAGGCCGTGGCGGTCAGCGCCGTCAGCGCCAGCAGCACCCCGTCGAAGTAGCCCCGGTCGGCGGCGAGCAGGGTTCCGAGCGCTATGGTCGCAAGGGCAAGCGGCAAGGTGCGCGGACGCAGCGCGCCGATCCAGGCCTTCATCACGGGAAGATCGGGAACTGTCCGAAGTTCGGGTCGCGCTTTTCCAAGAACGCCTTTTTGCCCTCCTGGGCCTCGTCCATCAGGTAGTACATCAGCGTGGCGTCGCCCGCAAACTCCATCAGGCCGCGCTGGCCGTCGAGTTCGGCATTCAGACCGCGTTTGATCATGCGCAGGGCCATCGGCGAACGCATCATCATCATTTTGCACCACTCTACGACGGTGTCTTCGAGCTGCGCGAGCGGAACCACTTTATTCACCATACCCATGTCAAATGCTTCTTGGGCGGTGTATTGCTGGCACAAAAACCAAATCTCTCGGGCCCTCTTTTGGCCCACGTGGCGCGCGAGGTAGCTCGAGCCGAATCCGGCGTCAAAGCTGCCCACTTTGGGGCCCGTCTGGCCAAACTTGGCGTTATCGCTGGCCACCGTCAGGTCGCACACTACGTGAAGCACGTGCCCGCCGCCAATGGCGTAGCCGTTGACCATGGCCACTACCGGCTTCGGAATCTCGCGGATGCGCTTGTGCAGGTCCAGCACGTTGAGGCGCGGAACGCCGTCTTCGCCGACGTAGCCCCCTACTCCTTTGACGTTTTGGTCTCCGCCGCTGCAGAATGCCTTATCGCCTTCGCCCGTGAGCACGACGACGCGGATGTCGCTGCGCTCGCGGCACACGTCAAACGCTTCAATCATTTGGATGTTGGTCTCCGGCCGAAAGGCATTGTAAACCTGCGGGCGGTTGATGGTAATCTTCGCAATGCCTTCGAAGAATTCAAATCGGATGTCGGAATATTCCTTAATCGGGGTCCAAGTGCGCTGTGCCATAATGGGGTCAAAATTAGGCGCCAAAACGGCCCTTCCAGGCACGTTCCGACGCGTCGGGGTCGGTATATACTTCAAACACCGCCGGGGCGGAATCGTTTAAAAA
>JBEBBW010000010.1:0-46416 GCA_041158165.1 Bacteroidota bacterium
GCAGCCGATTTTCCTGCAGTTTGGTGCGGAAGCTCAAGTCCAAAGGCTGCGGTTCGTGGGTGGCCACAGCGAGCACGAGCACCGAAGCCGTTATGCCAACTGCCCACCACAGCATTTTTTGTTCGGTTACCACGATGCAAGAACGCGAAAACTGGCTTCGAGTTCAGTCCTACCTTTGACCAATGTCCTACCGAACCGCGCTACTTATTGTTGCCGTGACTCATCTTGTGGGTGCCGTCGGGCTTCGCTCGCCGTTGGCCGACTGGATGGTGCTGTTGACCCCCGTTCACCTGCTTTTGACGTTTGCCTTGCTCTTTTGGTTTTCGGACCGCTCTGAACAACTTAAGGCCTCCATGCTCGCCATTTTTGGGCTCGGACTCGGAATTGAGATACTGGGTGTCAATACGGGATTTCCCTTTGGTGCCTACGTCTACCTCGAAGGATTGGGGCCGAAAATCATGGAAACCCCCTGGCTCATTGGGTTGAACTGGTCGATGCTCGCCCTCGCGACGGGCTCCTTTGCTTCGCAGTTTTTAGCCGAGGGAACTCGCCTCCAGCGGGCCCTTCTCGCCTCAGGCCTCATGCTTTGCTTGGATGTGCTCATGGAGCCGGTGGCCCACGCACACCGTTTGTGGTTGTTCGCCGGAGGCGTTGCGCCGTGGCAGAACTACGTGTCGTGGTTTGCGGTGGCTTTTGTGGCCCAATGGATGCTTGGCAAAACGCCGCGCACCAACCAACTTGCCCTGCCCGTGATTTTAGCCCAGGCCGTGTTTTTTGCCCTCTCTTGGCTGTGGCCAATCGCCAACTAAGGTGTAGGTTTGCATTCTAACCCCATGGAGCAACAGTACCTCGTTTCGGCCCGCAAGTACCGACCCTCGGCCTTCGCCTCGGTGGTCGGTCAGGCGCACGTTACGGAGACGCTCGAGCATGAAGTAGTAAGCGGTCGCTTGGCCCAAGCCTTGCTGTTCACCGGTCCGCGCGGCGTGGGTAAAACCACCTGCGCACGCATTTTGGCCCGCCGAATCAACGAGGTACACACCGGAGAAGGACTGGACTACAGCCTGAACATTTTTGAACTGGACGCCGCCTCCAACAATACCGTAGACGACATTCGTCAACTCATTGATCAGGTGCGTTTTGCGCCCCAAATGGGCACCTATAAAGTGTACATCATCGACGAGGTGCACATGCTCTCCCAGGCCGCATTCAATGCCTTTTTAAAGACGCTCGAGGAGCCGCCTGCCCACGCCGTCTTTATTCTGGCCACGACCGAAAAGCACAAGGTGCTGCCGACAATTTTGTCGCGCTGCCAAATTTTTGATTTCAAGCGCATTGGCATTGGCGACATAGCCGACCACCTGGCGTGGGTGGCCTCCCAAGAGGGCTTGTCTGCAGCGCCCGAAGCGTTGCACGCGATTGCCGAAAAGGCAGACGGTTCGCTTCGCGATTCCCTTTCGATTTTTGACCGGATTGCGGCGTTTGCCCAGGGCGGAACCCTGACCTACGAGCTGGTTCGTCAAAACCTTCAGTTGGTGGACCGTGCGCTCTTTGTGGGCCTTTGGGAGTCCATCGAATCCGGTGATCGTGCGGCGGTACTCACGGCCATTCAAGACGTACTTGACCAAGGTTTTGATTTGCAGCGTTTTCTGATGGGATTCACGGGCTATGTTCGCGAACTCCTCCTGGCGCAGCACCCACGTACTGTTGCGCTTTTGGACGTGCCAGAGTCCGTGAAGCAGCAGCTACTGGCCGCGTCGCAGCGCGTACCCGCGGGCCGAGCCGCCTCTGCGCTCAAGCGATTAGTCGCAGCGGACGCGGGCTACCGTGCCGCAAGCAATGCCCGATGGCACGTGGAAGTGGCGCTACTTGACCTGATTGCCGAGGACGCAATCGACGAAAAAAAAAAGCCCAGTAGCGCCGAACCGCTGAGTGCGCCCGCCGAGGTCGCGGCGTCGAGCGTGACGCTTCCGCCCCCAGCCCAAGCGCCCGCTACGCCAAACACGGCTTCGCCGCAGCCCACGGTAGCGACAACCCCAGACGCACCCCCGGTTCCTGTTGAAGAGCGATCGCCGGCCGTTTCGTTGGCCCCGGCAGCCGATGCTCCTTCTGTATTGCGGACACTACCAGAGGAGGGTGCCAATAGTTTCCGAACCGAGGAGCCCACACCGCAGACGTCTACAGAGGGGTCCGCCGCAGCCGGGGTAGCTGCCGATAATCCGCCTCGCGTTCGACGAACGGCATTTTCCCTCAAGGATTTAGGTGCTCCGGTGGCAGCGCCGTCGATGCCCACAGCAAATCTGGCTGAGGTCGAGCAAGTGCCTCAAGACATGGCGCCCGCTGAAGGACCAGTTGTGGAACGTAGGTTGCGCCCCTTTACCCAAGAAGCGCTGGAAACGGCCTGGCTGGAATCGGCCTCGACCCTAGATGAGGTTCCTGTGATTAAAGCTATTGTGCAGCAGGTACGCCCGGTTCGAGAAGACGAATCGAGTGTTCGCGTGAGTCTCGAAAACGAGCTTCAAGAAGGATACATTAATTCGGTACGTGATCGCATCATTCCGTTTTTGCGGCAGGCATTGTACAACGATTCAATAAAAATCCGCACAGAAGTGCAAGAAGGAGCGGTGAACGCCCGCCTTGTCTACACACCGGATGAGCGCTATGCCTTTTTATTGGAAAAAAATCCATTTTTAGACGATTTTCGAAGAGAATTTCAGTTAGATATCGAGTAATCCTGCAAAATCTTTGGTACTTTTGCATCCCTTATGCAGAAGATTAAAGTTTTAAATCCGGTCGTCGAACTCGACGGCGACGAAATGACCCGAATCATCTGGTCGTTCATTAAAAACAAACTGATCCTTCCGTACGTAGATGTAGACATCAAGTACTTCGATCTGGGAATGGAGCACCGCGACGCCACCAACGACCAAGTGACGGTGGACGCGGCTGAAGCGATTAAAAAATACAACGTGGGCATCAAGTGCGCCACGATTACGCCCGACGAACAGCGCGTCAAGGAGTTCAGCCTCAAGCAAATGTGGAAGTCGCCCAACGGCACGATTCGCAACATCCTCGACGGGACGGTTTTTCGCGAACCCATCGTGATGACCAATATTCCGCGCTTAGTTACCACGTGGAATAAGCCGATTGTCATTGGCCGCCACGCGTTCGGCGACCAGTACCGCGCCACCGACACGACCGTCAAGGGCAAAGGCAAGCTCACGATGACCTTTACCCCAGAGGACGGCGGCGAACCCCAAACCTGGGAGGTGTACAACTTCAAAGGCGACGGCGTGGCCCTGAGCATGTACAATACCGACGAATCGATTGCCGGTTTTGCGCGCAGCTGCTTTAACATGGCCCTTGACAAGAAGTGGCCGCTGTACCTCAGCACCAAGAACACCATCCTCAAGAAGTACGACGGTCGCTTTAAAGACATCTTTGAAGAAATCTACCAAGCCGAGTTCAAGGCCAAGTACGAGGCTGCGGGCATTACCTACGAACACCGCCTCATCGACGACATGGTGGCGTCTGCGCTTAAATGGAACGGTTCGTTTGTTTGGGCCTGCAAGAACTACGACGGCGACGTGCAGTCCGATACCGTGGCCCAAGGCTTTGGTTCACTCGGACTCATGACGTCGGTGCTTATTACGCCCGACGGCAAGACGATGGAGGCCGAGGCTGCGCACGGAACCGTGACCCGCCACTACCGCCAGCACCAGCAGGGCAAGCCGACGAGTACCAACCCGATTGCGTCCATTTTTGCCTGGACGCGCGGACTCGCGCACCGCGGAAAACTCGACGGAAACGCCGAGCTGATTCGCTTCTGCACGACCCTCGAGCAGGTGTGCATTGACGTGGTCGAAAGTGGCCGCATGACCAAGGACCTCGCGGTCTGCATCCACGGCAACAAGGTCGAGCACGGCGAACACTACCTCTACACCGAGGAGTTTTTGGATGCCCTAGATGCCGAGCTCAAAGCCCGACTTTAAACGCGTAGTTTAAGCATGGCTGCTCCGGCGAGCAGCACGTTTTCAGCTGAAAGGCCTGCCGCGAGGTAGGCCTTTTTTGCTTCGGCAAAGCGCCCTGCTTTGTGGAGGCTGCGGGCTTTTTGGCGCGTGAGTTCACGTTCTGCCGCGGCCAGCACTGCCTCGGGTATCCAGCCGCGCTGCACGAATTGGGCCCAGCGCAATCGAATTTTTGTCGTGTGGGACTCGAGTTCGGCCGACATCCCTTGGCCGATTCGGTAGTGGGTAAAGGCTTCGTCGGTCCAGCGAACCGGGCGCAGTCCCTCGGCCCACAGCCGCAACCAAAGTTCGAGGTCTTCGGTTCCTTCCAGAGATCGGGTTTCGTCGAAGGGATGGGCTCGAGCGACGTCGGCGCGCAGGGCACAGGCACTTGGGGCAACCGCTGGACGTTTGAGGACCCAATCCCCAATTTGCGTGGGATGGTCTGCGTGGCGCACGCCGAGCAAACGGTGTCCGTCCCACTCGCGCACCGGGTGGTACAGCCAGAGGGCCTCGGGATGCTGGCGCAGGGAAGACTGCAGCCGGCCGTGCCAGTCGCGTTCAAAGCGGTCGTCTGCGTCCAAAAACGCAACCCAATCGCCGGTGGCGGCCGCAGCACCGCTGTTGCGCGCGGCGCCCAAACCGCGGTTTACCGAGTGCGCAACGACCCGCACGTTGGGCCAGTTCCACGACGCAACGAGCGCCGAACAGCCGCCTGGTGAGGCATCGTCGACGACGAGTACTTCGTGGGCTTCCGAAGCACTAACTACAGCCTCACGCAACGTGTGCTCGGAACGGTAGCAGGGTATGACGACCGATACCTTCATGTCGCTCGGGGCATAAAGTGGGCGGGAAAGGCGCGGTGAAGCACCCGGCGAAGCGGTTCCTTGAGCCCCAGGAGTTCAAGGCTGCGCACCACCAACCGAACCAGTCCCTCATACGGGATGTGCAGGACCACCAAAGGATGTAGCCGAACAAACCGCCGAAAAAGCGCCCAGTTAACCCGCGCGTTGGCGCTCCGGCGCGCTGGGCTCCAGTCTTGGCGGTACAGCGAGTGGGTCCACCACGCGGCAACATTGCGGTAGGCCTTTCTAAGGCGCTGGCGCTCTGGGTCGTGGTGCAGCGCAATGTAGTCTACCAGTGCGAGCAGTTCGCGGTACACATCTCCGGTTTCGTTGGCTTTTTGGCGCGCAGTCTGCGGATGAACGCGAAAGTAGTTGAGCACCTTGGGCACAAAGGCGATGCCGCCCCGTTCCAGCAGGCGGATGTAGGTCATCCAATCGCCATTGAGTTTCCAGTTCGGATCGGCGCCGCCCGCCTCGCGGAACGTCGAAAGGCGAATCAGCGCGCCCGACGCGTTGGGTACCACGTTGTGCAGCAGCATGAACTGGCGGATTTCGTCCCTGCCGTCGTTGCGGTACCCACGTTCCCAACGTTCCGCTTCAGGGCCGTAGACGTAGCGGTAGTGCACGTCAAAGCGGTGCAGTGAATGGCCGTCTTCGTCAATGAGCATGGATTGCGCGTAGGCGATGGCCAGGCTAGGGTCCGATTCCAGTTCGCCCACGAGTGCGCTCAAGAGCTGAGGGTCGGCAACGTCGTCGCTTTCGGCGATCCACAGGTAGGTTCCGCGTGCGAGGGAGGCCGCTTTGTTCCACTGGGCGAAGGGGCTTCCGGAATTTTTTGCATTGGCATGCACCGACCAACCGGGCCGACCGGCCGCAAAGTCGGTGAGGATTTTTAGCGAATCGTCGGGCGAAGCGTCGTCCAACAGAAGGACTTCGGTGTCGGTAAAGCTTTGGTTTGCAATGCTTTCGAGCCGCTCTTTAAGGTAGCGTGCGTGGCGGTAGTTGGGTACCGCCACGGTAACTAGGGGTGGGCGCTCGTGCATCCCCCAAACTTAATGTACCTTCAGCCCCCATGCGCACCGTACTGTTTGGAATGCCACGAAGTGGTACAACTTATGGGTTTTCGCTGCTTTCTGAAGCCCTGCGCGCCCAAGGAGTAGTGCACGAAGTGTTCGAGCCCAACCGCCTTCAAGACGGTCGGTTTCACCGCCTGGACGGCATGGAATGGCCCGACCAAGACCAGACGCTCGTTAAAATTCTGTACAGCAGCCCTGAGATGCACGGCTGGACTGGCGCCGCTGCGGCTGACGCCTTCGCGCACTACGACAAAAAGATTTTCTTGGTCCGCGATCCCCGCGACCGCTGGATTTCGGGTTTTTTTTACCGTTGGTTTTATGTGCACCAGCCCGACCCGGCGGAGTTCCGTCGGGCCCATGCCCTAGTGCGCGCGAAAGAAGCGAATCCCCGTTCGGTACCGTTCCATCGCCTTCACGCTGACGCTGCCGAGGCCTTGGCGCGGCATGCGGCCGACCAAAAGCAAAAGCTCGACGAACTTTCGGCCTTCCTGAATCGATTGCGCGCAGAGGGCTGGTTTATATGGCATTATGAAGATTTGGTGGACCGCAACTGGGCGAGCCTCGAAGCCTACCTCGGCATTCCGTTGAAGGGGGAGCAGGACTTGCGCGGAAATTTTCGCCACGTAGCCCGAAGCCAAGCCCACAGCGACTGGCGGCGCTGGTTTACCGAAGCCGACGTGGACTTTTACCGCCCCGTGTTTAGCGAATACCTCGCGGCCCAAGGCTACGATTCCAGCGATTGGACGTTGGAACACCCCGATTCGCTGCCTGCCAAGCAAGGCTCTGACTACATGTTTGGCTTGTTTCACCATCCGCGCGGACCGCACGCGCTTCCGGTTCCTTGGCACGTTCGATGGATTGCTGCTGCCCGAACCTGGGCGAGCCTGCGCCTCAAAGCCTTAGGGCTCAAAAAAGCTTAAGCCCAGCGCTGCAGCTGGAGCGCCATGGGGCGCGGAGTAGGGTAGTCTTGACCCTGCCAGCTCCCGTGCTCCACGTCGATGCGTCCAGCGAACGGAACTTCGTCTTGAAGCAGGCCACGGCGAAACAGCCTTAAGTGGACCACATAATGTCCACTGCTGAGGGCCAATTCGGGCAAGGTCAGAACGGCTGAGTTGGCCGCCGGGTCCAGTGCGCAGCCCGACTGCAAGCTGCTCCACAGGGTCACGGTACTGCCTTCGCTGCGTTCTATGCTCAGGCGCACGTCCAGTCCATCAGCCGATGCCGAACCGGTCCACGCCACGCGTGCCTTGGCGGCTTGCCCCGTAATCCACGGACCGTCAAGCTGGAGTTCCGATGCGCGGACTTCGCCAAGTCCCGGTCGTGAGGTGGCGTCGGGCCACGTGGTCGACGTGGCCAATTGGCTCGCGAGGTAGGCGTCGCACACGGCGTCTGCGGGGCCTTCCATGCGCACCACGCCCTGATCGAGCCACAGGACCCGATCGCACACGCGGCGAACCTGACCGAGCTGGTGGGCAACGTACAGCACGCTGCGGCCGTTGGCGCGCCAGGCCGATTCAATGAACGCCAGGCTTTTCGCCTGAAAGGCTGCGTCGCCCACCGCCAAGACTTCGTCGACCACGAGCACGTCGGCCGGTAAATGTGCGGCTACGGCAAAACCTAAGCGCAGCTGCATGCCGCTTGAATAAAATTTGACGGGTTCGTCCAATCGGTCGGCAACGCCCGCAAACTCTGCAATTTGGGGCAGCAGTGCTGCGACCTGACTGCGCGGCATTCCAAGCAGCACGCCCCGCAAATAGGCATTTTCGCGCCCGCTTAGGTCGGGATGAAACCCGGTGCCCACCTCGAGAAGACTAGCCATGCTGCCGCGAACCGTGTAGCTGCCCTCGTCGGGGTGAAGCAGTCCACTGAGCGTCTTGAGCAGTGTGGACTTTCCGGCTCCGTTGGCACCAATAATTCCCACCACCTCGCCTTCGAGCACGCGAAGGTCCAGTCGGCGCAGCGCCCAGCGTCCGCCCAAGTTTTTGCCAAGGTTCGTGGCTTCAATGCGCGGACTGCTCACATGAATTCATTTAAACGCTTCGACCTCCACCGTAGGGTGAGGAGGCCAACCGCAAATCCTAGAATGCCCGAGCCAGCCGAGAGCAAATGGGCGGGTTGAAGTACGTCCCAGCCGAGCCAGGCCCAGCGAAATCCGTCGGCCATCGCCACAGCCGGGTTGAGCCAATACAGAATGCCGAAACCTTTGGGTTCGAAATTCGCCGAAGGCAGGGCAACGGGGCTGATAAAGAACAGCACTTGCAGCAGTATCGGAAGTACAGCCAGCAGGTCGCGTCGGCGCACGCTAAGCGCGGCTCCGAGGTAGGCCCAGCCCAAGGCCGCTAGTGCCGTGTAGCCCATTGCGAGCGGCAACCGAAGCAGGGCAAGGGGCTGCGCCTCGCCCAGAAGTGCGAGAAGCACCAGCACGACCAGCGTGCCAACGCCAAAGTCGGCCAGGCCAACCAAGGCTTTGGCATTGGGTAGCGCGGTCCGCGGGAAAGCCGCTTTGCTGACCAAGGACTGGTTGGTGATCAAGCTGCTCGCACCTTGGCTGACGGTGAACTGAAACCAGATCCATCCGGGCAACGCCACGGCAAGGTTGAGGCCGAACTGCCGCAATCCTTCAGGCGGAAGCCCAAAAACCCGCCCCAGTACCACGGTAAGCGCCGTAATCAGCGCCAACGGCTGGACTACGGCCCATACCCAGCCGAGTCGGGTTTGGGCGTAGCGCAATCGGAGGTCACGTCGCCCAAACGCCAGGGTGAGCGCCCAGGTTTCTGAAAGCGACCCGGAATTCATCTTCCACCACGCATCGTGCGCAGAAACGCTGCGTAGCTTACTCATAGCGCAGGGCTTCAATAGGGTCTAGGGCAGCGGCCTTATGGGCAGGATACCAGCCCGAAATGATTCCTACCGCAACCGATACGGCCAGTGCCAACAGCATCCACTGAATCGGGAACACCGTGTCGGCGTCCATGACAAACGCGAGGCCGTTGCCCACCGCGAGGCCCAGCACAATGCCCGCAACCCCGCCCAGCACGCTGACCAGCACGGCCTCGGCTAAGAACTGCACCACAATGACTTGGGCACTGGCACCAAGGGCCTTGCGGGTGCCGATTTCGCGGGTTCGTTCGGTGACGCTAACGAGCATGATGTTCATGAGCGCAATCGAAGCGCCCAGCAAGGTAATCAAGGCGATCAAGGCCGCTCCGCTGCTCACCGAGCTCAGCGAATCGATCAGCATCGCCGAAATGCTGTCGCTTCGGCGCACGTTAAAGTTGTCTTCGGCGCCAGGCTTGAGTCGGCGGACGGTGCGCATCACCGTGGTTGCCCGAGCGATGCTGGCGTCGAGCGCTTCAGCACTTGGAGCCTTGATGCTGATGACGTAGCTAGCCGACGGGTCAGCATACGCCAAATGCCCGGTGCGCAACGGCAAGTACACCACCTGATCGCTTGACATGAAGGAACTGCTGCCCTTCGGTGCAGTTACCCCAACGACTGCATAGGGTTTGGCCCCAATGCGCACAATTTTGCCGACGGCGTCGCCTTCGGGAAAGAGTTTTCCGGCCACGTCAGAGCCCAGCACGGCCACGGCGCGGGCTTCGTTTTGTTCGGCCGGCGAGAAAAACCGACCGTGGGCGATTTCAATACCTTGAGTCTCGGGATAATCCTCGTCGGCTGCGTGAATGTTGACGTTAGGGTTGGTTTTAAGCCCTTCGTGTTGGACTTCCATGGCGCCGGCCACGTTGTCGCCCACGCTCGCCACAAAGCCTTCTGAGGCCATTCGGTCGCGCAACTTGAGGGCCTGAATCAACGGAATCGGAGGCTGGGGCTTCTCTTTGATTCCCCGTCGGCCAATTTGGATTTGCATTCCGCCTTGCTGGATCGTAAACGTCGTGGCGCCCATACTCGAAAACTGCTTGGTGATGGAACCTTCCATAACGCTGGTGGCGGTGAGCATTCCGACCAGTGCCGTGATGCCGATCGCAATAATCAGCGCCGTGAGCACGGCACGCAGCAATTGCGCTTGCAAGGCCTGCACCGCCATGCGCAGGGCTTCAATAAGTACGGGGGTGGACAATCGAGCCATGGATTGGTAAAGGTAATGGTGCGCGCGTGGTCTACATTTCGCACCTTTGCAGCCGAAATGACCAAGATTTATGCCGCGCTGATGCTGTGGCTTGCCGGGGTGGCCGTGGCGAGCGCACAGTACGTATACTACGACTTCGCTGACACGACGGTGGCGACCAACCAGGGTTTCGCCGACGTGGATTTCAACAACGACAGCATTGCGGACCTGCGCTTCACGCTGCTGCGCGACACGGGAACGACAGGAACCCTGTCGGTCGTCTACGTTTCCCCCCTGGACAGCGCTCGCATTCAGGTGGCCGGACAAAAGCGAGGACTTTACTACTACCCCGACCGATTGGCTGTCGGGGACTCCATTTCGCGTTCCTCTTCCCTTTGGCAGGGATTTGCCACGCCCACCTTTTTGGGCTACCTCGACTACCGCTTCGCGGGCCAGCACGACCCTTATGTGCAATGGCAAGCACCGTACACCGATGGATTTTTAGCCGTTCGCCGCAACGTGAACGATACCGTGGTGAACGGTTGGGTGCGCTTGAGTATTGCTGCAGACGGCAAGTCGTTCACGCTCAAAGACGCCGGTTTTCAAGCAGCCGACGACAGCCTGATGTTTGCTGGACACATTTGGATTGGGGTCGATGAGCCCACCGTCCTCCAGGGCTATTCCTGGGCACAGGGATCCGATCGAATTAGCCTAACGCGCTCAGTGCCAGGTGCACCCCGCAAGGTGGCCTTACTTGACGCGTTCGGCAGGGTCCTTCTTCACGGAACCTGGGTTGGCGAGGAGTTTGCCGTTCCCACATCGTTCCTGCCGGCCGGTGCCTACTGGCTGTGCACAGATGGACCCGAAGGGCCGTGGACGGTGCCGTTCCGCACAGCGCAGTAACCTGCGAAAAATTTAGAATTTTCGCGTCAATTCCTGAAAAATTGCGGATAAATTCCGCGGTTTCCGGCGTAATTTTGCAAAAATTCCGCAATCATGGTATTCGACCTCGATATGGTTAAGGCGTTCTACGCCAGCTACGAAACCAACGTTTCTGCCGCCCGCAAGGTGCTGGGCCGCCCCTTAACGCTTTCAGAAAAAATTCTGTATGCCCACCTCTGGGAGGGCGAAGCGAAGCAAGCGTTTACCCGCGGAGCGTCCTACGTGGACTTTGCCCCAGACCGCGTGGCTATGCAGGACGCTACGGCCCAAATGGCGCTGCTGCAGTTTATGTCGGCCGGCCGCAAAAAGGTCGCGGTTCCTTCGACCGTGCACTGCGACCACCTGATTCAGGCACGCGTCGGTGCGACAACCGACCTTCAGGAGTCGATCAACAAGTCCAATGAGGTGTTCAACTTCCTCGCCTCGGTTTCGAATAAGTACGGAATCGGCTTTTGGAAGCCCGGAGCTGGCATCATTCACCAGGTGGTGCTCGAAAACTACGCCTTCCCCGGCGGAATGATGATTGGTACCGATTCCCACACCGTGAACGCGGGCGGACTTGGCATGGTGGCCATCGGCGTAGGCGGAGCTGACGCGGTAGACGTTATGGCGGGTATGCCGTGGGAGCTCAAGTTCCCCAAACTGATCGGCGTGAAGCTGACTGGAAAAATGAACGGCTGGACGTCGGCCAAGGACGTGATCCTCAAGGTCGCGGGCATCTTGACCGTGAAAGGCGGAACCGGCGCCATCATCGAGTACTTCGGCGAGGGTGCGGAATCAATGAGCTGCACCGGCAAGGGTACCATTTGCAACATGGGTGCTGAAGTAGGCGCCACGACGTCTACGTTCGGTTACGACGACAGCATGGAGCGCTACCTGCGCGCCACCGGCCGTGCCGAGGTCGCCGACCTGGCCAATGGCCTTCGCGCGGAACTCACCGGCGACGCCGAAGTCTACGCTGACCCGGCCACGTACTTTGACCAAGTCATTGAAATCGACCTGTCGACCTTGGAGCCCCACCTCAATGGGCCGTTCACGCCAGACTTGGCCACGCCCATTTCTGAAGTGCGCGCCTTGGCCGAAAAGAACGGCTGGCCGATGAAGGTGGAAGTGGGCCTGATCGGCTCGTGCACCAACTCGTCGTACGAAGACATGACC
Source organism: Bacteroidota bacterium (assembly GCA_041158165.1). Classification (GTDB taxonomy): domain Bacteria; phylum Bacteroidota; class Bacteroidia; order Flavobacteriales; family Schleiferiaceae; genus TMED14. The sequence goes on from JBEBBW010000010.1 coordinate 12,092, forward strand.
CGCGCTGCTTCGGTTGCCCGACAAGCGAAGGCGAAAAACCTCAAGGTGGCCGCGGAGTACAGCATTACGCCGGGTTCAGAGCAGGTGCGGTACACGGCAGAACGCGACGGACTCCTCGCAGATTTCGAGGAAATCGGCGGAAAAGTGTTTGCCAATGCCTGTGGCCCCTGCATCGGTCAATGGGCCCGCGAAGGCGCCGACAAGCAAGAGAAGAACACGATTGTGCACTCGTTCAACCGCAACTTCAGCAAGCGCGCCGACGGCAACCCCAATACCCACGCGTTTGTAGGGTCTCCAGAGCTTGTGACGGCCTTGGCTATCGCGGGCGACCTCGGATTTAATCCGCTCAAAGACACCCTGGTGAACGCCAACGGCGAGCGCGTGATGCTCGACCCGCCCTCAGGCGACGAACTCCCGGCCCGCGGTTATGCGGTAGAAGACGCTGGCTACCAAGCTCCCGCCGAAGACGGCAGCGGGGTGGTGGTCGACGTGAAGCCCGACAGCCAGCGCCTGCAGCTGCTCGAGCCCTTCGCGGCATGGGACGGTGCCAACATCACCGGCGCCAAAGTGCTGATCAAGGCCCAAGGAAAATGCACCACCGACCACATTTCGATGGCCGGACCGTGGTTGCGCTACCGCGGCCACCTCGACAACATCGCCAACAACACGCTGATTGGTGCGGTGAACGCCTTCAACGGCGAAACCAACAAGGTACTGAACCAACTCACGGGTGAGTACGGCGAGGTTCCCGCCGTGCAGCGCGCCTACAAAGCCGCGGGCGTTCCGACGCTGGTGGTGGGCGACCAGAACTACGGCGAGGGTTCGTCGCGCGAGCACGCGGCCATGCAGCCCCGCCACCTCGGCGTGCGCGCCGTGCTGGTGAAGAGCTTCGCCCGCATCCACGAAACCAACCTCAAAAAGCAGGGAATGCTCGCGCTGACCTTCGCCAACGAGGCGGACTACGACAAAATCCAAGAGCGCGACACGGTGGACTTTGCCGACTTGACCGACTTTGCTCCGGGCAAGCCGCTGACCCTGGTGTTCCGCCACCAGGACGGAAGCGAGGACCGCATCGCCGCCAACCACAGCTACAACGCGCAGCAGATTTCGTGGTTCAAGGCGGGTTCGGCCCTGAACATGATTGAGAAGTAAGCTCCTTAGAGCGAACCGAAGGCTCCGGCCTCGCGAGGGTGCCGGAGTTTTTTTATCCCCCATTCGCGGTGCGCCCCTAAAAAATGCGCTACATTGGGCGGCGTATGCCACACGACTCCGCATCCCGACGAATTCACCACGGCTGGGCCATGTACGATTGGGCCAACTCGAGCTATTCGCTCGTGATTGGTACCGCCATTTTTCCGATTTACTACAGCGCGGTCATGGAGGCCGCAGGGCGCAGCAGCTTCACGCTGCTCGGCATGCCGGTGAGTACGACGGCCGCCTACACCTTCGTCATGGCGGCTGCCTACCTGGTTGTTTCGCTCGGAACGCCCTACCTCAGCGCCCTGGCCGAGGTTTCTGGCAGCAAAAAAGCCTTCATGCGCCGCTTCATCTATTCGGGTACGCTGGCCTGCTTCGCCATGTACTTTTTTACCGCGGACGCTCCGTTGCTCGGACTCCTCACGCCCTTCGTGGCCTCTATTGCCTTTGCCGGTAGCCTAGTATTCTACAACAGCTACCTACCTGAAATCGCCGCTCCCGAGGAGCAGGACGCGCTCAGTGCACGCGGATTTGCCTTAGGCTACTTTGGGTCGGCGCTGATGCTCATCGTGGCCCTCGCATTCATTCAAAATCCTGCTTGGTTCGGGCTTGACGGACCAGGCCTCATTACCCGGCTCACCTTTGTCTCGGTCGGGCTTTGGTGGCTTGGCTGGGGAGAGTACAGCTTGCGCCGCCTGCCCGAAGGTCGCGCCGTGGGCGACCGCCAAAAAGGATGGATCCGCGCAGCCTACCAGCAGCTTTTTGATGTCGCCAAGTCGTTTCGCGAGACGAAAGGTCTGGAACGCTTTGTGCTCGGATTTTTCTTCGCCTCAGCAGGCGTACAGACCGTGATCCTTATCGCCACGCTTTTTGGCAGCCAAGCGCTTCATCTTGAGACCGCTGCGCTCATTACCACGGTGCTGCTCATCCAGTTCGTGGGCATGCTGGGGTCTTGGCTTTTTGCGCGCTTGAGCAGGGTCTGGGGCAACATTCGGGCATTGCTCGTGTCGGGCGTCTTGTGGATGCTCATCACGTTCATGGCCTACTTTATTCAAAGCGAGCTTCAATTTTACCTGCTCGGCGCAGGCGTGGGCTTGGTTTTGGGCGGAATTCAGTCGCTGGCCCGTTCCACCTTTAGCCAGCTGCTTCCCCAAGCCGAGGAGCACGTAGTGTACTTCAGCTTTTATGACGTTGCCGAGAAGCTGGCAACCGTGCTCGGAATGGTCGCGGTGGGCTGGCTCGAGACGGCGACGGGCGACTTGCGCCTTGCCGCAGTCATGCTTTCAGGCTTTTTTGCAGTGGCCCTCGTGCTGTGGGCGGGCGTTCCCTGGCGCTCAAAGCCGGCATAGGATTTGTACTTTTGGGGGTATATGCGAACGTTTTGGGTTATCGGTGCGTTGAGTTTGGCGGTCCTGGGTATATCAGGCTGCTACTACGACAACGCCGAACAGCTTTATGGTACTGGCGGAACCTGTGACTCCACTGCGACCTGGTCAGTGGACATTCAACCCATGATCCAAACCCAGTGCATGGGCTGCCACCAGGGCGCGAGCGCGAGCGGGGGCTTGGATTTGAGTTCCCACGGCGGCGTCCAGCCAGCAGCCCTGAACGGGAGCATACTTGACCGAATGCAGCGCCCGGCGGGCGATCCCTTAGCCATGCCTCCCAGTGGGCCTTTGTCATCGTGCAACCTAGCCAAATTCCGCGTCTGGGAGCGGGGAGGCGCATTACCCAATTAACTATGAAAAAGATTGCTTTTGCGGTTGCTGCCGCGTTGACCTTGAGCGCGTCCGCACAAAAATTGACCAGCAAGGATACCTACGTACACATCAACGCTTCGACCCCGGTTGAAGATATTGATGCGGTACTCAACAATGCTGTAGGCATTCTCAATACCGAGACCAACGAGGCCGTATGGCAGCTTCAAGTGCAGTCGTTCACGTTCAAGCGCGCCCTGATGCAGGAGCACTTCAACGAGAACTACATGGAATCAGAGAAGTACCCGAAAGCCACACTCAAAGCGAAAATTGAGGGAGTTAAGGACTGGAAGAAGCCCGCGACCTACAAAGGCGGAATTAAAGGAACCATGGACATCCACGGGGTGGTCAACGAAATGTCGATCCCGGTGACCATCACGGTGAACAAAGACGGTTCGGTGACGATTGAGAGCGAATTCTCGGTGCGCACAGCAGACCACAAGATTGAGATTCCTACGCTGGTGACGTCGAAGGTTGCCGAGGTGGTGAAGGTTACCGTTAAATCCACGCTTAAGGGTGCGTAAGTTATTCGCTTGTGCACTGATCTTGGCTTCGGGTGCGACCTGGGCTCAAGACGACCTACTTGCAGAGCTTGACGCCATAGCGCCCCCGGCACCGAAGCAGTTTGTGTTTGCCACCTTTAAAGGCACGAAGCTCGTCAACGGTTCTACGGTGGAAATGCCCGGAGCCGGCGTAGGCCAGTTCATTATTGGCCACCGCTTTGGCGCACTCAACGACAAGCCGTTGTACAATCTTTTCGGCATCGACGTAGCCCAGATTCGGTTTGAGTACTCCTACAATCCCGTTTCATGGCTTAATGTTGGCCTAGGGCGTTCCTCGGGAAGCAAGACCTACGACGGCTTCACCAAGCTGCGCTTGCTTCGGCAATCCCAGGGGGGTAAGGGGTTTAATAGTCCGATTACGGCGGTGTGGTATTCATCCATGACGCTAACGACCGTACCCTTTAGCGACGGAGCGGATCACTTTTTCACCGACCGTCTGGCCTATGCGCACCAGCTTTTGCTTGCCCGCAAGATGGGCGAGAAGGTGTCGGTTCAAGTGGCTCCGACGTTGGTGCACTTCAACTTGGTTCCGCTCGCTAGCGACCGCAACGACCAGCTCGGCCTTGGCTTGAGCGGACGCTATAAATTGACCCAGCGCATGGCACTCACGGCCGAAACCATGCTGCGCCAAACCCCGTTCACGGGCACACACATGCCCTTGAGTATTGGGTTGGACTTGGAAACCGGCGGACACGTTTTTCAGTTCCACGTCACGAATGCCCGTTCCATGGCAGACCCCCAGTGGATGATGCAGACGCCCGGCTCGTGGGGCAAGGGTGATTTGTTTCTTGGCTTTAACATTTCGCGGGTTTTCACCCACGTCAAACCCAAAGAACTGCGATGAACAAGTTGTTTTTGTTGGGCGGAATGGCCGTCTTGGCCGCCTGTACCCACCTGCCCAATGTGCCTGACCCTGCTCCGGAACCCTGCGACCCGGGAATCGTCGATTTCACGAACGAAATCTACCCGATGATCCAGTCCAATTGCGCGATGAGCGGGTGCCACGCCACTCCGAACCCTGCCGACGGCATTAACCTGACGACGTATGCCGGTATTTTGGAGGAGGTCAAGCCCGGCAACCCGAACGACAGCAAACTGTACGAAGTACTGTTTGAAACTGGCGATGACTTGATGCCGCCGTCGCCAATGGCGCCCCTTTCGGCTGCCCAAAAGGCCCGAATCCGTTTGTGGATCGAACAGGGTGCCAACGAAACGAACTGCGCTGGGGCCTGCGATTCAACCTCGGCCACGACGTATTCCGCGGTCATTGCGCCCATGATTCAAACCCAGTGCATTGGCTGCCATCAGGGGGCTAATCCTTCGGGAGGCGTTGCGCTGAGCTCCTTTTCTGACGTGAGCGGTGCAGTGAACAGCTTGGGCCTGATGGATGCGGTTAAGGGCATGAACGGACGTTCGCAAATGCCGCCCTCAGGCCGTATGTCGGACTGCAATGTGGCGTTGCTCGAGCGCTGGGTGCGCGCGGGAATGCCGCAGTAAATCCCCATGGTAGTGGTTGGCGCCCGATTCTGAACTGCTCGGAATCGGGCGTTACTTTTGTGGCTGCATGGAAACCTTTGATTTCATTTTGGTTGGTGGCGGAATCGTGGGTTCTGCGGTGGCCTACAAGCTTGGTAAGACCTATCCGGAGGCTAAAATTGTGCTGCTCGAAAAGGAGTCTGCCCTAGCGAGCCACCAGACCGGCCGGAACAGCGGGGTAATCCATTCGGGGCTTTACTACAAGCCTGGTTCGCTCAAGGCCCGCACCTGCTTGGATGGATACCAACAGATGCTTGAGTTTGCCGCGGAGCAGCGCGTGAAGCATGAGGTTTGTGGCAAAGTGGTGGCGGCGGTGGGCCCTGAAGAAGAGGCTCGCTTGGAGGCGCTTCGGCTGCGCGGCATCGAAAACGGGCTGGAGGGGCTTCGCTACCTTGACGCCGCGGAAGTGCGCGCGCGCGAACCCCAGCTGCACGCTACGAAAGCGCTTTTTGTGCCGCAGACGGGCATCATCCATTACGCCGACGCTGCCGAGGCCATGCTGCGCGCCGGTAGGGGCGTGGTGCGCCGCAGCACCACGGTAACAGGCTTTTCAGCGGACGGAGTTCAGACCTCGAGCGGGCTGGTTCGCGGCAAGCACGTCATTGTCTGCGCTGGCCTGCAAAGTGACCGGCTGGCGCGCCGCGACGGGGTGGATGCTGGGCTGCAGATCGTGCCGTTCCGCGGCGACTACTTTGAATTGAGTCCGCGGGCCCAGGCCAAGGTGAAGCACCTTATTTACCCGGTACCGGATCCGAATTTTCCGTTCTTGGGCGTTCACTTCACGCGTATGGTCCATGGTGGCGTAGAATGCGGACCCAATGCGGTGTTCAGCTTTGCCCGCGAAGGCTATTCCAAAACGGCCTTTGACGGACGCGATACCGCCGCCGCCTTGGGTTATGCGGGTACCTGGAAGCTGTTCGCCAAGCACTGGCGCTACGGACTCGGGGAATACGAGCGCGCCTTCAGCAAGATCAAGTTTTTGGCGGCTTTACAGCGCTTGATTCCGAGCTTGGAGCTCGAAGACCTGCATCCTGGGCGGGCGGGAATCCGCGCTCAAGCGCTTCGCCGCGACGGCAGCCTTGAAGACGATTTTGTGCTGCGCCAAGGTGAGCGGGCGTTCCACGTGCTCAATGCGCCGTCACCGGCGGCCACGGCTTCGTTGGCGATTGCCGACGAAATTCTGAAGCAAGCCCTGGCTTAGGGCCAGGCGCTTTCGCGACCCACGTGAAAAAGGGCGTCGCCGCGGTGCACCAGCGGCATGTTGTTGTGGCCAATAATGAATCCGTCGAACGGCGCAAAAACCTTGACGGAATAGGAATCGTAGGGGTTGCGGATGCGCCCGATGAGTTCTCCTTCGGAGATTCCCTGGCCGCTTTGGCGTTCAAATGAAAATAAACCGCTGGCTTCGGCCCGCACCCACGTTGTTTGGTTGAGGTGGCGAGGGGCGCTGTGCTTGCCGTGCCGGTCTTTTAGGCCGCGGACTTTGGGCGGCTTGGGTGCGTACATTCCAAGGCTGGCCAAAAGGCGCTTGGTGCCCCGAATGGCCTCTTTGACGGCGGGCTCCTCGAGCCTCATGCTTTCGCCGCCTTCGTACACCACGATGGGAACGCCCATGCTCCGGCCTTGCGCGCGCAGCGAGCCGGGAATGAGCGATGACGCCATCGCCAGGGGTGCGCCAAAAGCCTTGGCGTAGCGAATCGCATCGGGATCTTCGGGGTCGTAGCGCACCTGGGGCGTGTTCGTGCGGCTTGCTCCGCCCGTGTGAAAGTCGACCGCTAAGTCAATGTGAGGCAGTACTTTATCGGTCAACGTGTGGGCAACGAGGCTGGCGAGCGAACCTTGGGTGGAGCCAGGAAAGCTTCGGTTTACGTCTTTGCCGTCGGGCACCTCGCGGCTAAAGAAGAGAAATCCGTACACGTTGATGATGGGGATCGCGACGACGTTCCCGCACGGCAGGTCGTTGAACAGGCCGAGCGACATCATGCGGCGTACGGCTTCAATTCCGTTGACTTCGTCGCCGTGAAGCCCGCCGCTGAGCAGCACCGTGGGGCCAGGGCGTTCGCTTCGGAACACGTGCACGGGCATATGGATTTCGGTGCCCGAAAGCAAGCGTGCGATCTGAAGGTCTACCGTTTTGGTTGATCCGGGCGGAACAACGGTGTCGCCCAGCACGATGGGTCCGACCTCTGGGTACTTCATTGCCCCGTGTAGTTGGTGGGCGAAATGGCGCGCAATTCGGCGCGAACCGACTCATCTACCGGGAGTTCCGCAACAAATTCTGCGATGACCTCAGGGGTGATGCGGTCTGACTTGCGGGTGAGGGCCTTCAATGCCTCGTAGGGTTTTGGAAAACCCTCGCGGCGCAGGATGGTTTGTATGCCCTCGGCGACCACTTCCCAGTGGCCTTCAAGGTCGGCCGTGAGGGCCGCTTCATTCACGACGAGCTTGCCCAGTCCGCGCTGAAGGCTGGCGTAGGCGAGCAGTGTGTGGCCCAGGGGCATGCCGAGGTTGCGCAGGACCGTCGAATCGGTCAAGTCGCGCTGAAGCCGGCTGATGGGTAGTTTGGCCGCAAGGTGCTCCAGCCAGGCGTTGGCAATGCCAAAATTGCCCTCCGCATTTTCAAAATCGATCGGGTTGACCTTGTGGGGCATCGCAGACGAACCCACCTCGTTGGGGTTGATGCGCTGCTTGAAGTAGTCCATCGAAATGTACTGCCACGCGTCGCGAGAAAGGTCGATCAAAATGGTATTGAGGCGCTTCAGCCCGTCAAAGTAGGCCGCTAGATGGTCGTAGTGCTCAATTTGCGTGGTTGGATGGCTGCGGGTAAGGCCGAGGTCGTCGCGCAAGAAGGCTTCGCCAAACGCATGCCAGTCCACGCCAGGGTAGGCCACGCTGTGGGCGTTGAAGTTGCCCGTGGCTCCTCCGAACTTGCCCGCGAACGGCACGGCGTCGAGCAAGTGGAGCTGCTGGCTGAGGCGCTCGCGAAATACGCGCCATTCCTTGCCCAAGCGGGTGGGTGAGGCGGGTTGACCGTGGGTGCGTGCAAGCATGGGCAGGTGATCCCAATCGCGGGCTTGGCCGTCAATCCGCTCCACGAGTCCCAAAAGGGCAGGACGAACCACGTCGCGGTGGGCCTCCATCAGCGAAAGCGGAATGGCGGTATTGTTGATGTCTTGGGAGGTGAGTCCGAAGTGAATGAATTCCGCGCGATCTGAAAGCCCCAGGGGTTCAAAGCGCTCCTTGAGGAAGTACTCTACGGCCTTCACGTCGTGGTTGATGGTGGCCTCGATTTCTTTTATGCGCGCGGCGTCGGCCTCGCTGAACTCGCGGTAAATCAGGTGGAGCTGCGCTTCTTGGCTCGCGCTCAGCGCGGGCAATCCCTTGAGGTTTTGGGCAGAGAGTGCGATAAAGTAGCGCACTTCGACGAGCACGCGGTAGCGCATCAGTCCGAATTCAGAGAAGTAGGGGCTAAGGGCCGAAGCCTGCTTTTGGTAGCGGCCGTCGAGCGGCGAGAGCGCGTGGAGTGCGTAATTCATGGTGCGTTCCTAAAGCGCAAAGGTACCAAATTGCGGCAGGTCAGGGGGGAGTTCGCGGCCATCTGCCGTGAAAATTCGATCGTGGACGCCGTTGGTAATCCAACCCCAGGCGGCGCCCAAGGGAAGGTTGTAGCGCATCCACTGTACACAGACGGCGTCGTCCAGCGCAATCTGTGGGGCTTTGCACTCCACGAGCATCCAGGGTGTTCCTTGGTGAAAAACGACGGCATCGAAGCGCTTAGGCTGGCCGTGGACTTGGAGTCCGCGCTCCACGGCAACAGCCTCAGGAGGGCACTGGGATTCAAGGATCAGGCGCCTCAAGCTGTGCTGCCGCACGTATTCTTCTGGGGTTCCTGCCACGCGCTTGCGCCGAAACGGGTCCCAAAGCCGGCCCTCATTGTCGGGTATAAGGTGGGGATTAGGCCATTTTTCGCGCTCCACTCCGCAAAGGTGATGTAGATTTGTTGAATTCATGAAGAAGATTCGCCGCCTGCCCTACAGAGATCCGTTTGGCTACCCCTTGTGGGCCAAGCGTATGGTGATTTTCTGGTTCGGAACCGTGACGTGGTACCGCTTAAACCGCATTCACCGCACCCATATTGAGGGCATGGAGCACCTCAAGGACTTGCCCGACGAAAACGTACTGTTTGTGAGCAACCACCAGACCTACTTCATGGATGTGGCCTCGATGTTCCTGGCGTTCATGCACTTTCGCAACGGAATGCCCAACCGTGTTGACCGGTGGTGGCCCGTCATGAACCCTCGAATGAACTTGTTTTTCATTGCCGCGAAGGAGACGATGAAGTCGGGTCCGCTGCCGCGGTTGCTGTCGCTGGCGGGGTCGGTTAGCATCAAGCGTACCTGGCGCGAGGCCGGTAAGGAGATCAATCGCGGGGTTGATCCCAAGGACTTGGACAACATTCGCAAAGCCATTCAAGTTGGTTGGGTTATCACCTTCCCACAAGGCACGACGAAGCCCTTTGCGCCCGGTCGTCGGGGAACTGCCCACATCATTCGCGACCTCCAGCCAACAGTAGTTCCCGTGGTTGTTGACGGGTTTCGGCGCGGATTTGACAAGAAGGGATTGCGCGTAAAAAAGCGCCGTGTGGACTTGAAATTGCGGTTTAAAGAACCGTTGCAGTTCGCCCCGGATGCGACGCCGCAGCAAATTTTAGAGCAAGTGATGGAGGCCATTGAGCAAGTGCGTCCGCCAGAAGCTGCAGTAAATGCTTAATTTTCAGATATGAAAAACGCTTGGTTGGCCGTGGGTATCGCGGCGCTTGGCTTCGCGAGCTGCGAGGCGACGTTTGTGGAGCCCGAGCCTCCCCGCGACGAACGCAATGTGGTACTTCGTCATTTCTACTACTTCAAAGGGGATTTGATCGATACCAACAAGGTTTTTGCACTCGACGGTTCCGGAACGCAGATTCGCTTCAAAAACATCGAGTTGGCCATGGGTTTTTACCATTTTGAGAACCACCTCGGTGACACGATTTTCCCCGTTAAAGGCGACACCACGGAGTTTGCGGTGACCTCGTCCTCGTCACTGTACGGAGGATTCACGCCAATTTACACCTTGCCCACCGGGACCTACTCGGGTCGCCACTGGTGGCGCATCGGCTTGGACAGTGCCCAAAACGCAGTGCCCACGACCTCATGGTCGCCTGAAAGCCCAATGAACCGTCTGGCGCGTCCAAATGGCGGATACAACGCGGTAGTGATTGAGGGTTGGTGGAAGAGTCCGACCGACACCACCCAAGACAAACCCTACAAGCCGTTTAAGTACACAATCAGTTCCGAGGCATTCAATGAACTCCTGGAGTACCAGTCTCAGTTCACGGTGCGCAAAGGCCGCGACATCAACGTGAATATTGTGTTCAAAGCCAACTTATTGCTGGAGGGCGCAGACCCCGCGATTGTCGACCAGATCGATATTGACCCGGGCAATCCGCTTTTCTACCCATTGCTGCCGTCGTTTAGGCTGAACCTTTTGAAGGCCTACCAGATACAGCTCTAGGCCTCTATGAACGTACATTTTATTGCGATTGGCGGAAGCGCCATGCATAGCCTCGCGCTGGCATTAGCTACCCGTGAGGGCGTTCACGTGACCGGAAGCGACGACGCCATTTTTGAACCTAGCCGAAGCCGCCTCAAGTCCGCGGGGCTACTGCCGGCAGAAGAAGGCTGGTTCCCGGAACGCATCCATTCGGGCCTCGATGCGGTGGTGCTCGGAATGCACGCTCGGGGGGATAATCCCGAACTGCTTCGCGCCCAGGAGCTTGGTTTGCCCGTCTATTCCTACCCCGAATACGTTCAAAAGGCCTGCGAAAGCCAGACCCGGGTAGTTGTGGGCGGTTCCCACGGTAAAACGACTACGACGTCGATGCTGCTGCACGTGCTGAAGTACTGGGATCGCCTCCCGGATTACTTGGTGGGCGCCCAGGTTCCGGGTTTGGATGCCTCGGTTCGCCTGCAGGGTACCGACGAATGGGCCGTTTTTGAAGGCGACGAGTACTTGGCTTCGCCCTTGGATCCGCGCCCTAAATTCCATTTGTACAAGGCCCACGTGGGGCTGGTTACGGGGATGGCATGGGATCACGTCAATGTGTTCCCCACCCAGGACGCCTACGCCGACGCGTTTCGCGGATTCTTGGCATCTATGGAACCGGGCGGAACCCTTCTGTACTTCGAGGAAGATGCCGAACTCGCGGCCTTAGTGGCTGCCGACACATCGCCAATTCGCAAGATTCCATACCGCACCCCGGACCACCGCCACGACGGCACCCAGTGGTACTGGAAGACGCCGATGGGAGAGCTTCCGATGAGCGTCATGGGGCGGCACAACTTGGCGAATGCCGAAGGTGCGCGCTGGCTTGCTCAAGAAATGGGCATTCAGGAGGCCGACTTTTATGAGGCGATTGCTTCGTTTCAAGGGGCGCAGCGTCGCTTAGAGCCCCTGGCAAACTCGGCGCGCAGGGCCGTTTACTTAGATTTTGCCCATGCGCCGTCGAAGGTTGCGGCCACAACGGCTGCGTTTGCCGAGAGCTTTGGCGACCGACCTGTTTGGGGCTTGCTGGAATTACACACGTTTAGCAGTTTGAATCCCAGCTTTTTACCTGGCTACGCGGGCTCGCTCAACGGGTTAGATCGCGCAATGGTCCTGTTTGATCCTGCGGCGGTAGCCCACAAGAAGCTGCCGCCCTTGGCACCCGAAGCGGTGCAGGCTGCATTTGGTCCTCAGGTAGAGGTGTTTACGCATGCGGCAGCCCTTCGCGCGGCAATCGAACGCGATGCGCCCGAGCAGCTCAACCTGCTCATTATGAGTTCTGGAAACCTTGGGGGTTGGGACGTGCGCCAGTGGGCGCCAGCGTTCGTCTGAACTAGAGATCGTTTTCGCCGTCGAGTAGCTGGCGCTGCATGTCTTCCATGCCGAAGTAGTCTTCTGCTTCGAGCAGGGTGGGTACTACGGCAAGGTCTTCGTCGAAGAGGTGCATGAGCGATTCCCGGACAATTAGTATGCAGGAAAACATGGCATCCATGCGCTCTGCTTGAAGATCTTGAAGGTCTTCAATGCCGTCAAATTCCTCAGCCGCAAGAAGGTTGACCAGCATGTGGTCTTCTTCGTGCTTGGCTAACAGCGTTGCGAATTCCGCCACACCGTCGCGACCAAAGCTGTCGGCTCCCCAGCGGAGGTGAATGAAGTTGGGTTTGCGTTCGAGCTTAAAGGACATCGTGGGTGCTTGATTGGGAAGCAAGAAGGTACAACACTGCCATGCGAACCGCAACGCCATTTTCTACCTGATCTAAAATGGCCGCGTAGGGTGAGTCTGCTACTTCTGAGGTCATTTCCACGCCGCGGTTGATGGGGCCAGGGTGCAGGATTAGCGGGATCCGATCAAGGCGATTCAGGCGGTCCATCGTGATGCCGTACCGGCGGTGGTACTCGCGGATCGACGGAAAAAATGCCCGGTCCATTCGCTCGTGCTGCACGCGGAGTACGTTGGCCACGTCGGCCCAGGCGAGTGCGTCGTCGACGTCTGAAATCACCTCAACTCCGAGTTCGTGTATGGCACGCGGAATCAACGTAGACGGTCCGCTCACGGCAACGTGTGCGCCCAATTTTTGGAGGCCAAAGATGTTGCTCAGCGCGACGCGGGAATGAAGAATGTCGCCGACAATGACAATTTTCTTACCCTCAAGGCTACCAATGCGTTCCTGCATGGTGAAGGCATCCAGCAACGCTTGGGTAGGATGTTCGTGGGTGCCGTCTCCCGCATTGACGATGTGGGCGGGTACCCGGTCTGCCAAAAATTGAGGAACGCCTGCGTCGGCGTGGCGAATAACTACCACATCCACCTTCATCGCGAGGATGTTGTTCACTGTGTCGTTCAATGTCTCGCCTTTCTTAACCGATGAATTCGAGGCCGCGAAGTTGACTACGTCGGCAGAAAGGCGTTTTTCGGCAAGTTCAAAGCTGAGGCGCGTCCGAGTGGAATTTTCAAAGAAGAGGTTTGCGATGGTGATGTCGCGAAGCGATGGAACCCGTTTAATCGGACGGTTAATAACTTCTTTAAAATGCCCAGCCCAGTGCAAAATCAGGTGCAGGTCTTCGGCGGGAACGTGCTGAAGGCCAAGGAGGTGTCGCGAGTGCAGCTTAGCGTTCCGGGGCATAAGGTTGGGATTCGAGCAGTACGGATTCAAGGGCTTCGCCGTTCCAATTCAAGCGTACCCGTTCGTGGTTCAGGGCGTCAACCCGGCGGCCCGAATAATCAGGCTGAATGGGAAGTTCGCGCGAAAAGCGGCGGTCGATGAGCACACACAGTTCCACGCGCTCTGGTCGTCCAAAGTCACCCAGTGCATCAAGTGCCGCCCGCACCGACCGGCCCGTGTAGAGCACGTCGTCGATCAAGACTACCCGCTTGCCTTCAATGAGCACGTCCATCTCGGTTGGGCTGGCGGCAAGTGGCTCGTCTCGGCGGCGAAAATCGTCGCGGTGAAACGTAATGTCGAGCAATCCATGAGCGATGGGCCCCGTGGCGAACTCGGCCTCTAACTGGGCCACGAGTGCTTTGAGGAGTTTGCTGCCGCGAGGCTGAATGCCGACGAGCACCGTGCGGCTCCACGGAACGTGTATTTCGTTGAGCTGGTGGCACAAACGGCGAAGGGTTACTTCGCAGTCGCGCTGGGTTAAAAGCGTCTTTTGGGCCATCTAGGGCTCAAAATTAGCGCTTTTTTGCATCCCGCCCGCGCGCGACCTTTGGGGTACATGGACTTTTCTCGCATTGATTGGCGCATTTTGGGCTGTAGCGCGGCTATTCCGGCTCCCGGTCAGTATCCGTCGGCCCAGTCGCTTCGCGTGGGCGGAACCCTGATGCTCATCGATTGCGGTGAGGGCACCCAAATCCGAATTCGCGAAGTGGGCCTCCGGGGCGCAACCTTTGACGTCATCCTCATTACGCACCTGCACGGTGACCACGTCTTTGGGCTTCCCGGGCTCATGTCGTCGTGGACGCTGCAGGGCCGGGCAAAGCCACTCGTGCTGGTGGGGCCGAGCGGACTCGAAGCGTTTTTGCACGGAATCAACGCCGCTACCCAAGGATCCTGGTCCTATCCGGTGGAATTTGTGGTGGCCGCCAACGGGCTTGTGTACGAAAACGAAGACGTGCGCATTGCCGCACACCCCTTAGCGCACCGAATTGAGGCCTGGGGCTACCGCGTGGAAGAAGTTGTGGCTCCGCGCAAAGTGAACATTGAGGCTGCTGTGGCCGCCGGTTTGGAGCACGCTGATTTTCGCAGCCTGCAACTCGGCCGCGACGTGCGCACTCGTTCTGGAATTGAAGTCCGCAACGCCGAGGTCACGCTACCCGGACGGCGCGGATTCCGCATGGCCTACCTCAGCGATACGTCGTACGTTCCCGCACTAGCCGAATTTGCCCGAGGGGTCGATTTTTTGTACCACGAAAGCACCTACCTGGAACGGCACCGTGAATTGGCGGCAAAAACGGGGCATTCCACGGCTAAGCAGGCGGGTCGAATCGCCGCCTCAGCCGGGGCGAAGCACCTGGTACTTGGCCACTTTTCGCAACGCTACGCTCGTTTGGCGGATTTTGCGGACGAAGCGGCTGTGGAATTTAACGGTCCAATTGCCGTTGGCCGAAGCGGGTTAAATCCGTTGGAGGACCGAGCATAGCGGTCATAAAAAAGCCGCCCACATGGGGCGGCCTAACGTTAGGTTCGAGTTCTGTTACCCGTTCATTGAAACGAGGAATTCCTCGTTGTTGCGGGTCTTGCTCATGCGGTCCTCGAGGAACTCCATGGCTTCGACCGGCGTCATGTCGGCAAGGTGTCGGCGCAAGATGTACATGCGGTTCAGTACCTCGGGGCTCAAAAGCATGTCTTCTTTGCGTGTTCCGGACGCAATCAAGTCGATAGCCGGCCAGATGCGGCGGTTGGCGATGCGGCGGTCCAGCTGCATTTCCATGTTGCCGGTACCCTTGAATTCTTCGAAAATAACCTCGTCCATCTTCGAGCCGGTGTCAATCAAGGCAGTGGCTAAAATGGTGAGTGAACCGCCGTTTTCGATATTGCGCGCTGCGCCAAAAAACCGCTTGGGCTTGTGGAGTGCGTTGGCGTCCACACCGCCCGACAGCACCTTGCCCGATGCGGGGCTGACGGTGTTGTAGGCGCGGGCCAAACGGGTAATGGAGTCGAGCAAAATCACCACATCGTGGCCACTCTCTACCAGACGCTTGGCCTTTTCGAGGACGATGTTGGCCACGCGAACGTGGCGTTCGGCTGGCTCATCAAACGTAGACGCCACGACCTCAGCGTTGACACTGCGGGCCATATCGGTAACTTCTTCAGGTCGCTCGTCGATCAGAAGAATGATCATGTACACCTCGGGGTGGTTCGCGGCAATCGCGTTGGCCACTTCCTTCAAAAGGGTGGTTTTACCGGTCTTGGGTTGCGCGACGATGAGTCCGCGCTGGCCCTTGCCAATCGGCGAAACCAAGTCGATGATTCGGGTACTGATGGTGGCCTTGCGCCCCGTGAGGTTGAATTTCTCTTCGGGGAACAGCGGCGTGAGGTGTTCAAATCCGACCCGATCCCGAATCGAATCGGGATTCTTGCCGTTGATCATGTGAACCTTGGTCAGCGGAAAAAACTTCTCTTGGTCCCGCGGCGGACGAACTTCGCCCCGAACGGTGTCGCCGGTTTTCAGGCCGTAGTGCTTGATTTGCTGCTGGGTGAGCAGCACGTCGTCGGGGGAGTTCAGGTAGTTGTAGTCGCTCGAGCGCAAGAAGCCAAAACCCTCGGGCATGATTTCCACGACGCCTTCGGTCGGAATGATGCCCTCGAATTCGTACACCGGTTCCTGAATTTTTGGTTGGCGCGGTTCGCGGGGTTCGCGGGGTCCACGGTCGTCGCGGGGTCCACGGTCCTCCCAGCCCTCGCGGCGGGGGCGGTCTTCGCGTGGACCACGGTCTTCGCGTGGTCCTCGATCTTCGCGTGGTCCTCGATCTTGGCGGGGTCCACGGTCTTCCCAACCGTCGCGACGGGGACGGTCTTCGCGTGGTCCTCGTTCTTCGCGGGGTTCACGTTCTTCGCGCGGACCTCGGTCGCTGCGGGGTTCACGTTCTTCGCGGGGGCCGCGGTCGCTGCGCTCGGAGCGCGCGCCGCGATCTTCCCAGCCTTCGCGGCGCGGGCGGTCTTCGCGAAGTGGGCGTTCGCCCTCGCTGCTGGCCTCACCGGCTACGTTGGCTGCTGCTTCACCGGATTGGGATTCGGTACGCGCAGGCCTTCCGCGTCGACGCCCTTCTTGAGCGGGCGCATCCACCGATTCGGTGGCTGGGGCTGAAGACGCTCCGCCACGCTCACCAAGCTGCTGAATGGCTTCGAGAAGTTCGGGCTTGCGCAAGTAGCGCGCTTTGGGAACGCCCAATGATTCCGCTAATTCTTTGAGCTCGGGAAGTTTGCGATCCGAGAGATCAGGCATTGACGCCATACCAATAAGGGTGTAAGGGACTAAAAAACAGGAATGTGGAAGAGAAATCGAGCCCGTTTCGGGTTCGTTGATGCCACAAATATACATGAAGCGTCCCTATACCTGACCTTTGCACATTATGTGGCAGCGTATTCAAACCCTTTACATGGCCCTTGCGGCTATTTCGATGTTTGCCGTAGGTGCGGCAAACCCCACCGAGTGGTCTTCGCTTTTGGCCGGACTGGGCGTGGCCTTGTTCACCGCCAACATTACGTACTTCAAGTACCGCCAGCGTCAGTTTGTGGTGAACCGCGTCGGCATCCTGGCTGCGTTTGCCCTTGAGGTGGTGTACTTGATTCCGGTGCTTAACGGCACGGCGAATGCCGATACCTCGTGGTCGGTGGCGCTGCCGTTGGTGGCGGTGGTCCTGGCGTCTATGGCGAACCGCGCCATTCAGGCCGACGAGGCGAAGGTCCGCGAAGCAGACAGTTTTCGTCCAAAGAAAAAAAAGAAGTAGTTAGGGCTTAAGGGCGCCCCGCGCTCCGAGCTCAATAACCGCCAAATCGTCGATTTGCCCGTTGCGAAGGGTAAATCGGAGCATGGTGCGCACCTTGTGAAACCCATGGGTGCCGCAAGCCCCTGGATTCATGCAAAGCACGCCCGACGGATCGCGACCCACCCTTAGGATGTGGGAGTGCCCACAAATCAGCACGTCGGCAGGCGCACTTCGGAGCGAAGCCTTGATGCCCGAGGGCAAGCGCCCAGCGGGGCCTGCAATGTGGGTGATCCAAAAGCGCAGTCCGCCCAGCGTAAACCGCTGATCCTGGGGCCATACCCGGCGAAGCATGGCGTCGTCAATGTTGCCATAGACGCCTCGAACGGGCTTGCCCAATTCCGTCAATTGATCAACCACCTCGAGCGAGCCGACGTCGCCGGCATGCCAGATTTCGTCGGCTTCAGCGGCGTGGGCTAGGATGCGGTCGTCGAGGTGGCCGTGGGTGTCTGACAGCAGGAGAATGGTGAGGGCGCTACCTTTGGTGTTCATGGAGCCTCAAAGTTCGCACCTGTACCGTTACGCGCTTCGCTTGGCCTACCACGGAGCCGATTTTTTAGGTTGGCAGCGCCAACCCGAGGGCCGAACCGTCCAGGGAGTGCTTGAAACGGCGCTTGGTCAGTGGCTCCGTGCCGACGTGGCTGTAGTCGGGGTGGGCCGAACCGATACCGGGGTTCACGCGCGGAACTATGTGGCGCACCTTGAAGTACCTAAAGCCGTGGACTGCGCCGAGCTTGTGTTCCGAATGAACCGCTTTTTGCCAGACGACCTTGTGCTGTTCGAGGCAGTGTCGGTTGCGGACGACGTGCACGCACGGTTCAGTGCAGTGGCGCGCGGGTATGCCTACCTCATCCACCGCCGCAAGAGCGCATTTGGGCGCGACACGGCATGGCTTTATGAGCGCAGCCTCAACGAGTCCTTGCTCCACGAAATGGCGGCCTCGATCCACGGCGAACACCACTTTGGCGCCTTTGAGCGCAGCGGCGGAGCCGCAACCAACGGCCTCTGCCGCATTCACCAAGCCGAGTGGGTCGCGTCAGAAGGCGTGCTTGAGTTTCGGGTCGTGGGCAACCGTTTTCTAAGGAATATGGTGCGCTCCCTGGTCGGAACCATGGTGGAGCAGGCCGTTGCAGACCGCGGTTTAGCAGAATGGAACCGCATTTTATCGAGCCAAAAAAGGACGGAATCGGGCCCTTCTGCCCCGGCTCACGGGCTTACCTTTGCCGGCGCGCACTTCGCAGCGCCCCTGTTTGATGGCCGAGAAAACCCCCAATTCATCTAAAAGCGTTAGTGGCAAGGCCTTTGACTGGGCGGTGCTGCGCAGAGTGCTGCGTTTTGCACAGCCTTACCGGTCGCTTTTAATCAGCGCGGGCATCCTTAGCGTTGTTCTGGGCGCGGTCACCACGGCACGCCCGTACCTCGTTCAGGTTGCCGTGGATTTTGCGGTAGAGGACAGCGATTTGAGCATGCTTCGCTGGAGCATTGCCGCGCTTATGCTGACCCTCGTGCTGGAGGGAATTGGTCAGTGGTTTTTTGTTTTAGCCACCAACGAACTCGGTCAGAAGGTCATTCGCGACGTGCGCGTTCGGTTGTTTGGGCAGCTACTTCACTACCGTGCCGCTTTTTTTGACCGCACTCCGGTTGGTCAATTAGTGACGCGCACGGTGAGCGACGTTGAGACGATGGCCGATATTTTCGCCGAAGGACTGCTCGTGATTTTTGGGGACCTCTTTAAAATCGCCGTCATGGTCGTGGCCATGTTCCTCTTGTTCGACCCTGGAATGGTGGCGGTTAGCCTGTCGGTGGTTCCGATTCTATACGTGGCGACGCGCTGGTTTCAGAAGAGCATCAAGGGCGCATTTACCGACGTCCGCAACCAAGTAGCCGCCCTAAATTCCTTTGTTCAGGAGCGCATTACCGGCATGGCCGTGGTTCAGCTTTTTGGACGCGAGGCCGAAGAAGCAAAACGTTTTGATGCCATCAACCAGCGCCACCGCGACGCGAACATCAAGAGCATTTGGTACTTCTCGTTGTTTTTTCCCATCATCGACATGCTTTCGGCGCTGTCCATCGGCTTGGCGATTTGGTACGGAGGCTGGAGGTCGCTCGTTACTCCGGGCAGTGTGAGCATCGGCGACCTGACGGCGCTAATCATGTTCATCAACATGCTCTACCGTCCGCTTCGCCAGCTCGCAGACCGCTTTAACACGCTTCAAATGGGTATGGTCGCCAGCGACCGCGTGCTCAAATTAGTCGAAAGCACCGATCAGTTGGAGCAGCCAGGCAGCCACCGCGCTGATCGCGTTGCCGGACGGGTTGAATTTGACGAGGTCAGCTTTGGGTACGTCGAAGACCAGCAGGTGCTCCACGGCGTATCCCTTCAGGCCGCTCCAGGTGAAATGCTGGCCCTCGTCGGGTCCACCGGTAGTGGCAAATCCACGCTCATCGGCTTGCTTGCCGGAATGTACCACCCCAACCAGGGCGCCGTTCGAATTGACGGGGTTTCGGTGGCGGATTGGGACTTTAATTCCCTGAGGAGTCGGTTGGCGCTGGTGCAGCAAGACGTTTTTCTCTTCAGCGATACGGTGCGCAACAACGTAACCCTCTACCGAGCAATGCCCGACGAAACGATTTGGGCCGCGGCCGCTGAAATGGGCATCAAGGAGTTTCTCGAAAGCTTGCCCGGCGGGCTGGACTACGACGTGAAAGAGCGCGGCGGCATGCTTTCTACGGGCCAGCGCCAGCTTCTTGCGTTCTTAAGGGCCTATTTGGCAAACCCCGACGTGCTGATTTTGGATGAGGCCACGTCGTCGGTCGATTCACAGTCCGAAGCGTGGATTCAAAAGGCCACGGAACGCATCACCAAAGGCCGTACGTCGGTCGTCGTGGCGCACCGCCTCGCTACGGTGCTGCACGCGAGCCGAATCGCGGTCCTCGAACACGGCAAGGTGGTCGAGCAGGGCACCCACGGCGATTTGCTCAAATCGGGTGGGGTGTATGCCAACCTGTACGCGAAGCAGTTTTTTGGATCGGACGCGAACTAGCGCGCTATGGGAATTCCCCGTGCCGCCAGCTGGTCGAGCACTTTTTCCCAGGCCTCGGGCTGCGTAATTTGGAATGCGACGGTGGCCTGTCCGCTGCGCTCAACGAAGGCATAACGGCCCTCTTCAAAAGCATAGGCATATACTCGGTCTGGCTTTTTCCAGCCCTTCATGCGCACTCCGTAGCCCATGAAGTCCCCCATGGGGTCCACTTTTTTGTGGTAAACGCCGGAGACCTCGTTCCAATCAATGTGCTTTGGGCCAATGTTGAACGGGCGGTAGCTGATGTCGATGGCATTTGGCGTTACGGTAATTCGGCACGGACGCCGTAGCAGCCACGCGGTGAAGCCTTGAATTCCGGTTACAATGACGGCAGCCAAAAGTGCTTCTGCGTCCCAGCCTACTTGACTTGCGACCGCAATCATCATGACTAAGGTGGATGTACCCGTGATGGCGAGGATCCATAAAAAGGCTTTGGGGATTCGGAATTCTTCGCGGTACATGCCGCTAAAGTAGCGGTCTAGACCAAGTTGGCCAAAGCAGAACGCAAGTCGCTGTACCGGTAGCTGAATCCGATCGCACGCCATTTTTCGGCCGAGCAGTGGGTACTCATCAGCGCAATTTGGGCCATTTCACCCAGGACCCAACGAAGCGCAAAGGCCGGCGGAGCGGGCATCCAAAATGGTTTTTGGAGGATGGTTGCGAGCGTGCGGCTAAATTCCAGGTTAGTGGCTGATTCGGGGCCAACACCGTTCCAAACGCCGCTCAGGTTGCGGTCTGCAGCAAGACGCACACACATCTGGGCCAAATCGTCAACGTGGATCCACGGCATCCAGTGGCGTCCCGACCCAAGGGCGCTGCCTAAGCCAAGGCGAAATAGGGGCAGTAGCGTGGCGAGCACTCCGCCCCCTTGGCCAAGTACGATTCCGATGCGCAGTTTAGCCACCCGAAGTCCGAGGGCTTCGAATCGGTCGGCTTGGGCTTCCCACGCGCGGACCACATCGCCCAAAAAGCCGGCGGCGCCACCGTCGCGCTCGGTGTAGACCCGGTCGTAGCTGTTTGGGTAAATGCCTACCGCTGAGGCGCTGATCACTACCTCGGGACGAACATCCATGGCGGCCACCGCGCGGTAAAGGGTCTCAGCTCCTTGGACACGGCTTTCCATGATGGCTTTTTTGTGGGAGGCGGTCCAGCGCTCCGACACGGATGCTCCGGCAAGGTGGATGATCCCGTCTACGCCCAAGAGGGCAGCAGGATCGATACTCCCTTTGGCAGGGTTCCAGGCGAATTCACCGGGTTTCTTGGGGTTTCGCGTGAGAATGCGCACCTCGTGGCCTTCCGCGACCAGGGCCTTGTGGACCGCGCGGCCTACCATGCCACTTCCTCCGGTGATGCAGTAAATCATACCATGTTAACCCGATCTTCGCAGCTCGGTTCACGTCGCATGCATTCCCTCGAGCCCCACAGCGCCTGGCGCACTCGCTACCTCGCCTCAGAAGACGAGCGGAGTCCGTTTTACCTCGATCAGGGTGCGCCGAGCAACGGGCGCTACCACCAGATGTATGATTTTGTCATTCATCCGGAATGGGACGATATCGGTTGCGAAACCTTATTCGTCAAAGTTCTCTTTGTCGACTACGTCGAAGGCTGTGCCGTCATTGAGTTCCTGGGCGAATGGAACGATGCGCTCCACAACGACGTGATGGAATTCAAGCGAAGAGTGGTGGACCCCATGCTCGCCGAAGGCATCGTGCGCTTTGTGCTCATTGGCGACAACCTACTCAATTTTCACGCTTCGGAACCAGACTACTATGCCGAGTGGGCCGAAGAAGTCGAAGAGGAAGGCGGCTGGATTGTGGGCTTGAACTTTAGGGACCACGTGGCCGACGAGGTGGCTCGTGCCCGACTGAGCCGGTACATTTGGACCGGACCACGATTTCGCCTCGGAACGTGGAGAGCACAGGACCCGCTCATGCTGTGCCAAGCCGTAGAGGTTATGGTGCAGAAAAGGCTGGGGGTTTAGCTGGTTAGCTAGGTAGCTGGTTGGCTGGTTGGCTGGTCAGCTAGTTGGCTGGTTGGTTAGGGCGTAAGTTGACCCACCACGTATGGTTATGATCTTCACACCGAAAAGGGGGTGCTGCCTGGCCCGTGTCCGCAGGAACAGCATTCACCAACAAGTACTTAGCTAACCAGCCAACTAACTACTTAAAGGGCAACGTGGTGCATCCAACCGTGGCGGTCTTCAGCGCGTCCGTAGCGAATGTCCGCAAGCGCCGAACGCACGCGGGCTGCGATTCCGTCTTCGGGGACGGGCACGTGGTGCAGGGTGTCCTCCATGCCAAAGGCCTCAATGGGGCTGACCACGGCGGCGGTTCCCATGCCAAAGGCTTCGTTGAGTTCGCCAGCTTTGGCTGCATCAATAATCTCGGCAACGGCAATGGGTCGCTCTTCGACGGTGATGCCCCATTCGCGGCAGAGGGTGAGGATGGAGTCCCGGGTAATTCCAGCGAGAATGCGGTCGCTGAGTGCTGGAGTGATCAGGGTTCCGCGCACGACAAACGCAACGTTCATGGTGCCGGCCTCCTCAAAGTACTCGTGGTTTTGGTGGTCGGTCCACAAAACTTGCTGGTAGCCTTGCTGCACGGCCTCACGGGTGGCCAAAAAGGCTCCGCCGTAGTTGCCTGCCGCCTTAGCAAAACCAACGCCGCCTGATGTGGCGCGGGTAAAGTGGCGCTCAACTTTTACGCGCACGGGCTTGGTGTACAGCTCGCCTGAGGGACTCGTGACGATGCCAAACGTGTATTCTTCAGAAGGGCGTGCAGTAATGAACTCGCTGCTGCCAAACAAGAAGGGACGCAGGTAGAGCGATTGGTTGGCTCCGCGCGGAACCCACTCCTGGTCCATTTTGATAACGGCGTCAAGGCCGTCGATGAAAAGCTGTTCGGGGAGCTCGGGAATCATCATGCGCGCACCGCTTCGGTTCAAGCGCTTGGCGTTGTCGCGCGGACGGAACACGGCGATGCCTCCGTCGGCCTGACGGTAGGCTTTTTGGCCCTCAAAAACGGCCTGTCCGTAGTGCAGGGCGTGCAGGGCGAGGCCCTGCTTGAGCGGCCCGTAGGGTTCAACGCGTCCCTCGTCCCATCTTCCGTCGGCGAATTCGGCGTAAAAGGCGTGGTCAGCCAATCCAGAACCAAATCCAAGGTTGGCGAAATCAACCTCACTGAGGCGTGATTGGGTGGTGCGGATGATCTTCATAGGACTAAAAAGGGTTGTGCTTGACGTCCGCGCCAAAGCGCAGCAAAGGTACGTATTTTTGTAGCGTAAAACCCTTAGTTATGCGTTCAATTATTGCCTTTACCGCAGCTTCAGTGCTGCTTGCCTCATGCGCCCAGCAACCCGCCGAAGAGGTCGTTGTGTACGACTACTTTGGTGACTCCGCGGCCATTGGAACCCCAGTCCTGACAGGTGAAGAAGTCCTTAAGCAATTGGAAACAAGTGACTCAATTTGGGTGACATTCCAAGCGCCGATTCAGGCGATTTGCCAAACTAAAGGGTGCTGGATGGAAGTGCAGCTGGATTCTGCAACTACGGCGCTGGTGAAGTTCAAAGACTACGCCTTCTTCATGCCCATGGATGCCAGTGGCGAAACCGCAACAATTGCTGGCGCCGTGAAGCGCAAGGAGCTCAGTGTGGAGTGGCTCAAAGAGCAGGCGCGCGACGCCAACGAGCCTGACAGCGTCGTTGAAGCAATTACCCAGCCTGAAATTCGATTGACGGTTATGGCTTCGGGTGTCGCCTTGCCCCAAAAGGCCGCTGTCGAAGGTGACGCGTCGGCGCCCGCTGCTGAAGAAGGGCATGACGGCCACGACCATGAATAAGTCGGTATTCACCGCGGCCCTAGTGATCGCGGGCATCGTCGCATGCCAGCAGGAGCCTGCGGCGCCCAAGCGCAACCCCCGCGTCGCTGAGCCCAGCGAGCTTGCTGCTACCATGCGTACGATGACCGCCGACATGGAAGCCCTCAAGGCCAAGGCACAGGCGGGAACCCTCACGTTGGCCGACGTGGAGTCGCTGCGCGCAGCCCACGAACCCATCAAAACGGCTACGCCGACCAAGCCTGAGGAGATTAAAGAGAGCTTTCCTGGGTTCGCCGAGGCCTACCTCAGCAATTTGGATGCCCTTTACGACGCGTTGAAAACGCAGGCTGACCGCGAAGCCCAGATCGAGGCTTTTAACGCGGTGATTGCCACGTGCGAGTCCTGCCACCAGCAGCATTGCCCCGGGCCGTTGGAC
Source organism: Bacteroidota bacterium (assembly GCA_041158165.1). Classification (GTDB taxonomy): domain Bacteria; phylum Bacteroidota; class Bacteroidia; order Flavobacteriales; family Schleiferiaceae; genus TMED14. The sequence goes on from JBEBBW010000010.1 coordinate 36,552, forward strand.
CGCATTCGCGGAATCAAAGTTCAGGAATAGTGCTGCACGCCACGGCTGACGGTTCGTGGTCTGCTCGCCATCCCCTGTTTGGCGCGGAATTTCACTCTCGGTACGGAGCCCTTCGGGAAGCCCAGCACGTCTTTGGCTCCGAAGGGTTTTTTTATTGGCGGAACCTTCATCCCGAGGTCGCCTCGCTGCGCGTTGCCGAAATGGGCCTTGGTACCGGCTTAAATGCCGTGCTCACGCGACGCTGGGCACTGGAACAGGGTATGGAACTGCACTACGAGGCCTGGGAGGCCTATCCCTTGCACGACGCGGAACGCGCGGAGTTCGCCGACCGAATGGGCTGGTCGTCTGAGGAACGCCAGTGGCTGGCAAACATCCCGGTGCACGCCGACCCAGTAACGCTGGATTCCGCGCTACCGACGGCCGATTTTGATCTGGTGTACTACGACGCCTTCGGCCCGGGCGTGCAGCGCGAATTTTGGTCCGAACCCATGCTGCACCGCTGGCTGGACCTGCTTCGGCCAGGCGGAATTTGGGTAACCTACTGTGCCCAGGGCGTGGTGCGGCGGGCCCTCGCGGCGCGCGGCTGGCCCCTGGAACGCCCTAAAGGTCCGCCGGGAAAGCGCGAAATGCTGCGCGTCGTGCGACCTTTGCAGCCATGAGTAAGCGCACCGTCCGTGTATACGGATTCCTCGAAGACGCCCAAGGCCGTGTCTTGGTGAGCGCAGAACGCTTTCGCGGCAAACCCCTTGTGAAGTACCCCGGCGGCGGGGTGGAGTGGGGCGAAGGCATTCGCGAGGCGCTCGTTCGCGAGTTTCAGGAAGAACTGCAGCTGGACGTCACCGTGGGGGACCTTGTCTTCTTCAATGAGTTTCCGGTGGTTTCGGCCTTTGATCCCGACGTGCAAGTGTTCAGCTTCTTTTACCGCGTTGCGGCCGTTGGCCCCATGGAATTCACCACCTTCCCTGAGGTCGAGGTTCCGCACGAAGACGGCGAACGGGCCGTATGGGTTCCCCGCGCGGAACTCGCCGCGCAGCCCTTTACCTACATGATTGAGCAAGAGGCCACGAAGGCCTTTCTAGCAGCTAGTCACTAGTTGCTAGTTGCTAGTTGCTGGCGTTAGCCAAGAACCAGCAACAGATCGGATGGGCGACCAGTCCCCTTTGGTGGTGGCGACGCTGTCGAGAAAGCGACCGTCTGCGAGCTGACGGGCTTCAGCCAACTTCAGGCGTTCCCAGCCTTGGCCGTGGTCGACGTACACGTGCATGCGTCCGAGCCAGTCAATGCCCAGTTGGTCGCCAAGTGCACGAAGGGCGGCCATTCGGCTGTCAATGCTGCATCCGCTGGCGGCGGTTCGGGCTTCGTCGGCGGCAAGGGCCAGTATGCGCTGTTCCACGAGCTGGTAGCCAGCGTACACAGGAGCTCCGTGCGCTGCCCAGGCCGCACATAGGGCGTCCAGGCCCGTGCGGAGTGCTACTTCTTCGTCGGACGTCCACGGTCGGTCGGCAACAAAGCACCAAAAGCGCGAATTTTCGGGCAGCTCAGCCCAGGGGACGAGGGGCATACTACAGGTCGTTGGCGGTGGCGATGGCTTCGGCGATGTCCAGGACTTGAACGCTGCCCTCCTTGCCGTGGTGGGTCACGCCGTCGGTGAGCATGAGCTTGCAGAACGGGCAGCCTACGGCAATGACGTCTGCGCCGGTAGCCAAGGCTTCCTCAGCCCGAACGTGGTGCACCTCGGCCGTACCGGCCTCGGGCTCCTTAAAAATTTGGGCGCCCCCAGCGCCGCAGCAAAACCCGTTTTTCTTGCTGCGCTTCATCTCGTGGATCTCGGCGTCGAGCTTCTCGAGCAGGGCTCGTGGCGCTTCGTACTCGCCGTTTACTCGGCCCAGGTAGCATGGATCGTGAAATACGATGCGCTTGCCTTTGAAGCTTCCGCCCTCGACGCGCAGTCGGCCGTCGCGCAGCAGCTGCTCGATGAACTGGCTGTGGTGGAATACCTCGTAGGTTCCGCCAAGTTCGGGGTACTCGTTCTTGAGCGTGTTGAAGCAGTGCGGGCAGGCGGCCACAATCTTTTGTACTCCGTAGCCGTTGAGCACCTCGATGTTGGTCAGGGCCTGCATCTGAAACAGAAACTCGTTACCGGCGCGGCGGGCAGGGTCGCCCGTGCAGCTCTCTTCGGCGCCCAGCACCGCGAACGAAACTCCAGCCTGGTTCAGCAGTTTGGCCACGGCCTTGGTGACCTTTTTGGCACGCTCATCAAAGCTTCCGGCGCAGCCGACCCAAAAAAGGACTTCGGCCGATTCGCCTCGGGCGGCCAGCTCGGCCATGGTGGGAACGTTCAAACTCATGAAGGGTCGTTAAAAACTTCGATCGTCGCCGGGCGCTTAACTAGCGGGCTGAACGTGCCCGTGTAGCGCGTGGCCCGAACGATATGGTTATCAATCCAGTGGTAGTTACCGCCGCGGGGCTTGCCCATCAGCAGGCCGTGGTACGGAAACCCGTGGCGCTTTAGCCATTCCTCGGTCACGGCGCGGTGATCCTCGGTGCGGCTTGTAAAAAACGTGATGATGTGCCCCTCGGCGTGCCATTCCTTGATGGTCTCGAGCGCGTCTGGATACACCTTGGCCGTAGCCATGCGCTCGGGTTCCTCGTTCGGAATGTCGTCGCAGACGGTTCCGTCAATATCAATGAGGTAGTTCTTGATGTGTTCGGGCAGCACAGGGCTGACCACTTCGCCGTCGACGACAGTTCGCTGCAGTTCGGTCATGATTGAATCCAGTTGCCACGGTCCGCCTGGGGATAGGCCCAGGGAGCCGCATTGTTTTCAATGTTCCCCATCGCCACGTTGACCGTGGACGGGGCGGCGGACTCTTCCATCACCAAATATTGGCGCATCTGAAGAATGACATCAAGGGGGTCGATGTTGACGGGGCAGGCTTCCACGCACGCGTTGCAGGTGGTGCACGCCCACAGCTCCTCACGGCTGATCCAGTCGTCGAGCAGGGTTTTTTGGGTGGCGGCGTCGCCCCCAGTGAGCACCTCTTCGACCCGGTCGCGGGTCGCCATCATGATGCGGCGGGGCGACAGCTTCTTGCCAGTTTGGTTGGCCGGGCACTCGCTGGTGCAGCGTCCGCATTCGGTGCAGCTGTAGGCGTTCAAAAGGTTGACGAAGTGCAAATCCTGCACGTCTTTGGCTCCGAAGCGCGCGGGCGGAACCGCATTGGCGTCCGGCACAAAGCTGGGGTCCATCATCGCCTTGATTTCGGTGGTCACCGAGTTCATGGCGGGGATCTGGCCGCGCGGCGCCAGCTTGCTGTACCACACGTTCGGGAAGGCCAAAATGATGTGGAAGTGCTTGCTTTTTGGCAGGTAGTTCAAGAACGCCAAAATGCCCACAAAGTGCAGCCACCACATCGAGGTCGTAAACGCGCTCAGGGCGGTCGCGCTCCAGCCACCGAAGAGCGGCAGCAGGAGTCCGCTGATCCACCAAGGGGAACCGTTAGCTAGGTGCTGGTTGCTGGCCACGTGGTGCTGGTATTCCGCCGCGTTCATGAGCAGCAGCGCCGACATGAGGACAATTTCAATCACCAGGATGTTCACGGCGTCGCGCTGGGGCCAGCCGGCGAGGTCGGGGTGCTTGAGGCGCTCGGGACCGGCGACGAGCCGGCGGCCCAAAAAGACGACGCAGGCCACGATGACCAAGAAGCCGAGAACTTCAAAGAAGTTCATTAGGCCGTCGTAGATGCCGCCCAGCGGCGCGCGAAGCAGCCGGTGGGTGCCGAGCACTCCGTCGAGTAAAATCTCGAGGACCTCAATGTTGATGAGCACGAATCCCACGTAGACGATTAGGTGCATGGCGGCAGCCAAGGGGCGCGGACCCATTTTACCTTGGCCCAAGGCGACCCGGGCCATGGTGGTCCAGCGCTCGGAACGGCGGTCGTGGCGGCCCGAAGGGCGGGCGAGGGCTAGGCCGCGGCGGAGGCGGCGAACTTGGTAGACGAAGCCGGCGACGCCTGCGGCGAGTACGGCCGTAAATACGATACTTGAAATCATTCTTCTTCTACGCGGCTGGGTCGGCGACCGAACACCGACAGTCGAACATAACGCTCCGGGTGGTAGCGCAAATCAAGCAAGAGGCGGTCCAGCGACTGCACCGTTTTTTCCACTTGCGTGTAGAGGGAATCTTGGGCGCTGAGCTTGCCAAGGGTACCTTCTCCAGCGACCATGCGCGAAGTCACCTCGTCGAGGTTTTTCGAGGTCCGCTCTAGCGCAATCATGGTTTGACCCACGTTGGCCTTGCCGAGAGAGTCCGAAATGTTGGCGACGTTCGCAAAAACCCGCTCCAGCTCGTCGCGGTTGTCGGCCAGGGATTTAGAAAGCTTCTCAAAATTCTGCGTTGCGCGACCTAGCGATTCGCGGTTTTGGACCATGTAGCTCGAAAGCTCGGTGGTGATCTCGTTCAGGTGAATGAGCGACTGGTTGACGTTGCTGAACGAAGAGCGGAAGTCCCGTTCTACGCCCCCTTGCAGGAATCCGGTTAAAATCTGCACCGCGGTATCCAGCGAGGCAATGAGCTTCTCGGTCTTTACTTTAACGGGCAAAACCTCCTTGTTAATGGCGTCGCCAAGGGACTCTTCGATGGCGCTGCGAAGGGTGTCGCCGTCTTCAATGAGGACGCTGCCCTCGCCAATTTGAAGCGAAATTTCTTTAGCGCCCAAGAGATCGCTCGACTTGATTAGGGCGAGGCTGGTCACCGGAATAGGGTAGTCCGACTCAATGCGCATGGCTACGACTAGTTTCCCTGAATGGTCCGGGTGAAATCCGATGGACTCGATGCGGCCCACGGCATACCCGTTGATGGTAACAGGCTGCGAGCCCATGAGGCCGTCAACGCGCTCGTACACCGAGTACACGGTTATGCCCTTGTCAAAAAGGCTGCTGTTTTTGAGGTACGAAATGCCAAAATACAGTACGACCCCCGCGAGGAGGACGACGATTCCGGCTTTGAGTTCGCGGCTGAGCATGGTCTACAAGTTACGGTTTAAGCGCTTGATCTGCTTCGTCAAGCGTAATTCGGGCGGAACCTCTGTATGCCACCACAAACGCATCGGCGAATCCCGATTGGCGCGCGGCCGTGAGTCCTTGAATGGCTGCGGCACGGCTTGGGTAGTGTCCTTGCAGGTAGCGGAACAGGCGGCCGTCTTTAACCACAAACACGTCACTCAAGTTGCTGAACGGCGATTCACGGAGGCTTTTTTCAAGCGCACTGACGCTGAGCTGGATGCTAAAAAACACCTCGCTCTTGGCTTCGGCGGTGCTCGCCACTGGAGGATCGACGCGCGGTGCGGCAACGGCGGGTGCGGAAACGGCGGGGGCAACGTCTGCCGCCACTTCCTGGACCGGAGCGGGAACTTGCGCCACGGCGGGTTCCGTTTGGCGTACGATTTCGGTGAGTGCTGCGTGGGCTTCGCTGGCGGGGGGCGTCGCCGCAGGCTTACTGGGCGCCTTAAACGCTTCGGAGCTTGCGGATCCGCCCTCGCGGCGCACCTTGTACTGTGCGAACGAACGCGAAATCGCACGGGCCATTTGGTCCTGGCCCTCGTCGGTCATCAAGAAATCTTCTTCTGTGCTGTTCGTCAAAAATCCGAGTTCAATGAGAATGGCCGGCATCGCCGTGCGGCTCGTCACATAAAGGGGCTGCTGGCGAACGCCGCGGTCCTTGCGGCCAACGTCGTCCCGAAAGGCGTTTTGCACATTTTGGGCCAATTCCACACTTTGCTGAATAAAAGCGTACTGGAACATGGTCAGCATGATGTAGGACTCCGGCTTTGTCGGGTCAAAGCCCTCGTACACGTCTTGGTTGTCCTCTTGCAGAATGACCGAATTCTCGCGCATCGCTACGCGGTTTTCGTCGTCGTGGTCTTTTCCCATGACGTAGGTCGACGAGCCATAGGCTGAACGGTTTTCGGCCGCGTCGCAGTGGATCGAAATGAACACGTCACCTTGGGCACGGTTGGCGATCACGGTGCGCTCGTGGAGCGTGGGGTAGACGTCGGTTCGGCGGGTCATTACCACCTTCACGTCGGGAAAGCGCTCTTTGATGTACTGCTCGACTTTGAGCGCAACGGCTAGCGACACGTCTTTTTCGGCTTTTTTGTAGCGCCGTGTGCCGAGGTTGCCGGGGTCGGTGCCGCCGTGCCCCGCGTCGATGACGACGGTGCGCACCTCATTACTCATGCGGGCAGAAGGGAGGAAGCCCGATTGGGGAATTGCCAAGAGGGCAATCAAAACGAACGCTAGGCGTTGGTAGGTACTACTTTTGGTCACTGATTTCATGAACGTCGCTTCAAAGGTACACGCTTGGGCCGCAATACTCGCGGGTTTTCTGTCGGTTTCGGCTGCTGCGCAGGGCGTGCTTGACGGCGACGGAATTCAGTTTGCCTCAGAAAAGCAAGGGGTCACCCGGCCCGGAGCAAGCACCTCCATGCTACAAGGCAAGGCCCGTGCCGAATCTTCAGCGTTTACGCTAGAAGCCGAGTTTATTGTAATCGACTGGAAGCTCAAGGAACTCAAGGCCTACGGTTCCCGACAGGCCGACGGGACCTACATCGGACGGCCGATTTTTACCCAAGGCGACCGAAAAATTGGTGCCGACACCCTTCGCTACAACTACGGTACCCAGAAAGGCTGGGTGTACCAATCGACGAGCCAAGAAAGCGGCGGCTACCTGTCGGGAAAGCAGGTGAAAATGATCACCGACTCGAGCTACTATATCGGGTCCACGCGCTTCACCACCTGCAACCACGTGGAGCCCCACTTCGCCATTGTGGCTCCCCAAGCGCGCTTTGATGTCGGCAAGCGAATCGTCACCGGCCCCGCGTACTTGGAACTGGCCCATTTGCCGACGCCCTTGGCGCTGCCGTTTGGGTTTTTTCCGATGATCGACAAGCGCGCTTCAGGCTTCATCTTGCCAAATTTTGCAGACCGCCGCGAGTGGGGCCTTGGACTCACGGGGTTTGGCCACTATTGGGCGCTCAACGACCACGTGGACCTCAAGCTCACGGGCGACCTTTATTCTCGCGGATCCTGGGGCATTCAGGCGCAGTCGAACTACCGCTACCGCTACCGTTTTTCGGGCGGACTTTCGGTTCAAGCCAACCGAACGCGCTACGGAGATCCGCGCTACGCGGACTATGGCCAGTTTTACGACGCCCGGGACTACCGAATTTCGTGGAACCACACGCAGGACGCCAAAGCGCATCCGAGCCGAACCTTCTCAGCCCGCGTGGAGCTGGCTACCGGGAGCTTTTTCAAAAACACCACCACCAACGCCGAAGATTTCTTGAAAAACGACCTTTCGTCGTCGGTAAGTTTGGTGCAGCGGTTCCCGGGTACGCCCTTCACCTTTACCGGGGCCTTGCGCCACCGCCAAAACAACCAAAAGGGAACAATTGCCTTGTCGCTCCCGGAATTCACCCTGGGGATGGCGCGGGTTCAGCCGTTTGCGCGCAGGGTCCGAAGCGGCGCAGCCAAGTGGTACGAAGGAATTGGCTTGACCTACAGCATGAACGGCCGGAACGAGACCCAAGGGTTAATTGAAGAGCTTCAGGATCCGTCCAGCCTGTTTGACCCCGCCCGGTTGCGCAGCGGCGTGCAGCATTCGGCCTCGCTGAATACCAACCTCAAGCTGCTGCGCTTCATTACCGTGAATCCGAGCGCAGACTGGGCTGAAAAATGGTACCCAACCGCGCTCAACTACCGCTGGGATGCCGACTCCCAAGTGGTTCGCACCGATACGGCGAAGGGTTTTTTTGCTGCGCGCGAATTCCGGGCCTCAGCGTCGGCGAACACGACGCTTTATGGCATGTTTCGGTTTCAGCGCGGACCCCTTTCGGCGCTGCGCCACGTAATGTACCCGTCGGTGAGTGCGGTGCTGCGCCCTGACTTTTCAGACCCTCGATGGAACATTTACCAAGAAGTGCAGATCGATACCGCGGGCACGATCAAGCGGTTAAACCGGTTTGACGGCTACACCTACGGCTCCCCGGGCGGCGGCCAGCTCGGAGCGGTGCGGTTTAGGTTGCGCAACACGCTCGACGCCAAGCTGCGGGCCCAAGGGGACTCCGCTGCAGAACAGAAAGTGAACCTCATTGACGACCTCAGTCTGGAGACCGGCTACAATGCGGCGGCGGCGATGAATCCGTGGGAAAATGTGGCTGTACGCGCTTCGTCTTCGTGGGGCAAGGGCGCCTACCGGGTTAACTACCAGGGACTTTACGATTGGTACGGCGTCGATTCCGCTGGAGTTCGCACCCAGCAGTTTGCCGCACAAATGGGCCAAGGGCTGCTTCGCCCAACCATGCACCAGTTCAGCATGGACGTGCGCCTAAAAGGCGGGACCAGCGAGGGGAGAAGGGCGCCGAAAATCAACGATTTGGGCCTTGAAGAAAACTACTACACCGACTACTATTCGCCCCTGGATCAGGCTGCGTGGGCTGCGCCGTGGACGCTGAATGCGGGGTATTCCCTGCGCACTACGGCCCTAAAAACCGGCTACCAAACCACGCATTCGCTGCGCATCGACGGCACGTTCGACGCCACCCAAAATTGGCGGATTCGCTTCGCGAGCGGCTACGATTTGGCCAAGGGCGATTTTACGTTTACCTCGTTTGACGTGGTGCGCACGATTCACTGCTGGCAAATGAACCTGCGCTGGGTGCCGTTTGGCTACGCCCGCAGCTACACCATTGGGATGGGGGTGACCGCGCCCCTGCTCAACGCGCTTAAAGTGCAGCGCCGCCGCGGTCTAGGCGACTACTAAGGGCCCAGTTGTCGAGCAAGCGGGAACCCTCGGGGGTTAGTACGCTTTCGGGGTGAAATTGAACGGCCCAAATAGGTCGAAGGTCGTGGCGCATCGCGGCCACGTGGCCCTCGTGGTCGGTGGCCAGCACGCGCCATTCGCTCGGCAGCGTCCTGGCGTTGACTACCCAGGAATGGTACCATCCTACGGCCATTTCGGCCGAAAGACCGCGGTGGAGCGCGTCCGTACCAGTCCAGTGTACGTTTCGGGCGATTCCGTGGCGCGGAGCACCGGTGTGCTGCAGGGTTCCGCCCGTGAATTCGGCCAGTGCTTGCATGCCAAGGCATACGCCTAAAATTGGGGTTCGGTCTATGTGCGCAGCAAGTACGTCCATGAGGGCGCCCGACTCGCGGGGAAGGCCGGGTCCGGGCGAAAGCACGAGGGCGTCGACGTGCTGCAGCGCCAAAAGGGCGTCGGGCGCGTCGCAACGCCGCACCACCACCGAGTCAAAATGGGGTTCGAGCAGGTGCACCAAATTAAAGGTGAACGAGTCGCGGTTGTCGAGCACGCCGAGGGTCATGTGCCCAAAGGTAGTCCGCGCACACAGCCTAACTTTAGCCCATGATTCGATCCATTTCTACGCCCCGTGTGCCTGCCCCCATTGGTCCCTACAGCCAAGCGGTTTGGGCGGGCTCCAACTTGTTTATTTCTGGTATGATTGCGCTCACGCCCGACGGCGAATTCCGCAATGAATCGCTCGAAACCGAAGTGCGCACGGCACTTGGCAACCTCATGGCGGTGCTCGAAAGCCAAGGGATGACGGCGGCCCACCTTGCGAAATGCAGTTTGTTCCTGCGCGACATGGCTGATTTTGCTGCGGTTAACGCGATTTATGAGGAATTCATGGGCGACGCCAAACCTGCGCGCGAAACCGTCGCGGTTTTAGGCTTGCCAAAAGATGCGCGCTTCGAAATATCGGCGGTGGCCTACCTACCTTTGTAGCTATGGAATACGACGTACTGGTATTGGGCTCCGGCCCCGGCGGTTATGTAGCCGCGATCCGCG
>JBEBBW010000011.1:0-44816 GCA_041158165.1 Bacteroidota bacterium
GCCGCCCAGATTGTACACTAACTTGACCTCGGTTTGGTGTGAGGCCGTTTTCAATGGGCTTCACGCATTGGTAAAGCGCCGTCCCGCGAGGGGCGGCGTTTTTTTTAGTGGGCCCAAAAAGAAGGTCCCCGCCGCGCTGAGCGCGCGGCGGGGACCACTTAATCCGGTTAATACCGGATTTGCGAAAACTACTTCTGCGTCAGAACGACGTAGCCGTTGGCGGGAACCTTCATCGTGCCCTTGGCACTGATTTCTACGGTTTCGCCGCTAAAGTGGTTAAGGTACGTGCCGGCGGGAGCACCAGAGAACGCTACGTCTGCTGCGGCCGAGCCAAAGTTGGTGAATACGACCACGTGGTTTTCGCCTTTGCTTCGGGCAAACGCGTAGACTCGGGGGTTTCCGGTGGTGATGCGGGTTTGGGTTCCTCCAAAATCGCCGCTGTTCAGGGCCGGATTTTCGTGCTTGAGTGCGCTCACTTTGGTGTAAAAGTCAGCCTGCGACGGGCGGCTCCAGTCGATCGTGTCGCGTTCGAAGAAGCGCAGTGATTTGTTGAGGCCGACCTCTTGGCCGCTGTAGATCAGGGGCATGCCCTGCTCCATGGTGGCACAGATGATGTAGGCTGGGTGGGCGTTGGCGCCGATGCGCTTCTCGACGGTTCCGTTCCATGAATTCTCGTCGTGGTTGTCGATGAAGTACATGCGGTAGCCGTCCTGCGGGAAGTCTTTTTCTTGGCGAGCCAAGTAGGCGTCGATCGTGGCCACGTCCTCGCTCTGGCAGACTTTGTTAAGCAGGTGGTGGAATTCCCAGCCATAGGTCATGTCGCACTGCGACTCGTGGGCCCAGTAGAATTCGGTTTCACCGAGCAAGAAGAGTTCGGAATTCTCCGCGCGCAGCATAGCGTTCGTCTCCTGCCAAAACTCGAGGGGTTGTCCGCCCATCATATCGTAGCGGAAGCCGTCGATCTTCATGTTGGTGAGCCACCACATTAGTTCGCCCTGCATGGCCTTCCAAAGGTCTTTGTTGGTGTAGTCGAGCTCGGCTACGTCGGTCCAGTCGGTCGGCTGGTCGTGGTCGTTGCGGCCGTTGCTGATTTCGCCCGTGGCGGAGTCGCGGTAGTAAAACTCAGGGTGCTCGGTCATCCAGTGGTGGTCCCACGCGGTGTGGTTCGGAACCCAGTCCAAAATCACCTTCATTCCGAGCTTGTGGGCTTCGTCTACGACGCGGGCAAAGTCCGCGCTGTCGCCGAATTCGGGGTTAATGGCGGTGTAGTCCGAGATGCTGTAGTACGAACCCAAGAGGCCCTTGCGCTTTTCAACGCCAATGGGGCTCATGGGCATGAACCAAAGCACGTCAACCCCCATGTTTTTGATTCGGGGCAACTCCTTTTCGAAGGCGTCTAGTGTGCCTTCGGGCGTGTACTGCCGAACGTTGACTTCATAGATCACGGCGTTTTTCGACCAGTCTGGGTGAAAGGCGTGGGCCGTCTCTTCGGCCGCCTTGGGGGCGCAGCCGGCGGCCAGGGCGCCAACTACCGCAAAAGCGAGGAGCTTGTTCATGAATTACTTATTGGATTTGAGGTAAACAAACGTTTGGGCGGGCACTTCAGCCTTCAGCGTACTGAGCGTGGCTTGGCCGGCAACCACCCGGGTATCGGGACCCATATCGTTGATGCGCACCCCAACCGGACTGCTGCCTCGGTTGAACACAATGCGCACGGTTTCACCGGGGTAGGTGCGGGTAATGATGAGCACGTTGTCGCCGAGCGAGCGGACGCTCGTTTGGCCAAAGCACAAAGCGAGGCTTGCGCGGCGTTCCCGGAATAGCTTGGCGGTTTCGTCGCGCAGGGCACGTTGCGCCGGCGTGTAGGGCGAGGCCTTGCCCGGAACCTCAAAGGCCATATCGCGACGGTTGTCGGGGTCGTTGGCGCCCTCCAGGCCGATTTCGTCGCCGTAGTAGCAGACCGGGATGCCCGGAATCGCGCAATTGAACGCGTGAAGCATCGCCAATCGATTCAGGCCCGTTTCGGTGGCTTTGGGCGTCTGGCGGGTGTAGCCGGCGAGCTTCGTGTCTTCTTGGGGCGACACATGGCCCGAGGCGAGCGAAACGAAGCGCGGACGGTCCTGGTTGCCGCTGATGTTGCCCATCAGGTGGTTGGGGCCGTAGGTGGCTAGGCTCGCCTCCAATGTGGATTGGAGCGCGGGAGCGGTTCCGCCCAAGTTGCCAAAGAAGGCCACGGCCGCGTCGTAGAGGTTAAAGTCGAACTGCGCGTCGAGGAGGCCGCTGCCCACGTAGCTGTTGATCAGCTCGGGAGAACCGTAGGTTTCGCCAATTTGGTACAGGCGACGGCCTTCGGCATGCGCCACTTGCTCCTTGAGCTTGCGCGTCAGGGTGCGCCAGTACAGCAGGTCTACGTGCTTCGAAGCGTCGTGGCGGAAGCCGTCAAATCCGTAATCCTGGATCCACGGCAACGCCGAGTCCGTCATGGCCATCACGACGCTGGGGTTTTGGGAATTCAGGGTCGGAAGGTGCTTGTCAAACCAGGTCGTCAGCCGGTGGTCGTCCCAGCGCTCGGTGTTCAGCGACGAATCGGGAAGGTAGAGCGAGGTGGTCCAGTCGGGGTGGGCCTTGAGCACCGGGTGCTCCAGGTGCACGTGGTGGCCAACGAAGTCGATCAGGGTGTTCAGTCCGCGTTCGTGGGCCGCTTGGTTGAATCGGCGAATTTCGTCTTCCGTCCCCATGCGCGGATCGGAATGGGAGGTGCTCGTCGGCCAGTAGCCGTGGTAGCCCGAAAAGCGCGTGAACACCCCGCCCTTGTTCCACAGGCCCCAGGCGCCTTGTGGGTTGCGGTGCAGCGGCGACAGCCAAATGGTGTTGAAGCCGAGGTCTTCGAAATAGTCCTGCTCCATGCGCTTGTGCACGCCCTCGATGTCGCCCCCGTGGTAGTCGTTGGCGGGCAGTACGTCGGGTCGCTTTAAGGGCTTGTCGTTGAGCGGATTGCCGTTGCTAAAACGGTCTACCAGCGCGAAGTACATCGTGGCGGATTCCCAGTCGTCGCGGCGAAGCTGTCCGGTCGAACTCAGCAGGGCGCCTTCGTGGAGCGGAACCATCGCCTCGCCGCCAAAGCGCGTCGCGTTGTAGGTGTAGAGGTGAAGCTGGCTGCGCTCGGCGTCCCCGGCCTCGCTGGGAATGGCCACCCGAAGGCTTCCATCTTCAGCCGTCCGCACCGCGACCTGGTAGGTGTTCCAAAACGCGACGAGCTGCTGGCCTTTGGGCAGTGCCGCCACGGCGAGTTCGCCCTCACGCTCGCCCAGCACGCGAATGGGCGCGCAGGCCTGGCCTTCTTCTTCGACAACGAGCACGTCGTTGGCGCCGCCCAGCCCGTTCGGGACTTTGGTCGGGTTGGCCGGGTCGTTGACCTCAATTCCGCCTACGGTGAACTTGTATTCGTAGCGTCCGGGCTTGAGGTTGAGCTTCAATCGAGCCACGTCGGCCGTGTCGCGCACCATGGGGTGGCTGCTGCGGTTCCAGGCGTTGAAGCTTCCGATGAGGTAGGCCGTTGCGGCACTGTCGCCCGGATTGAGCGGCAGCGCAAAGTCCACTTCGCGGACCGGTGCCTGACGGAGTACCAGGTGGTAGGTTCCGCCCGCGGCTTCAATGCTCGCGACGCCCAGGGGCTGCTTCATGCGGCCTTCGATGCGCCAAATAGCGGAATCTTCTTGCCATTTGACCTCGAGCCCTTCGGGAAAAGTCCATTCGTCGAGCTCGCTCAGAAGGTAGTCCGTGGCGTAGACCTTGGTAACGCCTTCGGTAGCGAGGTCGACGGGGCGCCAGCCCAGGCCAGCGTACTCGTTGCCCATATCCACCGAACCGGGGCCGCCACACGATGCGAGCACCGCAGCGAGCGTAAGAAGAAGGAACTTATTCATTTAGAGGGGGTAGGTTTGTTCTGCGCCGGCGGCTAAGCTTCTGCGGGTTGTGCCCACGGTGAATTCCGCGGCGACTCCCTCTAAGTTACGCACCGTCAGCTGGTTTCGCTCTACGCGTACCGAGAGCAGGGCTCCGCGCCAGCGCAGGTGGAAGGTGATTCCGCCCCATTGCTCGGGCAGGAATGGCTTGAAGTGAAGTTCGTCGCCGACCAAGCGCATGCCGCCGAATCCGTACACAACGGCCATCCAGGCGCCGCCCATGGCGGTCACGTGAAGGCCTTGGTACACCTCTTTGTTGTAGTCGTCGAGGTCCAAGCGCGCGGTGCGGTGGTAGAGCTCGTAGGCCTTGGCCGCGTAACCAAGACGGCAGGCCAGCACGGTGTGCACGCTGGGCGACAGCGAGCTTTCGTGCACGGTCAGCGGCTCGTAGAAGTCAAAGTGCTTCTGCAGGGTTTCGACCGGAGTGCGGTCTTCGAAGAAGAACATGCCCTGAAGGGTGTCGGCCTGCTTGATGTAGGGCGAGCGCAGGATGCGGTCCCAGCTCCACTTTTGGTTGATGGGGCGCTCGGCCGGGTCCAGCTGGGCCACCGGCACGAGTTCTTTATCGAGGAATCCGTCCTGCTGCAGGAAGACTTCGTGCTTTTCGCTGTACGGGTAGTACATGTTGCTGCGAATCGCCTCCCACTGCTCGAGTTCGTCTTGGTCGAGGTCCATTTTGGCCGCCAGGGCCGCGTAGGCTTCGGGCTGGTTTTGGGCCAGGTATTCGGCGCATTCCGCGGCGTACTCCAAGCACCACGCCGCCATGAAGTTGGTGTAGTAGTTGTTGTTGACGTTGTTTTCGTATTCGTTCGGACCGGTCACGCCGAGGATGACGAACTGCTCCTTGTCGTCGCTCCAGTTGACGCGCTGGGCCCAGAAGCGGGCAATGGCTACCAGCACCTCGAGTCCGCCTTCGGCAAGGTAGCCGTAGTCGCGGGTGTGGCGCAGGTAGGTGTAGATTCCATACGAAATGGCGCCGTTGCGGTGGATTTCTTCGAAGGTGATTTCCCACTCGTTGTGGCACTCTTCGCCGTTCATGGTCACCATCGGGTAGAGGGCAGCGCCGTCGGTGAACCCGAGCTTGGCGGCGTTTTCGATGGCTTTATCAAGCTGCTTGTAGCGGTAAACCAATAGGTTGCGGCCGACTTCGGGGTCGGTCGACGCGAGGTAGAACGGAAGGCAGTAGGCCTCGGTGTCCCAGTAGGTCGAGCCGCCGTACTTCTCGCCAGTAAAGCCCTTGGGGCCGATGTTCAGGCGCGGATCCACGCCGGTAAACGTTTGAAGTAAGTGGAAAATGTTAAAACGGATTCCTTGCTGGGCGGAATCGTCGCCGTCAATCACGATGTCGGCGAGGTCCCACTTGGCGCGCCAGGCCTGGCGCTGCTCGGCGAGCAGGGCGTCGTAGCCTACCCCCATTGCCTCGGTAGCGCGGGCTTGGGCCTTTGATTCAACCTCGGCGGCCGGAGCATTCATCGACGACACCACCCCCACGTACTTGTGCAGCGTGTAGGTTTTGCCGGCTTCAGCCTTCACCGTGAACTTTTGGGCGGCGTAGCCTTCGCGGCCCTCGGCCTGGCTTGGTACGCCCTCGAGCGCGCACTCCATCGCGGCGGCCACAAAAAAGTCGAGTTTTTTGGTGCGGGCCTTGACCCATTTGCCGGCGGCGTGGCCTTCTTGCGCCCAAAACGTTTCGTCCCAGTTGGCGTCGGAATTCACCACATTGAAGTCCAAGTAGGGCGCCAGCACGACCTCGGCGGCGCGATCCACCCTCACGGAGTAGGATTGGGCCGAAACCTCGTCGCGCACCACGCTCAAGAAGCGCTGGGCCTCGACGGTGACGGTTGCGCCGTTCGCCAATTTGGCGGAGAAGCGCCGCGTGAGCACCCCGTGCTCCATGTCGAGTTCGCGGTAAAAGTCCGAAACCTGGGCGGTGTAAAGGTCGACCGCCTCGCCGTCCACGCTCAGGTCGATGCCCACATAGTTCACCGCGTTGAGCACCTTGGCGAAGTACTCGGGGTAGCCGTTCTTCCACCAACCCACTTTGGTCTTGTCGGGGTAGTATACGCCGGCGATGTAGCTTCCTTTGAGGTGCTTGCCGCTGAAGGCTTCTTCGTGGTTGGCGCGGTGGCCCATGCGGCCGTTGCCCAAAGCGAACAAACTTTCGCTCATGATGTGGGCTTCGGGGGTCCACGTCGTTTCGACGACGCGCCAGGGGTCAATCTGAATAGGGGGCTTCATAGCGGGTTGCTAGTTACGGGTTAGAGTTGGGCGACCTGATCCGGAGTCAGTCGGTCAAGTCCGGTGACGAGTAGGTCGGCGTCGAGGCCTTGACCGATGCCGACGACCTTCATGCCGCCGCGGCGGGCAGCTTCTACGCCGGCTTCGGAATCTTCAAACACCACGCACTCTTCGGGCTGCAGGCCCAGGCGGCGCGCGCCTTCGAGAAAGACTTCGGGGTCGGGCTTGGACGCGGTTACGACGTTGCCGTCGACCAGGGCATCAAAGAGCGGCATCCACCCGAGGCGCTCGAGAATGAGCGGCGCATTTTTCGAGGCGGAACCCAAGGCTACCTTAATTCCCGCGGCCCGACTGGCCACTAAAAATTCGTGGGCGCCGGGCAGGTAGTCGTTGGCGGGCATCCCCCGGACCAACTCCAAGTACCACTCGTTTTTGAGGGTCATCCAGTGCTGCTTCTCGGCGTCGCTGAGCGCTTTCCCACCCCATGCGAGAATGCGGTTCAGCGATTCCGCCCGAGAAACGCCCTTTAGCTGCTCGTTTTCGGCCTCGCCAAAGTGGATTCCGAGCTCAGAAGCCATGCGCTGCCAAGCCAAAAAGTGGTACTGCGCCGTGTCGACCAGCACCCCGTCGAGGTCAAAGAGGAATCCGCGAATCACAGGGATTGGGGTTCGAGAACCCGAAGCACCTCCACGTGGTATTCCACCAAGCGGTTCACCGGCTTGGCCTGCGTGCGCCCGTAGCGAACGCCCGCGTCGGCGCAGGCTTTTTGGAGCAAGGGCTCAAAGGCTTTGGCCACCGAGCCCACAAAGTTCACCTGGGCTCCTTGGCGGGCCTCGGCGAAGCAGAGTACGTGGAACTCAATAAAGGCCTTAAATCCTTCATAAACAATCTCTTGCACGTATGGGTGCTCGGCGTGGTCGCCGGCAAATCGCGCGTAGTTGGCCAAGTACACGTTGGCGTTGGGCTCGTTGTACACCGAGTGGATGATTTCGTTCTTGCCGACGCCGTAGGCTCCGACAAACGCGGTCATGAGGTCAGAAGGCAAGCGCTTGTACAAGAAATCGCGAACGAGCCGCTTGCCGATGTAGCTCGCCGAACCCTCGTCGCCCAGAATGTAGGCCAGGGCCGGAACCTCCTCGCGCACCGAAGTGCCGTCGAAGTAGCAGGAATTGGAGCCGGTTCCGAGGATGCACGCGATGTGGGGCTCGCCAAAGAACGTGGCGTACGCGGCGGCCAGCAGGTCGTGGTCGACCAGCACGTGGGCGTTCGGGAATACGCGCTCGAGGCCCGTGGCGATGACGGCATTTAGGGGTGCTGACGAGCAGCCTGCCCCATAAAAAAACACCTTTTCAATCGACGGGGCGTGGCCCATGATGGCCGACTCCGCGCGAAGCGTGCGCTCGACCTCGTCGCTGTCGTGAAAGTAGGGATTAAGGCCCTTGACAGACCAGCGCCCTACCTCGTTTGCCGAGGCGTCCAAAAGAATCCAATCGGCCTTGGTCGAGCCGCTTTCAACGATAAAAACCATAACTACTTAGGATTGAGCCGCCATGCGCACTGCCATATCGGCCATGCGGGCAGAGTAGCCGGCCTCGTTGTCGTACCAACCCATGATTTTCACCAAGGTACCGTTGGCTGACGTAATGCCGGAGTCAAAAATGCACGAGTGCTTGTTGCCCACGATGTCGGCCGACACAATGGGGTCTTCGGTGTACTGCAAAATGCCCTTGAGCGGACCCTCGGCAGCTGCCTTCATCGCGGCGTTGATTTCGGCGGCCGTCGCGGGCTTGGCCAATTCAACCGTCACGTCGGTGGCAGAACCGGTAATCGTCGGGACGCGAATCGCGTAGCCGTCGAGCTTGCCCTTCAGCTCGGGAAGCACGAGGCCCACGGCCTTGGCGGCTCCGGTCGTCGTCGGAATCATGCTCACGGCTGCGGCGCGCGCGCGGCGAAGGTCGCGGTGCGGGGCGTCCTGAATGCTCTGGTCGTTGGTGTAGGCGTGCACGGTCAGCATGTATCCCTTCACCACCCCAAAGGTGTCGTTGAGGACCTTCATCATCGGCGCCAAGCAGTTGGTCGTGCACGATGCGTTGCTGAACACGTGGTCGTCGGGTCCGAGGATGCCCTCGTTCACGCCCAGTACCACTGTTTTCACGTCGTCGGCTTTGGCGGGTGCGCTCAATCCTACTTTTTTGGCGCCGGCCTGCAGGTGCAGCTCAAGCTGCTCCTTGCTCGTGAAAATTCCGGTCGATTCGATAACCAGGTCTACGCCGAGCGTGCCCCATGGAAGCTCTGCCGGGTTCTTAATGGCCGTGATCTGAATTTCTTTGCCGTTCACAATCAGGCTATTGGGCGTGTGAGATACGGTGCCTTGGAATCCGCCGTGGGCCGAGTCGTACTTCAGCAAGTGGGCCAAGGTCGCGGTGTCGGTGAGGTCGTTAATGGCCACGATTTCAACGTCGGGGCGCACGATGAGGTTGCGAAAAGTGAGGCGGCCGATGCGGCCAAATCCGTTGATGGCAATCTTTTTCATAGCGAATGCAAAAATCGAGTAAAACAGTTAAATAGAGAGAATTCGAGCGACCCGCAGCAGGTCTTCGTCGAGCGAAGCCTTGTTGAGGATGGCCATGGGTAGATGGGTTTGGGTGAGCTGACCGCTCACGATGCCCACCATGACGTCTGACTTGCCGTTGAGCAAGGCCTCTACCGCGGCCACCCCAAGGCGGCTCGCGTTGACTCGGTCGAGCATGCTGGGCGAACCGCCCCGCTGAATGTGACCCAGAATAGTTACTTTGACGTCGAGGTCGGGGTTGTGTTTTTTAAGGGCGTCGGCGAGCTCATAAGGCGTTCCAAGGCGGTTGCCCTCGGCCACGACGACGATGTTGCTGGTTTTCTTTCGCTCCGCGCCCTGGTCGATGGCGGCCTGAAGGGCTTCGAGTGTCGTGTTGCGCTCGGGCAAAATGATGCTGATCGCGCCGGTGGCTAAACCAGAACTCAGCGCGATAAACCCGGCATCGCGGCCCATCACCTCAACCAGAAACAGGCGGTTGTGGCTGTTGGCGGTGTCGCGAATCTTGTCGATGCTTTCGACCACCGTGTTGCTTGCGGTGTCGTACCCGATGGTGTAGTCGGTGCCAAAAAGGTCGTTGTCGATCGTGCCAGGAATTCCCACGACCGGAATCTGGTGCTCCTCAAACAGCTTGTGGGCACCCGTAAAGGTTCCGTCTCCGCCGATCACTACGAGGCCGTCGACGCCCTGATCGCGAAGGTTCTGTGCCGCCTGAGCGCGGCCCTCCGGAGTGCGGAATGCCTGGCTTCGCGCAGACTTGAGCATGGTACCACCTTGCGCCAAAATGTTGCGCACACTTCGGCTGTCCAGCGGCGTAAAATCAGCCTCGACCAGACCGTCGTAGCCGCGGTAAACGCCCAGCGAATCAAGGCCATAAAAGGCCGACGCACGCACCACCGCGCGGATGGCGGCGTTCATGCCGGGCGCGTCGCCTCCAGAGGTCAAAACGGCAATTCGCTTCATAGGTAGTACGAAGATAGTGTTCAAAATACACATAGCTACCAACGTGTTAGTGTCCGAAGTACATTTGTGTACCTATGCAGAACCCCAACGTTTCGGTTGACTGTGTCGTTTTTGGCTTTGACGGCCAGAAACTCAACGTACTGCTCATTGAGCAAGAGGATTTTGGGCAAGCATTTCGCTACGCGCTCCCCGGCGACCACCTTGAAGACGAAGAGAATTTAGACCAGTCTGCGGCCCGAGTGCTCCGCGAGCTCACCGGCTTGAGCGGGCTGTACTTGCAGCAGTGCGGAACCTTCGGCGACCCCAATCGCGTGAAGGACCCCAAGGACCTTCCCTGGCTCACCCACGTGCGCAAGGATCCGACGGCCCGCGTCATCACGGTGGCTTACTACGCCCTGGTGAAAATGACCGACTTTAACCTTTCGGCCTCGAGTTTTGCGGCCCGCGCCTTTTGGCACGACGCCAACGACATTCCGCGCCTCGCATTTGACCACAACAGCATTTTTAGCCAGGCGCTGTCCACGTTGCGCCGCGAGTTGAGCGAGCTGCGCGTGGGCTTCGAACTGCTGCCCCACAAGTTCACCCTGACCCAAATGCAGGCCGTCCACGAAGCGATTCTCAACTCGAGCTTTGACAAGCGCAACTTCCGCAAGAAGGCCCTGAACGACCAGTGGGTGGTTCCCCTCGACGAAAAACAGACGGGGGTGGTCCACAAGCCGGCCCGACTCTACACGCGCAACGCTGAACGCGCTCAAAACTAAAAAGTATGGCATCAAGTACCTCTGCCGGACACTCGGCCGCCGCCATTGGCCCGAAAAAAACCTTGAATTTTTGGCAAATCTGGAACATGAGTTTCGGATTCCTGGGCATCCAGTTTGGCTGGTCGCTCCAGATGGCCAACATGAGTCCGATTTATGAGTACCTCGGCGCGGAACCCGACAAAATTCCCCTCCTTTGGCTGGCCGCCCCAATGACCGGTCTGCTCGTGCAGCCGATTATTGGCTATTATTCAGACCGCACCTGGACCCGCTTAGGCCGCCGCCGCCCCTACTTTTTGGTAGGCGCCATTCTGAGCTCGATCGCACTCTTCCTCATGCCGCAGTCAAGCGCCCTATGGATGGCCGCCGGCCTGCTGTGGATTCTCGACGCCAGCATCAACATTTCCATGGAGCCGATGCGGGCCTTTGTGGTCGACATGCTTCCTGAAAAGCAGCACTCGCGCGGATTCGCGTTTCAATCGTTTATGATCGGCATCGGCTCGGTAGTCGCTAGCGCCATGCCGTGGATGCTGTCGAACTGGTTCGGCTTTACCGACGACGGTTCGGGCGGAATCCCCGATTCCATCAAGTGGTCGTTCTACACCGGCGCTGTGGTGCTGCTTGTCGCGGTATTTTACACCGTTTTTACGACGAAACCCTACCCTCCTGCCGACATGGAGGCGTTTAAAGCGTTTCAAAAGGAGGCCAGCATCAAAGGCATGTTCCACGAGGTCTTTGGGGCGATCACGCACATGCCCGACACGATGAAAAAGGTGGCGCTCGTGCAGTTCTTCACCTGGCCAGCCTTGTTTTTGTTCTGGTTTTACTACGGACCCGCCGTGGCCGTCGGCATTTTTGGCGCGGAACCCGGTACTCCGGAGTACACCCGCGGCGTCGAGTTTGCAGGCCTCACCCAGTCGTTTTACAACCTCGTGACGTTTGCCGTGGCCTTGGCGCTGCCGTTTTTGGCCGGACGCTTGGGCAATCCGCTGACCCACATCATCGGCCTGCTGGCCGGAGCTGCCGGACTCTTCAGCCTTCAGCTGATCGACAACCCCAACATGCTGTTTTTGTCTATGGCCGGAATCGGCGTGGCCTGGGCCAGCATCCTTGCGATGCCCTACGCGATGCTTGCAAGCTCACTGCCGGCGGGGCAAACGGGCCTGTACATGGGCATTTTCAACTTCTTCATCGTGCTCCCTGAAATCATTGCCTCGCTCTTTTTTGGCCCCATCATGGAGCACGTGCTCGACAACGACCGCATGGCGGCGATAACCGTAGCCGGCGGCCTCATGGTTCTTGCGGCGCTGCTCACACTGCGCATCAAGAAGAGCAACTAGTTACTGGTTACTAGTCACCGAAACGGTGTTGCCGTTTCGGCCCGTGATGCGCACTTTTTGACCCGCTTCGTAGTCTTGGTCGGCCTCAAAGGCCCAGCTGTCGCCGTCGAGCTTGACGTATCCGTTTTGGCCTTGTTCCACCGCTGACTCTACCCGGCCCACGGCCCCAATGAGGGCGTCTTGGTTGGTTTTGGCTCCGGTCGCGGCGAACCAGGTGCGCAGCAGCGGGCGCAGCAACCACAGCGACAGTCCGCTAAAGACCGAGAAGAGCGCCAACTGCGCTTCTACTGGCCATCCAAGAGCGGCGCCTGCCGAAGCGCCCACAGCGCCAACCGCCAGGCAGGCCAGTAAAAATCCGGGGGTAAATACCTCGAGAAGGAGCAGTACGGCGGCGGCTACGAGCCAAAGGGTCCAGGTCATGCTTTAGATTTTCGGTACTGACCTAAGATAAGCACCAGCGACGTTGCGCTCAGCAGCGCACCGGCCACAAAGGGAGCCCCAGGAAAGTAAATCGGCGCTCCGGCCTCGGTGAACGCTGCAAAAATTCCGGTCATCAGCGGCGGACCCACAATGCTCGTGGCGCTCATCATGCTGCTCATGGCGCCCTGAAGCTCGCCCTGTTCGTTTTCGGGAACGCCGTTGCTCAGCAATCCTTGCAAGGCCGGGCCGGCGAGGCCGCCAAACGCGTAGGGAACCAAGAAGGCATAGAGCATCCACTGGTTCTGCACCAGCGCAAAAAGGATGAGGCCCACCACGTTGCAGACCATGCCCACGATCAGGGTGCGCCAGGGGCCCAGAGCCGGAATGGCCTTTCGGATCAAAAAACCTTGCACGAAGGCGCTCAGCACGCCTACGGCGCCCAGCGACAGCCCAATGTCCTTGGGCGACCAGTTGAATTTTTCGATGGTGAAGTAGGCCCAGGTGCCTTGTACAGCGTGGCTGGCGATGTACAAAAAGACCAGCGAGCCGATCAAGCCCACCACCGCCGGGTAGCGGCGAAGCGCGACCAGGGTTCCGAGCGGATTCGCGCGCTTCCATTCAAAGGGGCGGCGGCGCTCCGCCGGCAGCGATTCGGGCAGCACAAAGTAGCCGTAGGCCATGTTCAGCAACGTCAGCGCGGCGGCCACAAAGAAGGGAACGCGCGGACCGAGCTCGCCCAAGAGTCCGCCCGTAACCGGGCCAATGATAAAGCCCAAGCCAAAGGCTGCGCCAACCAAACCAAAGTTCTGGGCGCGCTTTTCGGGCGCTGAAACGTCGGCGATGTAGGCGAACCCGGTCGTGAAGCTGGCCCCGAAAATGCCCGACACAATGCGCGCTACAAAAAGCCAGGTAAGCGTTGGCGCAAAAGCCAGCACGAGGTAGTCCAGACCAAAACCGAGCAGCGAAAGCAGCAGCACCGGCCGGCGTCCGTAGCGGTCGCTTAAGGCTCCGACCAAGGGGGCGAACAGAAACTGAAAAAACGCGTAGGCGAAGAGCAGCCAGCCGCCGTAGCGTGACGCCGCCGACACGTCGGCCCCCGTAAGCTCTTGAATGAGCTGGGGAATAACCGGAATGATTATGCCCAGCCCGATGATGTCGAGGAGCAGGGTAATGAAGATGAAGCCCACGGCTGCGGGACGCGCTGAATTTGCCATGCGCAAACCTACGCGTTTTTAGCCTTGGCTTTTGAGCAGCTCTTTGATGCCGCCCAGCGAGCCCAGCACGCCCGTCGCCTCGTAGGGCAGGAACACGGTCTTGGTCTCGTTGCCCGAGGTCATTTGGTTCAGGGTTTCGAGGTACTTCTGGGCGATCAGGTACTGCACGGGGTCGCCGGCGTAGGCCTTCACGGCGTCAGAAACCAGGCGGATTGCTTCTGCTTCGGCCTCGGCCACGCGAATGCGCGCTTGGGCTTGCCCTTCGGCCTCGAGAATGGCGGACTGCTTTTGTCCCTCCGCGCGCTGAATGTCGGATTCGCGCTGGCCCTCGGCCGTCAGAATTTGGCTGCCCTTTTCGCCCTCGGCTTCAAGAATGGTGGCCCGGCGGTTTCGCTCGGCGCGCATCTGCTTTTCCATCGCGTCGCGAATGGCCAGCGGCGGGTTAATGTCCTGAAGCTCCACGCGGTTCACTTTAACCCCCCACTTGTTGGTCGCGTCGTCCAAAATCGCGCGCAGCTTGGCGTTGATCGTGTCGCGGCTGCTCAAGCACTCGTCGAGGTCCATTTCGCCCACCACGTTGCGCAGGGTCGTCTGGGTCAGCTTCTCGATGGCGTTCGGCAGGTTTCCGATTTCGTAGACCGACTTGAGCGGGTCCACGATTTGAAAGTAAATAAGCGCGTTGATTTCGGTCACGACGTTGTCGCGCGTGATCACGTTTTGCTTCGGAAAATCATAAACGTTTTCGCGCAGGTCGATGCGGTCCTGCAGCTTGAAAATGCTGATAATCTCGCCGTTGAACCCGGTCTCGGTGTAGCGCCAGTTGATTTGGCGCGGACGGTCAATCACCGGAATAATCACGTTGATGCCCGATTCGAGCGTGCGGTGGTACTTGCCCAGCCGCTCGACGATCATGGCTTCAGACTGCTTGACGATGCGGATTCCCTTGGCCAGCAGCACAGCAACCAGCAGCGAAAGGGTAGCGAATAAAATAAGTGTAGGCATAACCTAAAGGTAACTAGTAACTGGCAACTAGTTACTCAACGGACTGTCCGCCGCGCGGAACCCGGAAGTAGTCGCTGTCGGCTCCGGGCGCACCGCGCAGGGCGTCGGCGTGGCTCAGCGGCGCGGTCGGCACGTCGTCGCGCAGCACGTTTTCGCGGTCGGTCATGTACACCAAAGGCTCCACGCCCTTGAGGTCCAGCGCCCGAACCTTGTCGACAAAGCCCAGCATTTTATCGAGGTCGCCCAAGAGCGCGTCGGCCTGCTCCGAACTGAGTTCTAGCTTGGCAATGTCGGCGAGCTTGAGGACGTCTTCGCGGGTGAGCTTCATGATTCGGCGGCGTAGCGGTTGAGTTCCCCCAAAATTAGGTCATAAACCTGGGCATTGAGCGCGTCCGGATCGGCGCCCGCCGTTTCAATCGGGGCGTGCACGGTAGCGCGGATTCGGCCCGGGGTTCCGCCCTGGGTAAAATCGGGAAAACGCCGTCGGTTGTCGGGGAAGGTGATCGGCAATATGGGAACGCCTGCCTCGACTGCTAGCTGAAACGCCCCATTTTTAAAGGGTGCCAAGCGGACTTTGGGGTCCTTTGGGATCCCGCCTTCGGGGTAAATGCACATACTGCTTCCGCGCGCCAAACGGCGGCGGGCCTTCTCGAGCACTTGGCGCTTGGAGGCGATGGAGTTGCGGTCCACGGTAATGCTGCTGCGCTTAAAAAAGAACCCGAAGAGCGGAAGCTTCGCCAGTTCCGCCTTGCCGATGAACACGGTCGGCGACTTCACGAGTCGGTAGCAGAACATCACGTCGAGTTCCGAGCTGTGGTTCGACACCACCATGTACGGGCGCGACCAATCCACGCGGGCCTCGTAGCGGACCTTGCGAATCAAGCCCATGCCGTTGAGGATCCAGGCGGCCCAGAGGCGGCCAAATCGGTAAAACCGCGGAAACTGCTCGACCTTGCGGCTGTACCAAAGTAACCACGGAAAAAGCCCCAAAATGCTCACGAGCATCAGGGCGTAGTACCAAATGTGGTAGAGGATTCCGAAGGCGCGCTTCACCGAAGCTCGGGGGCTACTTCATCTCCCACGACTCCATGAACTTCGTCGTGTAGTTACCGGCGACAAAGTCAGGGTGGTCCATGAGCTGGCGGTGGAACGGAATCGTCGTCTGTACGCCCTCAATGATGAACTCGTCCAGGGCGCGCTTCATGCGCTCAATGGCTTGCTCGCGGTTGCGGCCGGTGCAAATGAGTTTGGCGATCATCGAGTCGTAGTTCGACGGAATCGTGTAGCCCGCGTAAACGTGGGTATCGATGCGGACTCCGTGGCCGCCGGGGGCGTGGAAGGCCGTAATCTTACCCGGGCAGGGGCGGAAGTTGTGGTAGGGATCCTCGGCGTTGATGCGGCACTCGATGGCGTGCATGTGCGGCTCGTGGTTGCGTCCCGAAATCTTGGTTCCGCTGGCTATTTTAATCTGCTCGCGAATCAGGTCGTAATCCGTCACTTCTTCGGTAATGGGGTGCTCCACCTGAATTCGGGTGTTCATCTCCATGAAGTAGAAGTTGCGGTGCTTGTCGACCAGGAACTCAATGGTTCCGGCGCCTTCGTAGCCAATGTACTTGGCGGCTTTCACGGCGGCGTCGCCCATGGCTTGGCGCAGTTCCGGCGTCATAAACGGCGACGGCGTCTCTTCGAGCAGCTTTTGGTTGCGGCGCTGTATCGAGCAGTCGCGCTCGCTCAAGTGCGCGGCTTGACCCGCTTGGTCGCCAACTACCTGAATCTCAATGTGGCGCGGCTCTTCGATGAGCTTTTCCATGTACATGCCGTCGTTGCCAAAGGCGGCGGCGGCTTCTTGACGGGCGGATTCCCACGCCTTTTCGAGCTCAGACTCGGCCCAAATGGCGCGCATTCCCTTGCCCCCGCCACCGGCGGTGGCCTTCATCATCACCGGGTAGCCGATGGCCTTGGCGGTTTTGTAGGCGTGGTCCAGCGAGTCAAGCAAACCTTCAGAACCAGGCACGCAGGGAACTCCGGCTTCGTTCATCGTGGCCTTGGCCGTGGCCTTGTCGCCCATCTTGTCGATTTGCTCCGGGGTGGCACCAATGAACTTGATGCCGTGCTCGGCGCAGATCTTCGAAAACTTCGAATTCTCTGAAAGGAAGCCGTAGCCCGGATGAATGGCGTCGGCGTTGGTGATTTCGGCGGCGGCAATGAGGTGCGAAATCTTCAGGTAGCTGTCGCGCGACGGGGCTGGGCCAATGCACACGGCCTCGTCAGCGAAGCGCACGTGCAGGGAATCGCGGTCGGCCTCCGAATACACGGCGACGGTCTTGATGCCCATCTCGCGGCAGGTGCGAATGATGCGCATGGCGATTTCACCGCGGTTCGCGATGAGAATTTTCTTAATCATGGCGGCGCGAATTAAGCCGGATCAACCAAGAACAGGGGCTGGCCGTACTCGACCGGCTTCATGTCGTCGGCGAGGACCTTAACTACCGTACCCGAAACCTCGCACTCAATCTCGTTGAAGAGCTTCATGGCTTCGATGATGCAGACCGTCTGGCCAGCCTTTACCGTGTCGCCCACGTTGACAAACACGGGCTTGTCGGGGCTGGGCTTGCGGTAGAACGTGCCGATCATGGGGGCGGTTACCGTCACGTACTTTGACGTGTCTTCGGCCGGCGCAGCGGCAGGAGCCGCCGCAGGGGCGGCAGCCGGAGCGGCAGCCACGGGCGCAGCAGCAACCACAGGGGCAGCAGCGACAGCCGGAGCTTGAGCGTACACGACGCCGTCGGGTCCGGTTTTCACGGTAATCTTAAAGTCATCCGTTTCAAGCGAAACCTCTTGGGCGCCACTCTTGGCAACAAAACGAATGAAATTCTGAAGTTCTTTAAGGTCCATAGCTAAGGAGTTAGAAGGGCAAAAGTGCGGCGAAAAAAGCAAAAACCCGGCATCAAGCCTGCGCTCGAACCGGGTTTTTATTCACAAAAGGGCCAAAAGCCCCGTAGGTCTTAGGCCTCAGCGGCTTCTGCGGGAGCGCTGTTGTCGATAACTACTTTGCCTTTGTAGTACATCTTGCCCTCGTGCCAGTAGGCGCGGTGCATCAGGTGAGCTTCGCCAGTAGCCGAGCAAACGGTCAACGTCGGCATCGGAGCCTTGTCGTGGGTGCGGCGCTTGTCGCGGCGGGTACTGGATTGTCGGCGTTTGGGATGTGCCATGGTTCCTTAGTTTAAATTTAACTACTCAGTGCAAAATCTTATTCTTCTTCGTCGTCGTTCAAAAAGTCCAAATCAAAATCATCCCCGTCTTCGTCGTCGAGTTCCACGCGGAGCTCGGGCTTGACGCGCTGGAGCGGAACCGACAGTGCCACTAATTCGTAGAGGTACTGCTTGAGGTCCACCTCGTAGGAGCCGTGCGGAAGCACCAGCACCTCGGGTTCGCTGTCGTCGAAGGCTTCGCCAAACTTCACGACGACGCTGAAGGCGTTGTGCAGCTCGAGCACGAACAGGTCGTTGCTCAGGTCGCAGGTCGTGTCCATTTCGCCGTCGAAGGCAAAGTCCAGCTCCAGCATATGGTTGGCCTTGCGCATTAAAACGCGAACGGTTACAGGGCGAAGACCCTCAAGGTCTTGCAGGGGAAATTCTGAAAAGAACGATTCGTCGAGGACGAATTCAAAGTGGTGCTCGCCAAGTGCAAGACCCGAAAACTGGAGTATGGTTTCACGTGGTCTCACGACGAGTTTCGCTTTGAGCCTGCAAAGGTACGTAAAAATATGTACCGCTCAGCGTGTTGCGTGGCGATTTTTCACCACTTCGACGGCGGTGCGCAGGGCGGCGTGCATGCTTCCGGCGTCGGCTAGCCCGCGGCCGGCGAGGTCCCAGGCGGTTCCGTGGTCCGGTGAGGTGCGCACCAGGTCGAGTCCGGCCGTGGCGTTCACTCCGTCGTGAAAGGCGAGCATTTTGAACGGAATCAGCCCTTGGTCGTGGTAGAGGGCGAGGGTGCCGTCCACCGAACGGTAGCCCTTAGAGGCAAAAAAGCCGTCGGCAGCCAGGGGTCCGCGAACGTCCAATCCTTCGCGGAGCGCGCGAAGCACCACGTCGGCGAGCCAGGTTTGTTCGTCGGGGCCGATGCGGCCTCCGTCGCCGGCGTGGGGGTTCAGGGCCAGCAGGGCCAGGCGCGGGGCAGGCGCGGCGTAGTCGCGGCGCAGGGCCGCGTCGAGTGCGCGGAGCTTGGCCAGCACGAGGTCCGGCGAAAGGGCGGCGCGCACCCCAGCAAGCGGCAGGTGTTCGGTCGCGAGGGCCACCGTGAGTTCCGCCCCGCGCAGCAGCATCAAGGCGTCTCCGCCCGCGGCAGCGGCTAGGTAGGACGTGTGGCCGGTAAAGCCCGCCAGCGGAACGTGTTCCTTGCTCAGCGGGGGCGTGACCAGGGCATCAATGGACCCAGCGCGCCAGGCGTCGAGGGCGAGGTTCAGGCTGTCGAGCGCGGCCTGGCCCGACGCGGCCGTTCCCGCCCCAAAGGACCATTCGACGGGGGCCAAGGGCCACTGCAGGGCCACAGGGGGCACTGCGAGCCCAAGGGACGCGGCTTGGGCGGCGACCAGGGCAGGGTCCGCGAACCAAATCCACTCGACGTCGGCGGGCAGCCCCGGCATTCCCAGGGCCTTGAGGACCACTTCGGGTCCGATGCCGTTGGGGTCTCCGAGGGTGATGCCGACGCGCAGGCTCATTATGCCTTGGATTGTTCCGCCAAGAAGTGGGTAAGTAGGCGCACGCCGACGCCCGTTCCGCCCTTGCCGTAGTAGGTAATGGCGCGGTCCAAGAAGGCCGGCCCGGCGATGTCGAGGTGCACGTAGGGGTAGTCGATGAAGTACTCCAGGAACTTGCCCGCGGTGATCATGCCCGCTTCGGCGCCGCCGATGTTTTTGATGTCTGCGATGTCGCTCTTAATCAGGTCTTTGTAGTCGTCCCAGAAGGGGAACTCGACGAGGCGCTCGTGGGTGGCCCAGGCGCTGGCCTGCAGGGCGTCCCAGGTGGGGCGGTCGGCGGTTCCCATGGCCACGGTGGCGTAGGGGCCTATGGCGCGCGAGGCGGCTCCGGTCAAGGTGGCCAGGTCGATGACCAGCTTGGGGTTGTATTTTTTGGCGTAGTGCAGCGCGTCGGCCAAGATCAAGCGGCCCTCGGCGTCGGTGTTGAGCACTTCGACGGTGACTCCGTTCGAGATGGTGATGACGTCGCCCGGAACCAACGCGTTGTTGTTCAGTCGGTTGTCGGTTGCGGGAATCAGTCCGACCACATTCACCGGAAGCTTGGCGGCGGCCACCGCACAGAAGGTGCCGATGACGGCGGCGGCGCCCGACATGTCGCACTTCATGTCTTCCATGAAGTTGCTGGGCTTGAGGCTGATTCCGCCCGTGTCAAACACGACGCCCTTGCCGACCAGCGCATAGGGCTGCTCGTTGGTGGCGCCTTGGCCGAAGTACTCGAGGACGATAAAGACCGGCGGGTCGATCGAGCCCTTGTTCACGCCAAGCAAACCGCCCATTTTCAGGGCCTCAATTTGGGCCTTGTGGAGCACCGTGCACTTGAATCCGTGCTGCGCGGCCAGCTGCTCGGCGCGCTCGGCGAGTTCCAGGCTGCCCAGCTGGAGCACCGGAGTGTTAATGAGGTCGCGGGCCTCGGTCACCCCGTCGATCAGGGCGTTCCAGGCGGCGAATTCGGCGGCGTGATCGCCAACCACGTCGAGCTGCCCGAGGGTCCACTGGTCCTTGGCCTTGGTGCCAAAGAGTTTGGTGAAGCGGTAGGCGTTGAGCGCCAGGCCTTCGGCGACGGTCAGGGCGGCGGGCTGGGCGTCGAGGGTGACGGCTGTCAGCTTGTTTTTGGCCAAAATTCCGCCCAGGTCGGCGCCCAGTTGGCGCAGGGTATGCAGTCCTTCGGGCGTCGCGGCGTCGGCATCGCTAGTGGCCAGCAGCAGGTCGCCGGTGGCCGTCGCGTGGTGCATCCAACCCTTCACCTTGCGGTCCAGGCGGGTTTGGTAGGCATTCAGGGCGGAATCTTCGATGCCCGCGGCGCGCAGGGCGTCAAGGCTGGGGCGGACTACGGCGCGCACGGCGGCGCCGGCAGAAGTGGGAACAAGGCTGCGTTTCATACCTACGAAGGTAGCACCCGTGTTCTACGACCGTAAGGGTTGCATTGTTCAATTTTGACTCGAAGTCAAATTCAAAAGGTCAGGGGTTATTAACCATGTTACTAAGCGCCATCCCCATAGTTCAACCTGGTTTTTTATTGAACCAGACCTAGTCCTCGAAATTATTTACCGCACAATTCGAACAGTACCCGTCAATTCCTTAAGCGCCCCCGGGGTACCCGGTGGCGGGTTGGGAATGGCGAAATAGCGGAACTGAATTTTGTAGGTATACACCCCTGCTTCGAGCGGAGTGCCGCTAAAGTCTCTGCCGTCCCAGTCGTGCTGGTAGTCGTCGGAGAAGTATACCATTTGGCCCCAGCGGTCAAAAACCATCAGGGTAATTGGGCTGGGTACGTTTTCAAACCGAAACGTCTCGTTGCTGCCGTTCTGGTTTGGGGTAAACGCATTCGGTATCCAAAAGGGACGGTCGCAAGGCACCGACCGCACCCGCACACTGTCGGTGACCTCATAGCAGGGCGTGGTGGCCGTCACCCAATAACTTCCCGGGTTGCTTACCCGTAATGTGGGCAGGCTGTCGCCGGTCGACCATCGGTAGGTCGCCTCGGGCAGTACATCGGCGCTTAGGATTTCGGGCTGATCCTCGCACATGTTAAGGGTTTCGGGTAGGCCAAGGTCCGCCGGGGGGGCGCCAAGTACCGTAACCACGATTTCGTCTCGTGCCTTAAAGCGACCGTTAATGCGGTACTCGACCCAGTAGGTGCCCGGACTGCTTACCGAAATGGTCGGTTGGGTGCTGCCGGTACTCCACAGCCAGGTTTGGGCGGTATCCAGCAGCTTGAATCCGCTGTCGTACACCGCTGCGAGGTTTACCGACTCGCCCAAGCAGATTGTGGTATCGGGACCTAAGGACACGCTAAAGAGTGTATCTGTGGCCTTGTAGAGCTGAGGGGCACAGATCCAAACAATCGGAGACAGTCCTAGATTATATGCATAAGAACTTTGGGCTACCTGATTGGGAATCTGAGGCTCGGTGTCCGAATGAAATCCGCCAATCACTAGTCGGCGCGAGGTGTCCCCGTCGGCAACAAACGACTGCAAGTACCGCGTCCAGTTCGCCGTATCAGTAAGAGGTTGGTTTAGCTCGGTGTCGGGGGTGATATTATTTGACCAGCTAAAACTTCCACCCACTAAACCAAATTCTAAGCTATCCGATATTACTGTTCCAATGTGTATCGGATGATAAGGATTTCGATGCCAAGGTCGATATTGAAACTCTACAACATAAGTTGATCCACTATCGAGTGAATTAGTTAATTGAGGACTACTGTAAATTCGAAAATCAGCGAAAGGCACCTGGCCATCATAACGAGTTTTTACACCCACAACTCCTGAGCCGTATTTTGGGAACGGCACACTATAGACACCATAAGCGAATGGGTCAATAGTAGAGGATTGTTTACATGAATCTATACAAAATGTGTGGTACGTACCAAGTTCTGACGTAGGAATGCAATTGGAATCAAATTTTAAATTGTAATTTAAAACTATATTTTGTCCATAAACTGCGTGAAAAAATAAAATATTAAAGTATAATAATTTTTTTTGCATAACTGCATCCTGAAGTTACGAGTTTAATAATGAAAACACTTTGATTGAAATCATTAAAATCGATCGATTGCTTATCGTGAAAATCATTGGCAAATAACTCTCGACCTAGTTGATCAAAAATTTGAATTTTTCCAACTCCATCAATTTCAATAACTCCAATACCATAATTTATGTTAACATTATGAAGACAGTCGTCTATAATGGTTTTCATTTTTTGGTACGGCAAAGGGCTGCAGACTGCCAAACTAGAATAACCATTTGAGTAGTAATTAAGCATTGCATTTCCTGGCCACTCTTGAGGTTGAGTTGAGTTAAAGTGCCAGAATTTTTTTGGCGAACTTGCAATAACATTACCAATAAAAGCCATTTGTCCACTTACCGTGTTAAAAACGATCCCGGCTGAATTATAAGGCGGTCCAAGACTATTAAAATCCTTGACGTCATTTACAATCTGCCCAACGTCTTTAAATCCAATTCCCACATTGCAATTATTAAGAGTAAGGCAAGAGAACTGAGTGCTATTGGCGTCATCGTCCATAAGCAGTCCAAATTCAAAGTTGCTGATTGTGGGCTTACTGATGCGATTATCCTGACCATCTTTTACTTTGATTCCTATGTGGTTAAAGTTAGAATTTGAGGGCTCTCCCGGGGGAATAAATGGTTGGGATGTATTGATTGAGTTGGACCCTACTTGTACACAGTTGGTGTTTTGCAGTCCTATCCCAATCACGGTATCGGGTAAGGTGCTACCCCCGGGTGCGGACAGCGGCTGAATAATATCAATAGTATTGTCAGCAATGAATAATGAGTTCAGAAAATTTGTGCTGCAGTCTCCGGCAGAAGTTGCTTTTACTCCAAATCGCAGTGCTTCTATAGAATTGCCGATAATCCGTACTCTGCCATGGGAATGAGTGCCTATTACCGAGATTCCGGTTGACGCTTTCAAGTCATTTTGCTGAATCACATTGCCCTGGGAAGCTAATGCCACAATGGTCGGATCAAAAATTTCAACCGCTGTTGTGCAATTGGCCACAGTGTTGTACTCACAAACGATGGTTGCATGATCTGACTCAATACCTCGCATAAGGTTGAAATTCACGGGGTGAGTGAGGTTTGGATTGATGGAATTCCCATGATTGATAGCTCCGATTCGTATATTCTCACTGTGATCCGCTACAAATCCCGCA
This sequence comes from Bacteroidota bacterium, assembly GCA_041158165.1. Lineage (GTDB taxonomy): Bacteria > Bacteroidota > Bacteroidia > Flavobacteriales > Schleiferiaceae > TMED14. The sequence continues at coordinate 23,403 of JBEBBW010000011.1, forward strand.
TAAGAGTAGGCCATTTTATTGTTATAAAACTCGAGGTTAGTCGAGGAATAAACATAGATAAAGGCAACTTCTCGGCTTGCCGGTATTGACGTGCTCGGGTCTAAGTGAAAGTAATTCTTTGACGTGCCGCCATCAATAATCACGGCATCAGACCCCACAAAACTAATTCCCGACTCGTACTGACTTGGGTGTCCTACGGTGTTGGGTGAGCCGGGGGCCTTCAGGATTGGACTTTGGCCCTCCACACCACAGAGAAAGTCGCAGCCAACAACATCCACTGACCCGGAAGCATGGTTGTCAAAGAATATGGATTCTAGGCAGTATCGGAATGATGATTCCTCAGCTTGGAGACTTGCTCCGTCACTCATGTGAATACCGGTAATACCCGACTCAAGGGTCGATTGGTTTAGTACAAGTCGCGCACCTTTGTCCACAAAAATCTCATGCCAGCGATAATCGCAGGCAAGGACATGCGTTCCGTTAATCAAATCTAAGCTCTCGTTACTGCTCACCACAATTCGCGCGTCAGGCATCATGAGCAGCGTGCAATGGTCTAAGACCACCGGACGATCAATAGTAAGCGTGCCGGAAACTAAAAACCAGGTGTTTACTTGAGTGGTATTAATACCCAACGAGCTAAATGACTGATTGGTGACATTGACAGTTCCCGAAGGAGGATTACTGCAGCAGTCTTGGAAAGGAATCGTTAACGTAAACGGGCAGGTCAATCCGTTGTAGCTCTGTGTCCCCGTAACCACAATCACTGAAGGCCCGTTGGACGTCGGGGTTCCGCTGAGGGTAAGCACACCATTGTTAATTACCGCAGGCGACGTGGCCGTTAAACCTGGATACGAAATACTGTATCCAGGATCAAGTTTTGCAAGCCCAAAATCAATAGTGTACGAAAGACTGGATCCGGGGCATGCCACGTCATTGTTGATGGTGAAAGTGGGCGGCGCAATGGTCGTCACATTCACCTGATCCACCAAAGATTCACCGTTGTAGCTAACCGTCAGCGTATAGGCATGGATGCCCGTGCTTGTGTTGGCTACATTTAGCACAGGCCCGGTCCCCAATACCGCTGCGCTCACCGACGGCTCCCGCCAGGCGTAGCTAACTCCGGATGGTGGAACGCAGGTAGCTGCCGTACCTACGCTAAATGGCAAGCACACAGCTTTGTCTTTACCCGCGTCTCCCAAAAAATAGAGATTCAGGTCGTCCACAAACACCGAAGGGATCGAGTCCTTATAGGTCGCTCCCGTCCCAGTAATCACCGGAGTCGATCCATTGCTCTTGAAGTTACCAACGATCAACTGATTAAAGTTGCTAGTTGCTTTAAATAATCCCGACGCGGACTGCCAACCATTATTGGTATTGATTAGATCCAACCCAAAATCTACTTCGTCATACGCGGTGAGGGTCGGTGCCGCCGGGTTATTTGCGGGAACAAACCCAGAGGTTAGCCTACCTTGAACTTCAGTACTGCGAAAAACGCGATCCACATTCGCCCTAACCTTTGCATCAAGAGCGTACATCCCGCCAGTCGCAATGGGAGCAAGTAATTCCGAGTAGATCATTTCCCTTCGTAAAGGGTTCACATTGGTGCGCAGGTCCCGAACAAACAGGTGCGCTACCCCATTACCATAGGCCGTTTGGGAAACACACGAATTACCCTGCCCCCAATTGGTGCAGCTTGTCACAAGCCCAATCAGTCCCTGATCTAATCCCGCCAAAAAGTAATCCGGGGTACTACCGCCTAAATGGGTGGAACCGATTCCCCATCCGCATGCATAGTCGATAAACCGTAAAAGACTGTAGGGTACGGACGTGATCGGATTATTCGGATCCTCTTCTTCAAAACCTGGGTTTGCAATAAACCCACAGGGATCAGCCGTAGTGCACGTTGAGCCAATCGAAGCAATAGAGGTGACCACAACATCCATTTCATATCCACTACCAGAAACCCCAGATAAAACAAGGTAATAGGTTGTTCCAGGAGTTAAGTTGAAAAATCGAAACCGGTAGATTCTTTCGTCATTGTCGTAAAACTGCTGAATATTGAGATTCAACGTTCCGCAAGCCGAGTCGCGCAAGTAAATCTCGTTTGGCAGCGTCGAATTTCGAGGCATCGCCCAAAGGCTTATCGCGGAATCTTTGGGCACTATTGCCAGCCATGATTCACCCTTAACCTCTGTCGCGATGTCCGCTTTATCCAAGATCAGCTTATTAGGCGCTGAGCAACTTTGGGCGGACAAGTTTACAGTGTACAGCCCCAGCCAAATGCCGAGGGTGATGCTGATCCAGGAAGAATACTTAGTGATGTTAATCATTCAAAAGCCTTTTTATCTCCAAACAATTTTTATGCACATGGACCTCTTATATATAGTTTAAGAACCAACAAGATACGGATTTTAGGTACGTATGGAGTCCACGGTCTAAACCTTCATTGATGAGGTTAAGGGCATTCTAAACGAAAAGATTTGCATCAATTAGCACCCGTACCTTTGCCGCATGTTCACCGGAATCATCGAAAACCTCGGCCAAATCGCGGCCATCACCCCCGACGGAGGCAACGTGCACTTCGACGTGACGTCGACCCTGGCGCCCGAGCTCAAAATCGACCAAAGCGTGGCCCACGACGGCTGCTGCCTTACGGTGGTGGCTCTTCATGGTGAGGGGGTTCCGCGGGGATTCCGCGTGACCGCCATCGCCGAGACGCTCGACAAAACCTGCCTCGGAACCTGGACCGTCGGCCGCGTCGTCAACCTCGAACGTGCCGCCCTGGTCGGAAGCCGCCTCGACGGCCACACCGTGCAGGGCCACGTCGACTCGGTGGGCCGCGTTACCGAAGTTTCCGAAACCAACGGCAGCTGGCGCGTCGCCGTCGAGCACCCAGCATACGAGCTGCACCGCACCGTCCCCAAGGGATCGATCACGCTCAACGGCGTGTCGCTGACCGTAGTGGATTCCGGCCCGACGCACTTTAGCGTGGCCCTGATTCCCTACACCTGGGAGCACACAAACCTCTCGAAACTGAAGGTCGGCGACCCCGTCAACCTCGAGTTTGACGTGCTCGGAAAGTACGTGCTGCAGTACCTGCGCGAGCTCGGAAGCCTCGCGCGCTAAACCCCTTCGCGGCCTAACTTTAGACCCATGCGCCACTTTGCCGTAGACGTCGAAACCGCCAACAACCAGCGCTCGAGCATCTGCCAAATTGGACTGGTCGAGGTGCTCGACGACCGCGTGGTGCCGGTCTACAGCTCGCTGGTGCGTCCGCCGGGCAACGCCTACAACTACCACAACATTCGGGTGCACGGAATCCAGCCCGAGGACACGCGCGATTCCCCCACGTTTGAGGACGTGTGGCCCGACATCGCCCAGTACTTTGCCCACACGGTTTGGGCGCACAACGCGCCGTTTGACTTCGGATGCCTAACGGCCACGCTGGAGCACTACTACTTGCCGGTTCCGACCTGGAAGAAGGGCTGCACCTACCGCGAAACCAAGATGGGCCTCAAAAAGGCCTGCGAGCACTACGGTATTTACCTGCTCAACCACCACGACGCGCTGGCCGACGCCACCGCCTGCGGCGAAGTGCTGCGCCGGGTGCGCATGGAGCGGACGCCGGACGGGTTTAGGTAGCTGGGTAGCTGGTTGGCTGGGTAGCTAGTTAGATTTCCCCCTGAAAAAACGCCGCTATCTCGCCAATCAGCGGGCGCAGGACCTCGTGCTCAAAGGCGTCAAGGTCCGCGCGGTGGAGCAGGCTGCGCTTGTTCAAGGCAAACCACAGCACCGGGTCGTGGGGGCGGCGCATCGGGGCGATGCCCACCTGGAATTCAGCGGCCTCGGGGTGGAGTTGCCCGAGCATCCAGGCATAGGTCATGAGTTGAAATCCTTTGGCTTTGCTGGGCTTTTTAAGCTCGTCTAGTGATTTGCAGCGGGTGCTGGCTTCGTCGACGGCTCCCGTTTTGAGGTCTACGACGACCAGGCGGCCGTCGGCCCAGCGTTCGATGCGGTCAGCGGCACCCTTGAGGGGCACTACGCCAAAGTCGAGCGTTAAGGGGGCTTCGAGTTTTTGTTCGACGCCGACCACTTCAAAGGCCTGCTCGCGGTCGTCCTCGTTCCGCTGGCCTTCGGCCTCGGACCAGGCCTGCGCCATGTGGAGCGCAATCTGGCGAGTGAGCATAGGGTAGCCAGTGTCGAGCGACGACGGCATCTCTTTGTTGATGCCTTCGTGGGTCCAGGCTTCGACGCGGTCAAGGGCCCAAATACCTTCGGCCTGCCAGGTCTTGTAGAGCTGCTCGTGGACGAAGTGCAGCGCGGTACCGAGGGCGTCGGCGGCGACGCGGTCGTGGGTGCGCGACTCCTCTTGGATTTCGAGCACGTTGCGGACCAGGAACAGGTAGGGATCCTCGAGGAATCGCTGGAATCCGGTGGGGCTCAACCCCTTGCGCTGCAGGGCCTCGGCCACGACGGGCCAGACCTCGGGGCCGGTGGGCACGTCGGCCCCCGCCGGCTGAAACTGGTCGGGGCGCAGTGGCCAGTTGAGGCGGCGGTCCGTGACGGTGACGCCCGGGTAGCGAGCCAATTCAAGCTGGGCCTGGCGCACCCATCGGCTGGGCTCGCCTTTGCCAAGGCCGTCGGACTCGCTGTTGGTCACCATCACCACCGTTTCGGCGCGCTGCATCAGGCGGTAGAGGTGGTAGGCGGCGACCGATTCGCGGTCCTGCGGCAGCGGAAGCCCGTAGGCCTTGCGCAGGTCAAAAGGCAGGAAGCTGGCCGTACTCCGCCCCTGCGGCAGCACGCCCTCGTTGAGTGGCGCGACGATGAGGCGCTTGAAGTCCAGGGCGCGGGTTTCGAGCAAGCCCATGATTTGGAGTCCGTTGAAGGGCTCGCCAAAGAAGGCGACGGGGGATTCCGACGCCAGCGAACGGTAGAGCCGCAGCACGCTGCCAATGCTCAGTACTTCGCCGGGCAGCATGGCACGCAGGCGTTCGAGGATTTGCAGCACCGAGCGGGCCGGCTCGCCCTCCCAGGCGGGGCGCGGAACCGACAGCCACGCCGCCGTGCTCTTGGCCAGGTTGTCAACTAGGGTTCGGGGGTCGTCGGCCGGACGCCATAGGCTGTCGTGGCCTTCGAGCAGGGCCGCCACTTGGCCCGAAGACCAGTGGGCCCGGCGGGCTCGCCGAAGTTCGTTTTGGGCGCGGACTAATACGCCCGAATCGCCCAGCATCATCGCCGAGAACGGGTGAATAAGGGTGGCCTCGAGCAGGCGCCGCGGGTAGCTGCCGCGGTTTTGCTCGCGGGCCTCGTGGAGCTGCAAAAAAACCTCGACCCCCGCGTAGGGCAGGGTCAGGTTGAGCGGCAAGCCCATGGTCACGTTGGCCTCTTCGATGCCCTCGGGAAGGGCCTGAAGCACCGGCACCAGGAGGCTTTCGTCGCCAAGGACGACGGCGGTTTCGCGGGCGGCTTCGGGTCCCCATTCCTCGAGCAGGGCGCCCACCGACTGGGCCACGCCGAGGTGGCGGCTGGCCGAAACGATTTCGATGTGCTGGGTGCCGGTGGCCCAGTGGGCCGGAGCGTTGCGCAAGTCGGCCGTCAAGCCCTCGGGCAAGCGCTTGGCCAGGTCGCGCAGGGCTTCGCCTGCCTCGTGCACCTCGAGGTCGAGGTAGTGGCGGTCGGCGTCCCAAAGGGCTTGGGCGCCCAGGTGCAGGTGGGCCGAGCGCAGCAGGGCCTCTTCAGGCGGGGTAAGGGCGTTGAATCCGGCAAAAAACAGGCGATCCACGCCGTGGCGGCGGGTCCAGGCCGCCCAGTCGGCCTCGCCGGGCCCATGGGGCGGATGCGAAGCGCGGCGGAACTGCATGCCGGGCGTGGTCAAGCCTTGGCCTCCGAGGGCCTCGTGGTAGGCGGCGTAGAGCTCGGGAAGCTGGCGCCAAAGGCCCAAACGGCGCTGCATGAGCTCGGTGGGCTCGTCGAGGCCCCATTCGCCGAGGGCTTCGATTTCGCGCAGCTCGCGTAGGGCGGCCTGGGCGTCGGCGCCGTGGCGGTCGAGCTCGCCAAAGTCCCGCAGTATCGTCGGGGCCCAGCGCAAGAACTCGTCGAGTGGATCGGCGTGGGCGCCGGCAATGGCGCGGTGGGCACTAAACAGCGACAGCAGCTGTTCGGTGGGGCTGGCGGCGGGAATTCCGGCCAAATCGGCCATGACCTCTTCGATGGCCCACACACTCGGACTCAGCAGCGGCTGGGCTTGGCCCCAGTGCCGCCGGAGGCTCCGCTCGGCCCGCCGCGTAGGCAGCACGATGCCCACCCGGTGCAGCGGAACGCCGCACGAGGCCGCAGTTTCGGCGACGCGCTTCAAAAACGGATTCATGGGCGGATTATCGGTAGAGATCGTGCTCCCGAATATACGCTGCGACGGCGGGCGGAAGGTCGTCGAGGCCCTCGGATCCTTGGGCTACGGCCTGGCGCACGGCGGTACTGCTGCGCGCCATCAGGGCGTCGTCGACGCGGCGCACCCGCGGGTGGTGGCGCCACGGCGAATCAGATTCCAGCCCCGATTCGGGGCGCGGATACACCACCAGCTCGGCCAGTTCGAGGATGCGCTCGGGGCTGCGCCAGCGACTGAAGCCGGCTAAGTTGTCTTCGCCCATGAGCAGCGAAAACACATGCTGGGGGTGCAGCGCCACCAGGCGCTCCAGCGTGTCCACGGTGTAGTTGGGCTGGGGCATGCCCAGTTCGACGTCGCTGGCCACCAGTCCGGAACGGCCCGCCACCGCCAGCTGCAGCATGGCAAAACGCTGCGCGTCGTCGACGAGCGCTTCGCCCTGCTTGAACGGATTCCGTGGCGTGAGCACCAGCCAGACCTCGTCGAGGTGGGCGTGCTTTTGAAGGCGTTCCGCGACCAGCAAATGGCTGAGGTGCACCGGGTTAAAGGTGCCAAAAAGCAGGCCTATGCGCACGTCGGGGCAAAAGCTAAAATCGCACCCAGGGCTTCGGCCTCAGCGCGGTCGAGCTCGTCGTTGACGACCACGCGGTCGAATCCCGGAGCCTGGGCGAGTTCCCATTCCGCCTTGGCGAGGCGCTGGGCGATTTGGTCCTCGGACTCGGTTCCGCGCCCGCGCAGCCGCTGCTCAAGCACCTCGAGGCTCGGCGGCGCCACAAACAGCGCCAAAGCCTGGTCGCCAAACTGCTTTTTGAGGTTCAGTCCGCCGACCACGTCGATGTCAAAGGCGACCACCTTACCCTCGGCCCAGAGGCGCTCGACCTCGCTGCGGAGCGTGCCGTAGTAGCGCCCCGGGTAGACCTCTTCCCACTCGAGGAATTCGCCGCGGTCGATGCGCTCGCGGAACACCTCAGGGGTCAAAAAGTGGTAGTCGACTTCGTTTTCTTCGCTTCCGCGCGGAGCCCGTGTCGTTGCCGAAATGCTGAACGCCAGCCCCGGAAGCTGCGCCATGAGCCGGCGCACCAGCGTGGTCTTGCCGGCGCCCGACGGGGCAGAGAGGATGAGGAGTTGGCTGGACATTTGGCTGGGTGGCTAGTTGGCTGGTTGGCTAGTTGGCTGGTTAGCTAGTTACTGGATTACAGGACGTTGAGGACCTGTTCCTTGATTTTTTCGAGTTCCTCTTTCATTTGCACGACTTCGCGCTGCATGCCGATGTGGTGGGCTTTGTTGCCGAGGGTGTTGATTTCGCGGCCGAGCTCCTGGGCCAAAAAGCCGAGCTTGCGGCCTTCGCCGGCGGCCAGGGCCTCGCGGAAGTGCTGAATGTGGGCCTTGAGGCGGACTTTTTCTTCATTGATGTCGATTTTTTCCACATAAAAAAGCAGCTCCTGTTCCCAGCGCTGCGGGTCCATGGGCTGGTCGTCGGCGGCCTTCACGGCGGCCTTGGTCAGACGGCCCTTCAGGTTTTCCAGGCGCTCGGGTTCAGCAGCTTCAATCACCGGAATGCCGCGCTCAATGGTGGCCAAGTTGGCCTGCAGGTCGCGTTCCAGGGCGGAACCTTCGTGGCTGCGAAACGCTTGAAACGCGTCAATGGCTTGGCGGATCAGGCCTTCCACAGCACTTGCCTCGGCGGGATCGAGCTCGGCCGACGGCCCCTGCTCGGCCGGAACGCGCAGCGCCATCGCCAATGCTTCGGCCGGGCTAAGACTGCCGCCCGCGATGCGCTGCAGGTCGGCCATGGTTTGCTTCAAGTGGGCTTCGTTCAGCACGCTGCTGCGGCCCTCGGCCTGCTCGCGGTTGATGTTCACGTCGACTTTGCCGCGGACGACCGCATCGCCCACCATCTTGCGCCACACCAAATCGCGTTCGCGGTAGCGGTGGGGCATGCGCAGGTTGAGGTCCAAGCCGCGGCTGTTCAGCGAGCGGATTTCTACCGAGATGCGGTGGCCCTCAAAGGTGGCGCTGGCCTGGCCGAAGCCCGTCATGGATTGAATCATAGCGGCAAAGGTAGGAAGGAGGCGGCCGCCACCTCGCCGCAGGCGAGGGTGGCCGGGCCGCGCGACCGCCAATCGTCGATCAACTCCGCGGGGGTGCAGGGCTCCGGGCGGTCGCGCAGCCCCAGTCCGTGGGCCAACAGGCCCACGGACTGGGCCGCCGTCAACCCCGAATCGCGGACGCCCACGGCGCCGTGCCGCTTGCTCAGGCGGTGCCCGTCGGAGCCCATCCACAGCGGCGCGTGGGCGAACTCCGGAGGCCGGGGATTTCCGAGGGCGCGGTGCACAAAAAGCTGCAGGGGAACACTGTCGGCCAAATCTCGGCCCCGGAGCACGTGGGTCACGCCCTGGTCAAAGTCGTCGGCGACCACCGCGAGCTGGTAGGCCCAGGCACCGTCGGCCCGCCGCAGGACCACCGCATCGTCGGGGTAGCGAAGGCGCCGAGCGCCCGGGCCGTCCAGCGGCCAGCGGCCGTCGGCGCACGTCCCGGGGTAGGACCCCATAAAACTTCCGTGGGGCGCCGAAACCGCCTCGTCCATGTCGCGGCGCGTGCAGCGGCAGGCAAACACGAGGCCTTGGGCAGCCAAAACCTCCAAGGCTTCAGCATAGCGCTGACCTCGCTGGGACTGCGGCGCCACTTCTTCGTCCCAGTCCAGGCCGAGCCAGGTGAGGTCCCGGCGCCAGCCGTCGGCAAATTCCGGCTTGCTGCGCTGCGGATCCACGTCTTCCATGCGGAGCAGCATGCGTCCGCCCTCGGCCCGCACCTGAAGCCAGGCCAGCAGCGAGGTGGAGGCGTTGCCCCAGTGCAGGATTCCGGTGGGAGAAGGTGCGAAGCGGCCGACCATGGACCGAAGGTACTTACCGACACTAGTTGCTAGGAACACGTTGCTCGTTGCTGGCTCCGCCAACGTAGATTTACATCATGGAATTCAACACCCTTGCCATCCACGGCGGCCAGCACCACGACCCGTCGACGGGTGCCGTCATGCCCCCGATTTACCAGACTTCGACCTACGCCCAAGAGGCACCGGGCGTGCACAAAGGCTACGAATACAGCCGCACCCATAATCCAACGCGCAAGGCCCTTGAGAACGCCATTGCGGCCATCGAGGGAGGCACCGACGGACTGGCCTTCGGCAGCGGACTCGCCGCAGTCGACGCCTGCATGAAGCTCCTCAAGCCCGGCGACCACGTGGTCAGCACGAGCGACCTCTACGGCGGAACCTACCGCTTGTTCACCAAGATGTACGCGCCCTTTGGGCTGAAGTTCAGCTTCGCGCCGTTATCAGATCCGGCGGAACTCCGCACACTGATCACGCCCGACACCAAGATGGTTTGGCTCGAAACGCCGACCAACCCCATGCTCAACGTGCTCGACATCAAGGCGCTGGCCGACGAAGCCAAGAAGGTGGGTGCGCTCGTGGTGGTCGACAACACGTTTGCGACGCCCTACCTGCAGCGCCCGCTGGAGCTGGGAGCCGACATCATTTTGCACTCGGCGACCAAGTACTTGGGCGGACACAGCGACCTGGTGCTTGGACTCCTGGCCGTGGGCGACAAAGCCCTGGCTGAGCGCCTTTACTTTATTCAGAATGCGTCGGGCGCGGTCTGCGGTCCGATGGACAGCTTCTTGGCCTTGCGCGGAATCAAAACCCTGCACGTGCGCATGGACCGCCACTGCAGCAACGCCGAGGCGGTAGCCGCGCACTTGGCCAAGCACCCCGCGGTGCGCAAGGTCTACTACCCTGGCCTCAAGGACCATCCGGGCCACGCGGTAGCTGCACGCCAGATGAAGCAGTTTGGCGGCATGGTGTCGTTTGCGCTGCACGACGACGACTTGGCCAAGGCGAGCGCGGTGGTTTCGGCCCTCAAGGTGTTTACCCTGGCGGAATCACTGGGCGGCGTGGAGTCGCTGGCGGGCCATCCGGCTACCATGACCCACGCGAGCATTCCCAAGGCGGAGCGCGAGAAGACCGGGGTCACCGACGGCCTGATTCGCCTCAGCGTGGGCCTCGAAGACGTGCGCGACCTCACGGCCGACTTGGATCAAGCGCTTTCCGTACTTTTGAAGTAAGTAACTGAATACCATGGCGGACAAATTTGCCGTAATCGGGTTGGGCCAGTTTGGTTCCGCCATTTGCCGAAAGCTCTCTGAGAAGGGCGCCGAGGTGATTGCCATCGACATTGACGAGGACAAGGTCGAAAGCATCAAAGACCACGTTGCCTACTCGGTGGTGCTGGATTCGACGGATCCGCGCGCACTCAAAGCCCAAAACATCCTGGAGATGGACGCCGTGGTGGTGTCGATCGGCCAAAACTTCGAGGGCATGCTGCTCACCACGGTGAAGCTCATGGAGATGGGCGTGACGCGCATCATTGCGCGCGCCCAGGGCGAAACCCAGCGCAAGATCCTCGAGAAGATGGGCGTGAAAGAGGTTCTTTCGCCCGAAGAAGAAGTAGGTAAAAACGTGGCCGAACGCCTGATTAACCCAGGCATGATGATGTGTGTGCAGCTTCCCGACAACTACGAAATCGTGGAGATTACTGCGCCTCGAAGTATCGTCGGTCGCACGCTCAAAAACATCGGCTTGCTGGAAAAGTACCGCCTCAACTTGGTTACGGTCATTCAGAAGGGTGGCGACGACGAGGTGGCCCACATCAAGGGCGTTCCCCAAGACGACATGGTCATTGAAGACATCGACGAGCTCGTCGTGTTTGGAAAGATCAAGGACGTAGAGCGCTTTATCGACATCAATGCCTAGGCTAGCTGGTTTTTGGTTTCTTGCGCTTGCGGTGGCGCTTGGCTGCAAGGATCCCGATTCCAATGGGGGCCTGCCGCCCGAGGCGACCGGGCCGTTTTTGCCTCGCTTGACCGCAGGCTGGACGCTCGATTCGGTCACCTACACTGCGGATTTGCCCATGAACATTGGCGATACGACGGTTCCAGTGCGCATCCACAACAAGGCCCGCGACGTTTCGGGCCGATTTGACTTTTTTACGCGCAACGACTCCGATTTGGTCGACTACCAGATCCAGTTCACGGCCGACCTGTTGCCGAGTGTGGCGCCCTACACCTACACCAAGTCCCGCGTTGGAACCTACTGGTACAAGCCGGTCGAGCGCGAAATATGGTTTTATGATTACCCCGACACCCTGATTTTCAAGGTAGATTGGGACGCCGAAACCCTACAGCTCTGGCATTCTGAGCTTCAGGTCGTAGAACCGGGCTTGGGCATCACCTTCCCGCTGCGCTTGGACTTTAGGCTGGTTCCGTGACGGAATTGGTGCTGGTCACCCTGCTCGCGGGGGGGTTGTATGCCCTACCGGCCAGTGCACACGCTCTGATTTTGGCGTTGGGCGTCGCCACGGGGATGCCCCACGGCGCTACCGATATTTTAACGCCGAACGGATCGCTTTCTCTACCCGCTTTGGCCTACTATGCCGTGGGCATCCTTGGCTTGGGTCTGCTTTGGTGGTGGGCCCCGAGCTGGGCCCTTGGGCTGTTTTTGGTCCTGAGCATGCTGCATTTCGGGTCAGAGGACGCTGACCCCAAGTCGGGTAGCCTGCTCTTTGCCCATGAGTCGCTGGTGCGGGGGTTGATCGTGGTATTGGCGCCAAGCATCTTTCACGAGGCCGAAGTGCTACGGCTGTTTGGTTTGCTCGCCCAGAGTTCCTGGGATGGCCCGACATGGGATTCCGCGTTGGCTACCGCCCAAACGGCGTGGATCTTTTTGGCCTTCACCCTTTTTGGGCATTATGCCGTTCGTTCGACGCAGTGGCGCCGTGTGCTCTTTGTGTTTGCTCAAATGCTTGTGCTCGTGGCGGTGTTTCGCTTCTTGGAACCCCTGACGGCCTTTGTGGCCTACTTCGTCGGCGGACATTCGCTGCACAGCGCCCGAAAGATTGCGCCGGTGCTTCGAGCCCATTGGGCTAAAGTCCTGGGTGCAACTCTTTTTACGTTTGCGGTATCTGCGGGCGTGTTTTGGGCCACGGCCGGGTCTGAGTTGGACGACCGGGTGGTTCGCACCGCGTTCATCTCTCTTTCGCTCTTTGCCATTCCTCACGGGCTTTGGCGCACCGCTGAAGTGCTTCGGTTGAGAGCCCAATCTGTTTAAACGCAAAGAGCCACCCCGAGGGGGTGGCTCCGCGCACAAAATCCGAGGTTAGACTTAGTCCTTTTGGGCCAAAGCGTAGATTACCAAACCGAAGCCAATCTTGTTGATGGCGTCGCCAATGTTGTACACCAGGTCCATTTGCAGGCCTTCGAGCACTTTCATGCCGAAGAGTCCGCCCTCGGTGCCGGCAATGTACCCGATCGGGTAAATCGCCCAGCCCACGAGAACAAACCAGCCCAGGGCCTTGACAGCCGTCTGAACTTTTCCGCCTGCGTTCGCGGCCAAGGTCGCAACCTCGCCCTTCCATACCATCCACACAATGTAGAAGTAGGCCAAGCCAGACAGCGCGCCCCACACCCACGATTGGGTCTGATCTGCGTAGAAGGCCTCACCGATGTAGCCGAGCAGCAGCATAGCTACTGAAGCCCAAATCAAGCGCCACAAAAGCCCGCTTGAACCGCCGGCTTTCTTGGTGATCAAGTAAAATTCAACGCACATCAACGGAACCGTGAGGGTCCAGTCAATGTAGCGAAGCGCGATCGGGTTGGTACCCGTCGCTTGGTAAAAGTCGCGCATGTAGTAGTAGTGCACTGCGGCGATACCGGTGATAAGGCCAGATACCAACAGCGAGAGCTTCCACTCGTCGGCGACGCGGCTGCGCTCCATGAAAAAGAACACGGAAGCAGCGAACATGGCCATGTAGCCCGTAAAGAACGTAAAGCTTACGGGATCGGCCGGATCAATGGTGAGTACTTCGAGAAATTGCATAAATCAGGTTTTAGGTGGATTTTGTGTTAGGTTAACATTTAATGATATGTTTTGTTTAGGAAAAGTAAAAAAAATTCCACACGTCGTAGCGTTCAGTGGAAAAAACTTCTCAATTAATGGACTGTAAATACCTGAAATGCAGTGTTTATTGGGGTTTTTAGTGATTTTCATTGGGACAAGATTGTCCCGCACTATGTGTATGCATAAAAATTGTTAATGTGACAATATTTCATCCTAAAATACCGGTGGGGCGCTGCCTCGGCGGGGGTTAACTTCGCGCTATGGCACGCATCCTCACCGGAATCCAAAGCAGCGGACGCCAGCACCTCGGGAATGTGCTGGGCGCTATCCTTCCGGCCATTGAATTGGCCAAGGACCCCGCCAACGAGTCCTACCTTTTTATCGCGGACCTTCACTCGCTGACCACAGTTAAGGACCCCGAAGCCCGCAAGGCCAATTTGCTCGCCACAGCCGCCGCGTGGCTTGCCTGCGGACTGGATCCGAAGCGCACGGTGTTCTATGCCCAGAGCGACCTTCCAGAGTGTACCGAGTTGACTTGGTACCTCAACTGCTTTACGCCCTTCCCGATGCTGGCCAATGCCCACAGCTTCAAGGACAAGTCAGATCGCCTGAGCGACGTCAACGCCGGCCTCTTTGACTACCCGGTGCTCATGGCCTCCGACATCTTGCTGTACGACGCCCACCTGGTTCCGGTCGGTAAAGACCAGCGCCAGCACCTTGAAATCACCCGCGACATCGCCGAAACCTTCCACCGCATCACCGGCCAAGAGGTTTTTGTGCTGCCCGAGGCCCGAATTCAAGAAGCCGTGATGACGATACCCGGCACCGACGGCCAGAAAATGTCGAAGTCCTACGGCAACGTCATCGACATCTTCTTGCCCGAAAAAGAGCTGAAAAAGCAAATCATGGGTATCGTTACCGACTCCACGCCGCTCGAGGAGCCCAAGAATCCGGACACGTGCAATGTCGTGACGCTTTACCGACTCATTGCGAGCCCCGAGCAGGTTGCCGAAATGGAGGCCAACTACCGCGCGGGCGGCTACGGCTACGGCCACGCGAAAACGGCCCTTTTGAACGCCATCTTGGAGCGTTTTGCCGGTCCTCGAGCGGAGTTTGATCGGCTCATGTCGGATCCCAACGCGGTGTATGCCGTGCTGCGTGCGGGTGCCGAACAGGCTCGCCCGGTGGCGCAGGCCACCTTGCAGCGGGTCCGCACCGCGTTGGGCTTCGATACCCGTTACTAGTTACTAGTTGCTAGTTTCTTTTAGCGGACTCAATTTGGGCTTCGCGCGGAGCGTGGTCCACGAACTGATCCCGGTAGCCGTGGCGGTGAAGGGCGATGTGTCCGTAGCCGTTTTCAAGGAGCCAGCATCCAAGCGCTTGGCCGACCCCATTGATCGCTTGAGCATCTTCCCAAACGTGCCAGGTGTGGTGGTTGCGGGCAAAATAGTGCAGCGAGTTCGGGTCCATTGGCTTGGCGCGGCGCAGGTCAATTACGCTCTCGCTGGGCTTGGCGGCCGCGAGTGCCTGACTTAGGGCGGACCCCAATCCAAAATGCGCAATGCCGGTTCCGGACTGCATCCAGTCCATACCTCCTCGGCGCTGCAGGGGCTCTGGGTAGCGTGGCGCTGCACCCTTGGGGTAGCGAATAATCGAAGGGCCTCCGTAGGCTAGTGCCTCCTCAAGGGCCTCACGCAGGGCCTGGCCGTCGCGCGGAGCCCAGATCGCCGTGTGGGGCACCGCCCGGAACATCGCCAAGTCAAACACACCGTGATGGGTCGCGCCGTCTTCGCCGACCATGCCCGCACGGTCGAGGCACAGAATGACCGGCAATTTTTGCAGGGCCACGTCATGAATCCATTGGTCGAGCGCCCGCTGCGAAAACGTCGAATAGAGGTTGACGACAGGGCGGAGGCCGGCGGCGGCCATGGCCGCCGCGGCCGCAATGCAATGGGGCTCTGCGATCCCCACGTCGTGCACGCGGTCGGGGAACTGCTCGCGAACCACATCCAAGCTGCAGCCCGGAGCCATGGCCGCCGTCAAGGCGTGAATTCGGGGGTCGGTGGCGGCGAGCGAAGCGAGGGCCGCCGCAAAATGGGACTGAAAATGTTCGGGTCCTGGGGCGGATTCCGAAAGGCCCA
Source organism: Bacteroidota bacterium (assembly GCA_041158165.1). Taxonomy (GTDB): domain Bacteria; phylum Bacteroidota; class Bacteroidia; order Flavobacteriales; family Schleiferiaceae; genus TMED14. The sequence continues at coordinate 38,881 of JBEBBW010000011.1, forward strand.
GTTCCGACGTAGAGGGGCGGCGGGTGCGCACGTGGAGCACGCGCGGGCCGCGGAGCGCCAGCGCGCGCTCCAGGGCGCTCGCCACGGCGGGCACGTCGTGACCGTCTATGCTGCCGTCGACCCAGGCCCACCCGAGGGATTCCACGAGGGCGCGGTAGGCGTCTGGCCCGCCGCGGTGCAGGGCGCCAACGTTTTCTTCGATGGCCATTCCGTTGTCGTTGATGACGAGCAAAACGTCGGCGCCCCACCCGCCCCCGTCGTTTAGGGCTTCGTAGACCATTCCGCCGGTCATAGCGCCGTCGCCCACCACTGCTACGCGGTGCCGAACCCTGCCTAGGGCATGGTCCGCGCGGGCAAAGCCCACGGCGGCCGACAGCGCAGTGCTGGAGTGGCCTACGCCCCAGGCGTCATACGGCGATTCACTACGGCGGGGAAAGCCGCTGGGTCCGCCAGGTTGGCGGTTGGCCTGAAATACCGAAGCTCGGTCGGTCAGCACCTTGTGGATGTAGGCTTGGTGGCCGACGTCCCAGATGAGCAGATCTTCGGGCGTATTCAGCAGGCCGTGAAGGGCCACGGTGAGCTCGGCAGCACCAAGGCTGGAGGCAATATGGCCAGCTTTGTCGCGGGTAGTTGCGAGCACGTGGGCTTTGGCCGCGTCGGCCACTTCGCTCCAGCGGGCTACGGGCCAGCTGCGCCATTCGTTCATCAAGGGGATCACAGTGCAAAAGTAGGCACTTCAGATGCGGAACTCCCCTCCGTCGCGGCTCAAAAGAACGTCCGTCCCTCTCGGTTGCGCGGCCCAAAAGAAATCTCGCCGCCCGCCGCTGCGCGGCCCAAAAGAAATCCCGGAGCTCGCCGCTGCGCGGCCTGCTCCGGGATCCTATGCTCCCCGGAATGCCCGAGAAGGTGCTTTGCTTAGTTGGCCAGCTTGCGGTAGTAGCGGCGTGAACGGCTGCGCTCTGTGAGGAAGAGCAGCACCGGCATGATGACCAACGTCAAGAACGTGGCGAAGGTCAATCCGAAGATTACGGTCCACGAAATCGGTCCCCAGAAGGCAACGGTGTCGCCACCGAAGTAGATGTGGGGGTTGTTTTCGGAGATCAACGTAAAGAAGTCGAGGTTCATGCCCGTAGCGAGCGGAATAAGTCCGAGTACGGTGGTGATTGCGGTGAGAAGAACCGGTCGCATGCGCGTTTTGCCTGCTTCTGCGAGGAGGGGGGCTAGTTCGTCAACCGGCAGGGGCACCGATGCCTCGAGGCCAAGTTCTGCCTTGCGGCGCTCGATCAATTGGCCTCCGTAGTCCGCCAAGACGATGGCGTTGTTTACGACGACACCGGCCAGCGAAATGATGCCAATCATGGTCATGATGACCACAAAGTCCATTCTAAAGATCAAGAGTCCGAGAAATACGCCGATGAACGACAGAATAACCGTGGTCATGATCAAGAACGGCACGCGCGCCGAGTTGAATTGGCCTACGATGATGAGGAAGATCAAGAACACGGCGATCATCAGGGCTTTAGACAAGAAGCCGAGCTCTTTGGCTTGTTCTTCTTGCTGGCCGGTGAACGAAAGCGTGACGCCCTTGGGAAGCTCGTAGTTCTTAAGCACCTGCTTCATTTCGGCCACGATCGTGTTGGCGTTGGCGCCTTCCTCGATGCCCGAGTAGACTGTGATTACGCGGTTCAGGTCGTTGCGCTTCACTGCGGTAAACGTCGACGTTTTGGTGGGCGAAGCGACCGTGCTAATAGGTACTTGCTTTATACGGCCAGAACCTGGATCGCGGAACGTGATCTTTTGGTTGAGCAAGCTCTCTACGTTGTAGCGGAACTCGTCCTTAAAGCGAATGTTGATGGGGTAGTCATCTTCTTCGTCTTTGTAGCGACTGATTTCCTTGCCGAACAGCGCAGTGCGTAACGCGTCTCCGATTTGTCCGGTGCTTACGCCGAGGCTGCGGGCTTTTGCGCGGTCCACGCTGATTGGAAGCTCAGGCTTATCGCCCGCCACGTCGAGCTTGAGCTCGTCGTAGCCTTTCACGCGAGAATTCACCAGCGTCCGGCGGATGTCTTCGGCGGTAGCAAGTAGCACGTCGTAGTCGTTTCCGCTGAGTTCGATGTTGACGGGTGCACCCGTGGGCGGCCCGTTTTGGTCCTTCTCCACGGCGATGAGCACGCCCGGGATCGCTGAAATGTTCTCGCGCAGCAAGTTGAGTACCTCAGAGCTGGTTACGCGATCTCCTTCCTCGTTGAGGCGGTACTTCATCTCGCGGAATGCCACGACCACCTTAGCCTTGTTGGGCGTAGCCACGTTGGACGGACCCTCGCGCGGGTCGCTTGTGCCCTTGCCCACTTGGGCAATGACCGATTCAACCATGTAGTTGTAGGGTTTGCCGTCTACATCGTACTCGTAGCGCTTGAGGAGCGACAAAATTTGATCTTCAATTTCTTGCGTGATCTTGTTGGTCTCCTCAATGTCGGTGCCCACGGGCATCTCGATGTAGATGTTCGCCAGGTTCGGCTGGTTATCGGGGAAGAAGACCACTTTGGGCGGAATAATTCCCATCAGGATAAAACTCAGCACAAACAGGCCTACGGTAGACCAAAACGTCTTCGAAGCATTGTTTTTCGATAATACCCACGCAATTTGGCGTTCGTACCACGCTTCAAGCTTAGGCAGGCCGTTGGCCATGAAGCGATTAGTCCACGGGTCAATGGCCCATATGTAAAGCAAGGTCAAAAATCCGGGCCAGAACAGGAGGTTGCCGAAAACCGTCAGTCCGAGGGCAAGGTTGACAATAAGACCTACTACGGTCAATGCAGAACCAATTTTGGTCCATTTGGGGCGGTTCACCACGTCGGCCTCCATCTTCATGTAGCGGGCAGCTAGTGCAGGATTGATTACCAGGGCCACAAAAAGGGAGGAGCTTAATACGACGATTAGCGTCAGCGGCAGGAACTTCATGAATTCGCCGATGAGTCCGGGCCAAAGTGCGAGCGGAATAAAGGCAGCAAGCGTAGTGGCCGTCGACGAAATAATCGGCATGGCCACCTCGCCTGATCCGAGGCGCGACGACTCGTCTGCACTGTAGCCCAAGGTGCGGAATCGGTAAATATTTTCAACGATTACAATACCGTTGTCGACTAGCATACCCAGTGCAAGCACGAGCCCAAAGAGCACCATAAAGTTGAGCGTTACGCCCATGCTGTTCAAAATCAAGAAGCTGAGTAGCATCGAAAGCGGAATGGCAATACCCACAAAGAGGGCGTTGCGCAGGCCCAAGAAGAAGGTCAAGACGAGTACGACCAGGATCACACCGAAAATGATGGAGTTTTCAAGTTCACCCACTTGGTTTTTGGTGCGGTTCGACTGGTCGTTGGTTATCGACAAGAGGAGGTTTTTGGGGAAGTACGAGTCCTTGGCCTCCGCTACGACCTTATTGATTTCTGATGAAACTTCAATGAGGTTTTCGCCCGAGCGCTTTTTAATATCCAGTGAAACTACCGGGCTCTTAAACTGGCGTGCATAGCTCTCGCGCTCTACGCTTGTGAATTCCACCGTTGCGATGTCGCGCAGGTACACAATGGCGCCTTTTTCTTGCTTGACGATGATGTTTTCGATGTCTTGAATCGATTCAAACTCGCCCAGCACGCGAATGTTGCGGCGGTAGCCGTCGACAAGCAGGTCTCCGCCTGAAACCGACATGTTTTCGTACTTGATGGCGTCGGCAATGCCGTTGAAGCTGATGTCGAGGTCCTCCATCTTCTGCAGGTCCACGGCGATGCGCACTTCTTTATCGTCAATACCGCGCACGTCTACCGAAGCAATGCTCGGGATGTCTTCGATCTGCTCCTCAAGGTACTTTGCGTAGTCCTCGAGTTGGTCCGCCGTGAATTCACCCGAAATGTTGATGTTCATGATCGGCTGAAGCTCGGCGATGTTCAGCTCAAAGATGTTGGGATCTGCGGGAAGGTCTTTAGGGAAGTCGGGTGAAGACTGTACGGCGTCCACCTTATCCTTTACTTTTCGCAGCGCTTCGTCGACTCCCACGCGGAAGTCAAACTTTACTTCAATCGACGAGAATCCTTGAATCGAGGTCGATTTGATTTTGTCGACTCCGCTAATGGTGTTCAGTTGCTTCTCGAGCGGACGCGTCACCAGTCGCTCCATGTCCACTGGCGAGTTGCCCGGGTACACGGTTCCGATGTAAATGGTAGGCTGGGCGACTTCAGGGAAGCTCTCGGCCGGCATAGCGCGGTAGGCCACGAGTCCAGCTACGGCAATGATTACCGTGAGGACACTAACCGTAATTCGGTTGCTAACCGCCCATTCCACAAGAGGAAAGCGGCGAAAAAGCGAGTTTTGTTCTGACATGTTTGTGTAGTCTTTGCTCGGTATTATTCCTTAACTGATTTCACCGTTTCGCCGGTTTGAACGCTGCGGATTCCGCGGTCGATTACCTGCTCTCCTGCCTTGAGGCCGCCGAGTACTTCGGTCGCGTCGTTGTTGGACACGCCCAAGGTGAGCTCGCGGCGCTCGACTTTGCCGAGTCCGTTTTCTGCGGCAACAAATACGTAGGTGTAGTTCTGGCCCTTCGTGTCTTGCAAGATCAGACGGTTGGGCAGCGTAAGTACCCCAGTAGAGGCGTAGTCCACCACTTGCGCACTCGCCATCATGTTGGGCTTAAACTGGCCGTTCGAAGGCAAGTTCACGCTCACTTTGAAGGTGCGGCTGTCGGGGTTGATGAAGTCGCCGACCTGGCTGATGCTGGCCGTGGTTTTCACGTTGATCGAATTAAAATCGAGGGCAATTTTCTGGCCGACCTTGAGGCGAGTGATGTAGGTCTCAGGCACGTCGAGCTCGAGGCGCAAACCGCCGCTGCTGATGAGGCGCGCCATCGGGGCACCCGGGGCTGCGTATTCACCTTGCTTGGCAAAGATCTCGTCGATGCTTCCCGCGAAGGGGGCGCGCACCGTGGCCATCGCCGCTTGCTTTTGTGCCGTACTCAAGCGCTTTTGAAGTCCCTCGAGCTGGGTTTTGGCTTGGAGGAACTGCACCTCGCTGCCAATGCCTTGATCCCACAACCGCTTTTGCTTGTCAAACAAGGTTTGGGCAAGGTCGAGTTGGGTTTTGATTTCGGCAAGGCTTGATTGAATCACGCTGTTGTCGAGCTCGATCAGCACTTGGCCTGCGCTCACTTTTTGGCCACTGCGCACGAGTACGCGTTGAATGCGTCCTGCACTTTCGGGGTAAAGGGTCACGCTTTGGTCCGATTTAACCGTTCCGTACACATTGAAATCGTGCTGAAACTCGGCTGCGCCCGCCTGAAGCAGGGTAACCGTATTCCACTGGGCCGAGCTGTCCAAAACGGCCAGCTTCAGGTCGATTTCGGCGAGCTCGCCTTCGGCCTTGGCAATTACGGCGGCGAGGGAGTCGCGGCGCGCGGTGAGCTCAGCGGCATCGCCTTGGGTGGCGTCGTTGGATCCGCAAGATGCCATCGCTGCAGCGGCAGAAACGGCGACGAGGAGGTGGGTCTTCTTCATGGTTTATTCGGGCTTCGAGGTGTTGTACATCCCCAGGACTTTTTCGAGGGCAATGCGTTTATTTAAGGTTTCGTTGGCGCTCGCGAGCATGGCTGCGACCGTTTGCTGGTACTGGGTTTCGGCCTGGCTGTATTCCAGGCTGCTGGCGACACCTTCGAGAAACTTGATGCGGGTTTTGTCGCGAAGACGCTTGGCAAGGGCTACGTTGTCGGATTGTAGCCGGTACGTGGTGAGTGCGTTTTCGTATTCAGCTTTAGCTTGGAGGTGCTGAACCGTAATGGCATTTTTCGTCTGCTCGAGGAGCACGTCAAGCTGCTCAACTTTCAGCTTGCTTTCTTGGGCTTTAAATACACGTCGGCCTGATGTGAAAAGCGGGAATTGCGCGCTGACGTTCCA
>JBEBBW010000012.1:0-41082 GCA_041158165.1 Bacteroidota bacterium
AGGCGCGCCTTGAGGGGCACCGAAAACGTGAGTCCGCGCTCAATGCACTCCATTTCAGAGTAGCGCGGGGGATCCACAAAGTAGTCGAGGAACTCCAGCACAAACTGGTTGCGGCTGTCCGTAATCGGAAAGTTCTCGTTAAAGGTTTTGAAAAGGCCTTCGTCACTGCGGTTTTCCGGCTTGGTGTCAATTTGGAAAAAATCGCGGAAGGACTTGATTTGGATGTCCAGAAAATCGGGGCAGTCCGCCTGAGCGAAGGTGCTCGAAAAATTGATTCGCGGTTGTGCGTGCGCCATGGGGCTTGGACGTAAATGGATGGATGGAACTTGTGGAAACACGAAAAGGTCTAGGGCCCGGGGTCTAAAAACGACCCCGGACACCTAAACCAGGTAGGTTAGGCAGCGCTCTTACTTGAGCTCAACCTCGGCACCAGCCTCTTCAAGCTGCTTTTTGAGGGCTTCAGCCTCGTCCTTAGAAACGCCTTCCTTGATCGGAGCTGGGGCTGCGTCAACCGCATCCTTAGCTTCCTTAAGACCAAGACCGGTCAGTTCCTTAACGACCTTAACAACGGCAAGCTTCTGAGCGCCAGCGTTCTTAAGGATTACGTCAAACGAAGACTTTTCCTCAGCAGCAGCTTCACCGCCAGCAGCAGGACCAGCAGCAACAGCAACAGCTGCAGCAGCGGGCTCAATGCCGTAGGTTTCTTTGAGGTAGTCAGCGAGTTCTTTTACTTCTTTAACGGTGAGGTTCACCAAAGAATCGCCAAGTGATTTAATATCGGCCATGATTGGGATATTTAATTAGAAATGAAACAAATGCACAAGTTGGAAGCTGAGTGCGTAATCGTTAGGCTTTGCGCTCTTCGAGCGTTTTAAGCAAGCCTGCAATGGTTTGACCACCGCCGCCTTGAAGGGCTGAAATAACGTTCTTCATCGGGCTCTCCAGCAAGAGGATGATATCTCCGATGAGTTCGTTCTTCGACTTCAGGTTGACGAGGGCGTCAAGTTGGTTGTCCCCAACAAAGATGGCCTCTTCTACGTAGGCACCTTTCAAAAGGGGCTTATCGCCTTTCTTGCGGAAGTCCTTGATCAATTTCGCTGGGGCGTTGCTCGCCTCAGAGATCATGATGCTTGAATTTCCCTTGAGGGCCGTGAACAGCTCGTCAAAATTCTTTGACGAACGCTCCATAGCCTTCTTCAGAAGGGCGTTCTTCACTACCGTCATCTTGATGTCTGCCTTGAAGCAAGCGCGGCGAAGGTCGCTCGTTTGCTCTGCATTCAGACCCGATGTATCGGCGATGTAAATGGTGTTGGTCGCCTCAAGAACCTTAACGAGGTCCTCGATTTGCTGGTTTTTCTCTTCGCGTGTCATAGTACGAAAGCTTACGCGTTTTTAGGTTCAATCGGAACGCCAGGACCCATCGTTGGGCTCAGCGTAATGCTCTTGATGTACGTGCCCTTGGCCGCAGAAGGCTTCAAGCGAACGAGGGTTTTGAGCACTTCATCAGCGTTGTCGCGGAGGTTCTCAGCAGAGAACGACACCTTGCCAATACCAGCGTGCACAATACCGTAGCGGTCAACTTTGAAGTCAATCTTACCTGCCTTCACCTCGCGAACGGCCTTGCCCACTTCCATGGTCACGGTACCCGTCTTGGGGTTTGGCATCAAGCCACGCGGTCCGAGTACGCGACCCAAGGGGCCGAGCTTACCCATGGCCGCCGGAACCGTGATGATCACGTCCACGTCGGTCCAACCGTTCTTGATTTTGTCGAGGTACTCGTCCATACCAACGAAATCGGCACCCGCTTCTTTGGCTTCGGCCTCCTTGTCGGGAGTAACGAGCGCAAGAACACGAATGGTCTTACCGGTTCCGTGGGGAAGGCTCACCGTTCCGCGAACCATTTGGTTGGCTTTACGCGGGTCAACACCCAGGCGCACAGCCAGATCCACACTTCCGTCAAACTTGGTAGTGGAGACTTCCTTCACAAGGGCCGAAGCCTCTTCGAGGTTGTAGAGCTTGCCCGGCTGAATCTTCGCCGCGGCTGCTTTCATCTTTTTCGTCATCGTTGCCATAGTTTATTCGGATTATGCCTGAGGCTTGGTTCCGGTTACGGTGATACCCATGCTGCGCGCGGTTCCAGCTACCATGCTCATGGCGCTGTCCATCGTGAAGCAGTTGAGGTCCACCATCTTGTCTTCAGCGATAGCTTGGATTTGCTGCCAAGTCACCTTGCCTACTTTGTTGCGGTTCGGTACGCCCGATCCGCTCTTCAGTTTGGCTGCTTCCAAAAGCTGCACCGCAACAGGCGGTTGCTTGATGATAAAGTCAAACGACTTATCAGTGTAAACCGTGATAACTACCGGAAGCAGTTTACCAGGCTTATCTTGAGTACGCGCATTAAACTGCTTGCAGAACTCCATGATGTTCACGCCCTTCGCACCAAGTGCGGGGCCCACCGGAGGAGACGGGTTCGCGGCGCCACCGCGGACCTGCAGCTTAACCATCGCGCTGATTTCCTTTGCCATTGTTTGTTGTTATTACTTTTCGTACTTGAGTGCCGCTGCGGTTGGAAGCTCCGCTTGGCTATCGGTTGCTCACACCGTTAATTTTCTTTCTCTACTTGCATGAAACCAAGTTCAAGCGGCGTCTTGCGGCCAAAAATCTTGACCATAACCTCCAGCTTGCGCTTGTCTTCGTGAATTTTCTCAATCGTGCCGATGAAGTCACGGAACGGACCGTCAATAACCTTGACGCTCTCGCCCAGAACAAACGGTACTGATACGTGATCGGCGCTTTCGGCGAGCTCGTCGACTTTACCCAACATACGGTTCACTTCAGCCGCACGCAAGGGGGTAGGATCACCGCCTTTGGTCTCACTGAGGAATCCGATAACGCCCGGAATGTTTTTGAGGACGTGCACCAACTCACCGGTCAAAATGCCCTCGAGCATGATGTAGCCTGGGAAGAAGTTGCGCTCTTTGAGCACCTTCTTTCCGTTGCGAATCTGGTACACCTTTTCGGTCGGAATCAGCACTTGACCGAGCAACGATGCCATGCCGGTGCGCTGAACTTCCTGTTCAATGTGTGACTTGGTCTTGTTCTCTTGGCCGCTGATTGCGCGAACCACGTACCACTTCATTCCTTCGGTTGACATGAGCTTAAGCGAAGATGGAGTAAACGAAATCGAGAACGGTAGATAAGCCCTTGTCCATAGCAAAGACGATCAAGGCAAAAACAAGGGACGCGACAATCACGACCACTGCGCTGCGCTGGAGGATTATCCAGGTGGGCCAAGTGGTGCGGTGGGCAAATTCTTGCCAAGATTCGCGTAGGTACGAGCGGAGCGCTTCCATGTTCCTTTTTATTTGATCGTTCGTTAGCTAATGAGTTTTTGCACGGGTGGAGAGATTCGAACTCCCATCAATGGTTTTGGAGACCACTATTCTACCCTTGAACTACACCCGTAGACGAGAAAAGGTACCCCGGAATTCCGGGGCACCTCTAACCCGTAACAGAGTCCTCTTAGTCGAGGAGTTCCGTGATCTGGCCAGCGCCTACGGTACGGCCACCCTCACGGATAGCGAAACGCAGACCCTTGCTAAGTGCAACCGGTGCGATGAGGTTAACCTCGATCGTAAGGTTGTCACCTGGCATTACCATCTCCGTGCCGGCGGGGAGCATGATCTCACCCGTTACGTCCGTGGTGCGGAGGTAGAACTGAGGACGGTACTTGTTGTGGAACGGCGTGTGACGGCCACCCTCTTCCTTCTTCAGGATGTACACCTCAGCCTTGAACTTGGCGTGGGGCTTCTGAGAGTTCGTCTTAGCGATAACCATACCGCGACGGATTTGCGCCTTGTCGATACCGCGGAGCAGGAGACCTACGTTGTCACCAGCCTCACCGCGGTCAAGGATCTTGCGGAACATTTCCACACCCGTGATGGTAGAGGTCAATTTCTCGTCACCGAAACCGATGATGTCTACACCGTCGCCAGTGTTTGCAACACCCGTCTCAATACGGCCCGTAGCAACGGTACCGCGACCCGTGATCGTGAACACGTCTTCGATCGGCATCAAGAAGTCCTTGTCCTTGTCGCGAACAGGCTCTTCGATCCAAGCGTCAACTGAGTTCATCAACTCCATAACGGTGTCAACCCACTTCGGCTCGCCGTTCAAGCCACCAAGAGCTGAACCTTTGATAACTGGAGTGTTGTCGCCGTCGTACTTGTAGAACGAAAGAAGGTCGCGGATTTCCATTTCAACGAGCTCGAGGAGTTCCTCGTCGTCAACCATGTCAACCTTGTTCATGAAAACTACGATGCGGGGTACACCAACCTGACGGGCAAGCAGGATGTGCTCGCGGGTCTGGGGCATAGGACCGTCGGTAGCAGCTACAACGAGGATGGCGCCGTCCATCTGGGCAGCACCCGTAACCATGTTCTTTACGTAGTCAGCGTGGCCCGGGCAGTCAACGTGCGCGTAGTGGCGGTTTGCTGTTTCGTATTCAACGTGGGCGGTGTTGATGGTGATACCGCGCTCTTTCTCTTCAGGAGCAGCGTCGATTGAGTCGAAGCTACGAGCCTGAGAAAGACCGGCTTGGGCCAATACCGAAGTGATAGCAGCCGTGAGGGTGGTTTTACCGTGGTCAACGTGACCAATGGTACCGATGTTGAGGTGCGGTTTGTTCCGCACGAAATTCTCCTTTGCCATTGCGAATTAGAGAGTTAAGAGAGATTAATAAAACCTGTACTGTGAACGTTGAGCCAATGGCGGGAATTGAACCCGCGACCTTTTCCTTACCAAGGAAACGCTCTACCCCTGAGCTACATCGGCGGTGGAGCGGAAGACGGGATTCGAACCCGCGACCCTCAGCTTGGAAGGCTGATGCTCTACCAACTGAGCTACTTCCGCGGTAAGCTGTTGTGGGAGTAGATGGACTCGAACCACCGATGCCGTTAGGCGACAGATTTACAGTCTGCTGCAATAGCCACTATGCGATACTCCCAATGTACAGTTTTAGTACAAAAACTTCGCACCCTGCAGAGCATAAGAGCCAGCAGAGGGACTCGAACCCCCGACCCACTGATTACAAATCAGTAGCTCTACCAACTGAGCTATGCTGGCTTAGGGGACTACGCCCTGCAGTGCGCGAAAAAGAACGTTGCTGCCCGTGCAGCACGGCCGCTTTTTCAAACGGACTGCAAATGTAGACAAAAAAGCGATTATTTCAATACCTACTTTGCCCTTCGTAGCTTTTTTGTTTTGGCTTTGGTTTCGCGGGCTACTCGGCGCAAGCGATCCACTGCCATGTTTAGCGCTTTTTCAAAGGTTTTGGCCTCCTTGCGCACCACCAAATCTTCGCCGGGAACGTGGAGCGTTACCTCCGCTATTTTATTCTCGCTTAGGTGGTTGTTGTCAATTTTAAAGTACACGGTGGCGTGAACGGCACGCTGGTACACTTGGTTAATGCGCTCAAGGCGCTGGTTGGCAAACGAAACAAGGCGATCACTGGCCTTGAATTGAATGGCACGAACTTCTACAACCATGGCAATGGGGGATTTAGGCTGCGCCTCCCCTATCGGCCGCGGGGATGGGCGCGTTGGTAGACCGATTTGAGTTGTTCCACCGACGCATGGGTATAGACTTGCGTGGCCGATAAATTCGCGTGCCCTAAAAGCTCGCGGATCACCGTAAGATCTGCACCCAGGTCAAGCAAGTGCGTCGCAAAGGTGTGCCGCAGGGCATGCGGACCCAAATGCTCGCTCGAGCTTGCCCTTTGAAGGTACGATTTTACAATGGAATACACGCTACGCGGGTCCAATAATTTTCCTTTCGGCGTGCAAAAAAGATAGGGGCTTACCGGTTGCCACTCGCTTCGGTGGCGCTCGTACATCGTGAGCCACTCAGGAAGTAGCGGAATTTCGCGCTCCTTGTTGCCCTTACCCACTACCCTGAGGGTTGTGCCGTGAACGTGGGCATAGGTTAAACTGAGGAGTTCCGCTCGGCGAATTCCGACCGCGTACAGCGTGAGCAATAAAAATTGGTCCCGGCGTCCGACTGCGTCGTCGTCAAACGCACTCGGGTCGAGCAGGGCTTCTACTTCGGGCGCCGTGAGTGCGCGCACCACCCTACTGGGCGTACGCAGCAGCGGCACACCTTGGGCGGGGTTCACCACGTCAGGGTTTCGAGCCACAAGCCACTGGTAGTAGGTGCGCACCGCGCTAAGTTTTCGGTTGACGGAACGTGCGTTAGTCCCTGTTTGGACTAAGTCAGTGACCCACGACCGCACGTGGGCTCGGGTTGCCCCCTCTGCGCGAGGCATGCCCAGCGCATGTTCGGCGTAGTGCATCCACTGGGAAATGTCTGCAGCGTATGCCGTCACCGTCGCCTGTGATCGGCGACGCTCCCAACGCAAGTAGTCTAGGAATTCGTCAAGCATAAAAAAAGCCCCGAGGGTACTCGAGGCTGAAATTAGGTCAAGGAACCACTTATTCGGCGTCTTTCAAACGAAGACCCTGAACGTAGGTAGCCTTGATGATCTCTTTGCGGCGATTCACCGAGCCTTTGGTGAATTGCTGGCGGCTGCGCAGTTGGCGCATTGTGCCGGTTTTGTCGAATTTGCGCTTGTAGCGCTTTAGCGCGCGCTCAATTCCTTCACCTTCTTTAACTTGTACTACTAGCATAATGGGGACACCTCCTCTCTTTGGGCTGCAAAGGTACGACTAGTTTTTGACATAGAAGTACTTCGGGATCTCAAGTTGCTGAATGGAGTCGAAGGGCGCAAGGGCAAACACTTCGGCCATGCTGCGCAGGGGGCGCACTTTGCTGCGAAAGCGGTGCAGCGCGCGAACCTGTACCGACCGCCAAAGCGGATGCTGGTACAGCAGCTCCTCGGGCACGGTATTGAGGTCTATGGGCTCTGGCGCGTGCAGTATCCAGTTAAAGTCGTCGCGGTCGTCCCAGCGGCGAAGCCGCTGGGAATCAACACCACCCCAACGAGTGCGGTCGCGAACAAAACCCTCGGCCTTCCAGTCAGGCCAACCTTGGGCTTCAAGCCACGACGACGAGACGGTGTCCGACGCCACCTGAGGCCGACTTCGGGGCGCGTGATTCGGTGAGGCCGAAAACGACCGGCGTTCGAACCTTCTTGAGTACGGGCGCGCGTCATAGGAATACTCCTCCCGAGGGGGTAGCTCAGGGAAACTGGCCCACTTTGGTTCGGGCGGAGTGGTCTCGTAGTACTCGTTTAAAACGAAAAAGGCGAGGAAAATCCCCGCCCATCCAAGTTCTGCAACCCAGGGTTTGGGTTGCTTCCCCATTACTCCGAGTCGTTTTGGGTGTAGGAGTCAGACTCTTCCTTGTGTGGCGTGCGCAGCACCTTGACAAAAAAGTACACAGTAACCGCGGTTACGAGGATTTCGGTGACCAGCATCATGGTCCAGGCTGTCGCTGTCATATCAATTAAGTGCTTGCATTCGACGACGGTACGCTACGTACACCATGCCTGAAATAAAGGCAAAAAGCGCAACGAGCATTCCGCGGGCGAGGTGGCGGTAAAAAATGGGGTTCACAAATGAACCTGCGGCGATTTGGTCTCCGGCGCGCACCACTTGACCCGTGGTGACAACCGGCTGGGCGTCTTCTTGATCCCACTGGTACGTTGTAGCCTCACCCGTGGTTTGCACCAGGCGAATGGTGGTCTTGCCCTCGACTGACTGAACGTCGGCTACGCCGTCTACTTCTGCAACAAAGACGTCGGCGAAGGCCTCGCGGTTGTGGGCAATATCCACGTTTTGAATCTGGCCAATGATGCTGGAGGCATCAAACTTCCATCCGTCGCGCACTGCGGCTGACCAGTCGTTGCCTTTGGGCGTAACCAGGCTCATGGTAAAAATCACCAGCAGGATCAGTGGCGTCACGTATTTTAAAACTGGTTTGTAGATTTTGGGTAGCACGATGTCTGCGCCGCGGTTGATTTCTTCCCAACCTTTATCAATACCCCAAATCCACGCGAAGAGGATGGCTTCGACCAAGGCAAAGAACACGAGTCCGACCGTGCCCGCCCAGTAGTCGTACTGATCAAATACCCCCTGTTGGTAGAAGAACACCGTGGGAAGTCCGGCCAGCAAGGTGACGAGACCGAAGGTCCACGCCGAGGTTTTCAGGCTGAATTTGAATTCGTCTTGCATGAAGGCCACCCAGGGTGAGCCCATGGCAAGAGAGCTCGTGATTCCGGCAAAGAAAAGGAGGCCAAACCACATTACCCCGGCCACGCTTCCGAGGACTGCGCCCCACTTCGTGAAAAGGAATGGCATGGTCTGGAAGGCCATCGCAAAACCCGCGTTTTCTTTTACCCAATCGAGGCCAAGGTAGCCGACCGCGATGGGAATTACGATGCTTCCGCCCAGTACGATTTCGACAAAACCGTTCATCCAGCCTGCGGCCATCGAGTTGAGCGCGATGTCGTCCTTCGACTTGACGTAGGCGGCGTAGCAGTGAATGGTACCCATTCCGACGGAAAGGGTAAAGAAGATTTGGCCCGCAGCGGCAAGCCACACGTTGGGGTTGCTGAGGGAGTCAAACTGCGGATTCCAAAGGAAGTTGAAGCCGAGCATCGCGTCGCACTCAGCACAACCGGCTGGTGCGCCGGAACTTCCCAGCATAAATGCGCGCACCGCAAGGAATGCACCAAACACGATGAGCAGCGGCATGCCGATTTTGGCAACCTTTTCGATTCCGCCCTCAAGGCCTTTACTCAAGATCCAGGTATTGAGTCCGAGCACCAAAATGTAGAACCAGATGGCCTCGTACGGAAGACCGGTAGTGGATTGACCGATGTCGACGTAGCTCGTGAAGAACTGGGCCACCTCGGTTTGGCTCATGCCCGTGAAGGTTTGAGCGATGGAATGGAATACGTAGGAGAACGTCCAGGACTCGATGTAGGTGTAGTAGGCCGCAACCGCGATGTTGGTGAAGATGCCAAACACGCCGAGGTACTTCCAGTAGGACCGCTTGCCCATTGAATTCATAATGAAGGGCGCACTGTGGTCTCCTTTGGTACCGCCAAAGCGACCGGAGGCCCACTCAATCCAAAGCAAAGGAATTCCGAGGACCAAAAACGAAACGAGGTAGGGGATCAGAAATGCGCCTCCCCCGTTTTTCACGGCCTGTACCGGAAAGCGCAAGAAATTCCCAAGTCCGACGGCGTTTCCGGCCATGGCAAGGATTAGTCCGACCCGGGAACCCCAGGACTGTGTGTTGCTGCTCATAGGTGATTGGGCTTAGCTAAGGTTGTCAAATATAGGTATCTGATCCAATACCTCGCCGAAGGAGTGCGGGGCAAAGTCCAATTCTCTTTTTGCCTTGCTGATGTCGAAGCCGGTTATGGGCGGACGCTTCGCGGGCTGCCCCAAGGATTCGCTGCTGACCACGTCGATCAAGCTCGCGTCCAGGCCGGCATGCTCGGCGACCTTGGTGACGAGCTGGAGGATGCTCATGGTGTCAGGGCCGCTGAGGTGGTAGATGCCTTCTGCGCCCCGTTCAGCGATGCGCAAGCAGCCTTCGGCCAGGTCTACGCTCCACGTCGGGCTGCGCACTTGGTCGTCGACCACGCGGATGCGTTCGCCACGCTGAAGGGCTCCGCGAGCCCATAGAATAATGTTGCTTCGGCTCAGGCCGGGCACGTAGCCGATGACCAGCACGGTGCGGGCAATCGTGTAGCGAGCCCCACTGGCCTTCACGGCTTCTTCAGCGCGCAGTTTGGACCAGCCGTACACGCTGAGGGGTGCCGCTTCGGCGTCTTCGGCGTAGGGGCCGTTTTGGCCGTCAAAAATGAAGTCGGTGCTGATGAAAATCAGGTGAATCCCGTGGCGCGCGCAGGCCTCTGCGCACAGGCGCGTGGCGTCTACGTTGAGTTTTTGGCAGGTCTCGGGCTCTTTTTCGCAGTCGTCGACCTGGGTCATGGCCGCCGAATGGATGACCACGTCGGGGCGGAATTCGGTCAGTACGCGCTCGTAGTCTTCGGCGCGGGTGGTGTCGAGTTCGGCATAGGGAAAGCCAAAGTGGTTTCCGCGCGCGGGTCCGCGGCCCGTGGCTAAGAGTTGATGGCGGCCTTGGGCAAGGTAGAGAAGCGACTGGCCCAGCAAGCCGTTGGCTCCGGTAACCAGAATTTTAAGCGGACGAAGTGCGTGCTCAGCCACGGTAGGCGGTTTGAATCTCGTCGGCAAGGTTTTGTGCTGCCTTGGTGGCCGCTTCGCGCCAGTCTGGGCCCGAGGAGGCATACATGATGCTGCGCGAGGCATTGATCAGCAGGCCCATGCCGGGCTTGCCGCGAAAGGCACCGTGGCGCACCACGTCTTCGGCGCTTCCGCCCTGGGCTCCTACCCCAGGAACGAGGAAGAAGGTGTCGGGCATGCGGTCGCGGAGCGCACCCAAAGCCTCGGGGCGTGTGGCTCCGGCAACCACCATGAGGTTGTCGGGGCGGCCCCAAGAAAGGTAGGCGTCGGCAACGGCTTCGTACACCCGGCGGCCGTCGTGCAGCGCAAGCTGCTGAAGGTCGTCGGCACCCGGGTTGCTCGTCAGGCCTAAACCTACCACCCATTTGCCTTCACGCAGGAACGGCTCCACGCTGTCGCGGCCCATGTAGGGCGCCACGGTGATGGCGTCGTAGCCCATTACGCCCAAGATGCCCTCGGCGTAGCGGGTCGCGGTGTTGCCAATGTCGCCGCGCTTGGCGTCGGCAATCAACAGCGGTTTTTGAGGGAGTGCGCGCAGGTGCTCGGTTACCGCGTCCAAGGCGTCCCAACCGGGGCGACCCAGCGCCTCAAAAAAGGCAAAATTGGGTTTGTAGGCCACGGCCACATGGGCGGTGGCGTCGACAATACCCATGCAAAAGGTAGTAAGGTCGGTGCCCGCTGGCAGCTTGGACGGGTCGGGGTCGAGGCCTACACAAAGCCCGTGGCCGGCAGATTCGATGCGTTGGGTAAGTTCAGCGTAGTTCATTCGTCGGCGCCTTGTTGAAGTCGTTCCGCGTGGTCCGCCACCCTCAATCCTTCGATCAGGCCTTTGAATTCGCCGTTCATCACGTCGGGAAGGTTGTAGACCGTTAGGCCAATGCGGTGGTCGGTCACGCGGCTTTGCGGAAAATTGTAGGTGCGGATCTTGGCGCTTCGGTCGCCCGTACTCACGAGCGACTTTCGGTGCTCTGCTACGGCGGCATCGCGCTCTGCACGGGCCTTATCCCAAATCCGCGCACGCAGGACCGTCAGAGCGCGGTCGTAGTTCTGGTGCTGCGAGCGGCCGTCTTGGCATTCTACCACAATGCCGGTTGGGAAGTGCGTAAGGCGCACGCCCGACTCGGTCTTGTTGACGTGCTGCCCCCCTGCTCCACTGGAGCGAAAGGTGTCCTTGCGGATGTCGACGTCGCGAATCTGCACGTCGAGTTCGTCTGCCTCCGGCAGCACGGCCACGGTGGCAGCAGACGTATGGACACGGCCTTGGCTCTCGGTGGCCGGCACGCGCTGCACGCGGTGCACGCCGCTTTCAAATTTGAGCGTTCCGTAGACCTGTTCGCCGCGAATTTGCACGCTCGCTTCCTTGATTCCGCCCACGGAGCCTTCGGTCAGGCTCAGCATCTCGGTGGTCCACCCTTTTTCTTCGGCGAAGCGCAGGTAGGCGCGCAGCAATTCTCCCGCAAAAAGTCCGGCCTCGTCTCCCCCGGTACCGGCGCGCACTTCAAGAACGGCGTCTTTGGCGTCTTCAGGGTCCTTGGGAATGAGAAGTTCCTTTATTTCGGTTTCGAGGGCCGCAATGCGCGTTCGGGAAGCATCGTATTCCTCTTGAGCCATCTCGCGCATTTCAGGATCTTTCTCTGAGTCAAGCAGCTGCTGTGCCTCATCGCGGTTCGCCAACGCCTCGAGGTAGCGAGCGCGGGCCTGCACGATCTCGTCAAGCTCCTTGTATTCACGGTTCAGGCGAATAAAGCGCGCCGGATCCGCCGCTAGTTCGGGGGTCATCAACTGGTCGTGAACGTCTTGGTGGCGCACCCAGATGGCTTGAAGTTTTTCAACGAGGTTCATGAGCGGCGGTAGGTGTAAATTCCGTCTGGGGCGTGCAGTTCCACTTCGGGCGTCGCACTGGGCGCTACGCGTCCAATGATTTTGGCGTCCACCCCGAAGCTTTTCGATACCGCGATGGCGCGCTCGGCAGCCTCATGGCTATCCACGTAGAGCTCCATGCGGTGGCCCATATTAAACACCTCAAACATTTGGCGGTAGGGTGTGGCAGATTCCGTGCGAATCAGTTCAAATAAGGGAGGCACAGGGAATAGATTATCCTTGACCACCTTGCCTTCGCGAAGGAAATGCAGCACTTTGGTTTGGGCGCCACCGCTACAGTGGACCGCACCGCGCAGGCTTGAACCAAGCTCTTTGATGGCCTGAATCATCACCGGAGCATAGGTGCGGGTTGGAGACAGCACCAACTTCCCGGCATCAAGTGGACTGCCCGCGACGGCGTCGGTGAGCTTTTTGGTGCCGCTGTAGACCAGACTCAGGTCGGTTTCGGGCGCAAAACTCTCGGGGTAGCGCTCGGCAAGGAGGTGGCTGAACACGTCGTGGCGCGCCGAGGTCAGGCCGTTGGAGCCCATGCCCCCATTGTACTCGCGCTCGTAGGTCGCTTGGCCGTAGGACGCCAATCCTACCACGTACTGCCCAGGGCCAATGTTGGCGTTGTCAATAACGTCTGCGCGCTTCATTCGGGCCACCACGGTGCTGTCCACAATCACCGTGCGCACGAGGTCGCCCACGTCGGCGGTTTCGCCGCCCGTGCTTTGAATATCCATGCCCGCGTCGCGCAGGTCGGCCAAAACGGACTCGGTACCCTCAATGAGGGCCTTAATGACCTCGCCGGGGATGAGGTGCTTGTTGCGGCCAATGGTGGAGCTCAGCAAAATGGGTCCGGTGGCCCCCACACAGAGGAGGTCGTCGGTGTTCATGACCACGGCGTCTTGAGCAATTCCGCGCCAAACACTGAGGTCGCCGGTTTCCTTCCAGTACAGGTAGGCCAATGAGGACTTGGTTCCGGCGCCGTCGGCGTGCATCACCAAGCAGTGGTCCGCGGACCCGCTCAGCGCATCGGGTACAATCTTGCAGAACGCATGGGGGAACAATCCCTTATCGAGCGAGGCGATCGCCTGGTGGACTTCTTCTTTGCCGGAGGATACGCCTCGGCCGGCGTAGCGGTTGCTCGAACTCATGGGTACAAAAATAAAACTTCCCTCCGGCGGTAGCCGAAGGGAAGCTCAAAGGTTATCAACCTATTTTACGCGAATGAAGGTTCCGACTGGTGGCTCCACTTTGGCCCACTCCGGATTCAGTTCCTTCAGTTCTTTTTCTTTCATTTTAAGCTCTGAAGCAATCGACTTCCAGGTTTCGCCGAGGGCGACTTGGCGGTGCTTGGCGTCAAAGTCTGCGTAGTCTCCATTAGCGGTAACCTTCAGCAGCATGCCGGGCTCCAACTTCACGCCGCGCAAGCCACCGTTGATGCGGCGCAAGTCGGTGATGTTGATGTTGGCGTTGCGGCAAACCGTGGCAAACGTTTCTTTGTCGCCTACGGTGTAGACTTCGCCTTTAACGGGTTTCGGAGCCTCCTTGGCTTCAAGAGCTTTCTGCTCGGCAAGCTCCGCCGTGTCTATGGGCGGCGTAAAGTCGTCGCGAATCACGCGGAAGTCCGTACGGCGGTTGAGGCTGTGTGCGAGCTCTTGCTGCGCCGCAGGCATCTTTTTAATGGCGGGCTCCGTGAGCTTGGTTCCCGCGGGGAAAACGTCGCTGCCCTTGCCTTTGTAGCCCGTTGGCACCTCAAACGGCTGCGTCTCACCCATACCTACTGACGTCAAACGGCCAGGATCGATTCCCTTGCTGATCAAGTACTTGACACAGGTATCGGCGCGCTTCTGCGACAAGATTTGGTTTTTGTCGTCGGCGTCACGGTAGTCCGTGTGCGAGCGAAGCTCAATAACAATCGTGGGATTGAGGACCAGCGTGCGGTACACGGTATCGAGTGAGGCCCGCGCTTGGTCGTTGAGGTCCCACTTTGCCAAGGCGAAGTAGAGTTCGGGCAGAACCACGGGGTACTCGATCGGGGCCATGGTCGCCGCGACCTCCATGGTGTGGCGGAACGCATTCTCGTTTTCAACAAAAACGAACTTGTCGAGGTTGAGGCCCACGGTATTGGCTTTGGCGCCGCCGTTGAGGAACTTCTTCTTCTCAAAGGCAAAGTCGTAGGTCACTTCGGCTTTGAGTTTGTCGTCGACCAACTCAAACTTACCCAGCTTGTCGGTCATCACGGTGGCCGTGAAGCCGTCGCTTCCCGAAATCTTCACTGTGGCATTTGCGAGCGGAGTCTGGTCTTTTTCGCTTTTCAAGGTACCTCGAAGGGCGTACTTGAGCGGAACCTCGTACAGCGTCCAAATATCATCACCCCCTGCTCCACCGGCGCGGTTCGACACAAAGTAGCCGTCGCGGAGTCCGCCCGGGCGCAAGATCAGGTTGAAGTCGTCGCCCGAACTGTTGATCGGCGCCCTGAGGTTGACCGGCTCGCCGGTAGGCAGTCCGTCTGCGCCCACGGCTACGCGGAACAGGTCAAAGCCCCCCATTCCGGGCAGGCCGTCCGAAGCATAGTACAGGTAGCCGTCGTCGTGAATAAAGGGGAACAATTCATCGCCTTTAGAATTGACCATTGCCCCAAGGTTGACCGGGTTGGCCCAGGTGCGCTTGCGCTTGTCGTAGCTCGCCACCCAGATGTCTTTTCCTCCAACGCACCCGCTGAGGTCGCCAGCGAAGTAAAGCAAGGTTTCGTCGTCGTTCACCGACGGATGGCCTACCGAGCGAGACGAGTCGGTCGTCAAGACAACCGGCGTGGCCTCCTGCCAGGTTTGGCCGGCGCGGCGCGTAACGTAGATGGCGCAGCCGAGTTGCGCGCGCTTCACATCCATACAGCGTGTGAAGTACAGGTTGCGGCGCTTGCCGTCAAACGAAGGCGAGCCCTCGTGGTCGATGGTGTTGATAATCTCTGGAAGCAGTTCAGGCGCAGCGAACTTTTGAGCACGAGCCGCCGTGGGGTCGGGCTTGCCAGCTCCACCTTTCGTCGGCTTCTTGCCACCGCGTGCGGTTCCGTCCGCATTCAAGCGCTTGGTACTGTAAATGTCAGAGAACTGCTGGCCAGTCCAACCGTCTTTCTTCTTGCCAATGCCGCCTTCGCGGGTAGAAGTGAACAGCAATTCCTCGTGGCTTCCTTGGCGGCCGTCAAAGGCGAGTCCGTACTCGTGGGCCTTGGTGTTCAGGTCAGTTAACGGTCCAACTTGGAAGCGAGTCACCGTGTTCCTCCAAGCCACAGCCGCCTTAGAGCTCTCAATGCCTTGGGCCGCGCGGGGGTCAGACGGGAAGGCCTTGGCCATATCTTCGTAGGCCACGAGCGCGTCTTCGTACTTTTCTTGGTACTTCAGCATTTCAGCCACGCCCAAGTAGGCTTCGGGCTGGTTGTAGCCGGCTTTGATTGCTCGGCGGTACTGTGCCTCTGCCGCTTTGTACTGGGTGGTGTAGCGGTAGCATTCACCCAAGCGGAAGCTGATTTCGGCCTTTTCGGGGCGCGACTTCACCTTGCTGTAGGCCTTTCGGTACAGATCAATAGCCTTAGTGTACTCTTTGCCTTGGTAGTAGTCGTCGCCTTGGCGCGCAATTTTCGGACGCTTCGGCGCCTCGTCATCTTTTGCCTTTTGAGCCCAAATGGGGCTGGCAGATAGCCCAAAAAGCAGGGCAGCAGCGAAGGCAATTGTAGATCGTGTGTTCATGTAGTATGGGCGTTTCGGGCGCAGAAGACACGAAAATAACACATGCATTCGGATTAAACGAGAAAAGCCCCTCACACCAGCGTGTGAAGGGCTAAATTTCTTGCACAAAACGACTAGCGAATGTAAAGTAGCTCGCGGTACTTCGGCAGCGGCCAGGTGTCGTTGTCGACAATCAGCTCCATTTTATCTACCTCGTAGCGAATAGAACTCAAGTAGGGCTTCACCGTGTCGCAGTAGGCAAGTGCGCGCTCTCGGGCAGAGGCGATCTTGTTCGCCTTCTTACGCGCCTCTGTCATTTCCTCAACTTGGCGGAGTGCAGAAGAAATTCGCTCACTAAGCTCCTCAATCAACGCGAGTTGCTCCTTACAGCTCTTTTTAAAGGTGGCATCAGGCAAAAGTGACTTCAAACGCAGCAAATTCTCGCTCAGCACACTTTGGTACTTAATTGCGGAAGGAATGATGTGGTTATTCACCAAATCACTTAACGTACGGCTCTCAATTTGAAGATGCTTAAAGTACTCTTCTTGAAGGATTTCGTAGCGAGCATGAAGTTCCACTTTGCTTAAAACACCGTGGCCCTCGAAAAGATTTTCAGCGTCCTTGGTCACCAAAAAATCCAGCGCACGGGGCGTATCAGGCGTATTTTTCAACCCACGTTTTGCCGCTTCATCTTTCCATTCGTCGCTGTAGCCGTCGCCTTCAAAGCGGATTTTCTTCGACGCTTTGATGTAGTCCTTGAGCACATTAAAAATCGCGTCGTCCTTCTTGAGGCCTTGTGCGATTTGGGCATCGACATCGGCCTTGAACTGAAGCAGTTGGTCGGAAACCATCAAGTTCAGCGTGGTCATAGCGTGCGAACAGTTGGCCAGCGAACCCACGGCGCGCAACTCAAACTTGTTTCCGGTGAACGCGAACGGCGAAGTGCGGTTACGGTCTGTGTTGTCCAAAAGGATTTCGGGAATCTTACCCACCACGTTGAGCTTCAACTCGGTTTTCTTCTCGGGCGACATCTTGCCGCCTTCTAGCTTTTCAAGCTCATCAAGCACCTCGGTAAGCTGGCTTCCGATGAACACCGAAATGATCGCAGGAGGCGCTTCGTTCGCACCCAAGCGGTGGTCGTTGCTTGCCGAAGCAATCGCCGCACGGATCAGGTCTGCACGGTCGTGCATGGCCTTAATCGTGTTGACGAAAAAGGAAAGGAAAAGCAG
This sequence comes from Bacteroidota bacterium, assembly GCA_041158165.1. Lineage (GTDB taxonomy): Bacteria > Bacteroidota > Bacteroidia > Flavobacteriales > Schleiferiaceae > TMED14. The sequence continues at coordinate 17,056 of JBEBBW010000012.1, forward strand.
GTTGCGCTTCGGTGTTGAACCTGGCGCAAGCAGGTTAATTCCGGTATCGGTCGCCAGTGACCAGTTGTTGTGCTTGCCCGATCCGTTCACGCCCGCAAAGGGCTTTTCGTGAAGCAGTACGCGGAAATGGTGGCGCGCCGCAACCTTTTCGAGCAGGTCCATGAAAAGGGAGTTGTGGTCCACGGCCACGTTGGCCTCTTCAAAAATGGGAGCGAATTCAAACTGACCGGGAGCCACCTCGTTGTGGCGCGTTTTTACCGGGATTCCGAGCAGGTGGCTTTCAAACTCAATCTCACGCATGAATTGAATGACGCGCTCGGGAATGCTGCCGAAGTAGTGGTCTTCCATCTGCTGGCCCTTTGCGGGGGAATGGCCAACAAGCGTGCGGCCCGTCATCACCAAGTCAGGGCGAGCGTGGAACAGCGCTTCGTCGATAAGAAAGTACTCTTGCTCCCAGCCCAACGTGGCGTGCACCTTCGTCACGTTTTTATCAAAGTACTGGCACACTGCGGTCGCCGCGTGGTCAATCGCCTGAAGCGAACGAAGCAAGGGGGTTTTGTTGTCGAGTGCCTCGCCCGTGTAGGCGACAAATACCGACGGAATGCACAGGGTGTCGGCGAGTACAAACGCCGGAGAAGTAGGATCCCATGCGGTGTAGCCGCGGGCCTCGAACGTATTGCGGATTCCGCCGTTCGGGAAGCTCGATGCGTCGGGCTCGGCCTGAACCAACATACCTCCGTTGAATTTCTCGATGGCGTAACCGTCAGACGTCGGCTCAAAAAACGCATCGTGTTTTTCTGCAGTCGCTCCGGTCAAGGGCTGAAACCAGTGCGTGTAGTGCGAGGCGCCCTTGGCCATGGCCCAAGCCTTCATAGCCGTAGCTACTTGGTCCGCGATCGCACGGTCAATTTTGTCGCCGCGATCGATGGCCTTCATTACGGACTCAAACGCCTCTTTGGGCATGTACTCGCGCATCGCCTTCTTGTTGAAGACGTTGGAACCGAAGTATTCCGATGCCTTGCCGGCAGGTTTAACGAATTCAGCTGGCTTGTGAGCAAGGGCAGCTTCAAGACCGAGGAAGCGAGAAGTAGGCATAACCAATAGTTTTATGCCACAAAATTACTTCAAGTCAACGGACTAAATCGAAAAAAACATAAAAATTATCAACACCCCCCCTAATAAAGAAGGTCAACTGCGCTAAAAACTACTTTTTTCGAGACACCACCCCCTCAATTTCAGACTTCACGTCGTCCACTGCGTCTTTTATATCTTTTATTCCCGACTTTTCTTCAGACATCAGTTGCTGGGTAAGGTCAGCTTGGGCATTTTTCACCGTACGGATTCCCTTAGCTATAGACCTCACGAATCCGGGCAGGCGATCTGGACCAAAAAGCATCAGCGCCGCAAAAAGCAGAACGACTACTTCTCCGGCGCTGATGAATAAAAGGGTCATGACTTACTTGGTCTTGTCGTCCTTGGGCGTAGCGTCGTACAAAATCGGCGATGCGATGAAGAGCGAGGAGTAGGTTCCCACTACGATACCGAGGAGAATGGCGAAGATAAATCCGCGCAGCACCTCGCCACCGAAGATGAAGATTACCAAGAGCACCACAATAGTGGTCCACGAAGTATTGAACGTACGGCTCAAGGTTGAATTCAACGCGTAGTTGATTACCCCTTTATCGGCACCGCTGCCTTTATGGCCCGCCAAGTATTCACGAATGCGGTCAAACACGACCACCGTATCGTTAATCGAGTAACCGATTACGGTTAGGATAGCAGCGATGAACGCTTGATCTACTTCCATGGTAAACGGTAGAATTCCGTCAAAGAGCGCGAACGCTCCTAACACAATCACAACGTCGTGCATAAGGGCCGCTACGGCACCCAGCGAGTACTGCCAACGACTAAAGCGCACAAGCAAGTACATGAAGATACCGAGGAGCGAGAACAGGATGGCCCATACCGCAGAGTTCGCAATGTCGTCAGCCACCGTGGGACCAACCTGGCGGTAGGCCACAACTCCGAGTCCTTTAGCTCCTGGCTCATTGAATACTACTTCAGACGGCGCACTGGAATAAAATCCCTTCACCCCGGCGTAGAGTTTCGCGCGGAGTCCTTCCTCGACTGCAGGGCCAGATTCGGACACACGGTAGTTCGTGGTGATGGTTACTTGGTCTGCAGTACCCAATGTTTTTACAATTGGTGCGTAGGACTTTCCGTTTTCGTCCACAAACTGCTTCGCCAGTGCTGAGCTCACTTGCGATACCTCTACAGGCTTGTCAAACCGAACTTGGTAGGTGCGTCCGCCTTCAAAGTCCACACCGTAGCTGAGTCCTTTGGTAAACAAGGCAACAATACTCACCGTGACAAGCACACCAGAAATGACGTACGCCACCGTGCGGCCTTTGATAAAATCAAACTTGGTGTTGTTGAACCAGTCCTTAGTTGTTTTGGTAGCGAAGGACATGGTGCCGGTCTTAGCCAATCGCCACTCAATGTAGAGGCGCGTTACGAAGATGGCGGTAAATAGCGAAGAAAGGATACCAATGATCAGGGTAGTCGCGAAGCCCTTGATCGGACCAGTACCCACCATGAACAGGATGATTGCCGTTAAGAGCGTGGTCGCGTTGGCGTCAAGAATGGCTCCGCGCGAATTAGCAAAACCGTCAGCTACGGCTGTGCGAACGTCTTTGCCGGCAGCGAGTTCTTCGCGAATCCGGTCAAAGATGAGTACATTGGCATCCACGGCCATACCAATGGTTAGAACGATACCCGCCATACCCGGAAGCGTCAGTACCGCCGAGATGGCGTCGAGGATTCCGAAAATGAAGAACATATTCACCAAGAGCGCGATGTTGGCTGCAACGCCGCCGCCCGAGTAGTAGAAAATCATGTAGGCGAACACCACGAGGAATGCGAAGATGAACGAGTTGACGCTCGACGAAATCGCTTCTTTACCGAGGCTCGGGCCCACTACGTCGGCCTGGATCACACGAGCCGGAACAGGCAGCTTACCTGCCTTGAGCACGTTGGCCAAGTCGGTCGCCTCGTCGAGGGAGAAACCTCCTTCAATCTGCGTGCGTCCGCCCGAGATTTCGTTAATGACGCGGGGGTAGCTGTAGACGAGGTTGTCCAGCACCACGGCGACGTGGCCCTTGGGGTTTTTAGCACTCTCTTCGGCGGTGATTCGCTGCCAGATTTGGGCACCGTAGCCGTTCATCGACATGGTCACAATGGGGTTGTTGCCTTGATCGAATTCGCGGCGAGCATCTACAATAACGCCGCCGTCGAGCTCGGGCTCCATAGTACGGTTGCCTTGAAGGGCAATCAAGAAGGTGATTCCGGCCTTCGCGTCAGGGCGGGTCCATGCGAAGCGCACATAGCGCTTGTCGCCGGGGATCAGGGACTTAACTACGTCGCTGTTGAGGTAGCCGTTAATCGTGGCCGTGTCTTTGGGCAGCGCAAAACCGATGATCGGTCCTTCAAGCGGAGTAAACGTTTGGGGATCGACGTTGAGCTGGAAAATGTTCAGCAGGGGATTATGCTTGAGGGCAGACGAGTCGGTCGCGGCTACTGCAGTAGACTCTGGCTTGGTTACCTCTTTTGCAGCGTCTACCGCGTTGGGAAGATCGATGGCTTTGGGGTTGGCTTTGGCAGCCGCAGCGGTTTTCGATGCATTCGGATCGGGAACTACGGCACGAAGGCGCTCGTTGGCGTCGACCATGAACTGCATCCAAGCTGCGCCGTAATCTGCACGCCAGAATTCGAGGCGAGCGGTAGACTGAAGAAGTCGCTGAACGCGGGCGGGATCCTTCACACCCGGAAGCTCCACCAAAATGCGGCCCGTATTGCCGAGGCGCTGCAGGTTGGGCTGTACCACACCAAACTGGTCGATACGTGCCTTCAATACCGTGTACACGTTTTGAACAGAGGCATCGACGTCAGAACGGATGGCTGCCTTGATGTCGTCGTCGGTCGCGTTGAAACCGAGTCGGTCTGACATGTCCTTCGTGCCAAACAAACCGGGATCGCCCCAGCCGCGCGTTCCGCGCTTGGCGTCTAACGCCTTGATAAAGAGGTTAACGTATGCCTCACCTGAGTTAGCCTGCTCGGCGTCGGCGGCAGCTAAGGCTTCGACAAACAACGGATCGTTGGGGTTCGCCGAAAGACCGATGAGCACGTCGCGCACCGAAACCTCGAGGATGACGTTCATACCGCCACGGAGGTCCAAACCGAGGTTCATTTCTTTCTCTTTGACTTCCTTGTAAGTGAAGGAGGTAATGCCCAGGTTGTAGACCTCTTGGTTGGCCATGGAATCCAAGGCTGCGGTAAGCTTGGAGGGATCTCCGCCTACAGACTCCAGCGCCTGCTGCTCAACACGCTGAGCCACAAAGGAGAACGACAATTCGTACAATGCCGCTAGCGCAAACGCCACAGCAAACAGACGGATAACCACTTTATTTTGCATACTCGAGTTCAAATTAGTACGAGGCGGCAAATATAGGCGAATTACCTTTGGGAATATGTCCGTGCCCAAGCAAATTGCCCTCCTTCTCGCCACTAGCCTTGCAGCCGTTTCACTTCAGGCTCAGGTTACTTGGACCTTTGCGCCGAGTAACCAGGCGGTAATCGAACGGGCGAATGGCCAAGCTATGAGCCTTGGCACCTCGGGCGGACTAAATAATCCTCAATTTTACAGCCCCGATTTGAACGGAGACGGCGTCACCGACATGGTCGTTTTTGACCGCGACGGCGGACGCTGGCTCACCCTTGAACGCGTGAACGGTGTGTGGAAAGAACGACCCGAGTGGGCTGCAGGCTTTCCCAAAAACCAGCAATGGGTGCATTTGGCCGACTACAATTGCGACGGCGTGGTTGATGTTTTCGGCTGGGTCACCCACGGAATCGGCGTTTGGCAGGGCCAGCGGAGCAACGGCCTCCTCTCGTTCTCATGGGCGCTCGGAACCCAAACGGAGCTGCGAAGTGTCTACGTCGCCGGCAATCCGGCGTACAACCTCCAGGTCCTCAGCGTGGACCGCCCCTACATCGGCGACGTGGACCAGGATGGCGACCTCGATGTGCTGTGCTTTGACCAAGGTGGTTCGCGCATAGAATGGCACCAAAACACCCAAAATTGCGGGCTGAATTTTGCTCGCGCAGACGGATGCTGGGCAGACGTCGAAGAATCCGGAGTGCGCAACGCGCTGGTCATTGACGCATGCACCGGTTCCCGAGTGGCTTCGCCGGCTTCGGGGCGAGAAGACCTCATGCACGCGGGTTCGACCCTGCTGCTTCACGACGTCGACGGCAACGGCCTGCCCGATGCGCTCATTGGCGACGTGTCCTACCCTACCGGCGTGGCCGGATTTAACGTAGGCAGCCTCGCACTTGCCAACATTGAAAGCCAAGACAGCACCTGGCCGGCGGGCGGAACCCCTGTCAATATGCTTTTTCCGGGGTTTTCTGCGGCAGACGCCAACCTCGATGGGGTGCGCGAACTGATTGCGAGCCCCAATGAGTACAGTGGCCTAGGCGACTCCTGTGTCTGGCTCTACCAAAACCTGGGCACAGGGGCCGCGAATTGGCAGCGGATTCAGGACCGCTTTTTGCAGTCTGAAATGCTGGAGCTCGGTACCTACGTGGTTCCGTACGGCGGCGACCTCAATACAGACGGCCTACCCGACCTCATTTCAGGCAGCCGCCGCGGACTCTCGATGTGGCTCAACCAAGGCAGTCCGAGCCAACCCATATGGCGAGAAGCGCCCCTGACCGTGCCAAGTAACCTCGGCCCTGACCCAACTTGGACGGCCCCCGCGCTGGGTGACCTCAACGGCGACGGACTTCTTGATCTCGTGGTGGGTCGCCCGAACGGCCAAGTATATGTCGCCTACAACTACGGAAGCCTCATCGCGCCGAGCTTCACCGGCACTGCTCCGCTCCTTACCACCCACGACGTAGGCCAAAACGCGAGCCCCGAGCTCGCAGACCTTGACGGCGACGGCGACCTTGATTTGCTGGTCGGCAACGAGCGGGGCGAAGTAGCCTTCCTGCGCAACGACGGCGGCCCTTGGACGCTGATCACCGAGACTTTTGGGTCCATTGACGTCGATACAGCGGGCACCTTCAACGGACGGGCAGTTCCAAGGGTTTACCTCAACGGCACGTCGATGGAATTATGGGTGGGCAGCCGCTATGCCGGGGTTCAGGCCTATCCTAATGCGAGCAGCATGCTCAGCCTTCCTGCGAGCCAAAGTCCGCTCATTCAAACCTCGGTCGCGCAACCTACCGCAACCACGCTGCAGACTCCGTTTGGAAGCAGCAAGCGCACCGGTCGCCACCAGTACCTGATTCGAGCCGCCGAACTGGCCGCAGCAGGCATTTCAGGGCCGACGCGCATTCAAGGAATCAAGGTGAATTGCTTGTCGGCTTCCGCACCCTACTTGAGCCAAGGGTTCAATGTGAGCGTGCGCGCCACGAGCGACAGCAGCCTGACCGCAATGGGGCCCGGTGGCGAAGTCGGTTTTTCGTACTTGGCCGTGCTCAGCCAAGGCTGGAACTTGATTTCGTTTCAAAATCCGATTGATTATGACGGGCAATCCAACCTTGTGATTGAGTTCTGCTTCAGCCGCAACCTTCCGAGCAGCGACGTGCACCTAGCAGCCCACAAAACGGGCTTCGCGAGCCACGCCTACGGGGACGTTCAAAACAACAACAGCATTACGAGCGACGGCTGCACGATGCCTGGACTGGGCACCGACAGCCTGCGCATCGACATGCAGCTCGTGATGACACCGCGGCTGGAGCGATCTGCGGTGCTTGTTCACGACGGAAACAGCAATGCACCCTGGTTCCGTGACCTCAACTCCGACGGACGGCCCGAGCTCGTCTTGGGGGTGAGCACTGGCGGAATCCGCTTTATGACTGCCGACACGCTCAGCATTGGCAACGAAGAGTGGTCGCGGGTACCGTCAACCTGGAGCGTTTTTCCCACCCCTGGTCGCGACCAGTTCCACAGCGAAACCGCCACCACCATTCAAGTTCACGGACTTGACGGCCGCTTTTGGGGCAGGTTTGACGTTGGACCCGACCGCCCGGTGCGCACGGATTCATGGCCCGCTGGCGTGTATGTGCTAAGCAGCCCGCTCGGGCGAACTTCGTGGATCAAGCTTCCGTAGTTGTACTGTACGACGGGGGGTGCGCACTCTGCCACCGCTCGGTAAAGCTCCTGCACTTTTTGGATCGGCGCGGACGCTTGAGCTACGCGGCGTTGACGCCGGAATGGTCCGAAGCCTATCCCGGCGGGGTGGTCAGCATCGACCCCGAGGGTGTCGCTCACGGTGTGGACGCCGTGGCCTCGGCCCTAAAAGCTACCGGAAGACTTGGCGCCGCAATGGCCTTTGTGCTCCGCAGCACGCCAGGTACCAAAAAAATGTACCGGTGGATCGCAACCCACCGGTACCAAATTTTTGGCCGAAAAGACCGCGACCTTACAGCGTGTCCAGCACCGTATTCATGGCACGGACGGCCGCTGCGCTTTTCGCAAACTCCGCCGCTTCCTCGTCGTTGAGGCGGTAGTCCACAATCGACTCCCAGCCGTTTTCGCCAATCACCACGGGCACGCCCATGCAGATGTCGCTTTGGCCGTACTCGCCTTCGAGGTAAACCGAACAAGGGAAAATCTTCTTTTGGTTGCGAACGATACTTGCCGTGAGGACTGCACCCGCTGCGCCTGGAGCATACCAAGCCGATGTGCCGATGAGGCCCGTCAATGTGGCTCCACCCACCATCGTGGCCGCCTTGACCTCGGCCAATTTCTCAGCGCTGAGGTAGTTGCTCACTGGCGTGCTTTGGTAGGTTGCCAAACGCGTCAACGGAATCATCGTCGTATCGCCGTGGCCGCCCACCACAACGCCCTGCAGGTCGCTGGCCGGAACGCCCATCGCCTCAGACAGGTAGTAGGTGAAGCGCGCAGAATCGAGGATGCCGCCCATACCGATAACGCGGTTTTTGGGAAGTCCGCTCTGCTTCGCAGCCAAGTAGGTCATTGTATCCATCGGGTTCGAAATCACCACGATAATGGCCTCAGGTGAGTACTTCAGTGCATTTTCAACTACCGACTTCACGATTCCAGCATTGGTACCGATCAGTTCTTCGCGGGTCATGCCCGGCTTGCGCGGAATTCCGCTCGTAATCACGACCACCTTTGAACCCGCCGTCGCCGCGTAGTTGTTGGTGACGCCGTGAACCTTGCTCTTGAAGCCGTGCAGGTTCGCCGTTTGGTTCATGTCCATGGCCTTGCCTTCGGCAAAACCTTCTTTGATGTCGAGGAGTACAATTTCTTCAGCGAGTTCCATGCGGACCATCGCCTCGGCGCACGTAGCACCTACGTTTCCAGCGCCTACAACGGTAATTTTCATCAGGTTTGTGGTATTAAAAAAGGGCCGCCGAAGCGACCCTTCAAAGGTAGTGTTCAAATGGCCACGACTTAAGCGTCGATGCGCGCGTAGCGTGCGTTTTTCTCGATGAATTCGCGGCGCGGCGGAACGTCGTCGCCCATCAGCATCGAGAAGATGCGATCCGCCTCGGTCGCGTTGTCGATGGTCACTTGCTTAAGCGTGCGCGCCTCCGGATTCAGCGTGGTTTCCCAAAGCTGCTCGGAGTTCATCTCACCAAGACCCTTGTAGCGCTGAACGGTTACACCGGTCTGCTCTTCACCTCCGAGCTCGCGCGCCACTTGGTCGCGCTGCGTCTCGTTCCAGGCGTACTGCGACTTCTGGCCTTTCTTCACCAAGTAAAGCGGCGGCGAAGCAATGTACACGTATCCGCGCTCCACGAGGTCTTTCATGTAGCGGAACAGGAAGGTCAGCACCAGCGTCGCGATGTGGGAACCGTCGACGTCGGCGTCGGCCATGATGATGATCTTGTGGTAGCGCAGCTTTTCGGTGTTCAGCGCCTTGCTGTCTTCTTCTGTTCCAAGGCTTACTCCGAGGGCGGTAAAAATGTTGCGAATTTCTTCGTTCTCAAAGATGCGGTGCTGCATGGCCTTTTCCACGTTGAGGATCTTACCTCGAAGCGGAAGAATGGCCTGGAAGCGGCGGTCACGGCCTTGCTTGGCCGTACCCCCTGCGGAGTCTCCTTCGACGAGGAAGATCTCGCACTGCGCGGGATCCGTCTCCGAACAGTCGGCCAGCTTACCGGGCAGCGAATGCGAACCAAGTACCGTCTTGCGCTGCACCATTTCGCGCGCCTTGCGGGCGGCGATGCGCGCTTTGGCCGCGAGCACCACCTTGGACACGATGATGCGCGCTTCGTTGGGATGCTCCTCGAGGTAGTTCGTGAGCATTTCACCCACAATGCGGTCTACCGCACCCGATACCTCGCTGTTGCCCAGCTTCGTCTTCGTTTGGCCTTCAAACTGGGGCTCCATCACTTTGACGCTGATTACGGCAGTCAGGCCTTCGCGGAAGTCGTCACCGGCAACCTCAACCTTTTCCTTCGTGAGGATTCCGGACTCGTCGGCGTACTTCTTCAGCGTACGCGTGAGTGCGCGACGGAAGCCGGCGAGGTGCGTACCGCCCTCGTGGGTGTTGATGTTGTTGACGTAGGAATGAATATTCTCGGCGTAGGACGTGTTGTAGGTCATCGAAACCTCAACCGGAATGCCCTCAATTTCGCCCTCCATGTACATGGGCTCGGGAATGAGCTTTTCGCGGTTTTGGTCGATGAACTCCGTGAATTCCTTGAGTCCGCCCTGGCTGTAGAACTCCTCGGTGCGGAACGAACCGTCGTCCTGAATGTCGCGCTCGTCGGTTAACTGGATGCGGATTCCGCGGTTCAAGTAGGCCAGTTCGCGAAGGCGGGCCGCCAAAATATCGTACTGGTAAACACTCTCGTAAAAAATGCTCGTATCGGGCTGAAAGTGCACAATCGTGCCGCGGTAGCTCGAGGCACCTACTTCTTTGACGTCGTACATCGGCTTGCCGATGTGGTACTCCTGCTGGTATTCTTTGCCGTCGCGGTGCACGTTGACGCGCAGCAGCGTAGAAAGCGCGTTGACACAGCTCACCCCTACTCCGTGCAGACCGCCCGAAACCTTGTAGGAATCCTTGTCGAACTTTCCGCCAGCGTGCAGTACGGTCATAACGACCTCAAGGGCGGAACGGCCCTCCTTAGCGTGAATGGCAACTGGAATACCGCGGCCGTCGTCCTTTACGGTAATGCTGTTTCCCTCGTGAATCGTGACGTCCACCTTGGTAGCATGGCCAGCCAGAGCCTCGTCAATAGAGTTGTCTACTACCTCATAAACCAAGTGGTGCAGACCCTTTTGGCCGACATCGCCGATGTACATCGCGGGGCGCTTGCGCACCGCCTCTAAACCTTCGAGGACCTGAATACTGTCCGCGCCGTACTGCTTATTTTCGCTCATATTTCCAATAAAAAAGGACTACCTACAAAGATAGGCCTTGGCTTGAGCTGGGGAGTCCGGAACACGGAAAATTACCCCCGTTTATCAACATTTTTTTCAACACAGCGAACGAACGCCGTGCGGTTGGTGTCCGCGACCTTAAACGCTTAAAACTTGTAAACCAAGCCCAAATTCGCGCGAATTCCCTGAACGGGATAACCCATCCACCATTCCGCACGCTGATTGAGCAGGTTGTCGATGCGGATCACCGCGTCGAGTTGGCTGTTGTAGCGGTACTGGGCCCCGAGGCGAACGTCCATAAACGCTGGCAATTCGTATTCCTGCATCAAGCCGTTCAGCGTGGTGCGCGGACCGCGAAGGACCACGGCGCCGTCCAGGCGAATCTTCTCGCCAAAATTGGCGCGGGCTTGGGCTCCGAATTCGTACTTCGGCAAGTGGTACACCGGTTTACCTGTGGAATCCTGGAGTGCGTAGCGCACTACCCCGTGAAGGCGAAGGTCCCAGACTTGCTTGAACTGAAACGTCAATTCTCCCGTCGGCTCGATGGACGTCACCTTGACGTACTGCATGCCGACGCGCCCACTGTCGTTCAGCACGCCAAAATCAACGTCGGGACGCACGACCATCGGGTAGTTGTCCCAGGTGGCGAAGCGTCCGCCAAAGCGGTAGCCAATGATGCGGCTCCAACGTCCTGTGGCACCGCCGTAAATGCTGCTGCTTCGGATCGCCTCGTACTTCGCAGTTTCTGACAGGAAGGGCACAGCTTCAACCCGCGCACGCATACCCATGTTGTCGACCTGGCCGTCCATTCCGCCATAGAGATAAAGTACGTTGCGCACCAGCGGCACTTCGACGTGGATGACCGGCGGAAAGTAGGGCAGCGTCTTTTGGTTGGGTCCGCCGGTGAAAATCAAGTTGAGGCCAAACCGAAAACGCACGCCTTTAATGCTGTCGGCCAGCGACGGACTAAATTGCCCTGCCCAAGCGACCTGGGAACTGTCGGGACGTGCCGAGCCCGTAAGCTGGTTGATCGAGAAGTTGAGGGGCAAATTGAGCACGAGGTTCTGCACGGGGAGGGCCGATTCAAGCTGGGCGCGCGCACCCGATTCCACTTGGCGCCCGCCCTGATCGATCCAATGGTGGCCGGCTACGGCAAGGCTGCGAAACATCTGGGTCTTGCGGTAGCGCGTGGCCTGGTAGCGAGCCCCAAACGTATAGTTCTGAAGGTTGCGGCCCGGGGCTGCGTTGGCGGTATCGGCGTCGTTAAACCCGGGTGTGTGGCGCTGGCCATAGAACGGAATGCGGTCCCACGCGCCTCCTGCCTCGAAGCGAAGACGGCCGCGTGTGAAGATGCGCTCGTAGTTCGCGTCGAGGTTGGACTCGGCCCACATGACCCGATCAAAAACCATGTAGTCTTTGGCGAAGCCACCGCGGGTTGAACGGTGCGTGCCGCGAACCGACCAAAGGTGGTCCACGCTGCGCACGCTACCCAGGGCCGCCTCCGCTTCAATCGAACCGTAGTTGCCTGCGGCAAGCGAGAGGTAGCGCGACGGCAGTCGGTCCAGCTTCGTTTTCGTAATCTTCACCGGCGGAATTAGTTCCATCACGGGATCTACGGCAATGACCTGAGGCCGCACCATGATACTGATCGGGAGTTTCTGGATGCTCGTGTCGCTAAGGCTGGGCTGGCCCGAAATTTTGACTGCTTCGGCGACGCGCGCACGGTACTTGTCGGTTACCGATACCTCGACCTGGCCCACCTGGGCGGCTGCCCCGAAAAACGCCGCAAGGGCGACTGCTGCAAAACCGTATTTCATCTTACTGCGCATCTTGAGTTTGGGGAGCGTTTGAAGGGAGTTGAGCCGCGTTGAATTCCGCGAGCAATGCTTGGGCCTCTTTCACAAGTTCATCAGAGGGATGCTCTGAAATCACGAAATCGAGCGTGTAGCGGGCTTGGAAGCCGTCGTTGAGGCTAGCATAGTTGCGCGCCAGCACAAGGAGCGACTTGTAGCGCCAGTCCGTCTGGGACGGAAAAGCGTCAAGCAACCCAAACACCACTTCGTTGGAGGCGGCAAACTGGCCACGAAGGCGAAGGATTTGCGCCTTGGCGTAGCTCGCTTCGGCCTGAACAGTGGCGGTGCCGTCGGTAATCGCTTGCTCGGCGGCAGACTGCCATAGCCCAAGTCGGTTGCTGTCGCTGGCATTGGCGCGGTACTGCGCCTCGAGTACGCGGAGTCGGGTCGCCAAGGCCTCGCTGCGGTCTTCGGGCGTTTGGCGCTGGTCCGCCACAATGCCCTCCGCATAGGTAAGCGCCACGTCGTTCGCTCCCTCGGCAAAATGGGCGCGCATCATGCTGCGGTTGGCTTCGCTTCGAAGGCTCGCGTCTTCAGCCAATGCCAGCAGGCGCTCAGCGTAGGATTTCGTTTCGCGCCAGTCCTTGCGCTGCTCGGCATCGCGAAGGAGCCACTTGTAGGCAGGCACCGTATTGGCCCCGACGGGTCCGCGCACCACGTTGCGGTAGTACGGCAAGGCTTGGGCCATCTGCCCCGTGAGGCGCGCAGATTCCGCCGCCTGGAACTGCGCCACGGGCGCAAAGTACCCGTCTGGGAAACGCTTAATGTACTTGCCAAATGCTTCCAGTGCGGGCGCGTACTGCGACTGGGCGTACTTGTCGTAGGCCGACATGTAGGCCACGGAATCGAGCTCGCTGGCGCGGATTCCCGACGAGGGCATGCTTTGAACCCATTCGAGGTAGTCGTCGATGCGGTTGGCGTCGTCGTAGACGGAGCGGGCTACGGCCACCGCCTCGCGGGCCTCCGCCGTGCCTGGGTAGTCGCGCACCACCGCCTGGAATGCCGTGATCGCCTCGTTCAGTTTGCTGTCGTTTCGGCGGGCCAACGCGATGTTCAGCGCGGCTCGACGGGCCTTCTCGGTATTGGGCTTGCGGCGAATGTAGCTAGCAAAGGCCTCCTCAGCGTCGGCGTTGCGCCCAATGCGGAGCAGGGTTTGTGCCCGCTCAAAGAGGGCGTCGTCGGCTCGCTGCGAACCCGACTGCTCAATTCTGGCTAGCTGGTCAATTTTTCCGGCATTGTCGCCCAAGAGTCCGCGGCAAAGTGCTTGCTGAAAAGACGCATAGTCGGCGTCAGCACCCGTGCCTTTGGCAATTTTTGCGTAGTAGTCGCGGGCCAACGCATGGCGACCAAGCAAAAAGTACAGGTCGGCGATGCGCAACTCGGCGTCTTCACGGCGGCGGTCGTTTTTCGGCGCATCCTCCAAAAACACGCGAAAACTTGCCGCGGCATCTTCGAGTCGATCGAGTCGGTACAGGGTGTAGGCCTTGTTGTACTGGGCTGCCGGACGCTCCGACAACGTGTAGCTGCCCGGCGTCTTCAAAAACTTCTCTGTTTGATCGAGCGCCTCGCGGTAGTCGCCTTGACGGAAGGCCATTTCACCTTTCCAAAAGTGCGCTAAGGCCGTGTATCCGCGGTCCAAGGGGTAACTGAGCGATTGGTCCAGCAGCTCATTGGCCTTGTCCCACTGCGACGCTTGGTACAGCTCCACCGCCCGGAAGTAGGCCACCTTCTGGTAGGCCTCGCGCATCGACGATGACCCCATGCCCGTCTGCACAATGGCCTCTAGGGCCCGGCCGTAGTCGCGGGAGGTCAAGTACAGATTGGCCAAGTACTCGTTGGCTTCGCGGCGGTGCTCTGTGCGCGGAAACTCACGCAGAAACTGATTGAACACCTGAATGGCATCGCCGAACGGGCTAGCGCTGCGGTAGGTCAACTTCGCATACTGGTAGGCCGCCTGTTCGCGGGTAGCCTCGTCGGCCTTGCTCTGCCATACCGACCGAAAGGCCGTTTGGGCTTCTTCCCAGCGCTCGAGCCGAGCATAGCTGTCGCCGAGCATCAAGCGCGACTGGAGCACCCAATCCGCGCTGCTCTCGGCAGGAAGCTGGTTAAACGCTTTGATTGCGCCTTCGTAGTCCTTGGTCTGGTAGGCACAGACCCCCATTTGGTAGGCGATCTCTGGCGACATTTTTCCGCCCTGCGCAAGGTTAAAGTCAAAGTAGGACTTCGCGTCGGCGTAGCGCTTCTTGCGGAACATGCTTTGGCCAATCAGCAGCGCGATTTCAGGCGCACGCTTGGCCGAAGCCTGCTTCATGAGTGTTTCGCCGAGCCTCAGCAGTTCGTCGTCTTTGCCTTGGCGCGCATAAATCTGGGCGAGGTAGTACGGGACCACTGGGCCAAATTCCTCGTGCTGCTGAAGGGGCTCGAGGTTTTCGAGGGCCGTTTGGTCAGCCTTTTCGAGGTAGGCGATGTGGCCGTAGTAGTACTGCGCCGTTTTCGCCACCGAGGACTTGGATTTTTTGGCTTCGGCCAGTTCGGCCTTTGCCAGGTCAAATTCGTTCAATAAAAAGTGGGCATAGCCCAACTTAAACTGGACTTCGGCGCGCAAGTTCCGCGCAAGGTCCACGCCGTCGAGCTGGCGCAGCCACCGCTTCGCTTCTTGGTAGCGGCGTCGGTTAAACGCCTGCTCGGCCGCCTCGAGCACCAAATCGATTCGGCGCGACGACGACGGGTAGGTTTGCAGAAATGCTTCGGCGTAGTCCTCGGCATCGCGGTGCAGCAGCCGAATTGCACAAAGCGCTTGGTAGTACATCGATTGCTCGGACCAGTCGCTGGCCTCAGGGACCATGGTGCGAACCTGTGCAAAGTACTCGTAGGCCGAACTGTAAAGCGCTCGGTCAAAGCGGGCGCGGGCTTCCGCAAAAAGGGCTTCGGGTTGCTGGCCCGTGATGGGCTGCTGGGCAAACAGGCTTGCGCTCGACAAAAGCGCGGCGAAAAACAGAATCCTCATGTTGTTCAAAAGTACATCGTGCTTTTGGTTCGGCTCTCGTTACTTTGCATAAACTGTGCCCATGGAAAAGTCTCCCGTTTTATCGCTACAAAAAGCCAGCATCGTGCAAGGCAACCACCGCGTCCTCAGCGACGTGAACCTCGAGGTAGCTCCGGGAGAATTTATTTACGTCATCGGCGCGACCGGATCAGGCAAGTCCTCGCTGCTCAAGACCCTCTACGCCGACCTTCCCTTGGAATCGGGCGAAGGAAGCATTGTGGGCTACGACCTGCGCAACCTGAAAGAGCGCGACATTCCGTACCTGCGCCGCCAGTTGGGCATTGTTTTTCAGGACTTTCAGCTGCTCATGGACCGCAGTGTGCGCGAGAACTTGGATTTTGTGCTCCGCGCCACCGGCCAAATGAACCGCAGTGAAAACGACGACCGCATCGACAACGTGCTGCGCCGCGTCGGCATGCCGACCAAAGGCCACAAAATGCCCCACCAGCTTTCGGGCGGCGAACAGCAGCGCGTCTCGATTGCGCGTGCGTTGCTCAACGACCCCCCGTTGATTTTGGCCGACGAGCCCACGGGCAACCTCGATCCCCACATGTCTGAGGAATTGATGCACCTGCTCGAGGAAATCCGCGCCAGCGGACGCAGCATCCTCATGGCGACCCACGACTACGCGCTGCTGCTGAAGTTTCCGCATGCCACCTACCGCTGCGCCAACGGAACCCTGGCGTCGACGGTGCAGCGCACGCTCTAGTTCTTAGCTAAACCGTCGGGCCACTTCGGCGGCGTTTGCCGCGTGCTCGGCGGTCCAGGCCTCGTTTTGGGCGGCGCGAATCAGGTCGTAGGCCTGTGTCCAGTTCGCGTAGGTGCGGACTCGGTTGCCGAGGTCCAGGCCGGCCACAGCATGCTCGTGGGCCACAATGTGGCGCCCTTGGAGCAGCGCTTGAATCAGCTTGAATTTGATACCGAGTGCGTGCTCCGCGTGGACCACGACCACTTGGGCTTGGTCGTACAGCGCGTCGAGCGCGTCGTCCGACGGGCGGTCGACGTAGTGCGGGGTTCCGGCGGGCGCATTGTGGCCCGCCAAGCACAGCGGCGCTAACGGCGGATCCGCAGCCAGCAGGGCACGGAGCGCCACGGCATTTTCTTCGACGCTGAACTTCCCCACGGCCAGCACCATGGGGCTCGGAGCGTCGCCCTGAGGCACGCGCAGCACAAAGGGATGGTGCGGCGGGACCCACACCGCGGCGGACTTGGGCCGAAGCGCATTCCAAGCCTCCGCATCGCGCGGGGTAATTGCTTCTACCCTCCCCGTCCAGCGCGCAGCCAGGGCGCGCTCCCAACGGCGCAAGGCCCAGGCCTCCAAAAAAAAGTAGGCGCGCCGCAATCCCGAGGCGCTGCGGGCCAAGCTCGCGTAGTAGGCAGATTCGGGGTTGTGGAGCCGCAGCGTGCCTTCGACGCCCATTCCGCTGCAGTGAATGCCGTGGTAGGTCACGCGGCCGCGCTGCACGGCGGCTTGGTGGCGCGCCACGCGCGTTTGGCGGCTTTGCACGATCCACGGAGCGAGGTTGCGCGGCCAGCGCGCCCGGCGAAGTACGTTGGTCGGAACCTCGGTAAACGGCTCGGAATGCGCCCACGCGCTGCGGGTGAAGGCATGAAGGACGACCTGATCGCCCTGTGCCCTTGCCGCGCGAACGTGACCGAGCACCTCCAACGTACCGCCGTAGCGGGGCGGCTCCAATCGGTCCATGCTCCAAATGTGGTGGGTAGCTCGGCCTTCGAGGCGGTCGACGAGGCGGTGCCAGACCGCGGACTCGTGGCCCCAGTGGTAGCGGTGGGCCGCTGCGCGGGCGGAGCGCGCCGCCGCGGCGTACGCCTCGGGCTGAAGCAGCTCCCGGGCAGCCAGCGCAATGGCGGCGGGGGTGAGTTCGGGTAGGACCACACCCGCTCCCGTTTCGCGCACCACCCGTGCGACTTCCACCAGGTCGCTGGCCACTACGGGGATTCCCGCCTGGAAGTAGTCAAAAAGCTTATTGGGTAGACTCCAGCGGTAGTTCTGGGACTTGGGTTTATCAAGGCTAAAGCCTAGATCGGCCGCTTGGGTGTAGCGCTGCAGCTGCGCGCGGTCCACCCGGCCGACAAAGCAGACGTTGGGAATTCCGTCCGCAGCCACCTGGCGCTGCAGCTGGGGAATGGCGTCGCCGCTTCCGACCACGACCAACTCAACCTCTGGGCACGCTGAGGCGGCATGCACGAGTTCTTCGGCCCCGCGGTCGACGTTGATTCCGGCGCCCTGAAGAATCCAAATCACTTTATCTAGGGGAAGGCCAAGATCCGCGCGAAGGGTGCGCCGGCGCTCGTCCGCTCGGTTCCATTCGCCGTCGGGACCCCACGGGAGTTCCGCCGGAAGCGGCACGTTGCGCACCACGTCCCAGGTTCCGCCGTACTCGCGGGCGTACTGGGCGGCAATGCTTTGGTTGACGGTCACTCGAAAATCGGTGCGCGGAATTCCGTAGCGCTCCACCGCCCGCCACAGGCGCTGCACGAAGGGGCGAGATTCCAGTTCGGGGGCACCCAAAAAGTACTCGTGGCTGTCGTAAACCAGCGGTTTGGCGCGGCGCATCGCCCACCACGCATTGGGTCCCAACGTATCGAGGTCGTTGGCGAGGTAGACGTCGGGCTTGAGGCGGCGCAGCGCGGACCACAGGCGGATTTGGAACTCCAAATAAAACAGCGGACCCTTGGTGACGCGGCAGCTCATACGCTGCGTTTCGTAGGGGCGGTCCAAGGGCGCCGGATTGGGGTAGGTTCGGCCCACGACCACCACGCGGTAGCCGCGCTCCATCCACAGTGTGGCGGTGCGGTGTACGCGCTGGTCGCTGTGCACATCGTTGATTACGCTAAGGACCACGGTCGGAGCCATGCGGCGAAGGTAGCGCAGCCCGGTTTTGAACGAACTTTGTGCGCATGATGCCGGACCCCCGCCTCCTTCGCATTGCGGACTACGACTACCCCCTGCCCGACGAGCGCATCGCCCAGGAGCCCTGCAGCCCGCGCGACGCGGCTAAGTTGCTGGTGTGGGACCGTGGCACGCTTCGCGACCTCGGGGTTCGCGACGCGCCTGACGTGGTGGCCGAGTGGCCTGCCTACCGGCTGGTGGTGAACGAGGCCCGAGTGGTTCCCGCCCGCATTTTTATGCCGCGTCCGAGCGGAATCGGTCATTTCGAGCTGTTTTACCTCGACGCCGAGGGCCTGTCGGTCGAGCAGGCCATGGCCGAAACGTCAGCCTTGACGGCGTGGTGCAAGGTGCGTCCGTCCAAAAAATGGAAGGACGGCGCGATCCTGGAGCACGAATGCGGCCTGCGCGCGGAGCGGATCCAAACCGGCGACGGCGAGTCGCTGCTGCGCTTCTCGTGGTCCAGCGGCCAATCCTGGGCCCAAATCCTGGGCGAAGTGGGGCGCATACCCCTGCCGCCCTACATGCACCGAGCCGACACCGAGGCCGACCGCGAGCGCTACCAGTCGGTTTTTGCGCGCCACGAAGGCTCAGTGGCCGCGCCGACCGCGAGCCTGCACTGGACGCCGGAATTGATGGATCAATGGCGGTCCGTGTGTGCCGACACCCAAGCCGTGACGCTGCACGTGGGCGCCGGAACCTTTCAGCCCGTCAGCGCCGACGCCGTGGGCGAGCACCACATGCACGCCGAAGAGGTTGTGATCCGCCGCGACCTGATTGCATCGCTGGCCGACGGCCTGCCCGTGCTTGCCATGGGCACCACCGCGGCGCGCACCCTCGAATCGCTCTACTGGTGGGCCTTGGAATGGCGCTCGACCGGCCAAATGCCGGCCTTCGTTGACCAGTGGGCGCCCTACCAGGAGTTTCTGGTTGCTGGTTTCTCGCCAACGGCCGCTCGTGCGCAACCCGACCGAGTAGCACCCGAAGTCTGCGAGTTAATGCACTGGGCGGCCGCGGAGCTTCAGCGGAGCGGTCGCGAGGTCGTTTCGTTCCGTACGGCGCTGATTATCGCACCCGGGTATTCGTACCACGTGGTTAAAGCGTTAATCACGAATTTTCACCAGCCGCAGTCCACGCTTTTGCTGCTGATTGCCGCCGGCCTCGGCGACGCGTGGCGCGGAATCTACGAGCACGCCCTCGCCCAAGATTACCGCTTTTTGAGCTACGGCGACGCGAATCTTTACCGTTGGTAAACGCCTGTTCGGGCTAGCGGCCGCAGCTTGCGGTCATGGTGCGGAAGGTCATTTTTGTAGGATTAGCGGTCCTCGCCTCGTGGGGAAGCCGCTGGCCATCGGCCTGCGCGGATGCTGGCAGGAGCTGCGGAGCGTTGGCGGGCGCCAGGGGATTGACGGGTCCCATTGGCGTGGCGGGTCCTGAAGCGTTGGCGGGCGCCAACGGATTGACGGGTCCAATTAGCGTGGCGGGTCTTGGGGTGTTGGCGAGCGCCAACGGTTTGGCGAATTCCACGCGCAGCGCGAAGGCCGATACGCTGCTCTTTGTGTGGTGGAACCTTCAAAATCTTTTTGACACCGTGGCGAATTCGGGCCCAAGGGATCGGGATTTCTTGCCCGACGGCCCTTACCGTTGGGATTCAAAGCGGTATTATGCCAAGCTGTACGCGGTGGGCCGCGGCTTGGCCGCGGCGGCGGGCGGCCGCATTCCCGACGCGATCGGCGTGTGTGAGGTGGAGAACGCCGACGTGCTCGACGACCTCGAGCGGCGGTGGCCGCCCGAATGGCGCCTCTGGCGCCTGCACCGCGACAGCCCTGACGAACGGGGAATTGACGTGGCGGTTTGGTACAACCCGGAACGCTTAAGCGTCGACAGCGTTGCCTGGATCCACCCTGCGCAAGACTACCCTACCCGCGAGGCCATATGGGTCCGCTGGATAACCTCCACCCACGACACCCTGTCGTGGATCTGGGTCCACCTGCCGTCGCAACGGGCACCGGCTCCGTCGGCGCGTGCCGAAGCCATGCGAAGCATTATAGAACAAGCCCCTAAAAACCTCGATGGGGTAATAGGAGACCTCAATGAAGGGCCAAACGGCCCGCTGGGCACCTACCTGCGTAGACTCCACATGCGGCACCTACCCTGGCCCCACTACGCTGGGAGTTTTGCGTACCGTGGCCGGCTTGAGGCATTAGACGGCGTGTGGGTGCGCGAAGCAACCAATTGGAGGGCGACCACCCATGTTGTTCCGCTAGGGCTGAGCAAGAGTCCGCGCCTCGGCTACCAAATTCGAGGCTGCTTTGAAGGACTCAGGTACCGCGGTGGCGCATCAGACCACCTCCCTGTGAGCATCAGCGTAGAAGTGAACTAAAAAGCGCGTATTTTAGCGCGACAATGAGCAAAACCCACACGCTATTTATGAAACACCTAGCTACTGCCAGCCTCGCCTTGTTTGCCTTGGCCGCCTGCAAACCCACGGAACCTGAACCCGTTCCCGAAGTATATATCACGGATTCGCTCACGGTGAGTCCGAAGCAAAAAGTCTTGGTCATCGAGACGACCGGAACGTGGTGCCAGTACTGTCCCAATGGCGCCCAATCCATGCTGATGGCCATCAATACGTTCAACGACACGGTAAACCACGAGGCGCTGATCATTCCGTTCGCCTCCCACACCGGTGACCCCTTTGAGTCTTCGGTTCAAACGGCACTCAATACTGCCTTCCCGACGACCGGCGTTCCCAATTTTTACGTTCAAAATGCTGATGCGGGTCAAGACATTATGGGTCCGATTGCCGGCGCAATTGACGACGAACCGAAAGTTGGTGTGACCCATGCTTGGGTTATGAACGCTACCAACGACACGATTTATGTTTACCCTAAAGTGCAGTTCTTCGAAGACCACAAAGACGCGCAGTACTACGTTCAATCGTATGTATTGGTTACCAACATCGACGCCAAAGAATACAATGCGGGCGGACCGGTTATCAACCTGAATCAGGTTTCTTCAGTACCCATTGTAACGACGGGCTCTGGAGCCATTCCCACTAAGTGGACCGGTCAAGTCGATCCGCTCACGAAAAAGGTAGCTGGAGACATTTACCAGCACGACCATATTCCGATGACGTCGGGGCTTACGCCCAACGCGTTCGGAGTAGAATTGGATTCCATTAATCCGCTGGGCAACGACTTTTTTGAGGGCGACATCTTCGGTTCTAAATTCACTCCGATTGTCATTAAAATCCCTTTGAATAAAGACATCCAGATGCAGGCGGTCCGCCAGCTCCTCCCGAACGTGAAGCTCGAGGTTGCTACACTTCTTTGGACTCCCCGCCTTGACGGCGAGCCGGGTGTGCTCTTCGTGAACGGCCACATCGACCACAAGTAGTCGGTAATCCGACACTTGTACCCAAGCCGGCCTTTGGGCCGGCTTTTTTTTGCCCCCTCTTTCGCGTGGCCGTTTGAGCTGACCCCTAGAGTGGCTTCGAAAGTATGAGGTCGGTTTGGTCGTCGCTACCCAGTCGAAAAACGTGGTGGCCTACTTCACTAAAATGGTAGCGGGCATAAAACCTTCGGGCTGCGAGGTTGTGTTCCCACACGCCCAACCAAAGTTCCTGCGCATTCATGCTACGGGCCTGATCGGTAGCCCATTCCATGAGTTGGCCTCCCAAACCCTGGCCTTTGGCGGAATCAAGCACATAAAGGCGCTCCAGCTCAACTGCCCGAAGGCCACGATCTTCCGTCTGGGCTAATCCCCAATTGATTTTGGCGTAGGCCCAAAGTGTGCTGCCCGAGGCCATAAGGGCAAATTTGGATTCAGGGCACTGCAGCTCTATGTGGATCTGCTCGAGCGATAGCCGCTCGTCCAAGTAGGACTGCAGGTCTTCTGGCGAATTGAAGGCTGCGAACGTCTCAACAAACGTCGTGCGACTCAGATCCTGCAGGCGCAACGCGTCTGCGAGCGTTGCCTCGCGAAGTCGAAGCATCTTGATGCTATTTGCCGCGGCGAGCCCGACGGTTGCCGGCCTCTTTGTTGGCCTCGAGCATTTCGTTCATCTTTTTGGCGAAGCGCGACTGCGATCCACCCTTGGCTTTGGTTTCATCTATTTTGGCACGGATCGCCTTTTCGTCGATCACAAATTCCTTGATTACCCACTGCTGTCCAAACGTCAGCACGTTAGAAATGAAGTAGTAGTACGAAAGACCCGACGAGTAGTTGTTAAACCAAACGAGCAGCATAAACGGCATCAGGTACTGAATAATCAACATCTGCTGCTGCATCATGCTGTTGCCCGAAGTCGGAGTCATCGAATTGTTGAACTTCGTGTACAAGAAGGTCGAAATGGCCATCAACAGCGTGAAGAGCGAAACGTGCGCGCCGTAAAACGGAATCTCAAAGGGAAGGCTTAAGATGCTGTCGTAGCTCGAAAGGTCGTCGGCCCAAAGGAAGGCCTGTTGGCGCAGTTCAATAGATACCGGGAAAAAGCGGAACATCGCGATCAGGATCGGCAGCGACAGCAGCTGGGGAATGCAGCCGCCGAGCGGGTTCACTCCAGCCTTCTGGTAGAGGGCCATCGTCTCTTGCTGCTTCTTGGTGGGGTCCGCATCCTTGAATTTCTCGTTGAGCTCGTCCATCTCGGGCTTAAGCACGCGCATTTTGGCCATGCTCTTGTAGCTCGAGAACGTCAGCGGAGACAACGCCAACTTGATAAGGGCCGCCATCAACAAGATGATGATACCGTAGTTCATTCCATACCCGTCGAGCCAATTGAACAGCGGAGACACGATGTACTTGCCGATCCAGCCGAAGATGCCCCAACCGAATGGGATCACCTCGTCGAAATTGCGGTCAAATGACTTAAGCGTTTGGTAGTGGTTTGGACCGTGGTACCAAATGCCCGAGGCGGAAGCCACGCCATTGGTCGCCTTGAGTGTGAGCTTGGACTCAAACAGGCGGCTGTGGAGCGTATCGTCTGGGGTGCGCGTGCTAAGCTCTGCCAAGGCAAAACCTTGGTCGGCCTGCAGGATGCTGCTGAAGTACTGCTGCTTGTGGGCAACCCAGCCAAGGTTTTCGGCAGACTCGTCGTCGTCGGCTCCGTCACTCAAGCTGCTTCGCTCCTCTTCGGCATTTTCGTAGTAGTAAATGCTGGTGTTGGTAGCCTCATTTTTCAGGCTTTTCTCGTGGCGGATTCCCGCTTGGCGCCACGTAAGGGTCACGTCACTCTTGCTCGGCGTTTGAAGCGACCACTTAAGGCCGTAGCCCTCGGCTGGCAATTCATAGGTCCACGTCGTGCCTTTTCCGTCCTGAAAACGGTACAGTCCGCCCTCTTGCTCCACAAGGTAGGCGCCGCTACTAAGGCCTTCGATCACTTGATTTTGGTCAACGATTCGCAGCGGCTTGCCCTGCCAATCGCGGTATTCCTTGAGTTCGGCGTACTTGATTTGTCCGCCAAGGTTGCTGATCACATAGCGCACTTGGGCATTCTCAAGCACAAATTCCTGCTCTTGGACTGAGGTATCCTGTCGTTCAGCAAGGGTATCGGCCGCTACCGGCTTCGCTTTGGGCGCGACTTTGGAAGGCGCCACCGCGGCGGACTCATCGGGCTGTGTGGCCGGTTCCATGGTGCTGGCCCAGTACGAAGTTCCGAGCAAAATGGCCCCAATTAGGGCAAAACCAATGAGTTGGTTGCGATCCAAAAACGGACGTTGTTCCATGATTTAAGCGTGTGCGTGCTGAAGCGCGGCCTCGACAAACGAGGTGAACAGCGGGTGCGGCG
>JBEBBW010000013.1:0-38122 GCA_041158165.1 Bacteroidota bacterium
AAGACGTAGCCCTGCTGCGGAACGGGGTGCTCGAGGCGATTGCTTTTGCTTTTCCCAGCGGGTTTCGTCCCACTTCGAAGCTCGGGTTGGATTTCGCGGAGGTTCACGCCCCCGTGGCCGAAGGGGAAGCGCTCCGCGCAGCGAGCGCCGGAATCACCGCCGCCATGAAGCGGGCCCACTTTGAGCGCGGAGTTTGGACGCTGACGTCGCTTCCTACACTGAGCCAGCATCCCGACTACGACCGACCGCCCGTTCGCCGCGAGGCCGACCTGTTTTTTCGAACGGAATTTCAAGTACTCCGCGCCCTGGGAAAAGGGTGGACGGGCTTCAGCGTGCGCGTCGAAATGACGCCGTGGCAAGCCCTTTCTGAAGCCCAGCAAACGCGAATTAAAGCCAGTTTGTCAAGCATGAGCGCGGCGAGCCGCAGCTACAAAAACCTACACGAAATCGCGGCGGTACTGGGCGTTTAGTGGAGCACGTGCAGGGTACCGGTGAGCACCACAGGCTCCACTACATTGACGTTTTTCGCCTTCGCCACGACAAAATACACGCCGTCGGGGGCCGGACGGCCACGAAGCGTTCCGTCCCAAAAATCCTCGGGTCGGGTGCCGCGCGCCACCACGTCGCCGTTCCGGTTGCGCACCTCCCACTCGGCCCAATCCACCGCCTGGTAGTTTGGTGCCCACGCGTCGTTGCGGCCGTCACCGTTCGGCGTAACGACATTCGGAAGCTCCATTCCCGGGCTGCCTAAAACGGTGAAGCACAGCGTGTCTGCGCAACCCTGGTTGGTCTGCAGCCCCACACAGATGCGGTACTGGATTTGTGCCGTGCCGTAGGTGTGGCTGAAGGCGAGCTGGGGCGGACCGCTTCCGCCAAAGCCGCGCACGTCGCGCTGGCCGTCGCCCCAATCCACCCACATGGAGCTTCCGGGCGCCAGCGTCCACGGCATCACGGCAGAATCCAGGCCCACAGTCACTGAAAGCGCTGGAACGTCGTACGGCAAAAGCAAACTGGTGTCGCGGCCCCAAACTCCGCCCGGCGCAGACCAAAAAGCGTCAACGACCGGCTGGGGATGCACCGTAACGGCCGGAAGCGCTGCCGTTTGGGCCACACAGCCCGAGTCAGACCAGACGGTCAGCGTGGCGCCGTAGGTGCCCGGATTGGCGTAGCAATGCGTTGGGTTTTTCGCCGTATCGGTCGTTCCGTCGCCGAAATCCCAGAGGCGCGCCACGAGCTGGCCGGTTGCCACGCTGCTCACGTCGTGCCAGGTGACGCACACCGGCTCGCATCCGCTGGTGCGGTTAACCCAGGCCAGCGGCATCGGCGCAGGATTGGGAATCAGCCAGGCCGTCTTGGTCGCCGTACACGAGTAGGTGAACGAGATGTCGTCAATCCCAAAATCATTGCCTGAACCCGCCGTGATCACGCCCTGAAGGGCAATCGTGCACACCCCATTGGCCGGGGCCGTAAACGTTTGAGTGCGGAGGCTCCACGACCCCACCGCGCCCGGAGCAGCCTGGCCCGTTCCCGCTTGAACCCCGTTCACCATAACCCTGAGGCTCCCGGCCGGCAAGGCCAAGCTCAGCACCCAATAGCTCATGGTCACCGTCGATCCCGACGGAAACGTCACAGTTTGCTGCCAAATGGTGCGGTTCGGAAGCACGCTGCCGTTGACAATCATGTAGTTCCCCGTGCCCGTCGTATGGTCGCCCCAGGTGCCGAAGTTGGGGTGAACCGCGTTGGGGTTGGGACCGACGGCGTAGGTTCCTTCGTTCCAAATACTCGCTGGATTGTAGGTGTACTGCGTGGTGAAGCCGGAATTTCCCGCGCTAAAATTTCCGTTGACCGCAGTTTGGCTTCCGCTGGTTTGCATGCTGAGCGTGACCGAGCTGGCCGGTGCCGTAACGAGGGCTCTCGTGGTTGCGCACGTGTCGCACGAAAAACGCGCCGCGGGGCTCCACTGGAACGGGCCGGTTCCCACTGCCTGGAGCGTAGCGCTGTCGCCAGCGCACGCATACACGCTGTCGCTGACCACATTGACGGTGCACTGGGCCCGCGCAACAAAGGACACGGCAAGAATTGCTGCACTAAAAATCCAACGCATGCCGAAAGTTCCGACAAAAATTCATACCGCCGGCCCTCCTTGAGGGGGCGAACTACCTCAGTGAGGATTAGATCAAATTCCCTTCAGCGCCGGTCGCTTGCGTTCCGATTGCGTACGCCCACTTTGTACCGCCGCGGCTACCCCGTCTTGAGCGCAGTTTTGCTGGGCATACTTCGCTGCCAGTGCCTCAAATTGGTACGACGTCAACGCAACCAGTTTCGTTAGTTCTGCAAAAAACACCTCTGGTTCTGCTACTACCTCTTGGGTTCGATAAAGTTGCGGTTCAAACTGTTGGTAAAACCATTCGGAATTTGCACAGGCTAAAATTCCCTCCAGCCCTTGCGCTTCCTTTAACAACGATTTCCACTTTGCCTCGTACCCCCCTTTCGGAGTCTCCCGAGCAAGCAACTTCAGGTGCAGTTCGCTCAATTTTGCTTGATGGGATTGAAGCATGCGCGTAGCCTGGTCTGCACTGTAGTAGTTTTGAGCAGACAGGGTCACGGAGCAAAGCGCGATCAAGGGTAGTAGAATGCGGCGCATGCAACAAAATTAGCACCGAAACGCGTCAGAAACGTTATGTAATGACTAATTCCCGATATTTTAACTCAACAAGCTGGGTCTCCGGCACTTATTCCGCAATCGAAAACGCGAAAAACACGTTAAATGCCACCTCGATGGCGGCCTACATGAAGGGCCACTTCTCGTTTTTAGGTGTGCCCAAGCCGACACGCTCCGAAATCCAACGAAGGCACTGGGCCGACCGGCCTAGAAAATCCGCAGCCATCGCGGCAATACACGAACTGTGGAACACGCCCTTCCGAGAAGCGCAGTACCTCGCACTAGACCTACTCAAGGCGGAATCCAAGCATTGGGCCCCAGACGAGGCCCTTCCTGCCCTCGAGGCGTGGATCACCACCCACAGCTGGTGGGACAGCGTAGACGCGCTGGCCGTTCACGGCGTTGGGGTGCTGCTGAGGCGGCATCCTGAAGCTGTTTGGCCGGTCGTTCGGGGCTGGATTTATTCTGACAACCTTTGGCTAAACCGCACAGCGATGATTGCGCAGCTCGGATTTCGCGCCGCAACGCGCACCGAATGGCTCGACGAGGCCCTGTCTGCACACACCGCATCCAAGGAATTTTTTCACCGCAAAGCAATCGGCTGGGCCCTGCGCGACTTCAGCCGGACCAACCCACGGTGGGTTCGGCAGTGGGTTGGCGCCCACCCGGAACTGAGCGGACTTAGTCGGCGTGAGGCGCTGCGGCTACTCGGTAGCCGCGAAGAAGCATGAACAGCCCCGCAAACAGCGCTAACACGGCCCCCTCAATGCCAATCAGGTAGTACGGCCACGCGCCCTGCACCAAGGGGTGGTCCACGGGGGGCGGCTGGTTGACGTACCAGTAGTTGGAGCCGAGCGCGGCGTTGACGGCCATCATCGAAAATCCGACCAGGTTGGTCATGCCGATTACGCGCCAAAACAGGTTGCGCGGCAAGCGTGCTCCGCCCCGCACAATCAAGTAAAGCGGAATCACTACCACCGACGAGTGGGCGGTGTAAAACTGCGTCACGTACCCAATAGTTGTAGACGATTCCAGGGCGGGCGTGAGGAAGGCCTGAATTCCGCCCAGCGGACCCCAAAACGCGACAAGCGGCAGTGCCCATTTTTGCTTGAGCACCAAGTGCGCAAAAAGCAAGAACTGGCTAAAGCTGCACATGTGAAGCGGCAGCGACTCGCGAACGTTAAACGTGCCGTCGGCGAGCGCCATCCACCAGTACCAAGATTGGTTGGCCAAAATCGTCCAGCCCAAGATTTTTTCCCATTGGGCAAACTTGGGGTGCCCGGCCCGGGGCGCAAAACCAAAAAATCCGACAAAAAAGAGGGCCAAAATTCCGTAGCCGGCCCACCAGATTGGGCCGCCAACCTCGACGACCACCATATCCCACTCGCCCATTACGCCGCTCGGTTAATGCGCTTCCAAAAAAGCAAGGTGAGGACGCCGTAGTGCAGCGCGCCGGCGCCGAGGAATCCGACTATGTACCACGGCCAATCGCCCATAATGAAGGGGTTGTCAACCATCGGACGCTGGCAAAGGAACATGTAGTTGGCGTCGACCAAGTAGTTGATCAGGCCCACCGGAGCCATGAGCAGAACGTTGACGCCCAATATTTTAGCCCAGGTCCACTTGCCAATCATCCAGCCGCGGGCAAAGACAAAGTAGAGCGGAATAATGATGATTCCGCCGTGCACGATGTAGTACTCTGCGTACATGAACGGCGTGTCGCCGCTGGTGAGTTCCGGGGTAAGAAGGCTGTGAAAGCCCCCCACGATTCCCCAAAAGAAGAGGGGATAAAACGCCCAGCGGGCTCCGAAGGCCAAAAGCAAGATGCTCAGCATGCGGCTGAACCCGCAAAGGTGCATTTCGAGGTTGTCGTGCACGTTCCAGAGCCCGGCTTGGTACAGGTAAAGGTGCTTAACGACTAAGAGCCCCGCCAAGGCATAGCCCCACCAGCGTTCAAAAATGCGGAGCTCCTCCCCCTTCCAGGTGCGGGCCGCGCCAAATACGATCGCTGCATAAGCAGCAAAAATGGCGATTCCTCCTAACCAGCCGGCTGAGCCAAAAGAGTAGACCGCGTGTTCAATGACCAAAAAAGACATGTTGCGTTGCGTTTAGGTGCCGTCAATTTAGCACAAAGACGCTACGCTTCACGCATTCAAAAACTTGGCTTGCGTTTTTCGAGAAAAGCTGTAGTGCCTTCGGTAAATTCTGCGGTGGCAAAGCGGGCTCCGAATTCGTGGATCTCGGCTTCAAAGCCGGGCCCGCCTTCGGTGGCGGCGTTGACCGTTCGAATAATGGCAGACTGTGCATCCCCCGAAGCTTTGATGAATTGGCGGGCCATGGCTTCGGCTGCCTCCATGAGCTGTTCGGGCTCGTGGACGGCGTTTACCAAACCCCACGACTCCGCTTTGGCCGCGTCAATCATGCTCGCGCTGAACATCAGTTCGAGCGCTCGCCCTTTGCCCACCAGCTGCGCGAGGCGCTGCGTGCCGCCGTAGCCCGGAATCACCCCGAGCGAGGCCTCGGGCAAGCCCATACGGGCCGTAGACGACGCCAAACGAACATGGCAGGCCATCGCGAGCTCGAGTCCGCCCCCGAGCGCAAACCCGTTAATGGCGGCGATGTAGGGCTTGCGCGCTTGCGCAATGCGGTTAAAAAGCAGCTCATGACCGCGGCGAGCCAGCGCTTCGCCCTCGGCCGGGCTGTAGCCCGCAAACTCCGCGATGTCTGCGCCGGCGACAAAACTCTTGGGGCCTGCGCCCGTAAGCACCACCACCCGAACGTCTGCGCGCTCGTCTAGGGCCACCACGTGTTCGTGGAGGGCCTGAATCGTGGGCGCGTTCAGCGCGTTCAGTGCCTCGGGGCGATCGATCGTGAGGAATGCGATGCGGTCGCGAACTTCTAAACGTAGCGTAGACATAGGGCTTCGTGTTGGGTTGAATGAATGGCGTACTTTGGACGCACCAAAGATACTTTCTGTGCTCAAGCGGCTTCAACGTTGGATTCAAGACAAAACCGGCATCGGCGAAAACCGAGACGCGCTCGAGGTGCTGCGCCGAAGGGTAGACGCGGTCGCCGCGCTCCAGCAGCAGCACCTGCCTGAATGCCTTAGCCTTCCGTGGACGCCCAACCTGCCCGCCGGGGTTTCGCCGCTCGTGCACCGGGCCGACGCCATGTTTCGCTACCCCTTGAGCGTTTCTGGCGGAGATTGGGCCCGCGCCGCCCAGGAGTACTTCACCACGGGGGCCGATTTTGCCGACGTCCTCCGCTCCGTACTGCCCGATCCCGGCGACGTGCTGGACTACGGCTGCGGGTACGGCCGCGTGGGGCGCTTTTTGCCCAACGTCTTCCCCGGAGCCCAGCGATGGGTGGTCGACCCGAAAGCCGGCGCCATGGCGTTTCAGCAAGCCCAGTGGTCCGCAACACCCTGGAACGGCCAACCCGTCGACCTCATCGTAGCCGGGTCGGTCTTCTCCCACCTGAAGCCTGAAGTGGCTCAAACGGAGCTCGCCACGCTCCTCAACGCCCTGCGTCCCGGCGGCGCTTTGGTCGCAACCCTTCACGAGTTTCAGCCACAGACTTCGGTCCATGCCCTCACCGAAGAAGCCGCACTTCCTGAACTAGAAGATCAACTCGACGCGCAGGACTACGTGAGTATTTCCTTTAGCGCAGCCGACTGGGCGCGGCTAATCCCTCATGGATGGACGTGGACGCTGCGGCCCGAACGCTTCGGTGGAACCCAGCAAATCCTTGTGCTTACGCGCGGGGAATCCGAAGCATAACCTCCGTGCCCTGGGCCGACGACGCCTCGATCCAGATACGTCCGCCCATGCTTTCGACAATGGACTTCACCATGGCGAGGCCGAGGCCTGAGCCCGTAGATTTCGTGGTAAAATGGGGCGCAAAAATGGCGTCCCACCGCGCTGGATCAATCCCTGAGCCGTTGTCGCGGACCGACACCAGCACCTGCCCCTCGTCGTCGCGAACGGACACCCCAAGTGCGGGCGACGTGCCTGCGGGAATCGCCTCTAGTGCGTTGTTGAGCAGGTTATTAAACACGCGGAGCACCGAATCTTCAGTGCCTTTTACTGTCCAGTCCCCGGCCGGAAGGGCCAAGTCTAAGCCCGGATACGCCAACTGAACGCGCCGCAGCACTTGAGCCAGGTCCACCGGCTTGAGTACGCCGGTAGATATTTTGGCCAGCTCGCTAAAGTCGCCTGCCACGGCCGCCATTGCGTCAATTTGGGCCAGCATGGCCTCGGAATAACCTTTAATTTCCTCGACGCTCAGCTGGCCCGCACGGCTGGCGTGAAGCTGGGTCATTAGCCGCATCGGCGTCAGCGGGTTTTTGATTTCGTGAGCCACCTGCTGGGCCATCTCGCGCCAGGCCTGTTCCTTCTCGGCGTTGGCGAGCGTCTTCGCGTTCTCCTGGGTCTGGTGGACCATGCGGTTGTAGGCGTCCACCAACTGGCCAATCTCGTCTTTGGAGCGCCATGCCACCGGGCGCGGATTGCTGCTGCCGTCTTCGGGGTTGCCCTTCATCGCGTTGCCCACAACCTCGAGCCCTTGGGTAATACTGCGCGAAAGCAGGTAGGCGAAGTAGGTTGCGGCCACAAACAGCACGAGGTGAAGCCACGCCAATGCACGGTAAAATGCCATGTCTTCCAGCGGTCGATCCACTCGGTCATTGTAGGGGACAACCATCAATGCAATGGGCAGACCCATTTCGTTGTCAATTTCGGCAGTGTAAAGCAGCATTTCGGACTCCGATTTATTGGGGTCAGAAATGCTCAGTATTTGGTTGCGGCGGCTGTGGACCAGCTCGGGAAGCTGCGTCGGCAGCACCCCTTGATCGACGAGGGCCATGTTGGACGAGAGCATTATGCTGCCCTCCATCGTGTACAGGGCCACATCAATCTGATGTATTTGGCTGATCGCACAAAGCTCTTCATTAAACGTCCTCATGAGGTCGCTTTGGTCAATCTGCGCTCCAGAGGCGCGCTGGAGCTCGTGGGAAACGTGAGCCTCGATGGCCTGTTCCTTGCGCTTGAGCCGCTCGCGACGGTATTCGACTTCTTCTGCCTTAAAGTGCAGAAAACTGACAACCCCTGTGGCGCCAAATCCCAGCACCACCAGCATGAACATGGCGATGAAAATTCGGGCGCGGAGGGTCAGTCTCATGGCGTGCTAGCGATTAGTCTAGCGCCTTGTCCAATTTTAGGGCCAAATGAGCGCGGTGCGCCTTGGTTTCGGCATCGTTCCCGGGATTCGTGCGCACCAACTGGCGTATGCGCTGGATTTGTGCGAGGGCCGCGGACTGCGAAGGACGATCGTATCCCGCCGCTGGCTTCTCGCCCAAGCCGGCGATTTCGATCAATCGATCAACGTAGTCCAGCTGAACGTTTTGGCGGAACCCATTGACCGAAGACGTCCAGTCCGCCGCAAACAGGGCGTCGGTAAGGTCGGCCGTCATGGCGGCCACGCTGTACTGGTTGCCGTAGAGCTTGGAGTCCGTTAGGCGCTTCATGACCGCCGGGTGCAGCACATGGGCTAGCACATTGCGCTGAATGGCCAGGCTGCGGTCGTGGATTTTTGGATCCTCCGTTTGGCTGAAGAAGCCGAAACCGCGGCGCTGCTGCTGCAAATACTTCCAGACGGGGGCTGCGGCGTCAAACGCGTTGGGCGCGAATACGTACGTCCGTAGTGCGTTCATTGCACGCTTCTGGTCGGCCAGCGCCACCGGCGTAAACGGGTCTTTAGCGTCAGGCTGGCCTGGGAATCCGCGCTCCACATACACCCCGCCGATGTAGCGGCTGATGGCGGCGGCGGCGTTGTTGATTTCTCCGCCCAAAATCGCGTAGGCCTGAACCAGCTCCTGGTAGCTCTGGCCCTCGGTGCGGTAGCGATCGAGCAAGCCTCCGTACAAGCGGTTGACGAGCTGCATCCGCTCCACGCCGTAGGTGATGGCGTCGCCCGACATGTCGTTGACGTTCACGCGCGGATCAATGGCCTTGCCCGGCGAACGCATGTCGTCGGCGTCGTTGCCAAACGTCAACTCTGGTGCGGTGCTGCGCGCAAGAATTTCATTCAGGCGCGCCTCTTCGGCGTCGGTGTCGGCCACGCCCGTGCTGTAGCCGTACTCAATGGCCCAAAGGTCGTAGGGGCCGGGCTTGGTCGTGAAGTACTGGCCCTGCTTTTTCGGTTCGAGGCTGACGTTCACTGCCGGGTAGTCCATTACGGAGCCCACCAAGCCCACGCGCTCGGTGAGCTCGCGGTTGTGAATGTCCTTGGGAAGGTGCAGCTGCGACGCCTTCATGTTGTGGTTCAAGCCAAACGTGTGGCCCATTTCGTGGAGTACGAGGTAGTACAGCGACTCCTCGAGGTAGCGCTTTTTCTGCTCCTCACTCGCTCCAGCTTCTGCTAGGGCCTGCATTCCAAAGAGCGCGGACTGCTGCAGGTAATGGCCCGCTCCACACGATGCGTGGTCCTGATGCTCCTCCTGAAAATCCACCAGACCAAGGTTGTTGTAGAGCGCGGCTTGCTTCAGGCGATTTGCGACAAAAACGTACTCGAACATTATGTCGGCGCCCAGAATCTGGCCGGTTCGCGGGTTGGTAAAGCTCGGTCCGTAGCCACCAAATGGAGGAAAAGGACTTGACGTCCAGCGCAGTACGTTGTAGCGAATGTCGCCAGCGTCCCAGGTTGCGTCGTCGGGTTGCACCTTGACGACAATCGCGTTGCGGAAGCCCGCCTTCTCAAAGGCTTCGTTCCACGCTTCGCCTGCGCGCTGAATCACGTCGCGGAACTCCAGCGGGGTCGTGTTCTCAATCCACCACGTAATGGGCTCCACGGGCTCGCTTACCGCCTCGTCGGGGTTCTTCTTCACCAGCTTCCAGCGGTTAATTACGTCGCGGTAGTTGGCCGCCTTGGGCGAGGTCATGTCGTTGATCTGCTGGCCGAAGTAGCCCACGCGCGGGTCGTCACGGCGCGGAGCGTAGTCCTCGGCCGGCATCGCCAAAATGCTGTGCTGCAGGCGCACGGTAACGTAGCGCGAATCGGTGACGTCTGGCCCGCCACCCACCCCGTTGGGGTTGTCGTACACCAAATCCACCACCACGTCAGTATTCTCTGGGTAGGCGCGCACTTTGGCCACCCGAGACTTGCTTTTGCTGAGTGTGCCCAGTCCGAACTCACGGCTTCCGGGCGCAGAAGGGGCCTTGACGCGGTCCAGGGCTTCGCCTAAGAACAAGCCCGTGGCCTCGATAAGTACCTCGCCCTTGGCGCGGTCTTCCGCCACCACTTTTTCGCTCAGCAGCACTGCCGGGCTGATGTTGGCCTCGGCCGCCTTGCTAAGCGCCGTGGCGGGGTCAAAGTAGTAGGCCGTATTCTGAATCTCAAACTGTACTTGATCAAAGTAGCGGCGAATCGTGAATACCTCGTTAGCGCGGAACGATCCGCGGTTAAAACCCACCGACGCCACGCCGTTCTCCGCGTAGCTCCAGTAAATGAACTCGCGGTTGAACTGGTCCGCCGTTAACTTCAAGTAGAGCTTTCCGTCGGTCGTGTCCTGGTACACCTTCATCAGGCCATCAAAGGCCACGGTGTTCTTCAGCTTGGCGGCGATCGTTACTTTTTTATCGGACGGCGCTGCGGCAGCAGCTACCGGAGTCCCTTTGGACTTCTTTGACTTGGCCTTGGACTGGCCTTCAGACGGATGCGTGGCGGCCAGCAGAGCGGCGACTACGAGGGCGGAGCGTACGAGTGCGTTCATCCGACCAAGATAACCCCGGCGCCGCAATTGGTCCACCACCAAAAAAAACAGGCTCCCGAAGGAGCCTGAAAAAACAAAACCGCAGCGGGGCCTAGCCGTTCAACGCCTCGGCGCCCCCTACAATTTCCAAAATCTCGTTCGTAATCGCCGCCTGGCGCGCCTTATTGTACTGAAGTTTGAGGCCGTCGCGCATGCTTTTGGCGTTGTCGGTTGCCTTGTGCATGGCCGTCATCCGCGCTCCGTGCTCCGAGGCCTGCGAATCAAGCAATGCCTTGAAAAACTGCATGTGGATGTGGGTTGGAATCAAGCTGTTCAGCAAGTCCGCCTTGTTTGGCTCAAACAAATAATCGCTTGACGGCGCGGCCTCCGGCTGGGGAATCGGCAGGACCACCTCGTCGCGTACCATTTGCACGGCGGCATTCTTGAACTGGTTGTAGACCACGATCACTTGGTCGTACGTGCCGTCCAGGAACCCATTCATCGCATTTTCGGCGAGCGCGCGGGCTCCGTCAAACGTCACATTGGCTACGACATCAATCTCGCTGCCAGCCAGGTTGTCGAGCTTGCGAAGTTGGTCGCGACCCTTCTTGCCAAGCGCAAAAAGGTCAACGGCAACACCTTGGGCCTCAAGCGCATCCATTACGAGCTTGGTGCGCTTAAGCACCGACGAATTGAATGCGCCACAGAGCCCGCGGTTGGCGGTTACCGGAACGACAAGCACCCGTCGCAGCGGACGCTGCACCGCAAAAGGATTCTCCGACGCGTCGAGCGTTGCGCTCACGTTGGCCATCAGGACGCCCAATTTTTCCGCATACGGACGCATCTGTACGATGGCATCCTGGGAGCGCTTCAGCTTCGCCGCCGACACCATTTTCATGGCCGACGTGATCTGCATCGTGCTGGATACCGACGAAATACGGTTGCGGAGTTCCTTGAGGTTCGCCATCGCTTAGGTATTAGTTGGCGTAGGCCGGAATAATTTCTTTGGCCGCCGCCTCAATGGCACCGATTTCTGCATCGCCCCATGCGCCGCCGCGAATGGCGTCGAGCACGTTGCGGTGCTTGGCCTCCATGTACTCAATGAACGCGTTTTCAAACGCTTTCACTTTGTTCACGGGAACGTTGTTGAGCATGCCCTTGGTTCCGATGTAGATAATCGCTACCTGCTTCTCCACGCTCATCGGCGTATTGACGGACTGCTTCAAAATCTCCACGTTACGGCGACCCTTGTTGATTACGTTCATCGTAGCGGCGTCGAGGTCCGAACCGAATTTGGCAAAGGCCTCGAGTTCGCGGTACTGCGCCTGATCGAGCTTGAGCGTACCGGCAACCTTCTTCATCGGCTTAATTTGTGCGGAACCTCCAACGCGCGATACCGAGATACCCACGTTGATGGCCGGACGCACGCCCGAGTTAAAGAGGTCGGCCTCCAAGAAGATCTGGCCGTCGGTAATAGAAATCACGTTGGTCGGAATGTATGCCGATACGTCGCCCGCTTGGGTTTCAATGATCGGGAGCGCCGTCAGCGAACCGCCACCCTTAACCTTGCCCTTCAGTGATTCCGGCAAGTCGTTCATCTGCGACGCAATGGCGTCGTCCTTGATCACCTTGGCCGCGCGCTCGAGCAGACGGCTGTGCAGGTAGAATACGTCACCAGGGTAGGCTTCCCGGCCCGGAGGGCGGCGGAGCAGCAGCGACACCTCGCGGTAGGCCACAGCCTGCTTCGAAAGGTCATCGTAAATGATCAAGGCGGGGCGACCCGTGTCGCGGAAGTACTCGCCGATGGCCGCGCCTGCGAACGGAGCGTAGAACTGCATCGGAGCAGGATCTGCAGCGTTTGCAGCCACAATCGTCGTGTACGCCATGGCGCCCTTGTCTTCGAGGGTCTTTGCCAAGGCTGCTACCGTTGAACCCTTCTGACCTACGGCAACGTAGATACAGTAGACCGGCTCGCCTTTGTCGTAGTATTCTTTTTGGTTGATGATCGTGTCAATGGCCACCGTGGTCTTACCCGTTTGGCGGTCACCAATGATCAATTCGCGCTGACCGCGGCCAATGGGGATCATGGCGTCAATAGCCTTGATGCCCGTCTGCAGCGGCTCGTTTACTGGCTGACGGTAGATTACACCCGGAGCCTTGCGCTCGAGGGGCATTTCAAAGCGCTCTCCTTCAATCGGGCCCTTGCCGTCAATTGGGGTGCCCAAGGTGTCGACAATGCGGCCCACCATGCCTTCGCCCACCTTGATAGACGCAATTACGCCCGTGCGCTTCACGGTAGAGCCCTCTTTGATGCCTTCAGCGGCACCCAAGAGTACGATACCCACGTTATCTTCTTCGAGGTTGAGGACGATTCCGCGAAGTCCGCTTTCAAACTCCACAAGTTCGCCCGATTGGGCATTTTGAAGTCCGTATGCGCGGGCGATACCGTCGCCCACTTGGAGCACGGTGCCTACTTCTTGGAGTTCAGACTCTGAGGTGAATCCTGAGAGCTGCTGGCGAAGAATCGCAGAAATTTCAGCGGGTTTGACGTCTGCCATGGTTTGATTTATTAGAAATCAGCGATGTATAAATTTTTTTGGAACGAGCGGTCCAAGTTGCGCAAGGCCTGCGCGATGCTCGTATCGATTTGCTTGTCGCCCACTCGAACGACCAAGCCACCGATTAACTCAGGATTTACTTCTTCACGAAGTTCAACCGCCTTAGCTCCTGAAGCCATGATGGCGGACTCAATGTGAGCGCGCTGCTCTGGAGTCAATGCAACGGCTGAAGCAACCGTGGCTGAAACCGTGCCTTGACGGCGACGGTATGCGTCCATGTAGCTTGCGGCAATCGCACTAAGGTTCGCTTCGCGACCGTGCTCCACTACCAAATCCACAAACTTGCGGCTAAGCTCGCTCAGGCCCACAAGAACTTGGGATAGTACTTTTTTCTTTTGGTGCGGCTTCACAACCGGACTAGCCAAAAACACCTGAAGTTCACGGCTAGACAACAGCATTTCGCGTAAGGCCGACATGTCTGACGCAACCGCAGCAGAATGTCCCTTTTCCTCTGACAAATCGAGGAGGGCCTTGGCGTAACGGTGTGAAGAAAGACTCATCTTAGTTCAGATTGAGGTCTTTAATGTCGCGTTCCACATTGGCCTTAGCCACTTCAGGCTGAGCCAATTCGG
Source organism: Bacteroidota bacterium (assembly GCA_041158165.1). Classification (GTDB taxonomy): domain Bacteria; phylum Bacteroidota; class Bacteroidia; order Flavobacteriales; family Schleiferiaceae; genus TMED14. The sequence continues at coordinate 13,600 of JBEBBW010000013.1, forward strand.
CGCGCAAAATCTTTTCGGCCATGTCCACAGCCAATTGGGCAACTTGATTCTTGAGTTCGGTCACCGCGGCCATCTTTTCTTGATGGATTTGGGTGCGCGCAGACTCCAGGATTTTCGCAGCTTCGGCTGAAGCGGCGTCTTTTGCCTCGGCAATCATCGCGTCGCGCATAGCTCGGCCTTCTTTAACAATGGCCTCGCGCTCTTCGCGCGCTTCTTTGAGCAATTGCTCGTTGGACGCGTGAAGCTTGCTCATTTCCGCTCGCGCGGCTTCTGCCTGCTTAAGCGCCTGATCAATCGCCTCTTCGCGGGATTGCACCGCATTCAAAATAGGTTTCCAAGCGAACTTGCCTAGCAAGAACACCAAAATGAGGAAGACCAGCGTCGTCCATACAATTAGGCCTAAGCCCGGAGTAACTAAATCCATGCGTGAATAAGATTAGAAGTTCGTTTCACGGCCGAAAGTTCAGTGCCCGTTGAAAGGCACTGAACTCCGACCGCGTAGACGATTACTTAAGGAGCGAAACCACGACGCCAAAGAGACCCACACCCTCGATGAAGGCTGCAGAAATCAGCATGGCGGTTTGGATCTTGCCCGAAGCTTCCGGCTGACGTGCGATGGCGTCCATAGCTTGTCCGCCGATGCGGCCAATGCCAAGACCTACACCGATTACTGCGAGGCCAGCTCCGATTGCAGCGATACTACCAGTCATTGTTTAGGGGGTATTTGAAGTGAAACGATGAATAAAAATGAAAACGTTAATGGTGTCCTTCGGCGTGCGCGTGGCCGTCGTGGTGATGCTCTTCTACTGCGGCGCCAAACGACATCGCGGTAAGCATCGTGAAAACATAAGCCTGCAGCGCAGCTACCAGGAGTTCCAAAGTCGAAATGAACAGTGTCAAAATGATGGATCCCGGAGAGATCCAAACCGACTCAAAGATGAAGATCAACGATACCAGCGAGAGCACCAAGATGTGGCCCGCGGTAATGTTGGCAAAAAGACGGATCATCAACGAGAACGGCTTGGTAAAAACGCCGATCAACTCAATTAAGGCCAAAATGGGCTTAAGGGGCGTCGGCACACCTGGCATCCACACAATGTGCATCCAGTAGTCCTTGGTGCCGTTAACATTGGTAATGACGAGCGTAAATACCGCCAGCACTAAGGTGACAGCAATGTTCCCTGTCAAGTTCGCACCACCCGGAAAGAACGGGACAAGGCCGAGCAGGTTGTTGATCCAAATGAAGAAAAACAGCGTGAGCAAGTAGGGAACAAAGCGATTCAAGTGCTTCTCAGGAATCGCGCCGCGGGCAATGTCGTCGCGAACGAACAGAATCAATGGCTCCACAAAACCCGCCAGTCCGCGAGGAGCGGCGTTGGTATTCTTCGCGTAGTAACGCGCAGCCGAGAAGAAGATTAACAAAATCACTGCGGCACCAACAAGCAGTGCAAGCACGTTTTTCGTAATAGAGAAGTCTAACGGCTTGTCTTCGGTCCCAGCGTAGTAAATCTTCTCGTGCTTGTTCACAAACTGAAGACCCCCCGCTTCCACCACATGATGTCCCTCAATGTCGTGGTGAAACTCGGCTGACGAAAAGACCACCAAGCCATTGGTCGTCCAAAGAATAACAGGCAAGGGAATGCTAACCGCGTGACCGTTCCAATCGAGAATATGCCATCCGTGGCTATCCGCGATGTGGTGCATTATCATTTCATTTGGGTTGAACTCCTCCTTGGCCTCGTGGCCAGACGTTTCCGCGCCTTGATGGGCTACTCCATGTTCAACTGCCTCTGCGTGAGCCGCTACTTGGTCGTGATGCCCTTCGGTAGAAGACGCAAAAGATCCCGTCAAAGGCAGCGCGAATGCAGCGAAAAGTGTAAGTAAGCGGCGTAGTACCATCAGTCCCGAATTGCGCGGCAAAGATAGTCCGAAACAAGGCAACTTTTAGCCCTGCTTGATGTGCCGAACGGCTAGCCACGTTTCGACAGCCTGCGCAAGCATGAAAACTGCTGCAAACTGCAGAGAATCAGATCGAAATCCTTCGGGTTGAGCAATGCTCATCGGGAGAATTACCGTGGAAGCAGCGAGCAGCATCCTTAAAAAGCCTCCCCCAAGGACCACCCACACAAAAGCCTTTGGCCTTCGCTTCTCTAGAGCAAAAGCAAAAAAGAACTGGGTTACCCCCGTAACGGCAATCCACAAAACCCCCATCCCGTACCACGAAAGCCCAAGCGCAGCAACCGCAGCGGCCGAGCTCGCGGCAAGTACAGCGTAAAGTGCGGCAAGGGGAACAAGGACAGCCTTCATTTTTTCGAAGCGTTTAGTGCCGTACGCACCACCAGCGCAAGGGAAACCAACACACCCACCAGGGCCCCGATCCCAGCGCCCAAGTGGCTTTCGTTGCTGTCAAACCACGACCCAACGAGGACCCCTAAGGCTACCGCTCCCATTAGTTGACCCGATAGCGATAACGCCTTTCCGGCCGTTGGGGGGAGGTTTAACGGCGGCACGATGGCCAATTTAAACCGTAGTAGTGGATACCGGTGACTTCACTGCGCTGGCTGCCGGCGCTGCTGGAGCCGGCGCGGGAGCCGCGGGCTTCGCTTCAGAAGCCTTCACGCCCATGTGGCATTGACCTGAAAACTGGGCTCCGGCCTCAATGCTGATTTGGCCCGTGTACAGTTCGGCATGAACTTGAGCCGTTTGCGCGAGCGTCGTCAGGCCTTTTACCTCGAGGCTTCCCTTGAGCTTGCCCGCAATGCTGGCCTCGCCAGCAAAAATTTGGCCTTCTACCGAACCTTGTGGGCCGATCACCAATTTTCCTTGGGTGCGGAGGGTGCCTTTAATGGTTCCGTCGACGCGAAAATCAACAGGAGACTGAATGGTTCCTTCGATTACTGCACCTTCTACGATGCGGTTGTGCTCGTGCACTGACTCGGCAATGCGTTTAACTGGGTTCATCATGGCGATCCGTAATTGCGTTGAACAAAGGAGCGGTAGGCCGCTTCGTCTTTGGTGCGGTAAAGGTGCGAAAAATTCGCCACAGTCACCGGCCAAAACGTGGTGCGTTCCGCGGGAAGCATTTTGCGAAGGTCGGCATTTTGGCGCATTGCGTCACGGTACGCCAAGGCCTCGGCGGCATTTTTAAACCCGTCTACGACGAGCAGCTCCGCGTTTTCGTTCCACGGAAGGGCGCGCACTCCGAGGGGTCGGTCCGGGAAGTCCGTGCTGTGAATTCGTGCAAGTGCATTGCGCACCGCGTTGCCGTCAAAGCCGGTGGGAAACAAAATAGCCACCTGATGCGGAGCCTGCGGCGCGGGCGTAAACAGCTTCAAATTCTCTGCGTTCACCGCGGGCTCTGGGGCCGCAATAGTGGAAATCGCCACCAAGTAGGTCTGTGCGGCGGCGGCTTGGGGCGTGGACGGAAACTCTGCCGAAACCTTGCGAAGCGCGTCAGCATACGCGGCGCGGCCTTGGCTTCCGCCCACCGCGAGGGCCCGCAGCAGCTCAGCCGGAGCGCGCTCAGGTTCCGTCCACACCGTGGTTTGGTACAGGCGCAGCGCCTCGGGCCAGTTCCGCTGGTCCACTGCCTTCGACAGCGCGATGAACGCAGGCGTCGCAACCGGTTCCGCTCCCTTGCTCGCCCCGGTACTGCCTTTGCGCACAATTTGGGCGGCTTCGCTGGTGGGATAGCGCTCCAAAAGTTCCTTTAAAGCGGCCTCAGCCTGCACGTTTTCTTTGAGCGCAACATGGAGTCGGTGCACCGCATACAGCCAACGCGAAGCCTCCGGGTGGTCGGGGCAGGACCGCAACGCCCTTCGGTAGGCGGTTACGGCCTCGCTCGGATCCTGCATTCCGTCGCGGTAGGCCGCCGCAACTTCCGACCAGGCTTCGCAGGCCTTCGTTTGGACCGCTGCGCGTTCCTCGGGGTTGCGCGGAATTTTTGCCAGGTAGCCGGCCACGTCGTAGCGGCCGGCGGGCTCGCCCGCCGCCGCGGTGGCCGTTGCCGAATCGCCCTCGGATCCCGCTTCGCCGCCTTTTGTCGGTTCTGCCGACGGCCCTTTAGCCTGCTTTTCGGCGGTTTGCTGGGCCCACTCGTTCGATTTTGAGCGCAGCCTCCAGTTGTCCACATTCGGTCGATCCCCAAATTTTTGGCGGAAGGTGGCGGCGCCCTTGGCGCGCAGCGCCGGGGCGTAGACCGCCCAGCCGCCGCCGGCTGCGCCGCCGGCGGTGGGCGCCGCCGCATCCAGCTCCGAAGTCGTCGTCCGCAACTCGGCGAGCTGCGCCAGCCTGCGTTCCCGCTCGGCCTCGGCCTCGTCGGCCTTCTTCAGCGCAGCCACATAGGCCTCAAACTGCCGGCGCAGGTCCGCCTCGCCCTTACGCGACAGCACGACGAGTGAATCACCAAGTTCTGCGCGCTCAAGGGCCTCCACGAGCACCGACAAACTCTTGGCTTTCTTTTGGTAGCCCTCGCGGCCAGCATAGGTCGTCGGGAGCACGATGGCCGCCGAATCAAAGTCCACTTGGGCCCGGCTGTACGCGCGCCGCTCCAGCGCCAGGGCACCGTGTCGGGCGTAGGCCAAACCATAGACCATGGGGCGTTCTGCGCGACCTGCTGCAAAGGACTGCTGGTAGTACCCGTAGGCCCGGTCCGGCTCGTCCCATTGGGCCGCGAGCTCGCCCAACGAAAAATAAATTCGGTCTGCGAAGTCCGCATTCTTCGGCTCGCGAAGCAGTTGGTGCAGCTCCTGATAGAGTTTTTTGGGGTTTACCCCGCCGCCGTTGAGGCTTCGGCGAAGCTGCGCCTCGAGCAGCATCGCGTAGTCGCGCGGCTGTGCCTTGAGGCAGGTTTCGTACTGGGTGCGCGCCCGTTCAGGCTCCGAGGCTTTTTCAAAAAGCTGGGCCGCCAGAAACGCGTAGCGGGCTCTGAGGTCCGATTTCGGAGCCTCCTTGGCTGCTTTTGCCATGGCTTCTGCGGCAGCCAACCAGTCCTGGTCGGCCATCGCCATGCGCGCCCGAATTCGAGAAACCTGGTAGTCCCATTTGGCCGGAACGCCCTTGCGGTCCACTTCAAAAAGAAGGGGTTCGGCCAGCGCCGCATTGCCCTGGCGGGCCAAGAGTTCGATGCGCTCGAGTTCCGCTTCGATTTGCTGCTCGGGACGGCCACTTAGTCGGGCTACCGTGCTCAAGGCTTCGCTTGCGGGCGCGTCAAGGCCCATCAAAATTTGGGCACGGCCCATGAGCAGATAGGCGTCAAAAACCGCCGGATTGGCCTGCTTGCCCTTGAATACCATGCTGTGTTCGCGAATGGCCTTGCTAGCTTTTTCTACTGCGCGCTTGGCCTTTTGGTAGGCCGGCGTGTTCATCTTGGCGCGGGTCCAGTCGTCGACCGCGATGAGCTGGGTGAAGTCGTCGCGGTGCGCGTCGCGCAACTCGAGCATCGCCTGATCGTAGGCCACCTGGCCGTTGTAAAGCGGATTAAACCTAGCTGTGGTTTGGTGGTAGGTGCGGTTGAGCCAACGGTCTTTTTCGCGGCTGCACCCGGCGAGGGTGGCCGAAGCCAGTGCCCCAAGGGCAATCCAGCAAACGAGTTGAGACGGGCGCATTCGGTACCTAACGTAAAACGCCCAAAGTTATGGCCTTCGCGCGGGCGACGCTCGAACGATTCTGCTACCTTTGAACTTGTGAAGAAGTCCGCACGCCGCTCCCGCAAGGAAGTTTTCCAGCACTGGCTTGCCAAATGGCGGCACAAATACCGTTTGGTACTGCTCGACGAGTCGACGTTTGAGGAGCGCTTTTCTATGGTGCTCAACCGCCGAAACGTGTTTTTGGCCGTTGGCGGTTCGGTGCTCTTCCTCATTGTATCTACCACGTTTTTGATCGCCTACACGCCGCTTCGCGAGTACATTCCGGGCTACTCCAGCACCGCGCTTCGCCGCGAAGCCGTGAAGCTCAACGCCGTCACCGACTCGCTCGTGGACCTGGTGGCCTACCAAGAAAAGTTCATTCAGCACATTCAGTTTATGGTGGGCGGATCCCTTCCGCCCGACACCCTGACGAGTGCGGCGACTCCGCCTCCGGGGTGGTCCGCGGAACGACTCAAGGCCAGCGAACGAGAGCGCAAGCTCCGCGAAGAAGTAGAGGCCCGAGAGGCTGCTGCGCCCAAGCCCACCGAAATGCTGCAGCCGGTAGCCGGATTGGTTCTTCGCAGCGCCAACCCCGCCCAAGGGCGTTACGGCCTGGTGATCGACGCACTGCGCCCTTCCGACGTGGTTGCGGTTGAAGACGGAACCGTGCTGGCCATCGAGGGCACCAACTCCCTTGGTTATGCCGTGACCGTGCACCACGCCGAAGACCGAATCAGCCGCTACATTGGCCTCAGCCGGGTGAAAACCCGAGTTGGATCAGGGCTGCGCAAAGGGGAAGTACTTGGCAGACTTCTTGAACAAGACCCCGAAAATCCCATACCCTTCCAAGTAGAAATCTGGATCCACGGCCGGCCAATCAATGCCGCCCAGGAGCTAGGATACCGCAAGTAATTCCGCATGAAAACGATTAAAGAATTTGCCGCAGTCCAGTGGGCTGCCATAGTAGACCGCCAAACCCGCGCCTGGGCCACCAAGCCCTTTGAAACCCAACAGCGCACGCTCGAGCACCTCATGCAGCGCGCCGCCCAAACCGCATTTGGCCGCGACCACCGCTTTGCCGATGTGCGCAGCCACCAAGACCTTGTTCAGGCCGTTCCAGTGCGCGACTACGAAGCGCTTCGTCCCTACATTGACCGAATCGTAGCCGGAGAATCCGACGTGATGTGGCCCGGCCGGCCGACCTACTTTGCGAAGACGAGCGGCACGACCTCGGGCGCCAAGTACATTCCGCTGACCAAAGAATCGGTGCCCTACCACATTGCGTCGGCGCGCAACGCCCTCTTTGCCCACATGCACGCCACGGGCCAGAGCCGCATGGTCAACGGCAACATGATCTTTTTGCAGGGCAGCCCGGTGCTCGAAGACAAAAACGGGGTGCCCACGGGCCGCTTGAGCGGAATTACGGCGCACTTTGTTCCGTCCTACCTCCAGAAAAACCGCAAGCCCACGTGGGACACCAACTGCATCGAAGATTGGGAAGACAAGGTCGAGGCCATTGTTCGCGAGACGGTGAACGCCCCGATGTCCATTATTTCGGGGATTCCGCCTTGGGTGCAGATGTACTTTGAGCGCCTGCTCGAGGTGAGCGGCAAGTCCAGCATCGGCGAGGTATTCCCCACGCTCGACCTGTTTGTCACGGGCGGCGTGGCCTTTGAACCCTACCGCGCCCGATTCGAAGAACTCTTTGGGCGCAAGGTGCCCATCGTGCAAACCTACCCGGCGTCTGAAGGCTTCATCGCTTACCAGGACCAGCCCGACAGCCCGGACTTACTTTTGTTGCTCAACAACGGCATGTACTATGAGTTTGTGCCGGCCGACCGCTTCTTTGACGAAAACCCGCCGCGCCTCAATCTGGCCGAAGTGCAGACCGGGGTCAACTACGCGCTGATCATGCACACCAACGCCGGGCTTTGGGGCTACAGCATCGGCGACACGGTTGAGTTCGTATCCACGGCGCCGTACCGCATCCGCGTGACCGGCCGCATCAAGCACTTTATTTCGGCTTTTGGCGAGCACGTGATTGGTTCCGAGGTGGAGTACGCCCTAGAGCAAGCCGTCAAGGCCCACGGCGGCCAGGTGCGCGAATTCACGGTGGCGCCCCAGGTTAACCCCACCGAAGGCGGGCTCCCCTACCACGAGTGGTTTGTGGCTTTTGACGAGGTTCCCACTGACCTTGAGGCGTTTACCGCGACTCTCGACCGCGCCCTTCAAGCCAAAAACGTGTACTACCAAGATTTGATTTCGGGCGGAATCCTTCGCCACTGCGTGCTCCGCGCCCTGCCGAACGACGCCTTCATCACCTACATGAAGTCCGAAGGCAAATTGGGCGGACAAAACAAGGTTCCGCGCCTTATGAACGACCGTAGCGTAGCAGACAAACTAGTTGCGCGTAGCTAGTTACTGGTTTTCAGGCTGAAAGCCAAAATCCTGGGCCGTCGGCTTAAGCGAGGCAGCCACCGCCAATCGGTCGCAGCGCTCGTTTTCGGGATGGTCGTTGTGGCCGCGCACCCACTCGTAGCGCACCTTGTGGGGCTCCATGGCTTTAAGCAACCGCTTCCAGAGGTCGGGGTTTTTGACTTTGGCCCAGCCGCGGCGCTTCCAGCCGTCAATCCACCGAAGGTTAAATGCGTCGACTACGTACTTGCTGTCGCTGACCACGCGCACTTCACAACCAGACTTTAGCGCCTCAAGACCAACAATCACGGCCATAAGTTCCATGCGGTTGTTGGTCGTGTGGTAAAATCCGCCACTCAGTTCCTTTTCGTGGGCACCGCTGCGCAAAATGCTGCCGTAGCCCCCGGGGCCCGGATTCCCTTTCGCGGCACCGTCGGTAAAAAGATCTACCTGGACCATCCTTCAGGAAGCTGGGTGGGCATTGGTTGGCCGAGCAAGTCCGCCCTCACTACCCTAGGGTAGGCCCAATGTTCGCCCTTCAAGATGCGCGCAGCAAGCGTTTCTGCCGTGTCGCCCGGCACAACCGCCGTGCGCATTTGGAATAAAATAGGGCCTTCGTCGTAGCGTTCTGAAACACGGTGAATGCTTAGACCCGACTCGCGTTCGCCGGCAGCTACCACCGCCTCGTGAATGTGGTGACCGTACATGCCGTGGCCACCGTAGGCCGGCAGGAGCGCCGGATGAATATTGTAGCACCGCTCACCAAAGGCCTGAATCCAAGCTGCCGGAACCGGTTTGAGGTAGCCCGCCAGCACGAGGGCCGTGACCCCCGCAGCGCGCCAATGCGCAAGCAAGGCCTCGTCATCCTGACCTGGAACAAAGTGCGCCACCGGCACGTTAAGCGCGCGGTTCCATATGCCTGCATTTTTTCGGTTCGTCCAAATTCCGACCGCATTTACCGCGCCGTCCGTCCAAAAATCCAGCAGGGACACGGCGTTGCTGCCGCTTCCTGAAACCAGAATAGCTACCTTAGGTGAAATCACGGGCTAAAGGTAGGGGGCGAAATGCACCACAATTCCAAAGATTGGCTTTTCTTTGCACCCATCAATAACACAAAACCATAGGTTATGTCCGATATCGCCGCACGCGTAAAAAGCATCATCGTAGACAAGTTGGGAGTACCCGAGTCAGAAGTAACCACCGAGGCCTCCTTCACGGGCGACTTGGGCGCTGACTCTTTGGACACGGTTGAGCTCATCATGGAATTCGAGAAAGAATTCGACATCAACATTCCAGACGACCAAGCTGAAAGCATCGGTACGGTAGGTCAAGCAATTGCCTACATCGAAGCTGCCAAGGCCTAATCCATTCCCATGGAACTCAAACGTGTCGTTGTCACGGGCCTTGGTGCCCTGACCCCGATCGGAAACACTGCTCCCGCATTTTGGGCGGCCCTCCTCGAGGGCCGCAGCGGGGCGGGTCCGATTACCCGCTTTGACGCGTCCAAATTCAAAACGCAGTTTGCTTGCGAGGTCAAAGACCTCAACGTCGAAGACTTCATCGACCGCAAGGAATCGCGCCGCATGGACCGCTGCACCCACCTCGGCCTTATCGCCGCAGAAGAGGCTGTAGCTGACTCCGGACTCGAAGCTTCGAACCCCAACAAAGACCGCGTAGGCGTCATTTGGGGTTCGGGTATTGGCGGCCTCGATACCTTCACGGAAGAATTCGGCAACTACTTCAAGGGCGACGAAAACCCCCGCTTTAATCCTTTCTTCATTCCGAAAATGATCGCCGACATCTGCGGTGGCTATGTTTCCATGAAGTATGGATACCGCGGACCCAACTACACCACCGTTTCAGCCTGTGCGTCGTCGACCAATGCGGTCATTGACGCACTAATGCTCATTCGCCTGGGTAAAGCGGACGCCATTATCGCGGGCGGATCAGAAGCCGCCGTTTCTCCAGGCGGAATTGGTGGATTCAACTCAATGCATGCGCTCTCTACGCGCAACGACGACTACCTGACCGCCTCTCGCCCATTTGACAAAGACCGCGACGGCTTTGTCCTAGGCGAAGGAGCCGCCGTTTTGGTGCTCGAGGAGTACGAACACGCCAAGGCGCGTGGAGCCCGCATTTATGCCGAACTCGTGGGCGGCGGACTCTCTGCTGACGCACACCACCTAACCGCTCCTCACCCCGAGGGCTTAGGTGCGCGCAACGTAATGCGCAATGCGATCGAAGACGCAGGCATGAAGCCTGAAGACATCGACTACGTGAACGTTCACGGCACATCTACCCCGTTGGGCGATATTGCCGAGACCAAGGCAATCAAGGAGGTTTTTGGTGACCATGCCTACCAGATTAACATCAGCTCCACTAAGTCGATGACCGGACACCTTTTAGGTGCAGCCGGTGCCGCAGAAGCCGCAGTGGCCGTGCTTTCGGTGTACCACGACATCGTACCTCCAACGATCAACCACTTCACGGATGATCCCGAGCTCGACAACAAGCTAAATTTCACTTTCGGAACGCCCCAAAAGCGTATCGTGCGCGCGGCCCTTTCCAACACCTTTGGGTTTGGCGGGCACAATGCTTCGGTGATTTTCAAGAAAATCTAAATGCTTCAGGCTGTTCTCCGCCTGTTCCGCAGGGTGCCCCCCGAGCACCGCGCGGTCCTTGCCGCCATTACCGAAATGACGGGGCTTCGCCCGAACGACCCGGGGATTTACCTGGCTGCGTTTCGCCGCAAAGTCAAGTCAGACGCCAACCAACGAAGCGCCAACATGCGCTACGAGCGCCTTGAGTACCTCGGCGACGCCGTCCTTGGCGTGCTTATGGCCGAGTACCTCTACGAAAAGTACCCCAACGGAGACGAAGGCTACTTAACCTCGATGCGCTCTAAGGTGGTGAGCCGCAAGGCCCTCAACCGAATGGCCGAAAAAATGGGCATCCCCAAATGGATGGAGCAAGGGCGCAACCGAAACGGCCAAGCCTCTTCGGTGCCCGGAAACACGCTTGAAGCCCTCGTGGGCGCAGTCTACATCGACCGCGGGTGGAACGCGGCCCGCTACCTCGTGCACCGCCGCATGCTGGATCCCTATGTGAATTTTGATCACGTCGAGAAAGAGATCATCAGCTACAAAAGCTTCCTCATCGAGCACGTTCAAAAGAAAAAGCAGCGCTTTCAATTTGACGTGGTCGACGAAAACGGCAGCGACAAAAACCGGTTTACCGTGGCCTTCATGCTCGACGACGTCGAAGTAGCCACCGGAAGCGGTCAATCCAAAAAGAACGCAGAAGAGGCTGCTGCCAAGGCTGCGTGCAAAACCCTAAAAATTGGCGCGGCGGCTCGTTCTCGACGTCGGTGACGACGATTTGCCCGACGTTTGGGCGCTGAGCACGGACTTGGACCCTGTTCCGCTCGTATTTCGGCTCAACGATCGACTCGGATGGTCCTTGGGGCGCAGCGGCGACTGGATTCGCCGCCTTCCTAACGGCAACTACGCCCACGCGCTGTTTCGGTTTGAAGACGGTCCGCGCAGCTACGCCCTGCTGTGGAACGCGCCCCACGACGTGGAACTGCATCAGCCCGTGGCGCTCACCGAACTCAGCTTATTTGGCGAATTTGAGGCGGACCCTAGTGCGTCGCTTTTTGTACGTCGACCGCGCGGAATTAACGCGTTTTTAGTATTCGATCCCCCGCTAAGTAGCCAAGAAATCGTAGGTTTGCAGAGCCAACTCAACGACGTTCCTGGATTGCTTGGCTGCAACCCCCGTACAAGCCTGACGCCGAACGAGCACGCCCAATTTGTGTTTGAACCCCTAAAGGACTCCGATCTGTGAAACGGACTAAAATCGTCGCGACCCTAGGCCCTGCCTCCTCTTCAGAAGACGTACTGAAGCAACTTTTGGACGCCGGAGTGAACGTGTTCCGCGTGAATTTTTCGCACGGCGCAGCCGACGACCATCGCGCTACCATTCGCCGCATTCGCGGAATCCTCAAAGAAACAGGCCACCACGCGGCTATTTTGGCGGACCTTCAGGGCCCAAAACTCCGTGTGGGCGTAATTGAGGAGGGCGCGGTACTTGCCCCCGGAGACAAGCTGACCTTCACCACGGTGAAGTGCGAGGGCACCAAGGAGCGGGCCTATATGACCTACGAGCAGTTTCCGCGCGACGTTCGCGTCGGCGAAAACGTACTGCTTGACGACGGAAAATTGGTGCTTAAGGTTCTGTCTACCAACGGCGTAGACGAAGTGGTTGCCGAAACGATTCAGGGAGGTCCGCTCAAGTCCAAAAAGGGCGTAAACCTGCCGAATACCCGGGTTTCGCTCCCCTGCTTGACCGAGAAGGACCTCGCCGACCTTGACGTCGCGCTCGAAGAAAACGTAGACTGGATCGGCCTGAGCTTTGTGCGCAACGCTGCCGACATTCACGAGCTGCGTGCCATTTTGAACGCCCGAAAGCACCACGCGGGCATTATTGCGAAAATTGAAAAACCAGAGGCCGTTGCCGACATCGACGCTATTCTCGAGGCCACCGACGGCGCCATGGTAGCGCGCGGAGACCTCGGGGTAGAGGTGCCTATGGAATCGGTTCCGCTCATCCAAAAAATGATTGTGCGCAAGTGCATTGAGCTGGCCAAACCCGTCATTGTTGCGACCCAAATGATGGAGACGATGATTGACAGCCTGACGCCTACGCGTGCCGAAGTGAACGACGTGGCCAACGCGGTAATGGACGGAGCTGACGCGGTTATGCTTAGCGGCGAAACCTCCGTCGGCCAGTACCCCGTTCAGGTGGTGCAAACCATGGCCCGCATCGCTGAAACCGCAGAGCGCGGCTGCAACTTCCGCGGCAAAGAGCACAAGCCGCTCGAGAACGTGGCGGAGCGCTTTATTTCGGACACCGTGTGCTACTACGCCGCCAAAATGGCCAACACAGTAGAGGCCAGCGCGATTTGCACCCTGACCTTCTCAGGGCACTCGGCGCAGCTGATTTCCAGCTTCCGCCCGCAGAGCCACGTCTACGCGTTTACCGCCAACTACAAGATTTTGAATAAGTTGTCGCTTCACTGGGGCGTGCGCGGATTCTACTACGACAACATGGAATCTACCGACGCCACGTTCGTCGACATCACCAAGCAGCTCAAAGCTGAAGGCCTTGTCCAAGCGGGAGACCGCATTGTGCAGCTGGCGTCCATGCCCATTGAGGCCAAAGGAACGACCAACACGCTTCGGATTAAAGACGTTCAGTAAGCGCTCGTCGCAGCTTAGAGGGCGCGGAGCAAGCGCAGGTCGTTTTCGAACAGCGCGCGGATGTCCGGAATGGCGAAGCGCTGCATGGCGATGCGTTCCACGCCCAAGCCAAAAGCAAATCCGCTGAATTCGGTCGGATCGATACCGCAGGATTCGAGTACGGCGGGATCCACCATGCCGCAACCCAGGATTTCAAGCCAACCTGTGCCTTTGGTCATGCGGTAGTCCGTTTCGGTTTCAAGGCCCCACCAAATGTCCATTTCGGCACTTGGTTCCGTGAACGGGAAGTAGCTCGGACGCAACCTAATCGCGGTGTTTTCCCCAAAAAAGGCCTGCGAAAATTCCAGTAAGGTTTGCTTCATGTCGGCGAACGACACGTTGCGGTCGATGTAAAGCCCCTCAACTTGGTGGAACATGCAGTGGCTGCGCGACGAGATGGCCTCGTTGCGAAAAACGCGTCCGGGCGCAATAATTCGGATCGGCGGCTTGCGCGTTTCCATGGTGCGCACCTGCACATTCGACGTGTGGGTACGAAGCGCCCAGTCGGGGTTGCGCGCCAAGAAAAACGTGTCCTGCATGTCGCGGGCAGGGTGCTCCGGCGGAAAATTCAGCGCCGTAAAGTTGTGCCAGTCGTCCTCCATTTCGGGGCCTTCGGCTACCGCGAAGCCCATGCGGCGAAAAATATCCACGAGCTCGTTGCGCACTTGGTTCACAGGGTGGTGGCTACCGGGCAGCACGCCCCAGCCGGGCCGCGTAACGTCTTCGGCCGCAATATTCACCTTGGGCTTAGCCACCGCCAGGGCGGCGACCTTTTCTTCAACAGCTGTCTTAAGCTGGTTCAGCAACTGCCCAACGGCCTTCCGCTCTTCAGGAGCCACGGTTTTAAACGCCGCAAAGAGGTCGTTGAGCACGCCTTTGCGGCCGAGAAAGCGCAGGCGAAGGGCCTCAGCCGCTTCAGCGTTCAAAAGGGTCGCTGACGCAACCTCGTGGAGGTATTCCTGGATTTTAGCCTGCATCGTCGGGGAAACTGCTATATTTGCTTGCTTTGTCGCGCAAAACTATGCTAAAGCGAGTGAACTACCGGATCCTTTCTGCCGCCGCCCTCCTTCTGGGCCTGGCTGGCCTCGTCGCTTCGTGCGAAAAACCCCGCACTGGCCCGGGCTACGTCGCCGTGCGCGTAATTAATGAAGACAGTGTTGCCATTCAAAACGCGTGGATCCACCTTTCGGTCCCCGGCACCGGAACCCTGTTCACCAACCCCAACACTTACGGATACTACTACAAAAAATCCGACGTGAGCGGCTGGACCGACGTGCCCTGGAAGTACGAGCGCGAGGCCTACCTTGACATTGAATCCACCAAAGGCGCGTACCGCGGCTGCTCGTTTGTGCACGTGGTACCTGGCGATACGGCGGTGGCCTACGTAATCCTTCGCCCCTATGGCGATCCCAACACTGGTTGCTTGTGAACACGCTTCGCGCCCTTGCTTTCGCCGCCGCTGCCCTGACAGCTGGCTTTACCTCGTGTGGCCCCAAAGAGGCCCCGGTTTACCGCTTTCAAATTGAGGTGGTTGCTGTCAACGAAGACGGTGACCTGATTCCGCTTCAAAACGCCTCCGTCCGCGCTACGGCGCCCGTGGTCAACGCCATTCCTGACTTTGAGGGTCGATCTGGCGTGGACGGCATCGTTCGCGACATGGACGGAAACGACGTGTTCCAGTACGGCCTTCCGGCGGTGCTTCAAATCACCGCTCAAAAAGGCGGAACCCCGCCCACCGTGTTCGGTTGCGGCTACCTCAAGCTTGTCGCCGACAGTACTGCCAAGGTGCAGATCGTCGTTCAGCCCTACGTCGAAGGCGTCAGCGGCTGCTAATCCATGACGGGGCTCGACCTGGTTTTCATTGCGTTGGTTCTGGCCCTGACTGGGCGCGGAATTTGGCGCGGATTCATCAACGATCTTTCGGGCCTCCTCGGGCTCGTTTTGGGCTATTTGTTTGCTGGCCCCCTCTCGGAGCGTGTGGAGCCCTTTCTCGAGGCGTTCATCGATAACGCGGGGCTGCGCCACGGTGTTGCCTACTACCTCAGCTTGTTTGTGCTGTACCTCGCGGTGGTTTTTCTCGGTAAAATCGCCACGCAGCTTTCTAAAATCATTCTTCTGGGCTGGCTCAACCGCGTACTTGGCGCGCTGAGCGGACTCGCCAAAGGCTTGTTCATTGCCGCACTCGTGGCCCTGCCGTTGCGCTGGTTTGGCGACGAGTTTCCCAGCATCGGGCCGGGCGCGGAATACCGCGCTTCGTCCTCCTACTACAGCAAAGCCCTCGCCTTTGGGGAGTGGCTTACCCCCAATTTATTCCGCGTCGTAGACGGCCTGGATTCCGGGGAGGACGCGGCCTTCTAGGTATTCCAGCATCGCGCCTCCGCCCGTGCTTACGTAGCTCACGCGGTTCGCCAAACCAAACTGCTCCACGGCAGCTACGCTGTCTCCGCCACCCACTAGCGAGAACAGGGTTCCAGCTTCGGTGGCGGCAGCGATCGCTTCGCCGAGGCCGTGGGTTCCCTGGGCAAAGGGTTCGAGTTCAAACACGCCCAGCGGACCATTCCAAAGAAGCGTTTTGGCGCTGCGTACTACTTCGGCGTAGGCCTCCAGCGTCTTTGGGCCCACATCAAGCCCCATCCAGCCCTCTGGAATGTGGGCACTTGACACCACTTGGGTAGCCGCGTCTGCGGCAAAGCGGTCCGCGGCCAACACGTCCGACGGAAGGTGAATGCGAACGCCCTTGTTTTGAGCCGCGGCCATAATTTGGCGCGCCGTGTCCAGGTGGTCGTCTTCAACAAGGCTTGCGCCGATTTGAGCTCCCTGAGCCTTCAAAAAGGTGAAGGCCATGCCGCCGCCAATGAGCAGCGCGTCCACGCGGTCTAAAAGGCGCTCTAGAATGACGATCTTGCTCGAAACCTTGGAACCACCTACCACAGCGACCGAAGGCTTCTCCTTGGACGCTAAAACGCGGTCTACGTTGGCAATCTCGTTGGCCATCACGTGCCCGAACGCGCTGCGGCCTTTAAAGTGTCCAGCAACCACTGCTGTGGACGCGTGCGCACGGTGCGCCGTGCCAAAGGCATCGTTCACATACGCATCGCCTAGCTCCGCCAACTGGGCGGCAAACTGCGCATTCCCTGCTTCTTCGCCGGGGAAAAAGCGCACGTTTTCCATCAAAATAACTTCTCCGTCTTGGAGCGCCTTGGTGGCCGCAACCGCTTCAGGGCCCACGGTGAACGACGAAAACTGCACTTCGCGCCCGAGAACCCGGGCGAGCTCCACCGCAACAGGGCGAAGGGAATACTTGGGTTCAGCCGCGGCCTTGGGCCGGCCAAGGTGCGAAACCAAAACGGCCCGACCGCCGCGATCCAAAATAGATTTGAGGGTGGGAATCGTCGCCATTATTCGCTGATTGTTCGCCACTTCGCCGTCTTCACGAAGGGGAACGTTGTAGTCTACGCGCACTAAAATTCGCAATCCGCGAACATCGAGTTGGTCGATCGTTTTCATAAAGTCTGGGGTCCTGGTTTTCGTAGAGCAAAGGTAGGGCGCTACCTTCGCTTCGCTTTGAATACTGCGCTCAATCTGCCGCTTTCTAAACTGCCCGAGTGGGGGCTTTGGCTCGACCAGGTCGTGGCGCGCGAACGCGTGGCGCACGCTCAAATGATCGTGGGTGAAGAGGGCGGAATGGCTTGGCCGTTAGCGCAGGAATACATTACCCGCCTTTTGTGTGCGGCACCGACCACCCAAGGAGCCTGCGGAACCTGCCCTTCGTGTGTTCAGCTTAGCCACCATGCGCATCCCGACGTGCACTGGATCGTCCCCGTGGTGGGCGGCGAGGGCCGCGGAGACGACGAAGACACCTGTGCTCCTTTTTTGGGCGAATTCCGAGCGTTCATTCAGGCGAATCCCCAACCGTTAAGCGCCGATTGGATTGACCTGCTTGGAGGCAAGCAAAAAGTGGTTCAGATTTCGGTCAAAGAGTCCGCCCGAATTCAACGCCTGCTCGCCCTTAAAGCCCACGGCGGCGGATTTAAAGTGGTCGTAATCTGGATGCCCGAACGCCTTAACGACGCGGCGGCCAACAAACTCCTCAAGCTCGTAGAAGAGCCCCTTGAGCGTACCCTTGTGCTGCTGATCAGCCACAGCGAGGGCGATGTGCTCCAAACGATCCGTTCGCGATGCCAGGTCCACTACGTCAAGCCCGTGCCGACCGGAGTGCTTGTCGCCGCACTGGTCGACGCGGGCATTCCCCAAGACCAGGCGGCCGTTCTTTCTGAACTTTCTGGGGGTCAGCCTGGTCAAGCCATCATGCTGTACCGCAACCGGGATGCCCTTAAAGAGCCGCTCCAGCGTTTTGTGGAATTCATGCGCCTTGTCTACAAAAAAGACCTTGTGGCGCTGCTGCACTTTACCGAAACGCTTGCGAAAGAGCCACGTGAGCAGCAAAAACAATGGATCCATGTAAGCGCTCACTTGATGTCGCAGCTCCTGCGCATGCGCTACGGCGCCTTGCACACGTCCCTCTTTTCGTGGTTTCCCGACGTCCCGTTTCAGCCCGAAGGCTTAGCACGACTGCTGCGCGAAGACCAGCACGCCGAACTTCAAGTGATTTTCTTGGACGCGCTCACCGACATTCAACGCAACATCAACAGCCGAATCGTGCTGAGCGACCTTGGAATCTCGGTTATGAAGCTTTTCGCAGCACGTAAATAAGGCTGCTTGCGTTCTTAGAACCGCCGAGGATATTGCTTCGGATTCCTTGGTAAATAGCTGATAACCAATTCTTTGATCCGTTTTTATAGGATTCGCTCAAGAGCGAAACATAAAAAGCGTCTAACCTCATTGGCCGCACTTCAGAAACAAACCATCCTGTCGTCCTGGCCAGTTCCGCAATCGACGTCTTAGTAAAATGCCAATAGTGAATCGGAACATCCCAGGCAGCCCAGAACGGACCATAGTGCTTGGCGTCTGGCGATTCATGGTTCGGAACGGCGACAACTAACGCGCCGCCAGCATTCATTTTGCTGCGAATCCAGCGCAGCGTTTCTACCGGGTCGTCTAGATGCTCCAGGACATGGAACAACGTCACCGCGTCGTAGGTCGTTGAATCGGTAAGTTCGTCTCGGCTGCGCACTACGCTACCCGAACGTAACTTTTCGTTTGCCTTGGCCCGCGCTGCGTCCGACAGCTCAATACCGGCAACCGTCCAACCCGCACGCTCTGCCCGCGCGGTAAATACACCCACACCACACCCGTAATCTAAAAGGCTGCCTTTGCGCGTCTTTGCGGCATTCCGAATTAGACCAAGTTTTTGGCGCGCCGCGAACGTGCGTGCCCAGCCATAAAGCATCCCGAACAGCCCCGCACTTTGATCTTGGTGCGACGTGTACGCGGGACTTTCGTAGTACGGCCCAATTTCATCTGGCCGCGGGCTTGTAATGCCACACCCGCATTGAGTACAAAAAGAAACCTCAAAGGTTTCTTGGCTGACCATATGATCAACAACCGCAATCTTTCCGTCGCGCGTAGCGGTGGTGCAGCAAGGACAATGAACTACTTCCATATTGTTCCACGTGGAACTACCGCCCTAAATGGACGAGTAGAATTTGAATGTCGGCAGGCGAAACTCCCGAAACACGGCTTGCCTGGCCAACAGTTTCGGGTTTTAGTTTTTTCAGTTTTTGACGTGACTCAATGCTAAGCGCCGTGATTTTTTCAAAGTCAAACTGTTCAGGTATCCGTACTGATTCAAGTCGCTTGAGTTTTTGAACCTGCTCTTGTTCCTTTTCCAAGTAACCACGGTACTTTTCATCAATTTCGACTTGCTCCCAAACAAGTTCGCTCGCCGCCGGCTCGTCTGGAGCGTTGTGCTGTGCCCTAAGTCTGGTTAAATCCAGTTGGGGTCGAGAAACGAGCGATCGAAGCGTCCCTTTCTGGCGCAACGGTGTAGTGCCACGCTCTTCTAAAAACTCGTTCCAGTTTTCTGGTTGCACGGATTGTTCGTCAAGCCATTGTTCCACGTGGAACCTTTGGGCTTCTTTACGCTCAAAGGAGGCCCATTGTTCGTCGCCAACTAGCCCCATTTCTCGCCCCAATGGTGTAAGGCGTCGGTCCGCATTATCCTGGCGCAGGCTAAGCCTGAACTCTGCGCGGCTAGTAAACATCCGGTAGGGTTCCTCGGTGCCTTTGGTAATCAGGTCGTCAATTAAAACGCCTATGTAGGCTTCGCTTCGGTCCAGTATAACTTCCTCTTTGTTCGCCAGTGACTGCGCTGCGTTAATGCCTGCCATTAGTCCCTGGCAAGCAGCCTCCTCGTAGCCCGTGGTACCGTTAATTTGTCCGGCAAAATAAAGTCCCTCGACCAACTTCGTCTCGAGGCTGTGCTTAAGTTGTGTAGGCGGAAAATAGTCGTACTCCACAGCATAACCCGGTCGGAAAAACCGCACCGCTTCAAAGCCCTCAACTTTTCTAAGCGCCTCTATTTGAACCTCTTCCGGAAGACTTGTAGAAAAGCCATTGATGTACATTTCCACCGTGTTCCAACCTTCTGGTTCGACAAAAAGTTGGTGGCTTGTTTTATCGGCGAAGCGGTTGATCTTGTCTTCAATACTTGGACAATAGCGTGGTCCAGAACTCTGTATGGCCCCGTTAAACAAGGGGCTACGATCGAACCCGCTGCGCAGGGTGTCGTGAACCGCTTCCGAAGTGTGCGCGATCCAGCAATGCCGTTGACGGGTTAACGGC
Organism: Bacteroidota bacterium; assembly: GCA_041158165.1. GTDB lineage: Bacteria > Bacteroidota > Bacteroidia > Flavobacteriales > Schleiferiaceae > TMED14. The sequence goes on from JBEBBW010000013.1 coordinate 33,686, forward strand.
GTACTTGCCCAGTAACTAAATGTACCTGGATTCGGGTCTCCCTCTTGAATTTCAAATTTTTCGTAGTTCAAACTCCGTCCGTCGATACGAGGGGGAGTTCCCGTCTTCATGCGCCCTGATTCAAAGCCAAAAGATTGCAGGCACGCGGTAATACCGCGCGCACTACCTTCTGCGCTCCGTCCACCGTTCATCTGCCGAGTGCCAATGTGCATGATGCCATTTAAAAAGGTTCCGCTCGTCAAAATGACCTTTTTGCACTGGATCTCTTCCCCGCTTTGAAGCACCACTCCACGCACACTAGTTCCATCAAGTAGGACCTCATCAACGGTACTCTGAATAAAATCTAAATTCGGAATTGCTTCTAAAGCTAGGCGCCACTCTTCAGCAAAACGCCAACGGTCGTTTTGGGTGCGCGGACTCCACATCGCAGCTCCTTTGCTTCGGTTGAGCATTCGGAACTGGATAGCTGTTTTATCAGATATTATTCCACTTAAGCCCCCTAAAGCATCAATTTCTCGAACAATCTGACCCTTAGCCACACCGCCCATGGCAGGATTGCAGCTCATTTGCCCGATGGTTTGCATGTTCATCGTGACGAGAAGCACGTTAGCGCCAAGCTTTGCTGCCGCTGCTGCCGCTTCATTCCCTGCGTGACCGGCACCTACAACTACTACATCGTACGTTGTCATAATACTACTTGTTCCACGTGGAACAATCAGGGTGTTGGTTTAAGTAAAAGTTTTCTTTTTCGCGAATGACCACTCGGTCCGCACTGCTTTGGTCGTCGTAACCTAAACAATGAAGCAATCCATGCACGATAATTCGGTGCAATTCACGAAGGAAGGGTTCGTTTAATTCTGCACTTTGAAGCTTAATCTGATCCCAGCCTAACGCAAAATCCGCTACAACTGGATGTGGAGCTTCTACTTCAGAAAACGTAATAATATCCGTATCGTAGTCGTGATTTAAAAATTGCTTATTGAGCGAAATCATCTCCGTCCGATTAAACGACTTATAGTTTAACCGCGAAATTGAACCTCCTTCGTCGGAAGCAACTTGCTTTAACCAATCGGCTGTTAGCCGTTTAGTAAAACCTTGGGTATTCGGAATATCAAAGCTTATTGCCACAGGGAATTTTAGCAATGCGCGTCGCGTGGCGTCCGCCTTCAAACGACGCATTAATAAATGCATCTACACATGCCAAACCAACTTCTTCAGTAATAAACCGACCCGGAAGAGAAAGCACGTTGGCATCGTTGTGCTGTCGAGCTAATGAGGCCAGTTCCGGAAGCCAGCACAGCGCACCGCGAATTCCGTCGTGCTTATTCACCGACATGTTGATGCCGTTACCGCTTCCGCACACGACAATACCTAAATCGCTAGATCCTGCCTCGACATCTGTTGCAACAGCATGACCGTGGTCAGGGTAGTCCACAGAATCAAGTGAGTACGCACCGCGGTCTACCACGGTATGCCCTAAATGCATTAAATGGGCCTTTATAACCTCTTTAAGCGGATATCCCGCGTGATCAGACCCAATGGATAACTTCATGTTGATAATGCGTTAATAAGTAGACTTTTTCTTTTTATAACTCGTAATAACTCCTAAGACCTCTGTGGATATGAACCTTGTTGGTGTGAAAGTGCGCTGCGTTACTGACAGACTACCGCTCGGAAGTTATAGACATTTTGTCGATAACAACTTAAGACACGGGCTTCACATAATTCCTATAATGTCTTAAAAATTAATAGGTTAACATCAAGTTCAGCGTTAATAACCTGTTAATTACGTTGGATAACTCTGTTTTCCAAATAAGGACGATGAAAGTTATTCTACCTATTAACCAGATAATACTACGTAAACTATAGAAAGAATTTAATAATGATTAGATGTTGAAAACGATACCCTGGGCCAAAGGAAGTGCGTTGCCGTAGTTCAAGGTGTTGGTTTGGCGTCGCATGTAGGCCTTCCAGGAGTCTGAACCGCTTTCACGGCCGCCTCCGGTTTCTTTTTCTCCACCAAAGGCTCCGCCGATCTCAGCTCCGCTTGTGCCGATGTTCACGTTGGCGATGCCGCAATCAGAACCTTCAGCGCTTAAGAAACGGTTAGCTTCTTGCATCGATCCGGTCATAATGGCTGAGCTCAATCCTTGAGGAACTCCATTTTGAAGTGCGATAGCCTCTTCTAAAGTGCGGTATTTCATCACGTAAAGCAACGGCGCAAACGTTTCGTGCTGCACAATAGCCCAGTCGTTTTGAACTTCTGCAATGGAAGGTTTCACGTAGCATCCGCTCGAGTACTCTGGTCCTTCTAGCTTACCGCCGCGAAGATGGAAGGTTCCGCCAGCCGCGTCTACCGCCTTCAATGAGTCCAAGTACATTTCAACCGCTGCCTGGTCAATCAACGGACCAACGTGGTTTTCTGCGATTAACGGTGAACCAATCTTAAGTTGTCCGTAGGCATTTTTAATGGCCTCAATAACCTTGTCGAAGATGCTCTCGTGGATGATTAGGCGGCGCGTTGACGTGCAGCGCTGGCCGGCCGTTCCTACCGCACCAAATACCGCCGCGGTAACCGTCATTTTCAGGTCCGCAGTAGGGGTTACAATGATGGCGTTGTTACCTCCAAGTTCCAAAATACTGCGTCCGAATCGAGCCGCTACTTTTTGGCCCACTTCGCGACCCATTCGGGTGGAACCCGTCGCAGAAACAACCGGAATACGCGCATCTTCTGAAAGAAGTACACCGATTTCTACACCGCCGGTGACGATGCACGAAAGGCCCGCGGGCACGTTGTTTTCGGCCGCAACCTTATTCCACAAAATTTGGCAGGCTACCGCACACAAGGGTACTTTTTCAGATGCTTTCCACACTACCGCATCGCCACAAACCCAAGCAATACAAGCATTCCAGGCCCAAACAGCCACGGGGAAATTGAATGCAGAAATAACACCAACGACGCCAACGGGGTGCCACTGTTCCATCATAAAGTGGTCTGGACGCTCCGACTTCATCGTTAAACCAGCCAGCTGGCGCGAAAGACCTACGGCGTAGTCGCAGATGTCGATCATTTCTTGGACCTCTCCCTGACCTTCAGCAAGGGATTTACCCATTTCGTAGCTCACGAGCGCACCCAATGCTTCTTTATGCTGGCGCAGTAGGTTCCCGTACTGACGAACGACTTCACCGCGCTTGGGGGCGGGCAGGGTTCGCCACTCGAGGAAGGCGGCATGAGCCGCGTTGACCGCTTGGTTGTACTGATCTTTAGTGGTAACCGAAACACTGCCGATCACGCTGCCGTCGACCGGGGTGCTGCTGGTGATACGCTCAGCGCTGTCAAAAGACTGGTTGCCGATCCAAGTTCCGGCGTTGTGTGCTTGAATACCAAGCTCTTGGAGGAAGGAGAGAGAAGCGTTCATAGTTCAAAGGGCTAACCCTACAAAGGTAGCCCCTTAACCTCGGCCGAGACGAATCCCTTAGTGCTGTTCCTCAAGTAGGTGCTTGGACTTCATGTACTCCTTGGGCGTCTGGTTGGTTTGGCGCTTGAAGGCAGAAATGAAGTTGTTCACGTTGCTGTATCCTACCGTGAAGGCAAGGGATGCCACGTTATTGGAACCCAGTTCAATAAGCCGCATGGCTTGCTGAATTTTGTGCTGGGTAATCAGTTCTTTTGGACCAATTTTAAAATGACGGACACAAGCTCGCTGAAGTGAGCTGCGGCTCATGTGGAGCGCACGAGCCAGGCTTTCCACATTGATATTTTGCCTAAGACTCTTTTGAATCATCGCCACAATTCGCTCGCGTTCGGTCATTTCTGCTGGCGGAGCATACTTACTGCGCGGACACAGCTCCAAGAAACGCTGCGCCTTGAGCACCAATTCTTCAGCGTGTACGTCGGCGCTAAGGCAGTCGAGCGCACCGTTGCGCAAACTTTGGATTCGGTGGTTGCTGCTGCACGGAACCGACACCATGAGCACCCACAGCATATTCAAGTCTTCAACTTGGCTGAGTTCGTCCATAAGTGCTGCACCGGCATCACTTGTATGGGTAATGTCGAGGATCGCTAGGTGCGGAAGTTTCAGGCTATTTTGTTCCGTCCAGCTCGATATATCGGGGGCGGTGGCTACCTCAATGTGCTGGGCCTTAAGTGTTTCTTCGAAACGCTTGCGCAGACCTTCCTGAGGAGAAAGGACGAGAATCATGGTGGTTTTGGTTCATTGGTTGGTGTAACGAATATAGAAAAAGATTGGCTTGTTGGCGGGTTAGCTAGTTGGCTAGTTAGCTCGTTAGCTAGTTGGCTCTTGACATAATTCTTGACCGTGACCAGATCTCATTGGTTTTTAGTGCCTGTCGCTCGCGCTCGCGGGGCTCACATCTGGGCACAAAAAAACCGGCAGTCAGTGACTGCCGGTCGTTTTTGGAGGTCTCGAGCGGATT
>JBEBBW010000014.1:0-36062 GCA_041158165.1 Bacteroidota bacterium
AAAGTCCGCAGGGCGACATGGGCTTCATTGCCAGCAAGCCCGTAATCCTCTACAGCGACGGGTTCAACAACGGCGGAACCCCGGTGCGCCTGCTCGCAGCCTTTTTGGACACCGCTGGGGCACTGACCGACAGCATCCCAATGGCCACCTACACGTCGCCCAAGGGGCGCGTGCACTTGAGCGGAGCCGTGAATTTTGACGTGACGGCGGTATGGGCTGAAGACCGAGGCGCCGGCACACTCGCTTTTGCGCAGCGTCTGAACCGCACGCCCTGTCCGTCGGTAAGCGCCGGCATGGGATGGGGCTCGGCCCTAGACTCTTCTTGGCTGTGGTACGCGGGCGGCGGGGCCGACTCGCTGTACTGGACGCTGGGCGACGGCACGACGGCTTCCTCGAACGCGAGCGACACGCTGCACCACCGTTATTCCGCCAACGGAACCTACACGGTTTGGCAGTTTGCGTACCGAAACTGCGGGAGCGTGGATTCCACGAGCACAAACGTCGTGATTCAGGGCATCGGGCTGACCGAGGGCTCGCAGCCAATATCCTGTGTGGTTCCTACCCGAAGCGTTGGCCCGCTAGTGCTTCAGGCCGCAGCCCCCATGGATGCGGTATGCTGGGACGCCTTGGGGCGCCGCGTTGCATCGGTTCGGGAATGGGTTCCCAACACCGTTTGGAATCCCTTCACGACCTGCCCGAATGGGGTTTACTACATCGAGCTAGCAGACGGCCAGCGTTGGCCCGTCGTTCTTCAGCGAGATTGAGCTCACGAAGAGCGGTAGGCCACCTCGTGGTAGGTTTTCACGTGGGGCCCGAAGAAGATCCGCGCAAAAATCCGCACCGCGGCTAGGCCGTCAATGACGAAACTGAGCGAAAAGAGTACGGCAAGGCCCAACTGATCTTCGCCAATGTGGGCAAAGAGCAGGTCTTCGCCCAAAAAAGCCGTGGTGATCGGAAAGCCCGAAATGGCCAGGCTGGCGAGAAGCACGACAAACGAGATGCGCGGATGCTCGTAGTAGTGCCCGTGGAAGCGCGTGAGGTCGATTCCGCCTTCGAGGCGGCGAAGTCGTTCGAGCGCAAGCATGCCAACCAGTGCAGCGAGGTAAATTCCGCCCAAGTACAGCAGTGTGGAGGGCACGTCGAGCGACGCGTTGAACGCCACGGCTAGCGCAGTAAACGTGTGGTTCATAACTAAAAGGAACCAGGCCAATCGAGCGTGGGTGCGTTCGGCAAATGCTTTCAGCACCGAGGCAAGTGCGGTACAAGCCGCCAGGTAGGGCATCATGGGCTTAATGGGCGCCGGAACCCACTCTGGGCGAAGCAGCAGCACCACAAGCAGCATAATGACTGGTCCAAAAAGGGCCATGGCGCCAGTTACCGTGAGGAAGTCGAGTCGCCGACCAGCGGATTTGATGGGATTCCACAGCCAACGGTACATGAGGGTGTCGAGGTTGAATTCCTTGATAGACAGCACATAAAGCGTGTCGCGCAGGCGCGCGGGAAGCGACTGCTCGCGGCTGCGGTGGCTAGGGTTGAAGCCGAACAACTGCGCTCGAATTTGGTAGGTAACCACCGAGGGCGAAATCAGGAGTTGGTAGGTGCGCAGCAAGGCGTTCCCCGAGATGTGAACCAGGGCCAAGGTGTTCCACCCAAGGGCAATTTCAATGAAAATGATGCCGATTTGGGCCGCAGACGCATAGGCAATTTGGGCCTTAACCGAGGACTGTACCCGAGCGATGCCCGTGGCAACCAAGGCGGTAACCAGCCCTACTGCGCCGATGAGCCAGGGCATCAGGGGCAGTTCCGACCAAAAGGCGTGGGTGCGCAGCAAGATGAACGCTCCCATGTGGACCGACAGGGATCCGTAGAAAATGGCACTCGACGGCGTAGGCCCCTCCATGGCGCGCGGCAGCCAGGCCGTGAAGGGCAGCTGGGCCGACTTGGCCATGGCGGTGAGGAGTAGGGCCGCCGCGATCACCCAGGCCATTTCTTGGTGGCCCGCCATGTGTTCGCGCACCAGTTCGTGGGAATTAAGGAGCGAAAACGGAACGTTGGCATGCCAAAAGTGGTGGCTCATCCACATGGCCAGCAGAAGGCCCACGTCGGCGATGCGGTACACTGAAAAGACCTTCAGCGCATTTTTCACCGGCAGGTAGCGGTCGCGGTAGAAGGCAATCAGCAAAAACGAGGAGACGCCCAAGACTTCCCAGCCCGCAAAAAGGGTTTCGTAGTTGCCGGCCACCACCGTAACCGTGTAGCCCATGTAAAAGAACCAGATGTTGGCAAAAAACCGGGCATAGCCCTTTTCGCGGTGCATGTAGACCGAGCTGTAGGTAGCCACAAGCGAAAACAAGGCCGCCCCAAGGAGGAGAAACACCGCCGCGAGGTAGTCTAAGTGGATGGCCGCAATGAACTGATAGCCCTCAGTTTGGTAGAGGCTGAGGTTCAGGTCGGTCCACGGGGTTCGCCCGCGGTAAATCCAGACCGCGATCGCAGATAGAATCGCCGCGAGGTGCGCCAGGGCCATTCCGATTGTCCACCGCGAGATGGCCTTTTCGGCGCGCGACGGGAGGAGTAGGACCCCGAGGTAGGCCGCGAGCGGAGCGAGCGTAATAAAGTAGAGTAACGCGTTCATACTAAGCTGTTTTGCGAATAAGGTGAACTTGAATGTTGGCGCGGGATGTCGCTGCAAGCTTGGACGCGTCGTCGACCTCAGGAAGGGTTTGGGTGAACGGCACGTAGGGGGTGTAGGTGCCCCCCGGCTGGTATCGATAAATAGCCCGAATCATCGGGTCAATCACAGCAAGGTGAATCCATGCGAGGTCAAACCAGGCGCGCGTCGCAGGAGCCCTTTGGAGCATTTTTTCTACGACGACGGGCGTCTGAACGACCACCATCAGCAACCGCAATGGGTCGTGGACTTCGATCATTTGGCTTGGCAGCCCGGGGCGCAAGTCGCCGTCGATGCCGTTGGCCACGCCAATGAGGCCCATGACGTTGTGGGGCAACTTCGTGCCCGCCCCCAAGCGCTGGTTGTCGACTCGAGAAAAGTAGTACTCGAGGTTAATGCCGCCACACACGGGTGCTGCGGCTCCCAAAATGGTTTGGAGCCCATAGCCCTCGGGGTCTTGGACCGGATCGTAGCTGTTCAAAAACGCTCTTCGGTCCAAAAACACGTGGTCGGTGAAGGCGCGCGGTGCCACGATGGCGAGCGCATTCGTCGCGTGATTCAGTTCAGGCCGGGGCTCAAACAGCGATGCCGAACGCCGCCGAACGTGGTTTCGAGCCTTCGAGGCGTCGGTTCCCAAGGGGACCGCCTCGAAGCGCCGGATGCGCTCTTGGGCGTTGCGGCCACTCGCCGCTTCGCAGTCGCGCACGAACTGAGCGTGGCGGGCAGCATGGTCGGCCGTAAGGTCGTCGAAGTCATAAAAGGCCAGTTCGTCGCGGGTTGTATCGCGAAGACCCGGCATAAACCGAGTCGATTCGGGAATATGGATTCCCCGCGCGGCCAATCGATCGCGGACTTGGGGATCGTTGGCCATTCGGCAGTAGGCTCTGGCGTTCACCGAGCCGGCTCGACCGCTGCAGGCTCCGCAGTCGTAGGCCGCGAAGTGGGGATTGTTGGTGGAACTCGCACCGTGGCCGATGATGTACACCAAGGGCGCAAAACCCGAGGTGAGGCCCGTGGTCGTCAGCACGCCCGCTACACGGTCGGCCATTTCGTCAAGCGTGTAGCCAATTTGAACGCCGTGGTCGTGTTCCCCTTGAAAGCCAACGGTGAGCTTGGCTCGCGGGTCCACGTGGTCGAAGGCAAGCGACGTTCCCGCCTGCTTGCTCGGCCGAACGAGGTGGTAGGCCAACTTGAAGAGCGCCAAAAACCCTAGGGTTTGGGACCAAAACCAACCGCCCCAAACGGTATGAGACGACTTTTCAAGGTTGCGTTCTCGGGAACGCACTGAACTGGTTTCAAGCGATTTAATTCCGTGCTTTGGCGTGACCGGCGCCGGACAAACTTTGACCGGAAACTTAGCTCCTTCAGGCAGGTAGTAGGCGTCGATGCCAAAAAAACCGGGCGTTCCAAACGTTTGAATGCGCGGGTTGCTGTGCTCCAAGTGCCGGCGGAACGAGCATTCCCGGTCGTCGATGCAAAAAAAGGCTTGTACTTCGGGCTGTTCCGGCTCTTCGTGCAAATCAGGACTTTGAACCAGTCCGCGCAGGACTGTGTCGTAGAACGTCCACTCCATGGCCTCTTGCCAAAGCTGCAGTACCGTGTCTTTTTCGCCCAACTCTACGTCGGCAAAAAGCTCGGTCGGGCGCACAGTCAACCGCGCGGCGAGGGGCTGAAAATCGCCCCCATTTCGGTCCAGTAGGGCATCCCATTCAAGCAGTAGTTCCACAAAAATGAAGTCTTCGAGCCGTATCGGCCGCTGATCGAGAATGCTCTGGGGCAAGTCTTCGATGGTGGCAACCATCCCAGACCAACCTTGGTGTGCAAACTGCTGGTCAAATAGGTAGTGCTCAAATAGGGACTCGTCACCGACGATTTTGGCTAAAAGGTCGTCTAGTTGGACCTGCGGATCCATCAGGGCTGCACGCGCTTCCTTGCGCCGAAATAGGCTCAGTACCGAAGATGCTTCAAGTTGGGCTACCGCATCCCGAAAGGATTTTGCGCGAGATTCCGGGAAGTTCCACATCGCAATTCCCTGATCTAAGTAGCTGTTAATTAGCCGAAAGAGTGTTGGATGCACCAACGCGTCCAAATCCACGCCTTGGCTGCGCTTCCAGGTTCCGCGAAGCTGGCCAATCCGCTCGTAGTGTTCCTCGTTAAACGTAGCAACGTGCATTTTTTGCTCCCACTTCGTTCGATCTGCGTTCGAATAATCGCGGAGTACCCAATCGATGGCGCCTTGAGCGATAAGGCCTTGGGCAAATCGCTGGCGGTATTCCCACAGGGGCAAGGTGGTTTTGTAGCCGAACAGCTCGTTGGCTTTTTTCAGTCCGACAAAAAACGTATCGTGCTGGAACGCATGGAGCGTATTGTGGTGCACAAAGTCTTTGAGCGGCGCTTGTGCAGGCAAGTAGTGCTTCAGTTCGTGAAGCACGTGGTGGCGGTCAAACCGACTCATAATTACGGAATAAATACTTGATACTGGAGCGTAAACTCATTGCGGCGACCGGTTGACTGCCAGAGGCCGTCTGGCGTTGTACCGCCGTATACTGGACGGGTGCCCCAGTCCAGGCTTAGCTTGCTGCGATGCCCTTGCTCAAGAAAATTGACACCGAGGTTGGTAATCCACATGGGGCGTTCCAGACGGTAGGAGTGCGCAACCCGAGCCGACCCATACGGCTGCACCCGAATTCGCTCGGAACCTCGGTCGGGGCTAACCCAAGCCGCCTGACCGTACCACGAACTGCCAGTAGAAAACATGGGGTATGCGTTGCCGTAGCCGCCGAGCGAAGCCGCCGGATTCACGGAACTGTTTGCAGGGTTCATGTTACCGTTGGTACGCAGGTAACCGGGGCCATAGTTGGTCTTGAAATAGCCGAAATAGCCCGAGAATGCTGCGCGACGGCTGCCGTAGGGTTGTTCGGCAAACACCGCAATAGACGCCAAATCCAGCGGGTGAAGTACGGTATCGCCTGCTTGGAGGGACCACATCGCGTTCGCTTGGTGGATGGCCCCAAGCTCTAGGTTCAAAATGCGCTTGCTCCCCACGTAGGTGCCCGTCATGTAGGGCGTCGTGTGGGGCTCCTTTTCTGCGAAATTCCACACGAAAAACCCTTGGAGCTGCTTCGTTGCCGCCTGTGGGTTAAACGTAGAATGCGCCGAAATTCCAGTGGCTGCACCCGACGAGGCGTAGGCAAACGGCGTGGTTACCGCGACACGGTAGTCCAAGCGCGCAATCTGGCCTCGGGCATACACGCTGAGCTTGCGCGAAAACTGGTCCGTTTGGTCCACGGTTGCCTGAGCAAAAACAGGCACATCTAGGGTGGCAATCGTGCCGATGGAGGGTTGGCTAAAGCGACTTAATCCGTTTAAAATGGTCAAGCCACCCCCAACCTTGAGCTGATTTTTGGCCGAAAGCCGGCGTTCCATCACCGCGTCGTGAATGAAAAACTGGTTTTTGCGGTTCCCTCCGTTGCCCAGCGAAAGCGCGTTCACGTTGTTCATTCCCAACTGAGTATAGAAAAATACCCGTGGCGCAATTTGGCCGAACAACTGCATGCGGGTGCGGCGCAGTCCGATGTCGGTTGTCCAATCTTTGGGCGTTGCGTTGACCGCCGAGCCTGGATTGCTTTGGTTGGCGCGGACCCATACTTGGTTGAGCAAGGTCCACTGAAGGTATTCGCTACCTGAGGCGTTGAGCGCGGTTCGCATTCCTTGGCCGGAAGCCAGGCCGAACCCGAAAACCACCCCAGCCGCAGCCAGGGTAATTCTCGCTTTTCTGATGCTCATTTTTTCTTCACAATTCGGGTCGATAATTCGTGCTTACCGAGCACTTTGGCGTTATCTGGGTAGAGCACCTCAACGTGCCTGTTGGTCTTTTTTGCGTCGTGCTGCACCGCATGAAGCAACTCCATCGTGCTGTGATCCAGCATTTTGGCCTTTCGAGCATCGACCACCGCCTTCGGAGCCGTTTTAAGCGGTTCAAGCGTTTTACCCAGCCGGATGATGTTGGCAAAAGAGAAGGCTCCTTCGAGTTCAACGTGCGCTCCGTCTTCGGCATGCTCCGTATGGATTTGTGCTTTCGTGACCTGTCGAAATTTACCCTTTAGGCTAAATACCTGCAGCAGCAACTCTACGGCGATGCCCGCAAAAATTCCGACCAAAAGGTCCTCGGCCAGCGTGAGCACAATGGTCACCAAAAACACCGTGAGCTGGTCCCAGCCAATCTGAAACGTGCTTCGGAACAGCTTGGGATTCGCCAAGCGGTAGCCGGTGAAAATCAGCATCGCGGCGAGCGCGCTGAGCGGAATCAGTTGAAGCAGTCCGGGAAGCAACGCGACAAAGAGCAGCAAGGCCAGTCCGTGGTAAAAATTAGACCAGCGCGTTTTGGCGCCGTTCGAAACGTTGGCGCTGGAACGCACCACTTCGGCAATCATGGGAAGTCCGCCAAGCAACCCTGCGACGCTGTTGCCAATGCCCACGGCCAGTAGGTCGCGGTTAGTGTCTGACTTGCGGCGGTACGGATCAAGACCGTCCACCGCCTTAACCGTTAGCAGCGACTCGAGGCTGCCTACTAAGGCAAACATGAGCACGTACTTCCAGGTCGCGGCCGAGCCGATCAGCCCGAAGTCGGGCGCTACGAATCCGGCAGAGAAGGATTCCGGAAGGTGCACGAGAAATTTAGGATCCAGCACGAAGTAAGCTCCGAGGCCAATGCCTAAAACGAGTACAACCACTTGTGGGGGAACCGCCGCTTTAAACTTTTTAAACGGCAACCACGCGTAGCCGAAGAGCAGCGCCAAGCTGGCCAACCCAACGATGGCGTCGTGGCTGTCGGCGCGCTGAATCAGTTGGGGCAACTCCAGAAGCAGTCCAATGGGCGATTTGGCCTCGGGTGTCGCGCCAAGCAGCACCGGTAGCTGCTTCGCAATGATGATGATGCCGATGGCGGCGAGCATGCCGTGAACGGCCGACGTGGGGAAGAAATCGACGTAGCGACCCAGCTTGAGGAGCGCAAAGCCAACCTGAACCACACCGGTAATTGCCACAACCGCGAGGGCATAGCGGTAGCCGGCTGCCATGTCGCCGTTGCCGAGCTCGGCCACTGCGGCCACGGCGATTGAAATGAGGCCCGCGGCCGGGCCCTTAATCGACAGCCGAGAACCCATGATCGGGCTCACCAGGAGTCCGCCCACCATGGCGGTAATGATGCCCGCGAAGGGCGGAAAACCACTGGCCATCGAGATTCCGAGGCACAACGGCAAGGCAATTAAAAAGACGAGAAATCCTGAAACCAGGTCGTTGGAAGCATGCGCCTTCAGGCCTGCGAGGCCGTCTTTAGGCACGTAATTTTTCATGTGCGTACGTTAAGAATTTAAATTTCACCGAGTTAAACAAGGCTCCTGAACGGAGCGAGCAAAACGGGGCTAGGTTTAAATTCGAAATACTTCGTACTCGATGAATAATCGTTTGGGCTGCGGAAACTGTGCGGGCTTTGGGCGGCCTTCGCGGTTGCTGTGGTACGCCAATTCCCGTGTAAAGCGCACTGGCTGAGCGCTTCCCGGCTCTACCGACGAGAGTTGAAACGGATTACTGGAGCCTTCGGAATCGTCGGCTTCATTTTGAACCTCAACCTCGTCTGCGAGCTCCTTGCCTCCGACCAGTCGCTGCAAATCGTCGCCGGCAAAATCCGTGACAATGGATACCCCAATAGGCTGAACTTGAGCTTCGTGGGCAAACCCAGCAAGTACCGTTCCCAGCAAAATCCAAACAGCCACACCGAGCAGGTGCAGCGACGGAATCCAGCGATGTTTTTGTACGAAACGGTACATGGCGAATTAGGGTGCACAAATATCGGTCCATTTGTGGAACTTTTGGCACAGGTCCAGTGACGATCCTGGAGTACGTTTACTTCATGAAAGAACATTGGGACCAACGGTTTGCTGAAGCCGAGTTTGCCTACGGCACCGACGCGCACGTTTCGGTTCGAGAACAGGTTGCCGCACCAGGGCGCGGCCGCATTCTTTGCCTGGCCGAGGGGCAAGGACGCAATGCAGTTTACCTCGCTAGCCTGGGGTACGATGTGACCGTTTTGGATTACAGTGCCGTCGGCCTCGGACGCGCCGCAGAACTTGCCGCCGCGCGCGGAGTATCCATTCACCTGCTGGAGGCGGACCTCAGCACGTATTCTTTTGATTCGGAGGTTTGGGACGGAATCGTCTCGATTTTTGGCCACCTGCCTGCGCCGCTGCGCGCCAAGGTAAACGGCCAACTTCGCGGTGCGCTGAAGCCCGGCGGATGGCTGCAGCTGGTGGGCTACCACCCCAAGCAGCTGGACTACCGCACCGGCGGACCCCAAGAACCCAGCATGCTGTACACCGTCGATGGCCTCAAGAACGAGCTCGGTCCCGGGTGGAACTACGAGGTGGCCGAGGTGGTGGAACGCGAACTCGACGAAGGTCCGTACCACCGGGGCATGTCGGCCTTTGTGCACGTATTCGCCCACAAAACCAGTAACTAGCAACCAGTAACCCGTTATGACTGACTTAGAAATTGCCCGTTCCGTTTCGCCCCAGCCCATTTCGCGTATCGCCGAAAAGTTGGGATTGAATCCGGAATCCCTTGAGCCCTACGGCAAGACCAAGGCGAAAATTCCGCTCGAGGCCCTGCGCGACCCCAAAGGCCAGCTGGTGCTGGTGACGGCCATCAGCCCCACGCCGGCCGGCGAAGGCAAAACAACAGTGACCGTGGGGTTGACCGACGGGCTGAACCGCATCGGCGCTCGGGCGGCTGCGGCACTTCGCGAACCGTCGCTCGGTCCCGTGTTTGGCATCAAGGGCGGAGCCGCCGGGGGCGGCAAGTCGCAGGTGATTCCGATGGACGACATCAACCTGCACTTCACCGGCGACTTTTCGGCGGTCGAGAAGGCCAATAACCTCTTGGCAGCGCTGATTGACAACGACCTGCAGCGCAAAAATCGGGTTGGACTGGATCCGCGCAGCATTGTCTGGAAGCGCGTGATGGACATGAACGACCGCGCGCTGCGAAACCTGGTGATCGGGCTGGGCGGCAAGGCGGGCGGGGTTCCGCGTGAAAGCGGATTCAACATCACGGCGGCCTCAGAAGTCATGGCGATTTTGTGCATGAGCCGCGACCTCGACGACCTGCGCGAGCGCTTCAACCGCATCTACATCGGTGACACCTGGGACCGCCAGCCCGTCTTTGCGCGCGACCTCAAGGCGCCCGACGCGATGGCCATTTTGATGCGCGACGCGATCAAGCCCAACCTGGTGCAGACGCTCGAGGGCAATCCGGCGATTTTGCACGGCGGACCCTTTGCCAACATTGCCCAGGGAACCAACAGCCTGATTGCCACGCGCATGGCCCTTGGCTACGCAGACTGGGTGGTCACCGAAGCCGGTTTTGGTGCCGACCTCGGCGCCGAGAAGTTCTTGAACCTCAAAAGCCGGGCGGGCGGACTCAAGCCGTCGGTGGCGGTGCTCGTGGCTACGGTGCGCGCCCTGAAGTACCACGGCGGCGTGGCCTTAACCGACCTCGGCACCCCCAACCCCGAAGCGGTCGTGCGCGGCAGCGCCAATCTGGCCAAGCACATCGAAAACCTGCAGTCGTTTGGGTTGCCGGTAGTGGTGGCAATCAACGCGTTTGCAGCCGACACGCCCGCGGAACACGATGCCATTCGCAGCGCTGCGGCGGCCTACGGCGTCGAAGCCGTGCTGAGCGAAGGCTGGGCCCACGGAGGAGCCGGCACCGAGCACCTCGCGCGCGCCGTGGTTGCCGTGTCGAAAGGTCCCGTTCAGCCCAAGTTTACCTATGAGCTCAGCGACCCGATGGAGGTCAAAATCCAAAAGATTGCGACGAAGATCTACGGGGCCGACGACGTCGTTATTGCGCCCGCAGCCAAAGCCGCCATCAAGCGCATGGGCGAAATCGGCCTGGGCGAACTGCCCGTGTGCATGGCCAAGACCCAAAAGTCATTCACGGACAACGAGAAAATCCTCGGTCGCCCGAGCGGATTTAACGTGACGGTGCGCGGCTTGGAAGTCAGCGCCGGCGCGGGATTCATTGTTCCGCTGCTGGGCGACATGCTGCGCATGCCGGGCTTGCCTGAGGTTCCTGCGGCCGAACACATGACGATTGACGGCGCGGGGCGAATCGAGGGGCTGAGCTAAATAGCTAGTTACTAGTGGCTAGTAACTGGCTGTCAACGAGGCTTTCGTTGAAGCGGAAATTTAATCTAGAATAATTCTAAATAGTGTTGCTTTCGGCGCAGGTTGCGTTGTAGGTTTGCAGCCTATTTAAAATCATTCTAAATATGATCGGTGCACTACTTGGGCTGGCAGCCATTATTATTCCGGCAGATTCAACTCAGCGCGACAGCCTGCACGTCGTTGAAATTCAGGCAAGTTCTGCTTTTGGATTTGACCAGAAGGCCAGCGATTTGGGCAGCGGCGTTCGCGTCGAGGCGAGGGTGCTCCGCCAGCTGCAGTCGGTGAACCCCAACGAATTGGCCGCCACGGTTCCGGGCCTTGTTGCCCGCGACGAAGACGGTTTTGGGCTGCGCATCAACTGGGGCATTCGAGGCACCGGCACCGAGCGAAGCAGCCGAATCGTGCTGATGGAAGATGGGGTGCTGACGGCCCCGGCTGCCTACAGTTCGCCGGCCGCGTACTACCAACCTAGCCTGGCGCGCATGGCGGGAATGGACGTCGCCAAGGGGTCTAGCCAAATCGCCGCGGGCCCGCAGACCACTGGGGGTGCCATCAACTTCACGTCGAACGCGACCGACGTGGACCAGCGCCTCAAGTTCCGCACCGCCTTGGGTTCGTACGGTACCGCCTTTGCCCACAGCTTGGTTTCGGTGGGCGGAACGAAAAAGTCCGCTTCCCTCGAATGGCTGCGCCAGCACTCGAACGGATTCCGCCAAATGGACGGCGGCGGCCAGACGGGTTTTGACTTTAATGAGCTGGTGTTCAAGACCCAATTCCGTCTGAATTCGCGCAATAAGCTGTTATGCAAGGCTATGGGGAAAATCGAAGACTCACCGCAGTCCTACCTTGGCCTTACCGAAGCGGACTTTGCTTTGACGCCCTACCGGCAGTATGCCTTGGCCCAAAAGGACCGAATGACGTCGCGCTTTGGTCAGGCCTGGGTGCGCCACCTGTGGACCGGACGGCGAGCGAGCCTTAGTACCACGGCATACGCTCAGTACTTTGGGCGAAACTGGTATAAACTGGAATCCCTTACTCCCGACGGGGCGAGTAAAATTTCGCTTTCGAACGCGTTGGCCAACCCAAGTACCGAACTCTACCGAATGTTCACTCTTGCGTCAGACGCCTTGGGCACGGCCGAAGTGCGGGCCAACAACCGCCAATTCGGCGCATTCGGTGTGCAATCCCACGGCAGGCGGAATTTGAACGGACGAAATGAAGTGCGTTTTGGCGTGCGGCTGCACCAGGACTACATGGACCGGCTTCAGCACAACGACGTGTACCGAGTGGCCAACGGCAGCATGTCCCGCTCTGGGTCAGGGACTCCTGGTTCAGCCGGCAACGACCGCAACAGCATCATCGCGGCGTCAGGCTACGCTGAAGGCAGCTTCCGCTCCGGCGCTTGGACCTGGGTACCCGGGCTGCGAATCGAATCCATTTGGTCCTCAAGCCAAAAGTGGGGCGGTGTCGACTCGCTCAGAGCGGTTGCCCCGAATACGGCCCGCGCGCAATCCACTGTGGCCCTTCCTGGCCTTCGCGTGCAGCGAGAACGCCAAAACCAGCTGCTGTTTGCAAGCGTCCACCGGGGATTTGCCGCAGCACCTACCGATCCCAACGTCAAGGCCGAACAAAGCGTCAATGGTGAACTAGGCGTTCAAACGAGCCGAGGACGTGCCCGCTGGTCGACTACCGCCTTCGCGACCTACTACCAGAACATGCTCGGCAGCGACATGGCCGCGTCGGGCGGTTCGGGAACCGGCGACTTGTTCAATGCCGGAGCCGCACGGATTCTGGGCCTAGAAGGTTTGGGGCAAATCGACCACAATCTGGGCGCCGTTCGCCTCAGCCACATCGCCCAGGGCAGCTTTATGTACTCAGCGTTTACCAAAGCATTTAAGGCGTCTACCGACGTTTGGCGCGACGTGGCGGTGGGCGACCCGATTCCCTACACTCCGATGCTTCAAGGCAACCTGCGATCTGAAGCGCGCTGGGGTAAGTGGGGCTGCGTGACCAACCTTCAGTATGTGGGTCGATCGGAATCCGGGCGCGGACTTGACCTTGCGCCTCGGACCCTCGTGCACGGCGGCATTTTTGTGGAGCCGGCCAAAAAGTGGCGCATTCAGCTCGACGGAAGCAACTTGACGGGGTCCACCGCCCTGGCGTCTCTTCACCCGGCGGGATGGAGGGTTATCGGGCCAAGGATGCTTCGCCTGGGCGTGAGCTACGGCTGGTAGTTGTTTAACGTGTTTAAACACATAAAACGCCGTACCTTTGCTCCCATGAACATCGTAGCCTTCGGCGCATCCTACAGCCGCACTTCCATCAACCGCCAGTGGGCGGAATTTGTCGCCCGCCAGTTGCCGGGCGCCGCGTCGGTCCGCGTACTCGATTTAAACGACTACGACCTGCCGGTGTACACGGTGGAACGCGAAAAGGACCACGGAATCCCTGAAGCCGTGGGTCGGTTTGTCGCCGAGCTCACCGCAGCCGACGCCGCGGTGATTTCGTTTGCCGAATACAACGGTTCGTACACCGCCGGGTTCAAAAACCTATTTGACTGGGCCTCGCGCCACACGCTTAAAATGCTGGACGGCAAACCTACCGTACTGCTTTCGGCCGCACCGGGTCCGCGCGGAGGTCTAACCGTGCTGCAGACGGCGGTGGACCGCTTCCCTCGCCACGGCGCGCTGGTTGCCGGGCACATGGCCCTGCCCCGATTCAACGAAACGTTTCACGCGGAACACGGGTTGGTCGACGCCGAACTCCGTGCCGAACTCGACGACCTGCTCGCCAAGTTTACGGCGGCCGTTCAATCCTAACCAATCATGGCGCGCATCCTCGCCGTGGGCACCAACCCCGACGTCATGACGGTGGTGGAGCGTCTGCTCCGCAGCCAAGAAGGCTGGATGCCCACGGTGCTGAACTGCGCTGAGGAGGCGCTGGCGATGCTGCGCACCGAGACGGCCAGGTTCGACGTGCTGCTCTTGGGCGCAGGCCTCGCGCCGGAGCAGGAATCTGCGCTCAAGACGGCGGCGGAAGCCCTTCGGCCTCCGGTTCCGGTCGTGGCCCACTACGGCGGCGGTAGCGGACTCCTTTTCGCGGAAGTCTGGAGCACCCTCGGCCGTTAGCACAGTACATTTAGGCATGCCTATGATTCGCAGTGCCGTAACCGCTTGGAGCCAACGCTACCCGCTCGATGCCGACGCGGAGCACGCGCTGGTCAGCTTAGCGCGCACGCAGCCCATGGCCCGAGGCGAGGTGATCCAGGCCATAGGACAACCCTGCCGGACCCTCTATTTTGTGGCCGAAGGATCGGTGCGCATCCACAGCGTCGCTCAAGGCCACGACGTTACGGAACGCGTGGTGTTGGCGGGCGGCTTCGCCGCACGGGGCGAGAGTTTGTTTGACCAAAGTCCGGTAGAAAAAGGCATCGAATGCCTTGAAAACGGAACCCTTGTGGCGATGCCTACCGCCGCACTTTTTGCCGCCTTCGACGCCCACCGCAGCCTCGAGCGCGGTTTTTATAAGCTCATCGAGCAGGACTACGTCCGCCAAATTAAACGCTTGGAACGCATACAAACGCTTAGCCCCGCTGCGCGCTACGCTCGGCTTGTGGTCGAGGAACCCGAACTCCTGCAGCACGTTCCGCTCAAGCACCTTGCCAGCTACCTCGGCATCACCCCCGAAAGCTTGAGCCGCATCCGCGCCCGCCGAACTTAACGATCGTCAAGGCACAGGCCGGGCACAAGCGCGTGGTTTGCAGCATGACCCCGCTCCGACTCGGCCTTCGCGAAAACCTTGGGCAATTCAGCCTGCTGGTCTTGGTGAACGCCCTCGTGGGCGCCATGGTCGGCATGGAACGAAGTGTGCTCGGGCCACTGGCCGAAACGCGCTTTGGGCTGACGAGTGCGTCGGTCGTACTGCAGTTTTTAGTGGCCTTTGGGGTGGCGAAAGCCCTCGCCAACATCGCCACGGCGTGGCTGGCTCCGCGCTACGGACGCCGGTGGGTGCTGCGGCTCGGCTGGCTGCTCGCCCTGCCCGTGCCCTGGATGCTCGGCTGGGCGCCGAACTGGGGTTGGATCGTGGCCGCCAATGCGCTGCTGGGCCTAAATCAAGGCCTAGCGTGGAGCAGTACGGTGGTCATGAAGATGGACTTGGTCGACGACCGCCAGCGCGGACTCGCCATGGGCCTCAACGAATTCGCCGGCTACCTCGCCGTCGCGATCGCCGCAGGCGCCACGGGCTGGGCCGCCCAACGCTACGGCCTTGGTTCCCAAATTTTTGCGGTCGGCGGCGCCGTGGCCGTACTGGGCACCGTGCTCAGCTTCACCGCCGTGCGCCAAACCGAGCACCACGTTGCGCAGGCCGCGGCTGTATCAAGCATGGAGCGACTGTGCTGCCCGTTTGCCCAGGCCACCTGGAAGCACCCTGCGCTGAGCAGCATTTCGCAGGCCGGCCTCGTCAACAACCTCAACGACGCCCTGGTCTGGGGCTTTGTGCCCGCGCTGCTGTGGAGCAAGGGATTTGACCTTCGCCAAATTGGGCAAATCGCGGCCATCTACCCAGCTGTTTGGGGCGTGGCCCAGCTGGCGACGGGGCCCTTGGCTGACCGGTATTCCGCGCGGAACCTCATTGCGCTCGGCATGGTCGTTCAGGCCCTCGCGTTGGCCACCTTGCCGTGGCTTCGCCAGCCGGAACACTGGGTGCTTGCTTCGGGCCTGCTCGGGCTCGGTACCGCCTTGGTCTACCCCACTTTTTTGAGTGGCGTGGCGCAGTGGACCCACCCGTCGGACCGCGCTACGGCCCTCGGGATTTTTCGGTTTTGGCGCGACTTGGGGTATGCGCTGGGTGCGGTCCTGGTGGGCCTCCTCGCGCAGTACTTCGCCGCCGAAATCGGCATACTGACGGTGGCGGCCCTCACCTTGGCCAGTGGCCTCGCCGTGGCGGTGCGCATGCCAAAAAAACCAGCAACGTGATCACAAAAACTGATTACCAATCCCATCCCATCGCCTACACGGTGGTCGACGTTCGAACCGCCGAGGAGCGGCAAAAGGCGTACATTCCCGGATCGCTGCACATTCCCCTAGCCGAACTTTTGGAACGTCAGATCGAAATTCCGAGGCACCAAGTGATAGCAGTCGTGTGCGGTAGTGGCGGGGGGCGAAGCATCGAGGGCGCTGAATTGCTTAGAACCTTGGGCCTAAATGCCGATTGGCTCGAGGGCGGGACCCACGAGAACCTTGACTAACTTTAAGCGATGAATCCTACCCACCTCCACATCATTTTAGTGCACGCCCCCGTGGCGGCCCTGCTCTTTGGCGCCCTCAGCCTTAAAATCGGAACCTTCTGGAACTCGCGACCGTCCCAACTGCTGGGCTATGCGACCATTTTTGCCGGTATCCTCACAGCCTTCGCCGCCGGGGCCACTGGTGAAGAGGCCGAAGAAGCGCTTGAAGCGGTTGGCGGATTTTCGCACGAACTCATTCACGACCACGAAGAAGCCGCCGAAGGATTTATGATTGGCATTTGGTCGCTCGCGGCGGTTGCCCTCGTCGGGTTTGCCTTGCTGCTACTGAACCACGCCAAGGCCAAGCTCCTCGCGTGGATCGTGTTGATCTACGCCTCAGTGGTTTCGCTGGGCGGAATGCGCGTTGGCTACCTCGGCGGCCAGATTAGCCACCCTGAGGCATACGACCAGGCGCCCGCTGTTCACTCGGAGCTTCATGAAGAATAAACTCCTGCTTGCGGCGCTGTCGCTGCTTTCTGCTGCGGCACAGGCCCAAATCGTCAATCCCGGCTTTGCCGACAGCACGTCGGGCGTTCGCCTAGACAAAGTCCATATTTCGGGCTACCTCGACACCTACGTGGGACTTGGTCCGCGCACCGCGGGCAGCATGCCCTACATGGTGAGCTCGGCCCGAATCGGCGAGGTCAACGTCAACTTGGCTGCGCTCGACCTTCGCTACCAATCAGACCGGGTCCGCGCCCGAATAATGCCGGGCTGGGGAACCTACATGGACGCCAACTACGCTCCCGGCGACCCCAAGCTGGTCGAAGCGAGCGCAGGATTCCGCCTCAAAAACCGCCGCGAAATTTGGGTCGACGCCGGAATTCTCGGTTCGCCGTTCACCAACGAGAGCGCCATTTCAAAAGACCATTTGATGTACACGCGGTCGATGGCGGCCGAATACGTTCCCTACTACCTGAGCGGCGTCAAGCTGAGCTACCTCGCTAGCGCCAAGTGGAACTGGTACGCTTATTTGGTGAACGGATGGCAGCAGGTGAGCGACCAGGTGCGCGGTCCCGCGGCGGTGCTGCAAACGGAGTACCGACCCAACGCCCAAACCTTGATCAACGGAAACCTGTTTGCCGGCCGCGAAGTCACGCCGTCGGGCGAGGTCGGGTTGCGCACGTTTGCCGACGCCTACGTCGTTCGCCAAATTGGGACCCGCTGGCGGACCACCGCCGACGCCTACCTTGGGCGCCAGGTCACCGCCTCGGGCGCAGCCTGGTGGGCCCAAGCCAACCTCATCGCGGAACGCACTCTGGCAAAAAACTGGCGTGCTTCAGGGCGCCTGGAGTACCTGCGCGACCCCAAGAACGCCGTGGTCGCCTACCAGCGCGGCTACCCGGGCTTCCGCACAGCCTCTGCCTCGCTGGGGCTCGCCAAGCACGTGGACCACGGGCTGCTTCGCCTCGAATCGCGGCTCTTCTACAGCGCCAACGACAGCTACCCCACGCGCGGATTGGGCAAAGTCGCACCCTGGGGCGTCGCGAGCTACACCGTCTGGTTTTAACGAAAAAAGGGCCCCGCGAGGGGCCCTTCTTCATTGATCCGGTTATATCCGGATTTCACACAACTTAAGCGCGGTCGGCGTCCATCACCTTGGCCCAAGCCGCCACGAAATCGTGGACGAACTTGTCGGCTCCGTCGGCGCTGGCGTAGACCTCGGCGAGGGCGCGCAGCTCTGAATTCGAACCAAACACCAGGTCGGCACGGGTGCCGGTCCACTTGACGGCGCCGGTCTTGCGGTCGCGACCCTCAAAGTGGTCTTGGTGCGGGTTGGTCGACTTCCATTCCGTGCCCAGATCGAGCAGGTTCACAAAGAAGTCGTTGGTCAGCTTGCCCGGGCGGGTGGTGAGCACGCCGGTGGCGCTGCCGTCCCACGTCGCGCCGAGGGCGCGCATTCCGCCCACGAGCGCGGTCATCTCGGGAGCCGTCAAGCCAAGCAGCTGGGCCTTGTCGACCAGCAGGTGCTCGCCCATGGCGCCGTTGTAGCCCTTGTGGTAGTTGCGGAATCCGTCGGCCAGCGGCTCGAGGACGGCAAACGAATCCACGTCGGTGTGCTCCTGGGTCGCGTCGGCGCGTCCGGGCGTGAACGGAACCTTCACGTCGCGGCCCGCGTCCTTGGCGGCCTTTTCGATGGCTGCCACGCCGCCGAGCACGATGAGGTCGGCCATCGACACCTTGGCGGCGCCGGCAGCATTGAACTCTTTCTGAATGCCTTCGAGCACGTCGAGCACCTTGTGCAGCTGCGTCGGGTGGTTCGCTGCCCAGTACTTCTGGGGCGCAAGGCGAAGTCGGCCGCCGTTCGAACCGCCGCGCAGGTCGCTGCCGCGGAACGTCGAAGCCGAAGCCCAAGCCGTCGTAACCAGTTCGGCCACGCTCAGCCCCGAAGCCAGCAGCTTGCCCTTGAGGGCAGCCACGTCGGCGTCGCTCACGGTCAGGTAGTCCACTGCGGGGATCGGGTCTTGCCAGATCAGCACCTCAGCCGGAACCTCCGCACCCAGGTAGCGGTGGCGCGGACCCATGTCTCGGTGGGTCAGCTTGAACCACGCGCGGGCGAACGCGTCAGCGAACTCGTCTGGGTTCTCGTAGAAGCGGCGCGAAATTTTCTCGTAGGCCGGGTCAAAACGCAGCGCCAAGTCGGCGGTGGTCATCACCGGCTGGTGCCCCTTGCCGGCCACGTGGGCGTCGGGCACCGTACCGGCACCGGCGTCGCCCTTGGGCTTCCATTGCCAAGCGCCCGCGGGGCTCTTGGTGAGTTCCCACTCAAAGCCGAATAGGTTCTCAAAGTAGTTGTTGCTCCACTTCGTCGGCGTAGTCGTCCAGGCGCCCTCAAGGCCGCTGGTCGTCGTGTCTTCGGAATGGCCTTTGCCGTGGGCGTTCTTCCAGCCCTGGCTCATTTCTTCCATCGGAGCACCGGCTGGCTCGCGGCCCACCAAATCGGGGTCGCCGGCGCCGTGCATCTTGCCAAACGTGTGTCCGCCGGCCACGAGGGCTACGGTCTCTTCGTCGTTCATCGCCATGCGGCCGAAGGTTTCGCGCACGTCGCGGGCCGAAGCAATCGGATCAGGGTTGCCGTTGGGGCCCTGGGGGTTGACGTAGATGAGGCCCATTTGCACGGCCGCGAGCGGATTCTCCAAGTCGCGGTCGCCCTCATAACGCTTGTCGCCGAGCCACTCGGTCTCTTGACCCCAGTAGATGTCTTCTTCGGGCTGCCAGATGTCGGCGCGTCCGCCACCGAATCCAAAGGTTTTAAAGCCCATGGTCTCGAGGGCCACGTTGCCTGCGAGGATCATGAGGTCGGCCCACGAAAGCTTCTTGCCGTACTTCTGCTTGATGGGCCAAAGGAGCAAGCGCGCCTTGTCGAGGTTGCCGTTGTCGGGCCAGCTGTTCAGGGGCGCGAAGCGCTGGCTGCCTGAGCCCGCGCCACCGCGGCCGTCGCTGATGCGGTAGGTACCGGCGCTGTGCCAGGCCATGCGAATGAAGAAGGGTCCGTAGTGGCCGTAGTCGGCGGGCCACCAGTCCTGTGAGTCGCTCATCAGGGCCGCGAGGTCCTTTTTCACCGCCGCGAGGTCGAGGGTCATGAATTCTTTGGCGTAGTCAAAGTCGGCACCCATGGGGTTGACTTTCTCGCTGTGCTGGCGCAAGATGTTGAGCTTGATGCTGTTGGGCCACCAGTCTTTGTTGGTGGTTCCGCCACCTGCCGCGGCCTTGGTGCGCTCGCTGGTGAATGGGCACTTGCCCGTGCTTTGAGTATGGTCCATAATCGGGTTGGTCGTAACGTGAGACAGTATGAATAGAACCCCAAACCTAGCACTTTGTTTGATTTTATTCCGCGTTGATTGATAGGATTTAACTATCGATTAACCTCAGGCGGAATTTTGGTCGCCTTGGCCCCGGGGCCCGTAATTTTAAGGCATGAATCCGGCGGTAGACCAGCTTTTGACCGAGGCCGCGCAGTGGCGCGAGGAACTGCAGTTTTTGCGCGCGCTGGTGCTCGAGGCTCCGCTCGTCGAAGAGGTGAAGTGGGGCCAACCCTGCTACACCCACGAGGGCAAGAATATTGCGATTCTGGGCGGATTCAAAAACTACTTTGTGCTGTCGCTGATGAAGGGCGCGCTGGTTCCTGATCCCCAGGGTTTGTTGACCAAGCCGGGCGAAAACACGCTCGAGGGACGCTGGATGAAGTTCACGTCGATGGCCGAGGCCGAGGCGGCGGCGCCCTATGTGGTGGATTACCTGCTCGAGGCCATCAAGGCGGAGCAGCAGGGGCTGCGGGTCGACAAGCCGGCGAACGAGTTAGGGGTTCCGCCCGAGCTCGAGGCGGCCTACGAGGCTACGCCAGGGCTGCGTGAAGCGTTTGAAGCGCTTACCCCCGGGCGCCAGCGAGCCTACCTCATGTTTTTCACGGCCGCCAAGCAGTCGGCTACGGTTTCGGCGCGGATTGAGAAGTTCACGCCGCGGATTTTACGCGGAAAGGGCATGACCGATTGCGTGTGCGGGCACAGCCAAAAGATGCCGGGCTGCGACGGGAGCCACAAGCTGTTCCCGGGGTCGGTTACGTGCTAAGTGCTACCTTAAGGGCTATGAATACCATCAAGTTTGTGCTGCTCACCGTCGTTGCGCTATTTGTCGGAAGCCTCGTTAACGGCGCGATCGTGAGCATCAGCGGCGCAATTATTCCGCCGCCGGCTGGCGCGGATTTTACCACCGAAGCAGGGTTGAAGGCCTCTGCCGCCCTGATGGAGCCGAAGCATTTTATCTTACCGTGGTTGGCCCACGCCTTGGGCACGCTGGTCGGCGCGTTCTTAGCGAGCTGGTGGCAGCCAACGCGTTCGTTGCGGGCTGTACTGATTATTGGCGTCGCCTTTCTCGTGGGCGGAATTATGATGGTTCAAATGATCCCCAGCCCGTGGTGGTTTATCGGGGCTGATCTGGGATTGGCCTACCTACCGATGGCGTTGGGCGGACGGTGGTTGGCCGGGCAGATTTTTGGCGGCGGAGAATAGTCTTTATTCCACGCTACAGTTCAAGAAAATGACAACTTTGGCCATAAAGATGGCAAAGTGACGCGAACGTGGTTCAACGTAAGGTTGGCTCAGGGGCGCTTTACCCGAACATCCGTCGTTGCTACCGCTCGAACGACTCCTCCAAGTATGATTGGTACGGCCCTGGTTTGCATCCAGATATTTCCGCCACCTTCATCAAAATAGGGTTCCGTCCAAACCGATATTCCTTGATCAATGGGATCTCTTAACCAAGCTTGTTCGTTTATCTGATATGTGGAATCCATCAACCCATTACTGTGGACTATGTCTTTTCCATTTGGTCGATACACATAGGGACTGTATTCAACTTGACCATTCGCGTTGAGTACAGCGACTGTAGCTCCAAAAAAAACGGCTGGATGGGTTGAAACGTACTCCGCAAGAAGTGACTTCAGTTCATTACTGTCTGCAGGGAAGCTTGAAGCGAGCTGACCAGCAAAAAGGTCAAGTTCTTGAACCACCAGTGCTTGGTCGTCAACGTCGGCCAAAGGAACCTTTTGGCATCCTGATAGGAGTAAAAATACTGCAATAAATGCCAAGAAGTTTCGGTTCATCGTTTGAGGTTTTGGTTAAAGTTAATGGTTTCAAATCGTACTTCCTTTTTTTGACGGGAATACAATTCGGCCTGCCGGCTCTCGTAATCGAGTCCAATCACACGGACCATAAAAACCCCGCGCCTCCACAAGGAGGCGCGGGCACTTGATTTATTGGCGGAGAGAGCGGGATTACCCTCCCTGCGGTCGGGTGATCCCCGTTGGGGGAGCCCCTGCAAGACGACGCAAAACCCGGTGCGCCTTCGGCGCGAAGGGTTTTGTTTTTCGGGGCGCCGATAAGCGAGCTTGCGTCGCCCCGAAAACAAAAAACCCACGATTAAATCGTGGGTTTTGCGTCGTTCTTGCGGAGAGAGCGGGATTCGAACCCGCGATACAGTTTCCCATATACGCACTTTCCAGGCGCGCTCCTTCAACCACTCGGACACCTCTCCAGGATGCCGTTCGCTCCAAGAAATTCCGCAGCGAACAAGGGCGGCAAAGATAGCGCGGGCTCCGTGCTTTTAGCGCCGTTCGCTGCCAAATTGGCCGATGTCGGGCCGCGGTGAACGAAGGAACAGGAATTGCGTTAAGGCAAGCATGACCCCAGAAGACTTCGCACAGGCCTGGAACCGAGCCGTACCTATTCAAACCTACCTCGACGACCAGCTTTCGGCTGTGGTGGACGAGGCCCATCCCTATGCTCCGTACTACAGCATCAACCAACAGCGGGTGCGGCGGTTGAGCCAGCGATTGCGCCTTGAGGCAGAGACCGAGTCGTCGGCGCTGAATGCCAAAAGCGGCACGAAGTGGCTGATTTTGAGCGAGACGTGGTGCGGTGACGCCGCCCAAAGCATGCCGGTATTGGCCGCAGTGGCACGCGCGAGCAACGGGCGAATCGAAGCCCGGGTGCTGTACCGCGACGAAAACTTGGACCTGATGGACCAGTTTCTGACGAATGGCGGACGCAGCATTCCCAAGGTGATTCAACTCGACAGGTCGTTTGGCGTTACGGCGGATTGGGGTCCGAGGCCGGCCGAAGCCCAGGAGCTGGTTCAGCGCATTAAGTCCGACCTGGAACGCGCCCATTTGTACAATGAAGAGCTCCACAAGTGGTACGCCATCGACCGCCAACAGGCCATACAGCGCGAAGTTCGGGAGCTGATTTCCAGGGCCTAAGCTTGGCGCCGTAATTTTCGGCGGTCGTCCAGCGACTGATGAAGCATGAATTCCAAAATTTCACGCGCCCTATACGGTGCTTTTGTACTACTTGGCCTTTACTACCTCATTGGCCAACGCGATCCAGGAACCGCCATTGCCCAAATTGGCATTGCGCTCGCTTTTGATCCCTTTGACCCCAATCAACCTTGGGGCGAGCGTCCACGCTGGCAACGAGTTTGGCTTTATACCCACTTGGCTTTGATTGCGCTCATTTTTGGTATGTGGATGGGCACGAACGACGCGGCTGATGCGGCAACCGACGCCCGACGCGGATTCTGGGATGGCTGGAACGGCAAGTAGTACGGCGCCAATTGACGCCTGGTCGCTGATGCAGTCCCATCGGGGCTTGCTGAACAAGCTCGTTCGGCTGTACTGCCCGCGAACCGAGGATGCCGACGACGCCTGGCAAGAAATTTACCTGCAGGTGCACCATGCGTTGCCCGCGTACCGCGGCGACGCGCAGGCTTCAACCTGGTTGTACCGTGTGGCCCTAAACACGCTGCTAACCATGCAGCGCAAGGCGTACCGTAGGCCTAGTACGGCGCCCCAAGAGGCTGGACCGGAGCCCGGTCACGAGCCCGAGGCCCGACAGGATGCAGCCGAGCGACTGCACCGTGCCATGGTGCGGCTCCCTGAGGCCGACCGAGCCTTGATTGCGCTGCACCTCGAGGGGTTCCGCGCCGAAGAAATCAGCGAAACGCTAGGTATCACCGCAAACCATGTGAACGTCAAAGTACACCGAATCAAAAAACAGCTTCAGCAATGGCTCAAGAACCCTTAAGCGAATTCGACCTCGAGGCCGCGTGGAAGTCGGTCGAAGCTCCGCGGTTGACTACGGAGCAACCGTCTGCGGCACCTTCAACGGTACTTCCGACCCCGTTAGTACGCGACGCCCTTCGCCGGCAGTATGCCGGGGTGGTCATTTCATTGGCAATCACGTTGGGCTATCTCTATGTGCTGGCGATCACTCCTTCATGGATACTGCGCGGCGGAATTGGGGTACTCGTGCTTTTTAACATGGCCGTGATGCTTCGCATGATTCCGTTGATTCGCCGGATGCGCAGCCTTCGCATGGACCAACCCCTCAGGCAGTTTGCCGAAGGCCTACTAACCGATTTCAAAGATTGGCACCGCTTTCAAAACTACTGGGCCGGCGTGGCGTTCCCTGTCGCCGCCATGACCGGCTTCTTTTTAGGCGGAACGATCGGCGCCCAAGAGCCCGACGCCTCCGTTCTGCTGCAGAAACCCAAACTCCTCCTCACCGCACTAGGCGTCACGCTGGCCATTATTCCGTTGGCCTACCGGTTGTCGCGCTGGATGTGGAAGCACAGCTACCAAAAAGACGTCAACCGCTTGGAAGACTGGCTAAAGGACCTTAGTTAGCCTGTGCTTGATAACATCGGGCTAACATACCCGTAAACTTGAGGTTAAGCGCTTGTGCGTGCTTTGCACCCAGAACCATTCTGCCTTAGCACCTCGAGTTATGAACCGTTTCCTTCTCATTCTGTCGGCGTTACTTTTTAGCACCGCCGCACTGGCGCAGTCCGCCAAACTAACCGGAACCGTTGTGGACGGATCCACCGGCGAGACGATGCCCGGCGCCCAAATTCTCGTGGAGGGCACGTCGCTGACGACGCTGACCAATTTTGACGGACTCTACAGCTTGAGCTTGGCCCCCGGCACCTACACGATCGTCGTAAAGTCGTTTGGATTCAGCAATAAAGCCATCACGGGCGTGGTGGTGCGCGCGGGAAGCGAGACGTCGCTTAACATCACCATGGAACTTTCAAAAGGCGAATCCCTGGACGAAGTGACGATTACGGCCTCGGCGGTGCGCGAAAACGTTAACGCCCTTTTGATACAGCAAAAATCGCTATCGTCGGTTTCAGACGGTATTTCGTCAGAAACCATTCGCCGCACACCCGACCGCAACACGGGCGACGTGCTGAAGCGCGTTTCAGGCGCCTCGATTCAAGACAACAAGTTTGCTATTGTGCGCGGACTAAACGACCGCTACAACGCGGCCTACCTCAATGGCGCCCCGCTGCCTTCGACCGAGTCGGACCGCAAAGCCTTTGCCTTTGACGTATTCCCAGCGGCCCTGCTCGACAACCTAGTTATTGTGAAGACGGCTTCTGCGGAGCTTCCGGGCGAATTCGCCGGCGGCGTGATCCAAGTAAACACCAAGAGCTTTCCGGGTAAAGCGTTTCAGGAGTTTAGCTTTTCTACGGGCTACAACAGCATCACCACCTTCAAGGACCGCCTCGACTACCAAGGCAGTTCGACCGATTGGTTGGGCCTAGACAACGGCGCGCGTGCGCTGCCCAAGGGCATGCCGACGTCGAACCAAATGTTCTTAATGTCGTCTGCCGAGCGCGTTCAAGTGGCCAACAAGTTCCAAAACGACTGGGGCCTTCAGAATAAAATGTTCCTTCCGTCCATTTCGATGCAGTACAGCGGCGGCGGCAGCAAAGAACTCGGCACGACGAAGCGCCTCGGGTTTATTTATGCGCTGACCTACAACCAAAGTAACCAGTACAACACGACCCGCCGCCAGTCATGGCAAAACGAAGTGGGCATGCCCGGAACGTCCCTGATGGAAAGCGACCTGCTCGACGACAACTACGTGGTCAACACACTCGCCGGCGCACTCGCCAACTTGACCTACAGTGCGGGCCCCAATACCACGATTGGCTGGAAGAACTTGTACTCCATCACGTCGCAAGACCGAGTACTGATGCGCAACGGAACCCGTCAGCCCATCGACGCGCCCAATCAGGTGATTCGCCAAAGTGCGCGCTGGTTTACCAACAACCAGATTGTGAGCAGCCAACTGAACGGATCACACTACTTCGAGTCGTTCAAGGGCAAGTTTCAGTGGCTCGGCGCCTACAGCGGAATTTCGCGCAGCGTGCCCAACCTGCGCAATACGCTGTACTACGGAGACACCGACGTGGCCGACACCGCGTGGCGCGCCGGCATCACCTCGACTTCGGTCGGCCCCGACTATTCAGGCAGCCGATTCTATGGCCTCAACCTCGAGGGAATCACCAGCGGCCAAGCAACGTTTGAAATGCCAGTGGATTTCATAAAGATTGGCCTTCGCAACAACCTCAAGCTGGGAGCCGGAGCACAGTACCGCGACCGTTCCTACACGGCCCGCCAGTTCGGCTACGTGCTGGCCAACTTCATGTCGTTTGACCAGTCGCTGCTCAACCAGCCGATCGACGGCATTTTCGCGAACGGCAACATGAACGCCACCACGGGCTTCTCGATGCGCGAAGGCACCAAGTCTTCAGACTCGTACTTGGCCAACGCGATGCTTAGCTATGGTTTTGTGCAGTTCGACACGCGCATTATGGAAAAAACCCGCATCAACTGGGGATTTCGCGCCGAGAATTTCGAGCAAAACCTCTACTCGAAGACCGACAACAACGACACGGTGCAGGTTGAAAGCACCAAGCTCGACTTTTTGCCCTCAGTCAACTTCATTTACAGCGTGAACGACGCCCAAAACCTGCGCCTGTCGTACTCGCGCACGCTGAACCGCCCAGAATTCCGCGAACTCGCGCCCTTCGCGTTCTACGACTTCCAAACCCGCTATGTGGTGACGGGAAATCCGTCGTTGGTTCGTTCGACGATCGACAACTTTGACGCGCGCTACGAGTGGTACCCCGGCAAGGGCCAAGTGCTTTCAGTGACGGGATTCTACAAGAACTTCACCAACCCGATCGAGCAGGCTACGCGCGAAGACGTGGTGACCGAATACACGTTCGTGAATGTTCCAAAGGCCGTCGATTACGGCCTCGAGCTCGAAGGGCGCCTGCTGCTCAGCACCCTGTTTGGCGCTGCCGACCACGCCGTTTGGAGCAAGCTGACGGTCTTCGCCAACTACGCTTTGATTCGTTCGCGTGTGACGTTGAATTCCGCGACGGCCACGGATTCTGTGCGTCCGCTTCAGGGCCAGTCGCCCTATGTGATCAACGCGGGCATTCAGTACCAAAACGAGGAATCGGGAACCACGATCAGCGCCGCGTTCAACCAAGTGGGCGACCGCATCTTTATCGTTGGCTCAAGCCAAGAGCCCAGCGTGTGGGAAAAGGGACGCGCCGTCCTCGACCTGTCGTTCAATCAGGAGGTGAATAAAAAGCTGAGTCTCAAGCTCACAGCTCGCGACCTGCTGGCGCCCGACTTGATCTTCTACAACGACATCGACGCCAACCAAACGTGGTCGGCGGGCGACGACCAAATGTGGCGGACCAACTTTGGACCGACCGTGACCTTTGGTCTGACCTACCAGCTTTAAGCGCTTAACATTGGCGTTGCATTGGAGTTACCGAAGTATAACGATGCCGTAAAACTGAGGTAGTATTGGGCGGGTAGGTTTGCTGCAAATTGTCAACCTACTCATGAAAAAATTCCTACTCTTCCTTGCTGCGGCACTAACGACCTCGTCGTTTGCCCAAGTGAACTGGAAGTTTGAGCCCACGGACTACCGTGGCGCTTTTGCTCCAGCTCCGACCCCCATGTGGACCAACGGCTGGACCAACTGGGATCCGCAAACCACCGTGTATGCCGCGCCCACCGTTACGGTAGCGACCAACATCACGGCCAACACGACCTGGACTTCGAACAACGTGTACCTTTTGTCGGGTCCCATTTACGTAACCAACAACGCGGTACTGACGATTCAGCCTGGAACGGTGATCCGCGGAAACGCAGCCACCGCAGGTTCAGCGCTCATCGTTACCAAAGGTGCGAAACTGATCGCTGCCGGTACGGCTTCTGCGCCTATCGTGTTTACCTCGAGCGCTGCGCCAGGCAGCCGCCAAATTGGCGACTGGGGCGGCATCGTCCTGTTAGGTAAGGCGGCCAACAACCTTCCGGCCAATGCCGCTGCAGGAACGCCTGCTGGCATCGGCAACATCGAAGGGTTGCCCGTTTCGGCCAACTCGGAATACGGCGGTGGCGCAACCCCCGACGACAACGACAACAGCGGCGTGCTGAAGTACGTTCGCCTCGAATTCGGTGGCTACGCCTACCAAATCGATAAGGAAATCAACGGTTTCACGTTTGGCTCAGTAGGTGCCGGTACCGAAATCGACTACCTCCAAGCTTCGTTTGTCAACGACGACGCGTTTGAGTGGTTTGGTGGAACGGTCAACGCCAAGCACTTAGTGGCCTACCGTTGCTTGGACGACGACATGGACTGCGACTTCGGATACCGCGGTAAAGTTCAGTTCGGCCTCATCGTGCGCGATCCGAACATCGCGGACCAATCTTCAGGTTCAACTTCAGAAGGTTTTGAGTGCGACAACGACGGTAGCGGTTCAACGAACACGCCCAAGACGGCCGCTATGTTCTCGAACTTCACGGCTATTGGACCCCTTCGCGGCAACCCTTCAGCTACGATCAACAGCAAGTTTGAGCGCGCCCTTCGCCTTCGCCGCAACAGCGAAATGAAGATCCTCAACTCGATCTTTATGGACTGGAAGCGCGGTATCCACATCGACGGAACGGCTTCAGAAGCCCGTGCAACCGAAGAGCTTCTTCGCTTTCGCAACAACATCATCGCTGGCTGCCAGCCTTCGAACAAAATCGTAACTACTTCGGCTACGTTCAATTCAAAGAAGTGGGTTGGTGACAACATGAACGACACGCTGGTTAGCGCTGCGGGCCTATTGGTGAGTCCCTACAACTACACGGCTCCGGACTACCGTCCCGCCGCTGGATCGCTTGCGTTGACGAACGTTGACTTCAACGACCAAGGCTTCCCGCAGTTCACGACGACGTCGTTCCGCGGTGCCTTTGCCCCCGCTCCAGAACCAATGTGGACCGACTCGTGGACCAACTGGGATCCGGCCAACACGATTTACCCCGCTCCGACGGTAACGGTGGCTGCCAACATTACGGTTGACACGCGGTGGACAGCCAACAACACCTACCTCATCAGCGGCCCAATTTATGTGAACAACGGGGCGACCTTGACCATCGAGCCTGGAACGGTAGTTCGCGGCAACAAAACGGTAGCCGGTTCGGCCCTCATCATCACCAAAGGTTCTAAAATCGTCGCCAACGGCACGAAGACGGCCCCGATCGTGTTTACGTCGAGCGGCGGTGTGGGTAATCGCGCCATCGGTGACTGGGGTGGCCTGATCATCTTGGGTAAGGCCCAAAACAACCTTCCCGCCAACGCCGCTGCTGGAACGCCGGCTGGCATTGGTAACATCGAAGGACTGCCCGTTTCAGCTGATTCGGAGTACGGCGGCGGCGCAACCCCCAACGACAACGACAACAGCGGTGTGCTGAAGTACGTTCGCATCGAATTCGGTGGCTACGCCTACCAAATCGACAAAGAAATCAACGGCCTTACGTTGGGTTCAGTGGGCCGCAACACGGTGATTGACTACGTGCAGACTTCGTACACGAACGATGACTCATTTGAGTGGTTCGGTGGAACCGTAAACTGTAAGCACTTGGTAGCCTACCGCGGCCTAGATGACGACATGGACTGCGACTTCGGATACCGTGGTCAAAACCAATTCGTTCTGATCGTTCGCGACCCAGCCATTGCCGATCAGTCTTCGGGTTCAACCTCTGAAGGTTTTGAGTGCGACAACGACGGCAGCGGTTCAACCAACAACCCCAAAACCGCCGCTACGTTCTCAAACGTTACGGCTGTGGGCCCGCTTCGCGGCAACGTGAACGCCACGATTGACCCCAAGCACGAGCGCGCCCTGCGCCTGCGCCGCAACAGCGAAATGAAGATCCACAACTCGATTTTCATGGACTTCAAAAAGGGCCTCTTCATTGACGGCGCCACGACCGAAGCTCAAGCGACCAGCGGCAACCTGCTCTTCAAGAACAACATTCTTGCCGGCTACCGCCCAAACAACGGTTTCTTCAAGACTAGTGCCTCGTTTGACATCAAGACGTTCTTTGCAACCAATGCGAACGACTCGCTGGTGAGCTCTGCCAACATCCTGACGACTCCCTACAACTACACGGCTCCGGACTACCGTCCTGCTGCGGGATCGGTTGCCTTGACGGGCGCCTCGTTTTCGGCTGCGCCTTTTGCCAACAACGTGGCTTGTGGCCTTGCGGCTCCTGCGGTAACCGGTTCGCTGACTGTGTGCCAAGGTTCATCGACAACCTTGAGCGCTCCGGCCGGCTTCACCTACTTGTGGAGCACGGGTGCAACCACCCAGAGCATCAACGTGACTACAGCGGGTACCTACACGGTGACCATCACCGACGGAATCGGCTGCTCGAACAGCACCACCGCAACCGTAGTTGTTGAAGCACGTCCGACGGTAAGCGTTTCAGGTACGGCTACGGTATGTGCCGGTCAAAGCGTTACGCTCACCGCCACCGGCGCCGCCACCTATGTGTGGAACAACGGTACGACCACCAACACCTTGACGCTGAGCCCCACGGCAACGGCTACCTACACGGTAATCGGAACCAACGTCGCAGGCTGTGCCGACACCGCCACCTTCACGGTAACGGTAGACGCTGCTCCGACCATGACGGGTACTCCGACGATCACTAACGCAGGTTGCGGACTTTCGAACGGTTCTATCTCAGGGGTAACCGTGAACGGAACCGGCTTGACCTACAACTGGACCAACAGCGCCAACGTAAGCGTAGGCACGACGGCCAACCTCAGCAACGTTCCAGCTGGTGTGTACAACCTCACGGCGACCAACGCCACGGGCTGTTCAGCAACCTTTGGTCCCTACTCGATCGCAAACCCGTCAGCCCCTGCTGCCGCAAGTGTAACGGTAGTTGACTCGGTACTTTGTGCAGGCGAAACGATCCAGCTTACCGCCACCTCTTCGGTAACGGGCGCAACCTTTACTTGGAGCGGACCGAACTTCAGCGGCACCGGTGCCACGGTCACGATTGCGAATGCTACGGCAGCCAACGCAGGGGTGTACTCGGTAACGGTTACGGCCAACGGCTGTATGAGCGCGGCTACAAGCAAGACGATTGTCGTCAACAACCTGCCTGCGGTAACGGTACTCGCCTTCAGCGACACGACCTGTGTTAACTACACAGCGGTAACGCTTGCTGGTGCTCCGGCTGGCGGAACCTTTAGCGGCAACGGGGTGACCGGCGCAAGCTTTGATCCCGCTACGGCCGGTGTAGGAACACACGTGGTTACCTACAGCTACACGGATGCCAACGGCTGTGCCAACAGTGCCACTACGACGATCGTAGTTGACGCCTGTGTGGGTATGGACGAGGCTTCACTCAACGCTATCCGCGTGTTCCCGAACCCGACCAACTCGGTAATCAACGTTGAAACGACACGCGACGACCTCGCCGCCGTAGTCCTCACGAACAGCGTAGGTGAAGTTGTGGCTCGCGTATATAGCGCCCAGATCGACGCCACGCAGTTCGCCAACGGACTCTACTTCGTGACCGTCGTCTTCGCCGACGGCAGCACGTCGGTAGCGCGCATTACGGTACTGAACTAAGCAGACCTCCCTCGGGAGTGAACGAGCCGCCTCCTTCGGGGGGCGGCTTTTTTATTTAGCGGATTGGTGTTCCCAGTACAGCGGGAAGTCGGTGCGTTCAGTCGCGCTCGCCCGACCAACTGGCTGTCCACGCTGCGGCGCGCTGCGCTGTGGGCAAGGCCAAAACCAGCATCATCTTGACGACGGCCGCCTCGAGGATCATGCCGCCCGATTCCCAAACTCCGCTCGCCTGGAGCACCTTGCCAGTGGCGTAGTTGGACGGACCAGGCGACGCCGCACGGCACTGCGACACGTGGGCCAGCGCCACGCCGGCATCGTGCGCCTCGCGCAGCAGTCCGGCAAGCCAAGGCCATGAGGGCGCGTTTCCGCTGCCCAAGGTGTGAAGGATTACCCCTTCGGCCCCGCTACCGAGGAGCATCGCCCTCAGGCTTGCCTCGGTCATTCCCGGGCTGAGGGTGGCAACCGCCACATTGGGGTTGAGGGCCGTTCGACGCCCCTGCGTCAGGTCAGGAGACCAAAGCCGCTTGGGGTGCAGCACGAGGTCCACGCCGCTTCGGCCGAGTTCGGGGTAGTTGGGGCTGTGGAACGCGTCAAACTGGCGCGCAGAATGCTTGTAGACCCGGTTTCCGCGAAACAAACGGTTGTCAAAAAACACGGCCACTTCGCGCAGAACGGGCGCCCCGTCGTCGCCCCGAAGCATGGCAATCTCCAGGCTGGTCAAGAGGTTGTCGCGGCCGTCGCTGCGCAGCACCCCGAGCGGAACCTGACTGCCCGTCAGCACCACGGGCTTGCCGAAGGCTCCGCCCAGCATAAAACTGAGCGCACTCGCGCTGTAGGCCATGGTATCGGTGCCGTGCAGCACCACAAATCCGTCAAACGCGTCGCGGGCGGACCACAGCGCTTCGGCCATCGCGGTCCAATCCTCGGGGCCCATGTCAGACGAGTCCTTGGGCTGGCCCAGCGAACGGCATTCCACCTCGGCCTTGAGGCGAACCAGGTCGGGCACGTTGGCGCGCAGGGCATCCGCATGGAAGGGCACCAGGCTTCCGTCGCGCTGGGCGACCATGCCGATGGTGCCGCCGGTGTAAAGGATCAGGAGTTTCACAGTCCGAAGATATGCTGTGCGTTGCGGGTGGTCACGTTGGCGACTTCGGCGAGCGGAATACCCAGCTCGGCCGCCAAATGCTCGGCCACACGGCGCAGGTAGGCGCTCTCGTTGCGCTTGCCACGAAACGGCACGGGGGCCAAATACGGCGAATCGGTTTCGAGCACCACGCGGTCGAGGCCGGTTTCGCGCAGCACGTCGACCACCCCGGCCTTGGGGAAGGTTGCGACGCCCCCAATCCCGAGGTGAAGGCCCATATCGATCAGTTCCGCGGCGATTTCGCGCGAGCCGGTGAAGCAGTGCAGCACACCGCGCAGTCCCCGACCCTTCCAGGCCCGCAGCACGTCCATGGTGGGACCCCAGGCTTCGCGCACGTGCATGCTGAAGGGCTTGTCCCAGCGCAGGCACCACTCCAGCTGGCGCTCCAGTGCCGCCACCTGCCAGTCCAGCGTGGTTTTATCCCAGTAAAGGTCGAGTCCGAGTTCGCCCACAGCCACAAACGCTTCGGGGGTCGCCGTCCAAAGCGCTTCGTATCGGTCGAGGACCTCGGCCCAGTCGGCGGCCACGTGGCAGGGGTGCAGTCCGAGCATTAACCGCACCTCGTCGGGGTACTCCGCCTGCAGCGCCAGCATTCGCGGCCAGCTTTCGTCGTCGACGTTGGGAATCAGCGCGGTGCGCACTCCGGCCTGCCGCATTCGCACCAGCACCTCGGCCCGATCTGCGTCGAGCTGGGGATTATCCAAATGGGTGTGGGTGTCGATCAGCTCCATACCACAAAGGTAGACGGCCAATCAACCAGTTACTAGTAACTAGTTACTTGCTAGAGGCCCAATCCCGCCTTCACGTCGCCGCCCATGAGCAGCTCGACCGGATTCTCGAGGGCCTCTTTGATCGCCACCAGCGTACCAACCGACTCGCGTCCGTCAATGATTCGGTGGTCGTAGCTCATCGCCACATACATAATCGGGCGCACCACGATTTGGCCGTCGCGCACCACGGGACGCTCGACGATGTTGTGCATGCCCAAAATTGCGCTCTGGGGCGGGTTGATAATGGGGGTCGAAAGCATCGAGCCAAACACCCCACCGTTGGTGATGGTGAAGCAGCCGCCGGTCATCTCGTCGACGCTAATCTTCCCGTCACGGACCTTGGTCGCCAGGTCTTTGATGCCCATTTCGACGTCGGCGAAGCTCATTTTGTCGGCGTCGCGGAGCACGGGAACCATCAAGCCTTTCGGGCCGCTCACGGCCACCGAAATGTCGGTCGTGTCGAACGAAATCATGTCGTCGCCGTCGATCATGCTGGCTACCGCAGGGAACATTTTCAGCGCACGCACCGAAGCCAAGGTGAAGAAGCTCATAAACCCAAGGCCGACGCCGTGCTTGGCGGCAAACGCGTCTTTGTACTCCTTGCGCAGGTCCATAATCGGCTTCATGTCGACCTCGTTGAACGTGGTCAGCATCGCCGTTTCGTTTTTCACACTCACCAAGCGGGTCGCAAGCTTGCGGCGCAGCGCGCTCATGCGCGTGCGCGTTTCCCCGCGGCCAGCGGCGCTGGCCGAACTGCCCATCGCCACCTTGGCGTTCACCGCGTCTTCCTTGGTGATGCGGCCGTCTTTGCCGGTCCCGGCAACCTGGCTGGCGTCCATACCCTTCTCGGCAAGAATCTTCTTAGCGGCAGGCGACGCCGTACCCGTTGCGTACGTCTGGGCGGCAGGAACGGCCGCGGCAGCCGCAACCGGCATCGGATTCGGCACGCTGGCCGCGGCCGGCTTCGCCCCGCCCTCGGGGGCGGCAGCCGACGTGTCGATGCGGCAGACCACCTGGCCCACGGCCACGGTGGTTCCGGGCTCCACCAAAATTTCAATCACGCCGGCGGCCTCGGCAGGCAGCTCCAGCGTAGCCTTGTCGGAATCCACCTCGGCAATCGCCTGGTCCTTCTCGACGTAGTCGCCGGTGCTCACCAACCAGGTGGCGATTTCAACTTCGCTAATCGATTCGCCCGGAGAGGGCACCTTCATATCAAGGATCATGGTTCGAGGGGGATTTTAGCAATCAAACGTTTCGGCAATCAGGCGATGCTGAATGTGGTGGGCGGCCTTGTGGGAGCCCGTGGCGGGTGCAGCAGAAGCCGGCTGCGACACGCGCTTCAGCTTCAGCTC
This sequence comes from Bacteroidota bacterium, assembly GCA_041158165.1. Classification (GTDB taxonomy): domain Bacteria; phylum Bacteroidota; class Bacteroidia; order Flavobacteriales; family Schleiferiaceae; genus TMED14. Next base: position 34,732 of record JBEBBW010000014.1, read on the forward strand.
ACAATTGGCAAGCAGGTAGGTCCACGCGCCCATGTTGGCGGGCTCTTCTTGGGCCCACACGAGCTTGGCGTCGCTGGCGTACTTAGCCAACTCGGCTTCCATCTGGGCGACTGGCAAGGGGTACAGCTGTTCGAGGCGCACGATGGCCGTGTTCATGGCTCCGCGCTTGCTGCGCTCTTCGTCGAGCTCGTAGTACAGCTTGCCCGAGCAAAACACCACCTTGTTCACGTCGGCAGGATTCACGGTCATGTCGCCAATCAGCGGCTGGAACGTGCCGGCCGAAAGTTCTTCCACCGTCGAGACCGCCTTTGGATGGCGCAGCAAACTCTTGGGGCTCATCACCACCACCGGCTTGCGGAAGCTCCAGTGCATGCTGCGACGCAGCAGGTGGTAGTGGTTCGCGGGCGTGGTCGGGTTGCACACGGCCATATTTTCTTCGGCACAAAGCTGCAGAAAGCGCTCCAGGCGGGCCGACGAGTGTTCGGCGCCCTGGCCTTCATACCCGTGGGGAAGCAGCATCAGCAGCCCGTTTTGGGTGTTCCACTTGTCTTCGGCGGCGCTAATGAACTGGTCGATGATGATCTGGGCTCCGTTGGCAAAGTCACCAAACTGGGCTTCCCAAATCACGAGGGTTTCGGGACTGGCCATGGCGTAGCCGTAGTCAAATCCGAGCACCGCGTACTCCGAAAGGTGCGAATTGTAGATCGCGAATCGGCCCTTCTTGTCGGGCACGGCATTCATGGGGATGTATTCTTCTTCGGAATCCTCCATTTTCAGCACCGCGTGGCGGTGGCTGAAGGTTCCGCGCTCCACGTCTTCGCCCGAAATCCGCACGCTAAAGCCCTCCTGAAGCAAGGTCGCATACGCCAGATTCTCGGCCATTCCCCAGTCGATGGCGTTGCGCTCAAAGACCATGGCGTGGCGGTCCTCCAGCAAGCGAACGGCCTTGTTCAGGAACTTTTTGCCCTCGGGCAAGCTGGTCAATGCGCGAGCCGCCGACTCGATGCGCCCACGCTCCACGCCCGTCTCGGGCAACTGCATCATCGCGTCACCTTTGGCCGGCGGGTAGGGCGTCCATTCGTCTTCCATGAACGGCACGATGACGTTCTTGGCAATTTGCTTGGCTTCGTCAAAGTGGCCTTCGAGGAGCTGCTTGAACTCCGCCTCCATTTCTTTGACCATGTTGGCGTGGATTGCGCCCTGGGCCACGAGCTTGGCGTGGTAAATCTCGCGCGGATTCGGGTGGCGCGCAATCGCCTTGTACAGCAGCGGCTGGGTAAAGCGGGGCTCGTCGCCCTCGTTGTGGCCGTACTTGCGGTAGCAGAGCAGGT
>JBEBBW010000015.1:0-33202 GCA_041158165.1 Bacteroidota bacterium
CTGCGAATGGGCGCGAGGAACAGCCCGTAGTTTTCGAATTCCGTGCAGGCCTCGGACCGGTAGCGCACCGGGAGTTGGGCGGGGGCAAAAGGCCATTGCCGACTGAAGACATCTACCTGGGCGTGCCGCAGGTGGGGAACAACCTCGTCGAGAAACCACTGCATTCCCCGAACGTTGGGCGTCCAGTCCAACGCGCCGAGGTGGTAGGCCAGGGGAGACGCTGCCCCAGAAAAGGCCCACGGTCCATTCGCAGCGTCGGCACTGCAGGGAATCGTTGAAGTGGGGCACGTGCTGTGCTGGGTGAACCAAGCGCGATCTTCTTCGCTAATCGTCCAAATGCGGTCGACGTGCCGGGCCACTTCGCGTTCCCATCGCGCAAGCCTTGCCGCCTGCAGCGCCACGTAGGCCCTTCTCAGGAGCGGCTCTTCGCGGAGTCCGCGTAGCCAAATAGCGTGTTCTACATTGTGGGCGCGCAGGATGCGAGGGGCCGAACCAAGCACCTCTAGGTAGACGGCCATAAAAAGGCTGTCGATGACTACAAGGTCGGCGCGTGACGCACACTTCGCGATGCGCTGTGCGACCGTAGGGTCCCAAAAACGACTGGCATAGTAGCTCTGGCGCGTGCCTAAGTTGCGGAGTGCCGTAGTCCAATGGGGCGCAGTGCGCACCGGAATAGCCTCTAGTACAACGTGGGCAAAAGCTGCTTTAGGCGCGTCGACCCAGTGCTTTTCGGTATTTAACGCGATAACGTGGACCTCGTGGCCCAGTAACGCCTCGAGGCGGATCAAGGCCTCCATGGCGATGCTGCTGCCGTCGCGTCCAGGAAACGGCACCTTGTTGCAGAGATGCAAAATCCTCATGGCGTCGGGGTTGCGGTGCGAAAACGCCGCGGAAGGCTGATGGAAAGGCGTCCGTCGCGCGAAGCCCACCACGTCATGGCGATCGCCACCGGTGCGAGTACCAAATTGGGTCCCCACATGGCCCAAAACGGAGAGAGTACCCAGGTGCGTCCGAGTTTTTCAGAGACCATGGTAAGCACGTAGTGGAGGAGAAACAGCAGTACGCTTGCGACAAAGGCCCATCCAAAGCCACCGCGCTGGATTACGCTGCCCAAGGGCGCACCAATAAAGAACAGCAGCACACAGGCCACGGCGACACTGAATTTTTTGTGCCACTCGAGGTAGTGCCGGGCTAGGTGCTGGTTGCGCCAGTCGAGTTCCGACGCGATTTGGTTCATGTAGTCCCGGTTGCTCTGGGCGAGGTACTGCGCGTTTTGCACCATTCGGTAGCGGTGAATGGGCTGAATGCGCTGCGCTACGTGGAGCGAAGTGTCGACCAACCCCGTCGGTTCGGCCTTGACAATGCTGTCGACCGCCCAGCCTCCTAGCTTGCGCTGCATGCCGCTCGAAACCTCGGCAAGACGGTCTGAAATCTGCGCTTCAAGCACGTCAATCGACGTGTCGAGCTGTGAAATCGTCAGCATGTTGAACTCATTGCTTCGCTGAATTCCTCCGAGGTCACCCAGCAGGAACGACGACATGTCGAGCCGCACCACCATGCTGTCAAACGTCGCGGCCAGCATTCCTTGGCGCAGGCGTTCCTCGCGCACGGACTCGTTGACGTCGAGGTAGCTGCGCCCGTTGCGCAATACCAGCGTCATGGTAGGACTTCCGTCGGGGTAGCGAATTTCGCCCTCGGGAGCAGTCAATACTCCGGTGTTTCCGCGTCCGCGCTCGCGGTGGTCATACAAAATGACGTCGTAGATGCGGTTCTCTTCCTTGCGGCCGACTTTCACGCTAAAGCCGTCAAGTCCAGCCACGAATACGCCCGGCTTGAGCTTGAACGTGGGCTTTTGGCGCGCTATGTTGAGCAGCAAGTTTTCTCCCTTGAAGTTTGCCACAGGGATGAAGTTGTTGCTCACAAAAAACATGAGTACCCCAATGACGGCCAGAACCAGTGTCACCGGCCGAAGCATGCGAACAAACGAAAAGCCAGCTGCTTTGGCCGCGGCGTACTCGCGCGATTCAGCCCATGATCCATAGACCATGATTCCCGCAAAAAGCACGGCTATCGGGGCGGCCATGGGCAAAATGGACACGGACCAGTACCCCATCAATTCGAGAATGCGCCAAATCGAAATTCCGCGCCCCGCAAGGTCGTCCATGTACTTCCAAACCATTTGCATGAGCAGTATGAATACGCTCAGCGCCAGGGTTTTGGCGAAAATCTGGACGAAGTTCCCGATGAAGTACCGATCGAGCTTTCCCAAGCGCTACTTGGTTTTGGGAGCGATGTACTCGTAGCTGGCCGGGTAGTTGGACCGCTTAAATTCTACGTCGTTCGCCGTCAGTCCTTTATTGGTCTCGTAGGCCACCATGGTAATGGTGGACTTGGTGCCGTTTTTGCCTTCTTCAGCGTAGCTGTAAAGCTTGAGCGTTTTGGTGTCGATTCCAAGCGTAACCTTGGCGACGTCGGGATCGTTTTTCGGTACCATGCTGACGTACTTGATGCTGCGGCCACTCACGGTTTGGGTACCGGCCCAAGCAAACGAAGAACTCTTTTCGTACTGGCTCAAGAGCACCGCCGGAGTGTACTGCTTGGCGTCGCCGTCGAGCTTGCGCACTACGATTTCCTCGTCCTCTGGACTTACCGTGGTCACAATTCCGCTCTTAAAATAGAAGGTCTGCCCTTGGAGCACCAATTTGGCCGACTCGCCTTTTACCCATACTTCGCCGCTGGTCTTTCGCTGCACGCGCTGTCCGTTGCGGCCAGGCGCATCCATCACCGAGGTAAAGCTGATCTTCTGGTCGGTGTAGGCCAGGGCTTGCTTTTTCACGCGCTGCAAGTAGGCGAGGGGCGTTTCGGTTTGGGCCAATGCGCTGAAGCCGAGTACACACGCTACAGCAAAGGTTTTCAGTCGAGCGTTCATAAGTTCTTTAGTCGTTCGTTGAGTTGCATTTCGTCTTGAATCAGAACCTGGCGGGCTTTCGATCCTTCGAAGGGGCCGATAATGCCCGCGTCTTCGAGTTGGTCGATCAATCGGCCTGCGCGGTTGTATCCGAGCTTCAGCTTGCGCTGCAAAAGCGATGCCGAGCCTTGCTGGTGAATGACTACGATGCGCGCCGCTTCTTCAAACATGCTGTCGCGTTCGTCGGCGCTGTAGTTTCCGCCTCCGCCTAAACTGCCCTCTTCGGACTCGTACTCGGGAAGTTGGTAGGCTTCGGGGTAGCCTTGCTGGCCGCCAATGAATTCACAAATTTGTTCCACTTCGGGCGTGTCCAAAAACGCGCACTGCAGGCGAATCAAGTCGTTTCCGCTCGAGATCAGCATGTCGCCCTTGCCGATGAGTTGCTCGGCCCCGCCCGCGTCCAAAATCGTGCGCGAGTCAATCTTAGCACTCACCTTGAACGCGATGCGAGCAGGGAAGTTGGCCTTGATGATTCCCGTAATCACGTTCACCGACGGGCGCTGGGTAGCCACAATCAAATGAATGCCAATAGCGCGAGCCAACTGCGCCAGGCGTGCGATCGGCGTCTCGACCTCTTTGCCTGCCGTCATGATGAGGTCGGCAAACTCGTCAATCACCAGCACGATGTAGGGCAGGTAGCGGTGGCCTTCTTCAGGGTTCAGCTTGCGCGCCGTGAACTTGGTGTTGTATTCTTTGAGGTTGCGCACAAAGGCGGACTTCAGCAGCTCGTAGCGCTGGTCCATTTCAATGCACAGCGAATTCAGGGTGTGAATGACCTTGGTGGTGTCGGTAATAATGGCCTCGTCGGTGCCGGGCAGCTTCGCCAGAAAATGACGCTCAATCGTGTTAAACAAGGTCAATTCGACCTTTTTGGGGTCCACCAAGACGAACTTGACCTCAGCCGGGTGTTTTTTGTACAAAATCGACGCGAGGATGGCGTTGAGCCCGACAGACTTGCCCTGGCCTGTGGCACCCGCCATGAGGAGGTGGGGCATTTTGGCCAAGTCCACGACAAACACCTCGTTTGAGATGGTTTTGCCGAGGGCGAGCGGCAGGTCCATGTCGGACTTCTGGAACTTCTCCGATGCCAGGACCGAGCGCATGCTGACCATTTGGGGGTTGCGGTTCGGTACTTCAATACCGATGGTTCCTTTGCCCGGAATGGGCGCGATGATGCGAATCCCGAGTGCGCTCAAACTCAAGGCAATGTCGTCTTCGAGCGACTTGATTTTGCTGATGCGAATCCCCGCTTCGGGTACAATTTCGTACAAGGTCACCGTGGGGCCAACCGTCGCCTTGATTTTGGCGATTTCAATCTTGTAGTTGCGCAGCGTGTCTACGATGCGCTCTTTGTTAGCTTCCAGTTCTTCTTGGTCCACTTTCGCCACGGACTGGCCGTAGTCGTTTAAAAGCTGAAGGGTGGGGAACTGGTACCTCGAGAGGTCGCGGCGCGGATCGTAGGGCCCCGCACTGGCCACGGTGGATGCAGCCGAAAATGCCGACGGCTCATCGAGGACGGGCGGCATTTCTACTTCCATGGCGACACCTGAGGGGTCGGTGGGGAGCAAAACAGGCTCTAAGAGCTCGTCGTCTGCCTCGTCCCAGGGTGCGGAAGCTGGGCTATGTTCGGGTTCGAGATCGTCCGACGGCGATTCGTCCCACGGAGGGGTGGCAATCGGCTCCATTAGGTCGACTACGACCGGTGCTTCGTCGGCAAGCAGTTCATCGTCGCTCAATGCTTGGGGCTGCGGAATCGGGTCAAATGCCGTGGGATTCGTAGCGGCCAGCCGCTCGCCGAGAGCCTGAGGCCGAAGCTGGAAGACCCAAACCACATGCACCGCGGCGAGGGTAAGCCAGCTGAGTCCGGCACCCAGTCCGCCAACCAAGTGGGTTGACCAAGCCGCGACAACCCGGCCGTAATCGCCGACAACGGCGTCTCCCGCGTTCCAGGGAATGAGTGCGAGTCCGCTGGTAATAAGTAGGGCGCGAAGCATGCTTCGTCGCGCAAACCGCAGGGTGCGAATGGGGAGTCCGAGGCCCCAGCGAAGCCCAAAGGCCATGACCACCGACCACAGCAGGAGAGAGGCTACGCCAAATCCGCGCACGGTGACAACCATGCCTACAGCGGCTCCGATCGAGCCCAGAAGGTTGTGGATGACGACGTCGCGCTGGCTAATGACTTGGGCAAATCCAAGCTCCATGGCGCTGTAGTCGGCGGTCCACGTCGCCAAGGTTGATGCGCTGGCGATAAATCCTAACATGCCTATTAACAGCACGATAAGTCCGAAAACGGAATGCAGTGAAGGACTTTGCTTAACGTCTTGCCAGGCCGACTTTGCGTCAGCCAACCACGACGAAGGGGAGTTTGAAGATGTTCGGGCCATGGACTACGCCCAAAGGTAGGCCAAATCGTACCTTTGGACTATGCTGCAGTTAATCACCGCGATGTCAGAATTGGGCGCAGGGACCCGGGGCTCAAGCCTCGGCTATGCCGCCATTCGCAGCGCGTCGTTTAGCATTCAGCCCAAGTTTTTCAGGGCGCTGCAGCCGCGCAAGGTGCAGACGAACAATGCGCTACTCTACCGCCATCCCGAAACGCCGTACGGCAAGCGAATCCGCGGCATTGTGCGCATGTACCGCAGAATTTCAGCCGTGGTGGCCGAGACCTTGGACGACGGTCAGTTTCCGTTAGTGCTCAGCGGAGACCACTCCAACGCTGGCGGAACCATTGCGGGCATCAAGCAGGCGTTTCCGTTGGCACGACTGGGCGTGGTGTGGATTGACGCACACGCCGACATGCACTCACCCTACACGTCGCCGTCGGGCAACATGCACGGGATGCCGTTGGCGACCGCCCTGGGTGAAGACAACCTCGAGTGCAAGATTAACGATCCGAGTCCGGTAACCAGGGATTCCTGGACCAAGCTCAAAGGACACCCCCAGCGAGTTCGCCCTGAAGACATTGCGTTCATCGGGCTGCGAAGCACAGAAGAGCCCGAAGATTACCTCATCGAGAAGTACGGCATGAAGGTGTACCGCGTGCCCGAGGTTCGGAGCCTCGGGATTTCGACGGTGGTTGCCCAAGTAATGGAGCAGCTCCGCGACTGCGACATGGTCTACGTTTCGTTTGACGTGGACTCCATGGATCCAAGCATTTCGGTCGGAACCGGTACGCCCGTTCCCGGCGGCTTCGACGAGTCAGAAGCCAAGCAATTGCTCGAACTTTTTGCTGACGCGCCGCTGGTTCGCTGTATGGAATTCACCGAAATCAACCCGCTTCTCGACAAGGGGGGAAACGCGATGGGCGCTACGGCGTTCCGATTACTTCAAAACACGGTATACCGTCTACAAGAGCGGTTGAGCCGACGTACTAATCTTTAATGCACATGGCGGACGCCTTAAGTTCGGCCGTTTCGACGGTCTTAAATACGTTGTATGGATGGGAAGGACCCGTCGAGCTTCAAGAAACCCGCAAGGATTTTGAAGGAGATGCTACCCTGGTGGTGTTTCCGTTTTTAAAGCACAGCCGAAAGTCCCCCGTGGACACGGCCAACGAGATTGGGGAGGCCCTGCTCGCATCCTCGCCGTTGGTGGTCCGATTCAATGCCGTTCAGGGCTTCTTGAACCTGGTACTCAGCTCGGCCCAAATCCAGTCGCGGTTTGATGCCATTCGAACTGCCTCCGACTGGGGCGCCTTCCCGGTAGAAGCCGCGCAACCCGCTGCTATGGTGGAGTTCAGCAGCCCCAACACTAACAAGCCCCTTCACCTAGGCCACGTTCGGAATATTTTGCTCGGACACAGCGTCAGCCGAATCCTCGAGGCGAGCGGCCGCAAGGTGGTTCAGGTGCAAATTGTCAACGACCGCGGCGTACACATTTGCAAAAGCATGTGGGCATGGAAGCAGTTTGGCGGCGGAGTCACGCCCGATTCTTCGGGCAAAAAGGGCGACCACCTAGTGGGCGATTTCTATGTGCGCTTTGACCAAGAGCTCCGCGCCCAAGCCAAGGAATTGATGGCCCAGGGGCTTGACGAAGATGCGGCGAAAGCGCAGGCTCCCTGCATGCGTGAAGTGCAAGAAATGCTGCGCCAATGGGAGGCTGGTGACGCGGAAGTGCGCGAACTCTGGGCGAAAATGAACGGATGGGTCTACGACGGGTTCAACGCGACCTACGACCGTTTGGGCGTTTCGTTCGACCGCAACTACTACGAGTCAGACACCTACGTGCTGGGCAAGCAGGATATCGAAGAGGGCCTAGCCCGTGGCGTGTTTTACCGCCGCGACGACGGATCGGTCTGGATCGATCTGCGCGAAGACGGCCTCGACGAAAAATTGGTCCTACGCCGCGACGGTACGTCGGTCTACATGACCCAAGACATCGGCACAGCGATTCAGCGGTTCAAGGATTTCGCCATCGATCGCCTCACCTATGTGGTGGGCAACGAGCAGGACTACCACTTTAAGGTGCTCTTCTTGATCCTCAAGAAGTTGGGCTACGCTTGGGCGGACCAGCTCTACCACTTGAGCTACGGCATGGTGGATCTTCCGAGCGGAAAAATGAAGTCCCGCGAAGGCACCGTAGTCGACGCCGACGACCTCCTCGACGAAATGGAGGCTACCGCTCGCGCCCTCAGTGAAGAATTGGGTAAGACCGACGGGCTGAGCGATGCCGAGAAGTCTGCGCTTTATCAAGTATTGGGTCATGGCGCACTCAAGTACTTCATTCTCAAAGTGGATCCGCGCAAGCGCATGGTATTCAACCCAGAAGAGTCCATTGACTTTAATGGCCATACGGGGCCGTTCATTCAGTACAGCCACGCACGCATCAAATCCATCTTGCGAAAAGCAGAGGGACGTTCGACGGCGTGGACATGGTCCGAAATCACGCTTGACGATCGGAGCAAGGATTTGATCCAAACGCTTGACCGCTTCCCTGAGGCGGTTCAACAGGCTGCGCGCACCTACAGTCCCGCGGTGGTGGCCCAGTTTGCCTACGACCTTGCAAAGGCCTTCAATGGATTTTATCAGGCCAATCCCATTTTAAACGCGGAATCCGACGCTGTAGTGGCCTTCCGGGTGGAGCTCTGCCGTGCCACGGCCGCTGCGGTGAAGCGCGCCCTCGGCCTGTTGGGCATTACCGCACCAGAACGGATGTGATCACGCCGCGTCCCTGTTAGCGAGCAACTAGTAACCAGTAACTAGTACCCACAGTTGCAAAAAAAACGCCGAGGATATTCCCCGGCGTTGTTCGTTGCAGCAAAGGGTTGCTTAGAACCCGGCGGCCTTTTTGGTGGCCTTGGGCAAACCGTCTTTGTGCAGCATGATCGAAATCGTTTTGGCGCGCACAAAGGCTTCGGAGGCGTAGATGTAGCCCTCGCGGTAGGCGTTCTTGCGCGGACCCCACGAGTTCTTCACGATGTAGTACGACGCACCCGACTGGTCTTTGACCTTGCCCACGATCTGCATGCCGTGGTCGTCTTGGGTTTCGTAGTTATCGAATCCAGCTTGGCGAGACGCTTGCGTCACGACGGCCTCCTCGTGCGGACCGGTAAACACCGCGGTTTTCTCTTCGGCGCTCATGTCTGACCAGTTCTTTGCAGGCCACACGGCGACGCCGTTGTTCAGCGAAAAGCCTTTTTCGGACACGTCGGTGGCCCAGGCAATCGTGAAACCGTTGGCCAGTGCGTGGTCAATGGACGCCATCATGTCGTCGAGCGGAACGTTGTACGAAGTGCCCCAGGTCCAGTTGTCGGGAACCTCCACGGCAAACCAGCTTCCGAAGGGGTGGTGCGTGAAGCTCGTCAGCTGAACATAGTCCTTGACGTTGATTCCGACGAATTTATCAGCGAACGTGCGCGGCGTGTAGGTCTTGCCCTCGTAGGTGAAGGTGGTGGGTTCGGCGCCCAAGTAGGCGTCGAGGTAGCCCGTAAAGCCCTTGTGCCAGGCCGTGGTTACCGTGCCGGAATTCTTGTTGACCACCGCGTCGACGATGCCCTTGAGGGCAGCTTCGAGCTCGTCGTGGTCGTTGCCCGGCGTGCCGTAGTTCAGCCCGGCGTAGGCCGACTGCGGAACGGCTCCGTAGCGCTCAATCACATAAAACAGGTCGGGGCAGGCTCCGCCTTGGGCAAAGTTCAGCGCGCCGTGCAGGCGAACGTACTTCTCGGCCTTGTCTTGGTACACCTTGCGGACGGTGTACATCTCCGACAGGTCCACGGCGGGCTTGCCCATGCGGATCAGTTCGGACTCCAGGAATCCCGTGGCGGAATAGCTCCAGCATGTGCCCGAACGGCCTTGGTCCTTGACGGGCGTTGCCTCGAGGTCGTAGATGGTGGTGAACTCAAAGGTTTTGCCGTCGCGGGCTCCGTTGCCCGAAACTTTGTTGATCAAATCAACTTGGGCGGTCAAGCTCGCCGAAACGGCTAGGGCGCCCCATAGAAGCATGTTTTTCATGATGCAGTGTTAAGATTAGCGAAAATTGGGAGCGACGGGCGCGTCTTTGGTTCCGTTGGCGTAGTCGTAGAATCCGCGGCCCGACTTGACGCCCAAATCGCCGGCGGTTACCATGGCGACCAGAAGGGGGTTAGGGGCGTACTTGGGCTGACCCAATCCCTCGTGCAGCACGCGCAGGATGCTCAAGCACACGTCGAGTCCAATAAAGTCCGCCAACTGAAGGGGGCCCATAGGGTGGGCCATGCCGAGCTTCATTATCGAGTCGATCGCCTCGACACTGCCGACGCCCGTTTGAAGCGTTTCGATAGCCTCGTTAATCATGGGCATCAAGATGCGGTTGGCGACAAATCCGGGGTAGTCGTTGCACTCCACGGGAATTTTGCCCAGTTCGCGGCTCGTCGCCACGACCGATGCGGCCGTTTCGTCTGAGGTTTTGTAGCCGCGAATAATCTCGACGAGCTTCATGACCGGCACCGGATTCATAAAGTGCATGCCGATCACCTTCTCAGGGCGCTTGGTGGCGGCCGCAATGCGTCCGATCGCAATCGACGACGTGTTCGAGGCCAAAATGGTTTCGGGCCCACAGAGCTCATCGAGCTGCGTGAAGAGCTTGAGCTTGATGTCCACGTTTTCGGTTGCAGCCTCGACCACGAGCGACGAGCTCGCTACCGCGGGCGCCAGCTCCGTGTAGGTTTTAATACGGCCCACCGATGCCGTCGCTTCGTCGGCGGTCAAAAGGCCTTTGGCCACTTGGCGTTCCAAATTCTTCGAAATGGTGGAAAGTGCGCGCTCCAAGGCTGGCGCGCTGACGTCGAACAGCGAGACGTTCCATCCGCTGGTGGCGAACACGTGGGCGATTCCGTTGCCCATCGTGCCTGCGCCGAGTACGGTACAGTGCTTCATGGGCTAAAAGTACGGCTGGATGCCTACTTTCCGCGCCCTTTCACCACGGTCCACACGGTGTAGAGTAAAACTTTCAAGTCGTTGCGCCACGACATATTCTCGATGTAGAGGAGGTCGAATTCCATGCGGCGGATCATTTGGTCGACGTCGCTAGCATAGCCGTAGCGCACCATGCCCCAGCTGGTGATTCCGGGCCGCACTTTGTACACATGGCGGTACTGCGGAGCGCGCGCTAAAATTTGTGCTGCGAAGTGCGCACGCTCCGGGCGTGGTCCCACGATGCTCATGTCGCCCACAAGCACATTCCAGAACTGAGGCAGTTCGTCAAGTCGGTACTTGCGAAGGACTTTGCCGACAGCGGTGATTCGAGGGTCATCCTCACTCGAAAGCTGCGGCCCCTGGGATTCTGCGTCGACGCGCATGGTTCGGAACTTAACGATCCGAAAGGCCTTTCCGCCTCGCCCTAAACGTTCCTGGATAAAGAAAATGGGTCCGCGGGTGGTAGCTACCGCAAGGCTAACGCAGGCAAATACCGGGGTTAGTATGGCGATGGCGAGGGCCGACAGCAGCAGGTCCACAGCGCGTTTGCTGTTGCGCTGCCATGCATCCATGGGTTCGTGGTGCCACTCCATCAAGGGAACCCCGTGTTCGTCCAGGCCGACCATTCCCGACAATATGCCGTAGGTGTCGGGAATCATGAAAATGCGAATGCGAAGTTGTTCCAAATCCAGTAGGAGCGGAGTTAGCTGCTGGTGCTGGTCGGGCGGGAGGGCTATGACCACGTCTTCAATGGCCAACCGCTCGGCCCAGTGGGCTACGTCGTTGGACGATCCGAGAAACGGCAAGTCACAGCACATGCTTTCTGCGGTGGAACCCGACGTAGACATCCAACCGGCCAACACCTCACCAGACGACGCGGCATGGGTTCTAAGCTTGGGTTGGTGCTGTTCCAGTAAGTCCCGTTGGCCGATGAGTAGGGTCGGGAAGAGGATTTTCTTTTGGGTAATCATCCAACGGATTTGGCTGCCCAGGGCGAGGCGCCAAATGATGCTCGCTCCGAGCAGTCCGCCCGAAAACCGCTGGATGGAACCCCAGTAGTTGTGGTAGTTTTTCACGTAGTCGTCCAGCATGAACAACAGGAAGTAGCCCAAGATGAACGCACAGCCCACTTGAACCAGGCGTCCGAGCTCGGTCAGACGGGACTTGCGAAGAACCCCTTGGTACAGCCCCACCATGGCCATGGTGCCCACCCAAAGCATCACCGTGAGCGCTAACCCAAACGGAAAAAATGCATCCCATTCAAGGTGTGGAATGCCAAATCGGGAGGGTTCGACCACGGATTTTCGGTAGTCGTAAAGCCAGGTGTAGGCCAGTGACGCGGCAACCACGTCGCCGAGGACGTAGGCGACGGTGTAGCGGTTTTGAAGCCGCTTCAGCGATGCACTGCGTGGGCTCAACGATAAACCAGTTTAAGGTTGTCAATCCACAGCGTGTCGGCCACGTCGGGGCGAGTCCGAACTGCGCCCAAATACAGATTGTAGTTGATTGCACTTGGAAATCCAGAAACTTCGGTTACCAGATTGACATAGGCTTTAGACCATGTTTTTTTGTCGCGGAACGTGACCGTCGGTTGCTGGGTAGATTGGCCTGGCAAGTTGGCGATGACGCCGAGGCTGAACGGCATGGTGGACTTGTAGTTGAACTCCAGATAGACGTTTTTGCCGCCGCGAGGCAGTTCGTAGGCTTGCTGGGTGATGGCTTCAAAGATTTGCTGCCCAGGGCGCATGATGACCATGCCGCTGGTACTGTTGACCTCGCCAAGTGGGGCGGGGAATCGTTCAGCTGTCGTTCGGGTCCACACGGTATCGCTTCGGGTGCTTGGTGCGAGTTGAATGCCCGCCGCTTCAAAGTCTTCTACAATAACGACGTTGGCCCAAGGTTCGTATTCAAGGACCGCTGGGGTGGCGGGTGGCCATTTCACCGTGGCGCCGTAGGCTCCGCCCAGCGCACGCTCATAGGGCTGATAAAACTCATACTGGGCCTGGAAGCTGCTGACGCCGTTCACTTCGACACCGGGGTACAGCCGAACCGTGGCGTTGGGATTCGTGACCGGAAGCGGGATGCGCGCTGGCAGGGGGAAAACGCCAAAGTAAACGCCTTCTGATTCCACCCAGACCGAGCGAATGTGGGTGCTCGAGGTACCGCGCGAGGCGTCGGGCTTGAGGGTCAAGCTGTCGATTTCGAGGTACACCACGGGCTTCGCCTCGTTTCGGTCGCAGCTCATGGCAGAACTGGCGAGAAGCAATCCTGCTGCGGCGCGCAGAATGTGAAAAAAAGGCGAGACGTGGCGCATAGACGGCAAAGGTACGGTTGTACTTTCGGCCTGTGACTCCCGATTTGCCCCGACACCAAGGTCAGCGACAGCAGCTCATGGCGCTACTTCGCAGCAAAGGCATTGACAACGAGCGCGTTCTCGCTGCCATGGCCCGAATTCCCCGCCATGCGTTTCTCGAGAGTTCGTTTGAAGAGTTCGCCTACCAAGACGTGGCTTTTCCGATTGCGGCGGGTCAAACTATTTCGCAGCCCTACACGGTGGCCGTGCAGTCAAGTGCGCTTGGCCTTCCCGAGGGGGCTAAAGTTCTTGAAATCGGCACGGGCTCAGGCTACCAAGCGGCCGTTCTCGAAGAATTGGGCTACAAGGTGTTTACGATTGAACGCCAAAAGGCGCTCTTTGATTTCAGTAAGCGCTTACTGAGCGAATTGGGCATGCGGCGCATTACCCAAAAATTTGGCGACGGCTACAAAGGCTTGCCGGCGTTCGCACCCTTTGACGGAATCCTCATCACGGCGGCTGCGCCCGAACTTCCCCAGGAACTTCTCGAGCAGCTTGCCCCAAACGGGGTACTCGTGGTGCCGGTGGGCGACGTAGAAGCGGAACAACGCATGCTCCGCGTTCGCAGAGGGGCCGACGGAACTTGGGTCAACGAAGACCTGGGGAGTTTTCGCTTTGTGCCCATGCTCAAGGACGTGGCGACGCAGCGCTAAGGCTATTCACCCCGAGCAGCGTCCCGATCGATGTCTCGCTCTTTGATGCTGGCTCGCTTGTCATAAAACTTCTTGCCGCGGGCGAGCGCAATATCCAGTTTGGCCCAGCCTTTAGAGCTGAAGTAAAGCTTCAAAGGGATAAGGGTTACTCCGTTGTTCTGCAGCTCTTTGCGTATTTTTTTCAACTCGTTTTTCTTCAGGAGCAATTTCCGCTCGCGAAGGGGTGCGTGGTTGGCGTAGGTTCCAAATTTGAATTCCGCGATGTGCAGGTTTTTAATCCACACTTCTCCGAGCTCCGAAACGTAGGCATAAGCGTCGCTTAAATTGGCTTTGCCGTCGCGAAGGGCCTTGACTTCTGTACCCGCAAGCATGATTCCAGCCGTGAATTCCTCCTCGAGGACGTATTCAAAGCGCGCACGGCGGTTTTGGATGACCGGATTCATCCTGCAAATCTAACCCTCGGCGCTACCTTTGAGGTGCCCATGATGTATTCTTCGCTTATTCGCCCGCTGCTCTTCCAGCTTTCTGCCGAACGCGCCCACAATCTGGCCTTAGCCGGCATGCGTGTGGCCTCCCAGAGCGGACTCGCAGCCAGCCTCCTCCGGGCCGCTGTGGGTTCCGTTCCAAGTTCGCCGGTGCAGGCGATGGGCCTACGTTTCAAGCATCCCCTGGGCCTCGCGGCCGGCATGGACAAGAACGCCGTTGCGCTCCGCGCCTGGGAATCCCTTGGGTTTAGCCACGTAGAAATTGGAACCGTTACGCCCCGTCCGCAACCCGGAAACCCAAAGCCGCGCATGTTTCGCCTTCCGCAAGACGCTGCGTTGATCAACCGCATGGGCTTCAACAACTGCGGAGCCGAAGCTGCGGCGGTGCGGTTGGCAACCTCCAAACATCGCGACCTCATCATCGGTGGCAACATCGGGCGCAACAAAACCACGCCCAATGAACAGGCCGTCGACGACTATTTGGCGGCCTTGAACGCCGTGTATGCCCACGTGGACTACATCGCGGTCAACGTCTCGTCGCCCAACACGCCGGGATTGCGCGATCTGCAGTCCGAGGCAAGCATGCGCGAACTGCTTTCGGCCGTTGCCCAAGAGGCGAAGCGCCTTGGCGGCAAGCCGGTAGCGGTGAAGATTGACCCAGACTCCGCTCAAGAGCACGTCCAGCGCACCGCTTCGCTCGCGGTAGAATGCGGTCTTCAGGGCATTATCGCCACGAATACGACCGTCGGCCGCGGCGGACTTCGCACACCTGCCTCACAGGTCGAGGCCATCGGCGCTGGCGGCCTCAGTGGGGCTCCGCTCACGCGCCGCTCGACCGAGGTTATTAGTTGGGTGCGCGAAGCCGTGGGGAGTTCCGCGTCGGTGATTGGCGTAGGCGGGGTGCGCAGCGCGCAAGACGTGATCGACAAGCGCAATGCGGGCGCAGACCTCGTGCAGGTTTACTCCGGATTTGTGTATGCTGGACCATCGATGGTTCGCCAACTATCTGCCGCATGGAACGCCTGACCTGGGTCGAATGCCCGCGCGACGCCATGCAGGGCTATCCAACGGTGTTCCGCACCGAAGACAAAATTGCTTTTTTGCAGCGCCTGCTCCCCGTGGGATTTGACTATTTGGACCTCGCCAGCTTTGTTTCGCCCAAAGCCATTCCACAGATGGCGGATTCCGCGGCGGTTCTCGACGCATTAGCGCCCGACAAGGGGGCCAACAAGTTTCTGGTCATCGCCGCCAACGGGCCAGGCGTGGACCGCGCGTTGGCCCATCCTGCGGTAGATGCAGTGGGCGTTCCTCTTTCGATTAGCACCCAATTTCAGCAGCGCAACACCAACCGCACTCCTAAGCAGTCCCTTGAGGAATGGACGCCGGCGTTGGATCGGGTGCGCGCCGAAGGCCGTGAACTGGTCGTTTACCTGTCTATGGCGTTTGGCAATCCCTACGGCGAAGACCACGACCTAGACCTCGTTCGCCATTGGACCGAGCAAATCTGTTCGCGGTGGAATCCGAGCGTGATTTCTATTAGCGACACGGTCAGCAGTGCAACCCCTGAATCGCTCAAGGAGGTGGTGAATGCCGTCCGCGAAGCTGCCCAAGAGACCATGTTGGGCCTGCACCTCCACATGCCAGCATCTGAGGCCTTGACTAACGGGCTGCTCGACGCCGCGTGGGAGGCTGGAATTCGCCGTTTTGATTCGGCGTTGCTGGGTTTGGGCGGATGCCCGTTCGCCCAAAACCACTTGGTGGGCAACCTTCCAACCGAAGCCCTACTCACCTTTGCTACTGCACGAGCCGCCGCGTTTGGCGTGAAGCCCCTCGCGCTGGAGTCTGCACACAATGCGGCCCGAGCGTTTTTTAACTACCTTTGACCTGTTCGCGGTGCACGCGCTGAGAACGTCTCAATCCGCGTGCTGAAAAGGGAATCCGGTGCAATACCGGAGCTGTACCCGCAGCTGTAAGTTCCACACTCACCGCACGCCGCAACAACCCACTGGGTAACCGGGAAGGGGGCGTGTCGGGGAACGAGCCAGAAGACCTGCCTCGAACGATAATCCGAGCGTGCCGGGAAGAGTGCGCCCTGAAGATGATTCGCCAAACCCTTCGTGGCCTTGCGGTTGCGGCTTTTTTGGGACTTGACTTGTGTGCAGCTAGCGCTGCACCCGTGTTCTTTGGTGGCCCTCGAGCCGACACGTTGCATTTGGATTCCGCTCGGGTAAAGCGCGTTTCGCTGCCTGAAGTTCCCGTGCACGGGGGGCGGTGGACGACCCAAAGCCAGGTTTTTACGGTCATTCCCTCAGCCGCAGCTGGTTGGACGACGGAGCCCTTGCTTCGTGCGGGCATCGACGTGCGCCAAACTAACCCTGGCGGAAGCGCTTGGGTGCTGCTCGACGGCCTTCCGACGACCCATACTTGGATCGATTGGGAAGGTATTGCCCTGCACGCCGCCGACTTGGGCGTGATGGACCTACGCTTGCTGCCCAGCGCAGGCTTGGTGATGTCGCGGAGCGCCGACGGCCTTCGCCTTGAAAATCAGCGAGAAGCTCATGTCGGGGCAGAGGCCTCGTCGCTCGGTAACACCGCTGCATCAGCATGGATTCCCGGCCCACACGCCGACTTCGGCTTGAGCCTAAGCCAGGGGCGCAACCGCTACCGCTACCTCGATTACTTGGGCGACCCCAACTGGCGCATTGGAGCTGAAGTAGCGCGCGCCGAATTCCGAACGGCGTGGCGGAACCACCAAGGTCCGGTCCGAAACGAGGGCGCAGCCTACGTCGTAGCCCTGCAGCAAGGCCTCCCAGAGGCAACTACGGTTCCTCGTCGCCCGGGTGCGCAGCAATCGGATCTGCGGCTGTCTGCGGTCCAAAAACAGCAGTTCACTTCGGGCCGGTGGCACTGGCAAAGCACCCAATACCTTAGCCTTACCCGCCAACGTTTTGCCTACGCGCTCTACGGCGGCATCTACGACACCAATTCGGCAAACACCTTGGGTGTGCGCGTTCGATCCGACTACCGACTTCGCACCGCGCGCGTGGCAACCTCCTTGGACGTCGATCGCTTGAGCGCAGAGGGGCCCAACAAAACGTCGTCGTCGGTGCTGCGCGTTCATGCCTCGCTGCGCGGAAGCGGCATGCTGGGCAGTGTACTCCGCCTGCAATGGGGACTTAGCCAGCTTCGCCAAGGGGACCACCGCGGTCGCTTGCTGCCCCTTGTGGAGGTGGGAAGTCTTGCCACCAAGCCCACCAAATGGACGCTTAAACTGCATGCGCACCAACGCTTCCCCACGCTGAACGACCAGTTTTGGCGCCCTGGAGGCAACCCCGAATTGCGCGCCGAATGGGGCTGGGAAGCGCGCGCAAGCCTTCGCCGAACTTCGTTGAATGCCGAACTCTTTGCTGGCAAGCTCCACGACGCCATCGTCTGGATGCCGGTTGGCACCCTTTGGACCCCTCGGAACGCAGGGCTGCTGCGTCGCTTAGGGGGACACGTTCAGCAAACCTGGACACAGGGGAACTGGTCTGCCATGGCCCGAGTAAGCGCCGTCTACAGTGCCAACGAGCACGGGTTTTTACTGCCGTATGCGGCACCTTGGACGGCATCGGTTTCGGTGGCCCGCCGTTGGGCGAAATGGGAATTCCGCGCAGATCCTCGGCTTCGCGGCGCAACCCCGACCGCCTGGAGCAGCGAGCCCACCACGTGGCTTCCGGTCCAAGGCCAGCTGGACCTTTCGGCGACCCGAACGACGGCCCGAACCAGATTTTCCCTCTCGGTGGGCAACGCTACCGGAGCGCCTCTGATGCTCCAGTACGGATTTCCACTGCCCGGGCGCACCCTCAACCTCGCTTGGAGTACTCAACTAAAACCTGTAAACACCCCTAAATCCAAAAAATGAAGCACTTATTAGCACTGACTTCTGCCGCACTCTTGCTGGCGGCCTGCACCCCTGATCAGCCAGATCACAGCTTTGGCTCCGGACTCCTCGTGCTGAACGAGGGCGCCTTCACCGGCGGAACGGCCACGCTTACGCACTGGGCCGACAGCGACAGCACCACGACCGACGCATTCGCCTACGCCAACGGACGCAACCTCGGCAACCTTGGAACGTCCATCGCTGCCAACGCCACCCGCGCCTACGTGGTGCTCAACGGCGCTGCAGCCGTTGAGGTTGTAGAACTGCCCAGTATGAAGTCCGTGGCGAGGGCAACGGGATTCGCCGCGCCGCGCCACGTCGTGGTGCTCGACGGCGGCGACCTTGCGGTGTCGGACTGGGGACGCAACCGGGTGTACCGGGTTGACGGATCCACCTGGACCCGTACCGATTCTGTGGAGCTCCCCGAGGGGCCAGAGGCCATGCTCCTTCACGATGGGGCGCTATGGGTGACGCGAAGTGGTGGCTTGAGTCGCGATTCCGCGGTGAGCGTACTGAATCCAGCCACACTCGACGTATTAGCTACTGTTGAGGTGGGCGTAAATCCCAGTTCGATTGTTTCGCTGAACGGCAGCATTTATGTACTGTGTTCTGGCTACACCGATTGGAGTGGAGGAGGAGCCGATCGCCCAGCCTCCCTGGTGCGCATCGATCCCGCTACCCGCACTGTCACGGCGACCTACGACGCCGTGTACCCGACCGACCGTCCGACCAAGCTGGTCACTGACGGCGACGTGCTGTACTGGATCAAAGATGGCTACACGGGCGACGTACTTCGAATGGACCCCACGGCATTAGAATATCCCGCCTATGCGTGGATTTCGGGTTCAGCCTACGGACTGCTTGCCGATGCTTCAACCAAAAAGCTGTACGTGCTCGACGCCAAGGATTACCAGCAAAACGGTGAAGTGCGTCGCTATACTCAAGGCGGACAGCTCGAGGCCACCGCTCCAGCCGGGCTCATTCCAACGGCGGCAGTACGGATTCCGTAATCATCGAGCCACCCCCCTTAAAACACGACGACCCGAGGTTGCCCTCGGGTCGTTGTCGTTTACTGCGGAACCCTTAGGCCACAGCCGTACGGCGCTCCAGCGCAAATCCCAGCGCGTAGCCCCAAAGGGTTGTGGCGCCAAACGAGATGCCGAGGAAGGGCAGCGCCGCCACGTAGGTTGCGCCCAGGCTAAGTCCGTTGCCGACGTACCACACGGCGGCATTGCTCAATCCAAAGAAAATTAGGTTGCTGGCGGCACTGTGGCCAATCCAAGCCAACCCTTCGGCCTTGGGCTTGGCAAACTGCGCATAAGCCAGCACGGCAAGATGGGCAGCGTAGATTCCGAGGCTGTCGGCAAACCCCCAGGCAAAGCCTTCGTGGTACGCGGCATACACGGTGTTGTTGAGCACCAAGTCCGAAGCGTATAGCACAGCGAGCGGCAGCAGGATTTGCATCCAGGGCTTTCGGAACCAGGTTCCGCTCAGCGTGTGGGCGGCAAGTACAGCCGACCCGTTAGGAATCAGCAAAAAACGGGTTGCGGCGGAGCCCACAAGGGCGAGGAGGGCGGTAAAGCGCATCGGTTAGAGTACTCGTTTAAAAATGTAAATCACCATGAGCAGCACAAAAATACCTAAAAGGTAGCGGTACGCACCGCGGTAGTGCGTTTCGTGGATGCTTCGATCGGAACGGTAGCTCCACACTAAAAAAGCGAGGAAGGCTGCGGCAAAAAAGCCCGCAAAAATCCAGTGTCCGGTTCCGATCGTTTCCATGCCGTAATTTGACCCAAAAATACAGCCAAATGAAGGAGCCCATCGCGTCCGTTTCGGAATTTCACCGCATTTATGAAGTTCCTCAAGCTTTTGAGCCAGTCGCCTTGCCAAGCAATGAACTCGTGAACCTTCGCCACCGACTGATGGCCGAAGAAAACGACGAATACCTGGAGGCTGCCCAGGCGGGCAACCTAGTCGAAGTGGCCGACGCCTTGGGCGACCAGCTTTACATACTCTGCGGAACCATCATCACCCACGGCATGCAGCACGTCATCGAAGACGTTTTTCGCGAAATCCACCAAAGCAACTTGAGCAAGTTAGGGGCCGACGGACGACCGCTCTACCGCGAAGACGGCAAAGTGATGAAGGGGCCGAACTACTTTAGGCCCGACATCGCTTCGGTGCTCGCCGGCCGCTCGCCCCAGCGATCTAAATAGCCGGGTAAAAACGACGGTTTGGAATCGTTGACGGCCCCACCATTCGGACTGGGGTAAAACCGAACCTCGTCGAGTTCGCCGTTCGGCAAAAAGCTAAGCTGAATCCGTGCAGACTTCATGGTGCTCGCCATGCGTGCGTCGGGGTAAAACAGGGCCTGAGCATTCGTTTCTAGGTCCATTACCTCCATTTTTTGGTTGCGGATTCGTGCGCGCAGCTGTTCGGCCGCCATCTGATCGGAACGTCCGGTGCTGTCGGCTTGGGTGCCTAAATGAACGCCATTAAATGCCCAAAGGCTGTCGCCGGGCCCAAGTTGGCTCACGTGAAAGGTCTGCGCTAAAATTTGGTAGGAACCACTCCAGATAACCGGATTTCCCTCCAAAACATAGCTTGAATCGGGGCGACGGCCTAACCATCGGTCGGCACGGCCGCTCCACGAAGGCATGCGCACCATAGCGTTTCCACGCGCCGAAACGCTGTCTTTAGTGATGCGCAATCGGTCGGCCCAAAGCTCGGTTGAGTCCTTCTCCCAATCCATGAGGTACGCCGAGCCCGTCCAGGTCGATCGGTCTTCGTCGGGCCAGCGAGACCACTCCGTAGACGAAAACACGCGGGTGGCGCCCCAGCCGCGGACTCCGCCGCCCAACTGAATGCTCCGTTGGCCGCTAAGTACCACGTTTCCGGTGCCAAACACCACAGAATCACCCTCTGTGGCCAGACTGCCTCCCTGGGGAAGGTAGGCGCTGCGCTGCGCAGTTCGGTACTCCACGGTTTCGCTGTACATCCGTTCTTTTGCACCCTTCCAGCGCACGTCGCCCAGAAAACGGTAGGTTCCGCCGCTAAAATCGCCGCGCCGGCACGTCAAGCTTCCGTCGGCCGTCGTGATCGTGGCCCGCTGCGCGAAAATGCCTCGCTGCGCCTTGGTGTCGTAGCGCAAACTCGCCGTTTGAAGCGTTTGTTCGCCGTCGCGCACGCTGACCCCACCCGAAAAATAGCTTTCCCCATTCAGGTACTCGAGGTTTTTGGCCCGCACGCTGGTCCCGCTTCGCCCGGTAAATCGCACGTTGGAGTAGGCAAAAAACCGGTTTTCTGCACGAAACCAGTCTGCGCTGTCGCACGAAAACACCCCGTCTGCACTTGAGAGCTTTACATTGCCACGAAGCTTCGTCACACTTCGGCCGTAGGCGTTCACCACGGTGAACTTATCGGCGCGCTTCAGCTGCAGCGACTGCGACGCCGCTCCCCACGCGGAGAGTAGGAGTAAACCCGCCAGGAGCCGATTTATCGGCGCCATAAGGTTTGCTCGCGGTCTGGGCCGACCGATACGAGAACCACGGGAACTCCCGTGTAGTCTTCAATAAACCGCACGTACGACTCCAATGAGGCCGGCAAATCCTTAGGATTGCGCACCGCAGTAAGGTCCTCGCTCCAACCTGGCACGGTCTGGTACACCGGCTCCAGCAAGCTTGCGTCGAGTCGGTAGGGCAGGTGGGCCACTTCTTCTCCGCGGTAGCGGTAGGCCGTGCACACGTCGAGTGCCTCGAGTCCGCTCAGCACGTCGGCCTTCATCATCATCAGCTGGGTAACGCCGTTCACTTCCACGGCGTACTTCAGGGCGACCAAGTCAAGCCAGCCCGTGCGCCGTGGGCGACCCGTAGTCGAACCGAACTCGTGGCCCTTTTGGCGAATCGCCTCACCTAAATCGTTGTCAAGCTCGGTAGGGAAGGGGCCGCTACCCACCCGAGTGCAGTAGGCTTTGAAAATACCAATCACCTCACCAATGCGGTTGGGCGCCAGTCCGAGGCCAGTGCAGGCCCCGGCTGCGGTCGTAGTCGACGACGTCACAAACGGGTAGGTGCCAAAGTCCACGTCGAGCATCGTCCCCTGAGCGCCTTCTGCCAAAATCCGTTGTCCGGCGCGGTAGGCCTCCTGAATCAGCACGTCGGTGTCGGCCAAAGGCAGCTTCAGCATGCGTTCCATGGCGGACTTCCATTCCGACTCCGCTGCGGCCAGGTCAAAGGCGTGCTCGGCGCCGTCCATCATGTGAAGGTGCTTGGCCTTCAGAGCCTCGTAGCGCTCCTCGAAATCGGGCAGCTCGACGTCGCCCACGCGAAGGCCGTTGCGGCCTGTCTTGTCCATGTAGGTCGGACCAATGCCCTTGAGGGTAGAGCCGATTTTGTTTTTTCCTTTCGCAGCCTCCGATGCCGCGTCCAAAAGTCGGTGCGTCGGCAAAATCAAGTGCGCCTTGCGCGAGATGCGCAGGCTCGCCGAACAGTCCACGCCAAGGGGCGCCAGCTTGTCGATCTCGCGCATGAAAATCACGGGGTCGATCACCACACCGTTGCCCACAATGTTCACCGCTTTGGCGTGAAAAATTCCGCTCGGAATCGTGTGGAGGACGTGCTTAATCCCTTCGAATTCAAGCGTGTGACCCGCATTGGGGCCGCCCTGAAAGCGTGCTACCACGTCGTAGTCGCGCGTCAGCACGTCGACAATCTTTCCTTTTCCCTCGTCGCCCCATTGCAGGCCGAGGAGTATGTCAGCACCCTTCATGATTGATGTTTAGATTTTGCGTAGATGTATAGTTGGTGGCCCGTCACTTCGACGCCGAAAAGTTCGGCGATGCTGGCCTTGATTTGCTGAATGCGCGGATCGCAGAATTCCTTAACCTCGCCCTGGTCCACGATGAGAAGGTGGTCGTGCTGGCGGTTAAAGTAGGACTTCTCGTAGTGCGCTTGGTTGGTGGCGAACTGGTGGCGGCGCACCAGGCCACATTCCATGAGTAGGTCCATGGTGTTGTACAGCGTGGCTCGACTGACCCGGTAGTTCTTCGCTTTCATGCTCGAATAAAGGGTCTCCACGTCGAAGTGGCCATCTTGGGCGTAGACTTCGCTCAGTATCGCGTAGCGTTCAGGCGTCTTGCGCTGCCCTCGGTCTTGGAGGTAGCGGGTAAAAACGTCGCGTACGTGGTCAAGTTGCGTTTCAGACATAGGTCGGCGGACCAAAGGCCAAAGGTAGGTTTTCGGCGCGTACCTTGCAGCCTATGCGCAGGCTGATTTTGCTGCTTTTTAGTGGGGTCGTTGCGGTGAGCGCCGCAGCACAATCCAAATCGGAGGTAGACCGCTTTCAGAAGGCGATGGCGCTGCTTCGCAGCAATCCTCCACAGGTCGAAAAAGCGCGCGGCCTGCTTGAAAAGTTAACGGCAAACAGTCCAGAGTATGCCGCTGCCTGGGTGGGCTTGGGCGAGGCCTATTCGGCTTTTGAGCCGGTGGATGCGGACCGTGCCCGCGCAGCGTTTGGTAGGGCCGCCGAGGCGGGGGCCTCGCGGCAGGCCATGTTTCGCTGGATGCAAAACGCGATGCTTCAAGGATGGTACGCCGACGCAGACTCTGCAGCAACGGCCTACTTAGATCTGCCCAAAACACCGAGTGCCCAGCGCAGCGAGGCGGAGCGCCTGCGCGCTTCCGCGCGCTTTGCCCAGGTGGCCCTTCTTCGACCGGCCGACTACGCCTTTCGCCGACTGAGCGACACGGTGAATCGGAGCGACATGAACTACTTCCCGAGTATTTCGGGCGACAACGCGGTGCTGTACTTCACGGCGCGCCAGCGCTCCGAATCCAGTGACGAAGCGATCATGGCTACTCGGCGTCAGGACGGGCAGTGGAGTGCGGCGCTTCCGCTGCCTGGATCGCTGAACACCTCGGGCAATGAGGGGGCGGTGAGTATTCGGGGCGACCAGCGCGTAATGGCCTTTGCCGCCTGCGACCGCGGCGACGGCTACGGATCCTGCGACATTTACTTCAGCGTGCGCCGACCTGACGGTTCGTGGTCCGAGGCCCAGAATGCGGGTCCGGCCATCAATACTACCCAGTGGGAATCGCAGCCCTGCCTTAGCGCAGACGGTCGCGAACTCTTTTTTGTGCGCGAATCCAAGCAGGGCGAGGGGAACGCCGACATTTGGCGCGCCGTACTGCGCGACGGGCGCTGGACCGAAGTGAAGCCACTGCCTTTGCCCATTCGGAGCCTAGGCATGGAGTCGACGCCCTTCCTGCACGCCGACGGAAAAACGTTGTACTTCGCCAGCGACGGCCGGCCTGGCATGGGCGGAAGCGACCTGTACATGAGCCGGAGGTTGACCGACTCCACGTGGTCCGAGCCCCAGCATTTGGCCTACCCGCTAAACGACCACCTCGACAATTTTGGGCTCGTCGTGCGCCCCGACGGAACCGAAGCCTTCTTAGCGCGTGGCGGACTCGCGTACAGCGACGTGGACCGAGTGGATTTATACCGACTTTCGCTCCCAAAGGCCTACCGACCGACGCCCATTTTGTGGTGGACCGTATGGGTGGCAGACCAAACTACGCGCCAACCCGTTGCGAGCGCATTGTGGACCATTGCTAGCCCCGAAGGCTCAGCGCCAG
Source organism: Bacteroidota bacterium (assembly GCA_041158165.1). GTDB lineage: Bacteria > Bacteroidota > Bacteroidia > Flavobacteriales > Schleiferiaceae > TMED14. The sequence goes on from JBEBBW010000015.1 coordinate 24,408, forward strand.
TAACCCACAAAGGAGCGAGCTACCAGGTCGCTTTGCCCGAGGGGAGCCCCCGTGGATTCCAAATTCAAGCGGCAGGGTACCAGCTTCTGAGCGAACGCAAGGTGTTGGATGTTCGAAATGCCGACGCTCGCGTTGATACCCTTTGGCTTCAACCCATACGGGCCGGACAGCGCACTCGCCTCGAAAACCTCTACTTCGCTACCGATTCCGACGTGCTCCTGCCAGAATCGCAACCCGAATTGGTCAGTTTAGCGGCGTGGCTGGCAGCAAACCCCACCGTTCGGGTTCGCATTGAAGGGCACACCGACAACCAAGGAAGCGCCGCCTACAACCTCGACCTTTCCACCCGGCGTGCGCGCGGAGTCTACCTTGAACTGATAAATAAAGGAATAGACTCTAATCGTCTTGAATTCAATGGTTTCGGACTTTCAAAACCAATTGAATCGAACGAGACGGAACGCGGGAGAGCGCGCAACCGCCGCACCGAAATCCTTATTCTTTAGCAGCGCCCCAGCGCGCTGCCAGGAATTCGGCCAGCTTCACTTCGGTAGCGCTGCTTCCCGGAACAAACCATTCGGACCCGCGAAGAGCCTCGGGTAGGTAGTCTTGGACCACAAAATTCCCCGGAGCGTCGTGGGGGTACTGGTATTCTGCACCAAATCCAAGTTGCTTCATCATCTTGGTGGGCGCATTCCTCAAGTGAAACGGAACCGCTAAATCCCCGGTGCGCTGCACCTCGGAAAGCGCGGCGTCAATGGCAAGGTAGGCCGCGTTCGATTTTGGGCTGCACGCCAAGTAAATGGCACATTCCGACAACGGAATTCGGGCTTCGGGGAAGCCTAAACGCTCCACCGCCTGAAAACACGCCGTCGCCACAGCGAGCGCATTGGGGTGCGCCAAGCCGATGTCTTCAGCGGCTGAAATGACCAACCTCCGCGCAATAAACTCGGGTTTTTCTCCTCCCGCGATCATTCGGGCGAGCCAGTACACCGCCGCCTGCGGGTCGCTGCCCCGAATCGACTTGATGAGCGCACTCGCAATGTCGTAGTGCATGTCGCCGGCCCGGTCGTAGCGCACCGCCGCCCGTGGCGCATTTTCGGCAATCCATGCCGCGTTGAGTTCTGTAACGCCGTCGTGCTTTGCTGCAATAGCGAGCGATTCCAAGAGGTTTAAAAATCGTCGCGCATCTCCGCCGCCCATGGGGGTGAGTGCGTCCCAATCGACGACTTCCAATCCGCAGGCCTGAAGCTCTCCGTCCTGCGCCATGGCGCGCTCGCCCAGCGTGCGCAAGTCCGCCTCGTCCAATGGCTTCAGCACGAAAAGCTGGCAGCGCGACAGAAGGGCAGCGTTGACTTCGAAACTCGGATTTTCGGTGGTGGCACCTACCAGCGTCAGGGTTCCGCGCTCCACTGCGCCCAGCAACGCGTCTTGCTGGCCCTTGTTGAAGCGGTGAATTTCATCGATAAACAGCAACCGCCCTTTGGGTGCAAACATTCGGTCGCTTTCGGCGCGCGCAATTTCGTCGCGCACGTCCTTAACCCCAGCTGATACGGCGCTAAGCGTAGAAAAGGGAAGGTCAACATGCTGCGCGAGAAGCTGCGCCAAGCTCGTTTTACCCACTCCCGGAGGCCCCCAAAACAGCAAGGACGGCAACCTGCCCGCTTCCAATGCGGGCCGCAGCGCGCCCTTGGTTCCGACAATATGGCTTTGGCCGACGTAGTCCGTCAGCGATTTTGGACGCATTCGTTCTGCTAGGCTAGCCATTGCGCCAAAGTTCGGGGGCTTCGAGGCCCAAACCAAAAAGTGCGAAATCCAGTCGAGCGGGATCCGCGGGGTCAATATCCCGCAACGCCGCGTCGAGCTCGCGAACGGCCGCGGCGTCGTTCGCGGTGCGCTTCAAAAGTCCCAAGCTGCGCGCAACCCGACCGGTGTGCACATCGAGCGGGCAACTTAGTGCCGCTTTGGGCAAATGGCTCCAAATTCCTAAATCTACCCCGCGGGTCGAAGGGCGGACCATCCAGCGTAGGAACAAGTGAATCCGCTTCGCGGCCGATCCAGCTGCCGGACTCGCGATGTGCTTTGCGGTCCTCGAATCCATCGCATCACCGAGCAGAACGGTTCGGGCCCGGTCAATGGCCGAGAAAAAATCCGTTTCACCAGGTTGTAGATCAAATAATGGCGCAAGCGATCCATGGGCGCGGAAGGCGCGCTGAAGCCCCCTTAAGAGCACGCCGGAATCTTCAGCGAGCAGGGTGCGGTGCCGCCACGGTAGCGCATCAAGCTCGTCGTCGTCGGCGTGGACTAGCCAGTCTACGGGGCGTTCGGTCATGCCCGCGAGGGCCCGCTCGGCAGACGCAATAATGGACGCCCTGGATCCCCAAGCCACCGTGGCGGCCATAAAACCAACAAGTTCTGCGCTCGCCGGATCGTGCGCAAATCGCCTCGGCAGCACCAGCGGATCCTGTTCGATAAATTCCGGACGCTCCACGCGGTCCGCCCATTCGAGCAAGAGCTCGGCTACGCCCATGCTCCGTCCTGAAGGTGAAGTCGTCGGTCCGCTTTCGCGGCGAGCCACTCAGAGTGCGTCACTACGACCACAGCCACGTTCCAAGCCTTCCGCGCGTCAGAAAGTAGTTCATAGAGTTCCTCGGAGCGAGCTCGATCCAAGTTGCCCGACGGCTCGTCGGCCAAAAGCAATTTTGGGCGGTTGATGAGTGCGCGCGCAATGGCCACGCGCTGCTGCTCTCCGCCGCTGAGCTCGTCGGGACGATGGGAGAGGCGGTGGGAAATGTCAAGTCGGTCCGCCAGTTCGCGAGCAAAAGCGCCTACCTCGTTGCTCGGTCGGCCTGCGATGGAGGCGGGGAGCATGATGTTTTCGAGCGCATTGAGTTCCGGCATTAGGTGGTGAAATTGAAACACCAAACCCAATTGCTGGTTTCGGAACTGATCCAGCGCCCGTCCGCTGGTGGGGTAGGGCTCGCCGGCCACAAAAAGCTGACCGGAATCTGGTTGGTCAAGGCCGCCCAATAGGTGCAGGAGCGTGGACTTGCCCGAACCGCTCGCGCCCGTTATCGCCACAAATTCCGACGGAAGAAGCTCGAAATCAATGTGGTGCAGCACACGGAGGCTTCCGTAGCTCTTGCAAAGGTTTTCGGCGCGAATTAAGCAGTCCATGCCTCAAAAGTAGGCTGAAATCCGGGCTCTGCGGCGTACTTTTGCGCCACTCTCCGCAACCTAAGAACTTACGCTTCATGAACCTTCACGAATACCAAGGAAAAGAAATTTTAGCTGGATACGGCGTGCGCATTCAGCGCGGTATCGTTGCTTCAACCCCTGACGAAGCGGTAGCCGCTGCCAAGAAGCTCACCGAGGAAACCGGCACGGGTTGGCACGTTGTCAAGGCTCAAGTCCACGCAGGAGGGCGCGGCAAAGGCGGCGGTGTGAAGCTGGCCAAAAACCTCGACGAGGTGCGCGAGCGCGCTTCCCAAATTATTGGCATGATGCTCGTTACGCCCCAAACGTCTGCCGAAGGTAAAAAGGTACACCAGGTACTGATTGCCGAAGACGTGTACTACCCCGGCGAATCGCCCACTTCAGAGTTTTACATGTCGGTACTTCTTGACCGCGCAGCAGGTTGCCCGATGATTATGTACAGCCCCGACGGCGGTATGGACATTGAAGAAGTTGCCGAAAACCATCCCGAGCGCATTTTTACCGAACACATTGATCCAAGCGTTGGCTTTCAAGACTTTCAAGCGCGCCGCATCGCCTTCAACCTGGGCTTGAGCGGCACCGCCATGAAGGAAATGATCAGCTTCGTAAAGAGCTTAGTTAAGGCCTACCAAGGCGCAGACGCCTCGCTTTTTGAGATCAACCCTGTGCTCAAGACGAGCGACGACAAGATTATGGCCGTCGACGCCAAGGTGGTTCTTGACGACAATTCCCTGTTCCGCCACCCTGATTTGGCTGTTCTTCGCGACAAGCGAGAGGAAGATCCCACTGAAGTTCGCGCCGGAGAAGTAGGTCTGAACTTTGTAAAACTCGACGGCAACGTCGGTTGCATGGTGAACGGAGCGGGCCTCGCTATGGCCACCATGGACATTATTAAAATGGCTGGCGGTAACCCGGCCAACTTCCTTGATGTTGGCGGTACGGCGGACGCACAGCGCGTTGAAACGGCATTCCGCATTATTCTAGAGGATCCCAATGTGAAGGCGATCTTGGTCAATATTTTTGGCGGAATTGTTCGCTGCGACCGTGTGGCTCAAGGTATTGTCGACGCTTACCGCTCCATTGGCGAGATTCCGGTCCCCATCATTGTTCGCCTTCAAGGCACCAATGCCGCAGAGGCCAAAAAGCTTATCGAAGACAGCGGCCTGAAGGTTTACTCTGCAATTATGCTTCAGGAAGCAGCCGATTTGGTTGCGGAGCACGTGGGTTAATTGCCCGAAATGTTAGCGCTTGAACTTGCATCTGCGCTGCTAAACGGGGGCTACGCCATAGGGCTTGCATTGCGCAAGCGCTGGGCGTGGCCCCTTGGTTTTTTGGGTACTATGCTCGGCGTACTCGTGATGTTCCAAGCTAAGCTTTATGCAGAATCGGTACTTAACCTGGGGTACGCCGGGCTTGCCGTGGCTGGCTGGCTGTCGTGGCAGAAGCCCATGTACCCAAAATCCAGCACTACACGTGTTCGCGATATCGCTGTTGCGACGGTCTTAGCACTGTGCGCAGGAGTAATAATGCTCCGATTTACAGACAACCCCAGACCAATGATCGATGCCGTGCTCTTCTCTGGCGGAATTTTAGGTACGGTTTGGCAAGTGCGGGGCGACCGCTGGAACTGGCCACTTTGGATCGCCGTGAATGCAGCCAGTACGTGGTTGTACGTGGATCGGGATTTAAACGCTTATGCTGTCTACAGCATGGTCATGACCGCAATTGCCGTTTGGGGCTGGCGCCAATGGGGGGCTAAAAGCGCGTGAGCCAGGCCGAAATGGCCTGCCAACTGTCTGGAGCAATCCCGTGTCCCATTCGAAAGCGCTGAACGTCAATGTTCGCACCAAACGATCGGGCACGCTCATAGCTGGGCAAGGAATGGCTGGGAGGAATGACGCCGTCTTCATCGCCAACTATAGCTAAGTGGGGAAGCGTGGCATCTGGATTGCCCATCACATCGCCGTCAAACCATTCCATAGGAGCGTAGCTGGCAACAGCGACACAACCAGAAATTAACTCGGGACGGCTCATCGCGAGGGCGTTGGCCAAGATGCCGCCTTGCGAAAAACCAAACAAAATCGGCTTTTGTGCGGCACTAGTTAGTTCGTGAATCAATCCATCCAGGGCCTCGCGAACTTGGCCCGGATCGGTATGGCGAACGCCGTTGGCGTCAAAATGAAGGTCGTACCATGCGAAGCCTCCGTGGGCCGTGGCACGCGGCGCGCGCAATGACCTGACCGTCCAATCACCGGGGAGCAGCCGAGCCAGACCAAACAAGTCGTCTTCATGGCTTCCGTAGCCGTGCAAAAACCAAAGCTCTTGCCGCGAGGTACCCACGGCCTCTTTGGTGCGCGAATGCTCGAAAATATTCATCGTTCTACATCCCACGTGAGGTCCGCCAAAAGTCGGATGGAATGGACGAATTCCAATGCAGCTCTGCGCGACAACGACCACTCTTCTGGGCTGAGCATGGACAGCACAAAAGCACCGTCGTCTCGACGGTAGAGGTGGTAAACGTGGTTAATAACGGGCTTGAAACTCATTTTGGCGCTGTAAACCCACTCTGAAACCTCTCGGCGACGCTGTATGGCTTTGGCTTGTTCCGCCAGCAATTCCATCTGCTTTCGCAAGAGTTCCATTTGCTGGTCCGTTTGGTGCGCCATGGTCTCCAGCGATTGATGACGGATTACGCCTTCTTGAGTGGGGACGATCGGAGGTCCACTCACGGAATGCGCGTACGGCAATAACCCCGGATTTTGGGCTACTTTATCTGGATCTATTGGGTTTACCGTAATAGGGCGCTCACTCATGCTTCAAATTTACATGGTGCCAAACAGCCGCTCGTTGGCCTTCCAGCGGAACGAAAAGATTTGCTCCAGTTTCGGTCGGACGATCAGCGGGTGCGCCATTTTACCCAAAATACCCAACGGAACTTTATAGTGAACAATGTCCGTCATTTTGACTCCGCCTGGGACTGCTTCGAAAAAATGCTCGTGGTGCCAAATGGCATAAGGGCCAACGCGCTGTTCGTCGACAAAATAGGAACCCTCGCGCACATGGGTAATTTCGGTAACCCACGTCATGGGAATCCCGAGCAGAGGAGACACCGTATACTGTATAAAGAGGCCTGGATACATTACGTCAGGAACGTCACCGTGGACCACGAAACCAAGTTCACTTGGCGTAATCTTAGCCAGGTTCTTGGGTGAGGAAAAAAACTGCCACGCTTCCTCTAGGGAGATGGGCAGAATCTGGGTTCGCTCGATTCGGTACATGCTTGGTTAACCAAGCATTGGTTTTAAAGTTCAGCCGAATCCGGGATTAGTACGTGGAATTTGCCGTCCCGGACGAGGATTAACTGATCGTACCTGGGAGGCGTTGGCGCATTCTTTGGGTACGGAGCAGGTAGTTCGGTTGATTCGACTTTGGGTTTTGGTGGTTCTGCACTGAATCGTGGGGCACTTCCAAGCACCACGAATTCCAGATCAAAATCACTGTACACTCGAGCGGCATGCTGCACTACACTCAAGCTTAGCTTGTTGCGTCCCGTTAGAATGTGGGACAGAACAGCTCGTGAAACGCCAAGATCGTTCGCAACGGTACCCGCATTTCGCTTAGTTCGCTCCATCCAATCTTTAAAACGTTGATTTTCTGACGGTATGCTTTCCATACCTCAAAGTTACAAATCGTATACAACGTTTACAATTGTTTCACCTTTAGTAGCAAAATATTCAACAAATAGCTTATTTCCGTCCAAGGTAATCATAGCAAAATGTTCCTGATTCACTGGCTTGCCGACAATTGTTGTGTTGACTTCCGTCTCAGGACTTCGAGGAGGAAATACCTTGGATGTTAGCGGCGACGAGCACACCTCGATAAAACGGACCCCATTGTGTACCAATTCCTCCACCTCGCCATGGTGACGGTCTCCAGTTAAAAAAACTAAGGTTCCTTTATACGCCGCACAGCGATCAAGAAGTTCCTTGCGTTCTTTTGGGTAGCGCACCATATTCTCAAACGATTCCGCCAAATTGAGCACTTGGGAACCCACAGCTACAAAGATGACCTTTGCGTCGCGGTGCGTTTCTAGTTCGGTAGAAAGCCACTCCAATTGTCCCTTTCCAAGGATTTGGGTTCCAACGGGGCCTCTGTGGGTACGGTCGTCCAACGCAATAAAGTGTGCTGCGTCACGACGTTCTGACCACCTGAGGTCGCCGTACCGCGCATACTGGTAGGGAGTGTCTTTGAAAATAGAGGTGAAAATATGCGCACTAACCTCGCGAAGGGCATACGTTGAATCCGCGTCATTAGGGCCAAAATCATGGTCGTCCCAAATCGCCCTCTGAGGGATGGCCTTCATCATGTTGGCCAATCGAGGGCTTGACAAGCGGCGCTTCCAATTCTCTGCCATGAGGGTGCTGTCGTTCCATTCACCTGAGGTGTAGTAGGTATTGTCACCCAGCCAAAAAAAGAAATCAGGGTTCTTTTTTTCGATGCTTGAAAAAATCTGCTCTCGTTCAGGGTCGCGCAACTCTGCGCAGCTTCCCATGGCAAACCGCAGCTCTTGGGCTGATCCAATCAAGGGAAGCAAACTAGCGACAAGCGTCACTGACTTTAGGTAGTTCATACCCGAAAGTTACTCCCCGAAACGGCTTACTTTTGGACCTGTGCGTTACCAAAACTTTAGCATTCGCAGTAACAGATTAGCAGAAGCGGCTCAAAAGGGCGGCTGGGTCCTTACCGATGCAAATGCCGCTGGAGCGCATCCCGTCTGGGTGGTGCGCCATCCCTCGCCAAAATCAGACATCAAGCGCATTGCGTGGTCGCTCATGCACGGAAATGAGCCTACAGGTTTTGAAGCGCTGCTGCAGTTCATCGAGTCCGGGACACCGCAGTGCGACTGGACCCTCGTTCCGCTCGTAAATCCCACGGGAATAGATCGTTTTGAGCGACTTACAGCAGAAGGAATTGACTTGAATCGCTGTGCACGCATACAGGGTCCAACCGAGGCCGAGCTACTTAAAACGCTGCTGCGCAACAACCCCTTCGACTTGGCGCTAAATCTGCACGATCAGCGCAGCCTCTTTCATCCCGCGGGGCAGAATCTGCCCAGTACGCTCAGTGTACTCGCGCCACGAGCCCGCTCTGAACGGGGCGAATTTGCTCCAGCCCGTGCGAAGCAATGGGCCGGCTGGTTGAGTTCGTTCGTGGCCAACCGACGTCCGGATTGGGGTTTGGCTCGCTTCGACGACCAGTACTACCCTCAAGCTTTTGGGGAATGGTGCCAAGAACTTGGTATTCCGACCATAACCGTTGAAACCGGGGTATCCCTTGGCGACTATTCTCGTGCTGAAATCGCGCGACAACTGGGGGCTGCACTCATAGACCTTGATAAAACAACTTCGCCTGAGGCGCAGTATGAACAGATCTACGATTCGCTAGCATTCAATGCTTCAACGGGCATTGACCTTGCGCTTCATAGCCCCAGTGGGTCGTCGTTTTGGAGGGTAGTAGAAGAGGTCCATCCAGACCTCGGTTACCAATGTGGAATTCAAAATGTCGGCGAATTAGGTAGCGGC
>JBEBBW010000016.1:0-32390 GCA_041158165.1 Bacteroidota bacterium
GTCGGTGGCACGGAAATTTACCGCGCATTTGGCCTGCTGCGGGATGATGCCTACGCCCAAGTAAACGGATTGGGTAATCCCTTTTACCTTAACGTGAGCCTAAATCTGGTAAGCCCCTAAGTTTTTAGAACAACATCGCGATAAATACAAAAGCCCCGCCATTTGGCGGGGCTTTTTAGTTCGAAGTCCTAGGCCAATTAAAGGGCCGGAGTAGCGACTACCGTGAAGGTGATCGTGATGTCGTCTGAAAGAACGTAGTCCTTTACAAAGTGCTTCCAGCTAACGCCGTGCTTCTGGCGGTCAAATACCAAGGTTCCGGTGAACGTAGCGCCAGCCTCTGAAACCTGCAGGTTGCTGATTTCGAGCTGCTCGTCAACGGTAACGCCCTTTACGGTCAGTTTGCCATTCACTTTGTTCAAGCCTTCTGCGCTAACTACTTCAAACGTTGCCGTTGGGAACGAGTCTACGCCAAAAAACTCATCGGTAGCAAGGTGGGCAACGAGGTCCGTAGCACGGCCACCGTCTTGGTCCTTGTACGACGCGCTGTCCGTAGGCCAAATGCTGGTCATGTCGATCGTAAAGGTTCCGCCAGTGATCACGCTATCTGAAATTTCAACGTTTCCAGAAGCGAGTTTAACGGTTCCGTTGTGGCCGTATACGCCGATAACTTCGCCCTTCCATTCTACGGTAGAAGCGGCAGCGTCTACGGTGTATGAAGTTGCAGCAGCAACTTCCGTTTCTTCGGCCTTATTCGAACACGAGGCGGCTACCAACGCAATCGCGGCAGCGGTAAATAGTGATTTGTTCATGGTTTTTGGTTTCATTATTTGTTTGTGGGTGCAAATATACATGGTTAAACACATAAAACAATGGTTAAACACCTTTATGCAGAAAAAATTGCGCGCTACGCTTTCGGTGCGCGGAACTCGCGGCGTTCTAACCAGATTGTTCCGTAGGGAATGATCGACGCCAATGCGTAACTAGCCACGCGCCGAAATGCCCAAGCTTCCCGAATCCAAACAGCAACCAAGAGCAAGCAATAGGCGACGAACAAGGCGCCGTGAGCCATACCCACAACTTGATTCGGCCACAGCACGCCCAGTCCGTACTTCAACGGCATCGTGGCGCCAAACGCCAAGTAGCTGATCCCTTCGGCTACCGCAATCCACCTAAAAATTCGCACTACATCCATGCCACGTCACTTTCCAATGCAAAAAGAACTAAAAATCGAACCAAGCAGGTCGTCTGCGGTGATTTCGCCCGTAATACTGCCCAATTGGCGCAGGGCTTCGCGCAGGTCGTAGGCCACGAGTTCCCCGCTCGTTCCCTGGGTGAGGCTGGCTCGGGCCCTGCTTAGCGATTCGATGGTTGCCAATAGGGCAGAAGCATGCCGAGCATTCGCAATAAGCACGTTGCCTTCGGGCTCGTGCTGCCGAATTCGATCGAGCAGGTGGGCTTCCAAGCGGCTCAGCGCCTCGTCGTCGGGGCCAAAAACGAGGTGCTCAGGGTAGGCGGAGCGGTCAAATGCTCCCCATAAATCACTTTTCGTCAAAAGCACGGTTACTTCAGCCTCAGGGTTCGCTTCCCTAACTTTTTCGACCAGCTCGCGGGCCGAGTCGGCGGTCGTTTCGGTCGGGTCGACCAGCACCACGGCGAGGTGGGCCTCAGCGAGCTTGTTCCACGACCGCTCAATGCCCATCTGTTCGATTTGGTCTTCGGTCGCGCGGATTCCGGCGGTGTCAATGAGCCTAAAAACGAAGTCTCCGAGTCGAAACCGTTCTTCAACGCTGTCTCGGGTAGTGCCCGGCACAGAGCTCACCAAGGCCCTGTCGTCGCGCAGCAAGCGGTTGAGTAGCGTGCTCTTGCCAGCGTTCGGTGCGCCGAGCAGCACGAGCGGAATGCCGTCCCGAATGGCTTGTCCGTGGCGAAATGTCGCGTGCATCGTGGTGCATTCCGCGACAAGCTGGTCAAGCAGGCTCAGTAGCTGGTCGCGGTGCGCAAACTCCACATCTTCTTCGACGAAATCGAGTTCAAGTTCGATGAGTGCCGCGAAATCGGTCATCTGGCGGCGGAGTTCCGATAGTTTGCGCGAAACCGTGCCCTTTAGTTGCTTGAGTGCCAGTTCGTGGCCGGCGCGCGATTCGGCGGCGATTAAGTCGCCGACCGCCTCGGCTTGCGCGAGGTCGAGCTTGCCGTGGGCAAACGCCCGCTGGGTGAATTCCCCGGGGGCGGCAAGCTCGGCGCCGGCTGCTAGCAACGCGGTCAACGCCTCCTCGGCGATGTACGCCGCACCGTGAAGCCCAAACTCAACCACATCCTCGCCAGTAAACGAAGCGGGCCCCTTAAACCAGGTGGCTAAGCCCTCGTCGAGATCCCGTCCGTCCGCGGAATGAAAAATGCCCAGCATGGCCTTGCGAGGCACCCATGCGCCCCGCGCAGAAAAAACACGCTGGGCCACAACCAAGGCCTGAGGCCCAGAAAGGCGTACTACGTGCAGGGCGCCACGTCCTTTGGCGGTCGCTAAAGCGGCAATGGTCGACAAAATCACCCCACAAAGGTACTGGTTCGGCATGGGCTTTGCGGTGGCACGTCTCATGAACCTCCGCCTGATTTCTGGACTCCTCGCTGCCATCCTGGTCAGCACCTCGTGCCGTGTGGATCAGGCTATTGAAGCCGAAGACAGCTGGTTCTACAGCCGGCGACCGACACGCTCGGTGTTCACATCGGTGGGCAACGACACCCTGCATTGGACCCAAACGGGTACGGGAACAGATACGGTGCTCCTGGTCCACGGATTCGGACCGTACCCCACCGTGCAGTGGCAGCCTGTGGTGTGGAAGTACAGCGACACCAAAACACTGATCGTCGTGGACCTCTTGGGTTTTGGCAAGAGCTGTTCTCCCGATACGGCGGTTACGGTAGCGCAGCAGGTCGCGGCCTTGCGTTCCGCGCTCGACCAACGCGGAATTTCACGCATACACCTCGTTGGCCACTCCTACGGCGGTATGGTAAGCACCCTCTTTGCGAGCCAATTCCCCGATCGGGTTCGCTCGCTCGTGCTGATCGATCCGCTGCATCGCCACTTTGAACTGCGGCACCTTGATAGCTTGCAGCGGCTTTGGGGTCGTCCGATTGAAGAGGTCCTGCTTCCGCGGGATGTGGAATCCTACGACGCCATGATGGCCGTCAGCGTCAAGGATCCGTTTTTTTTGCCGGCGTTCATGAAGCAGCAGGTGCTCGAGACCATTTATCAGGTCAACGTGGCGCAGCGTGAGGCCATGCTCCGGGCGGTCCGACGCGACGAGTTGATGCTGAAGGCAAACGCCACTGGCTCCAATGTGCCGACGTTGCTGGTCTGGGGTGAGGGCGACGCGCTGTTTCCTCCTCGGGGAGCGGTCCAGTTGGCGCAAGATTTTCCTAAAAGCCGCACGGTGCTCATTCCCAATGCGGGGCATATTCCCCACATGGAACGGCCTTTTGTTGTGCTGGATTCGCTGGAAGCCTTCTTTAGCGACCAATCGCCCAAATAGCAGGCTCTTTTTCGTTGAGTTCCTTAGGCAGCGGCATGCTTCGCCAGGTGCGTACACTGTGCCGGCGAACCCACTCGCGGGGCCCGGTAAGCCCAAGTCCAATGTAAAGTTGGGTATCGGGGTGCAGAATCTGGCACAGTTCCGGGAACAACTTGGCGTTGCGGTAGGGTGTTTCGATGAACCACTGGCTTTCGCCCTGTGCGGCGTCCCGCTCCATTCGTAGCACCTGACTCTTACGGACGTTAGCCTCGTGGGGTAGGTAGCCGTGAAAGCGAAATTGCTGCCCGCTCAGACCGCTGGACATGAGGCCCAGCAAAAACGACGACGGTCCAGGCCACGCCACGACGGGAATTCCTTCGGCGTGGGCTTGGGCCACGACTTCTGCGCCGGGATCGGCCATTCCGGGAGCGCCTGTGTCCGAAATCAAGCCCATGTCGCGTCCTTCGCGGCATGCCTCGAGAAGCGATTTGGCGTCGTTTCCGCCGTGCTTCGACCACGAAGCCATGTTGAGCGCATTAAGGTCGAGGCTTGGTTGAATGCTTCGGAGCTGCGCCCTCGCGACCTTGGGCGTTTCCACAATCCAGTCTGAAATTCCACCGACGACGTCACGCAATTCTGCGCCACTCCAACGGCTTGAATCCGCAAGGGCAACGGGAACGACGTGAAGGGTGCCTAGCTGCGCCATACCTGGATCCATTGGGCGCATGCGGTGCGCAGCAGTTCGACGACCTGCAGAAAACCGTTTTCTCCGCCGTAGTACGGATCGGGCACTTCACGTCCCTCTCCGGGGTACGCCGATTCCAAAACCAGCGCAACCTTGGACTTGGCGTGCTCTGGTGCGCGCAGCAGCACGTCAGCCAGGTTCGATCGATCCATTACGAGAATATGGTCAAACGACTCAAAATCAGAGGGCTGAAGAGGTCGAGATCGTTGGCCTGAAATATCAATACCCTGCCGGCGAACGGATGCTTGCGATCTTGGATCGGGAGCTTCGCCTTGGTGGGTTGCGATGGTTCCGGCGCTATCTACGGTCCAACCGTGGTCAGGTCCGAAATGGGCTCGGAGTTCGTCTTCCAAAACGCCTTGAGCGACCGGAGATCGGCAAATATTGCCAAGGCACACCATGAGTACCCGGCGCGGTTCCATTAGGCCAGCGTAAGCTTCTTTCGAATGTCGTCGACGTAGGTACGGAAGCGCTTGTCGGTTTCGGTCAAATTTGAAACGGTGCGGCAGGCGTGCAGTACGGTCGCGTGGTCCTTGTTGCCAATCTGCGTCCCGATCGAGGCCAGCGAGTTTTTCGTCAGTTGCTTTGCGAAGTACATCGTGAGCTGGCGCGCCTGTACAATTTCACGCTTGCGGGTCTTGCTGCGCAGCAGTTCGATGGGCATGTCGAAGTAATCGCACACCACTTTTTGGATGAAGTCGATCGAAATCTCTCGGGTGGTGTTTTTGACGAACTTGTCAATCATTGACTTCGCGAGCTCCACCGTGATCCGCTTGCGGTTCAGCGACGACTGAGCAAGCAGTGAAATCAAGGCTCCCTCGAGTTCCCTAACGTTGTTCGTAATGGAGTAGGCGAGGTATTCAATTACGTCGTCGGGCATTTCAATGCCGTCGGCGTAAAGTTTTTGGCGCAAGATGGCCATGCGCGTCTCGAGATCAGGGCGCTGCAAATCCGCAGATAGTCCCCACTTGAAGCGCGAGAGCAAGCGCTGTTCCATGCCTTGTAGGTCAACCGGGGCACGGTCTGACGTCAAAATAATTTGCTTGCCTTGCTGGTGCAGGTGGTTAAAGATCTCAAAGAACACATCCTGCGTCTTCTCTTTGCCACTGAACGAATGCACGTCGTCCATGATCAGCACGTCGATCAGCTGGTAAAAATGGACGAAGTCGTTCTTGGTGTTGTTTCGAATCGCGTCAATGAACTGCTGGGTGAAGCGTTCTGCCGAAACGTAGAGTACGGTTTTTTCGGGGAAGCGGTCCTTGATTTCAATCCCGATGGCGTGGGCCAGGTGGGTTTTGCCTAGACCGTTGCCGCCGTAGAGGAGCAAGGGATTGAACGAGGTTCCGCCCGGCTTTTGCGCCACTGCATAGCCTGCTGAACGAGCTAAACGGTTGCAGTCGCCCTCAATAAAGTTCTCAAAACTGTAGTTCGGATTGAGCTGCGACTCGATGTGAACCTTTTTAAGGCCCGGAATCACAAACGGGTTGCGAATGCCGTCGTCGCCGATGCGAGCGGGTAGCGCAACCTGAGGGTTCTCAATGGGGCCACGGTTCGCCGACGGAATATCCATGTTCGACGTTCCGAGGTGTGCGGACTCCTGGTCCATCACAATGGAGTAAACCAAACGTGCATCACTGCCCATCTCCTTGGTGATGGCGGATTTCAGGAGCTTCACGTAGTTGGCTTCGAGCCACTCGTACACGAATTTTGACGGAACCTGCAGTGTTATAACCTTGCCTTGGAGCTTGACTGGCCGAATAGGAAGAAACCACGTCTTGTACGCTTGAGGACTAATGTTGTCCTGCACGTAGGTCAGACAGTTTCTCCAGACGGTTTCAGCAGTGCGCTCCATCGTTGCGTTTAGGTTAGTAATTTGAGGTGCCGTAAGGGGAGTGGGTGAGGGTCGGTAAACGACCAGGGAGCACTTCCTTTTCCGGACAGCGAAATTGTCAATTAATTATGTTGAAAAAAGTTTGACTACCTATTGATTTACAAAAATTTTTGTCGTTAGGCGTTTTCAACAAACCTCGGTTAATTGCTTGTAAAAAAATCGTAACACACACAATATCAAACTATAAGTACATAAAATAATGTTTGTTTCAACATGTAAATTAAGAGTTCGGTACGCTGAAACCGACAAAATGGGTTACGCCTACTACGGGGTGTACGCGACCTACCTCGAAGTGGCTCGTGTTGAAGCCATAAGGAGCATCGGCCTCTCGTATTCTGCGATGGAAGAGGGCGGAATAATGCTCCCGGTGCGCGACGTGCAGCTTCGCTACCGACGTCCGCTCAAGTACGACGAAGAATTCACGATCACCACCGTCATTGCATCGCTGCCTGAAGGAAGTAGGCTCCACTTTCGCTACCAAATTCACAATGGGGCAAACGAACTCTGCACCGAGGCCGAGACGACCCTGGTTTTTGCGTCGACCGAAACCGGACGCCCGGTGCTTCCTTCAGCGGAATTTTTAGACGCGCTTGGGCGCCACCTCACGGAATAACGAGCACGCGCAAGGGGCCCTCGGCCGTATACCAGCCGCCCGAAGGAAGCACTCCGTCGCGCTGAAGTAGGGTGCTTCGCCCTAAAACGTCCCAAACGCGCAGTTCGGGTTGGTCGGGTAGCGGCCAAGCTCCAGAGCGAATTACGATGCTTTGATTTCGGTCCCGTGATTCCATTTCAGCCACATCTAGTCCCGGAGTCAGAATTTGCCACGTGCCGAAATCCAGGCGAAGCCCGTCAGCATGAACACCCGCATACTTCACCGTGTCTGCGTGGAGCACGGCCTCGGCAAATTGCCGAAACGTCGTGGTGGACGTAAGGCTGTAGAGTGCCTCCATGACGAGTCCGTCCATTACGGCACCGCCGAGGCGCTGGCGTCCGCGTACTAAGGCATCAACCATAACGGTGGTGTGGCTGTACGGTCCCGTAAATACGAGCCCAGGATACATTTTTTGCTGGGTATTTAGTGCGGAACGACCGGCCCAAAAGCTGTTGTGTCCGTCCCAGGTGAACACGTCGGCCCATCGGTTGGGGCTCCATTCGCGCGACCACGCCACCGCGAAGTAGTCGCACAGTGCCTCTTCGAGCGCTTGGCGCTGCGTTGAAATGTTGGTGCCGGGGGCGGCGCCGTAGCACATGGCGTGGCCGTACTCGTGAACCAGTACGTCGGGATCCTCGGCATCGTCTACTCCGCCTTCGCCGAAGTACAGCCGTGGCGGATTTGTTGCGTAGTCAAATGCGCTCTGGTCTGCGCCGCCGTACGCATTGACGTCAACCGGAATCGAGTAGGGGACCATGGCCCCATAGCCAAGGGAAGCCATGCGCTGCTTCCATGCATGTATATGAAACAGGGCATTCACCATCTCAAACTCGGGAGCGGCACGACTGAACGCCGCGTTGGCATTAGGTAAAACCGGCACCGTCACGGTCGGAGGATCAAACTCCTGAATGCTCGCCGCCGCGTTCGCCAGCACGAACCCGCTTCCGTTCCACGTCAGGCGAAGCGAAACCGGCTGCCGAAGGCTGTCCAGTACCGCCAAATTGCTGTCGTTGCCGTCCACATAGCTGCCACCGTAGGGTGCGTTGGCGCGCGTCACTGGATCGGGCGCGAAGACCTTCGCCGTGACCAAGGTGTCAAGTCGGCGAATCAGGTCCAGGGAATCCACGGCACGTCCATTGGCGTCGAGCCAGTAGCGCATTCGCCGAAGAGGGTGTGCTTCATAGGCCTCCACAGCGCGCGCACCAATCCACTGGTTGTCTCGAAGAAGCCACACGCGGTCAGAACCCTCCGCGATCGGATGCGCGCCAGGAATCCACATGGGGAGTTCGGGGGCGATGATCTGATCGAGCGCCCCCGTTAAATCAAGAATCCGAACCGCTTCTGCGCCCTCAATTGGGATGCCGTGCAGATGACCCTGCAGCCGCTCGTAGTTGCGCCATGGCGTACTTCGGTACGCGTAGGGAATCCATTCAAGTCCTTCGCGTTGGGGAAGTTGGGCGTTGGTTTGTTGACCTAAAATAGGTGCGCACAAGGCCAGTCCGAGTGCAGCAAAAAGTACGCGTGCCGGCTTCATTTAGTGAGGAATTGGAGTGGCAGTAAAGAGTTCGTCTGCCCCGTAGCGCCCGAGGGAACGCCAGGCAAAAGGGGCTAAGGGTTCGCGCGGGCCAACTTCGGGTAGGCTAATTGGCGCACTCCATCGGAAGGCCTCGTTCCATAACTGTGCATGGATGAATGCCTGAATGGTGGCCGGCCCACCTTCCACCATGAGGCTGCGCAAGCCACACGAAGCGAGGTGCCGTTTTAAGGCCGTTGATGGGTACTCGTTGGGATCGGGGCTCCACAGCACCCAACCTTGCTCCTGAGCTTGGCGCGCGTGCTCCTTTGAAAGCTGTCGGGATGCCCACAAAATTCGCTGGATTTCTGGACCGTACACGGCGCGCACGCTGCCCGAAGTTTGGTCGTTGAGCCACGTGCCGGCGCCGACCAACAAGGCTCCGCAGGTTTGCCGAAGGCGATGCGACCATAGTTGGGCTTCCGGCCCCGTAATGCGCCAAGGCCCCGGGTGGGTGGCGCTGCGCGGGCCGTCAACCGCTCCGTTCGCGTCGGAAGCCCATTTCAGTGTCACCCATGGCCGGCCCTGGCGAATGGAGCCCAAAAACGCTCGATTCAGGAATTCAGCCTGTTCGGCTGCTAGGCCGACGTCAACGCTAGTTCCTGCTGCGCGCAGCATCGCAATGCCGCGTCCTGAAACTAGCGGGTTTGGGTCTTCGTGCGCGACCACGACACGGCCTACATTGTGGTCAATCAGTGCTTGGCTGCACGGGCCGGTGCGACCTTGGTGGCTGCAGGGCTCGAGCGTCACATACATGGTGGCCATCGGAAGGAGTTCGCGGTCGCCGTCGCTCAGGTTGCGAAGCGCCATGATTTCGGCGTGCGGCTCGCCTGCTCGGTGGTGGTAGCCCTCGGCCAAAATGCGCCCCTGGTAAACGAGCACCGCGCCCACCATGGGGTTGGGGTGCGTAAACCCTGAACCTTGGGCCGCGAGGTCCAGTGCGCGCTGCATAAACAAGGAGTCCGTTCCCACTGCGCTAAGGTACTGCGCTACCTTTGGCGCGTGACGTGGCGGGAACTACAGCTGGTATTTGAGCAGGCGCGCGGACCTTTTGGTTCATCTGAAGCCAAGGCACAGTGGCGTTGCTGGATCGAGGCGCGTACCGGGCAGTCGCCTGCGCTTGTTTCGCTGGAGTCGGCCTTGGAGGCAACCCCCGTGGCCCAGCGTGCGTTAGAGCAGGACCTTGCGGATTTAATGACACGAAAGCCAATTCAGCAAATACTTGGTTTTGAGTATTTTGATGGACACAAATTCCACATAAACTCTAATGTACTCATACCGAGGCCCGAAACCGAAGAACTCGTGGTAGCCGCCGCCCAAACGCTGCCTAACGACGCGACGGTACTGGACTTGGGTACGGGTTCTGGGTGCATTCCTGTGGCGCTCAAACTCCGGCGTCCCGACTTGACGCTGGTGGGATTGGACTGCTCACATGCTGCGTTGGACGTCGCGCGCCGAAACGCCGAAAGCCTGGGTGCGCGCGTCGATTGGATCCACGGCGACCTTCACGGAGTGCCTCCGGCGGGCATGCGCGCTGACGCCGTGCTGAGCAATCCGCCCTACGTGGAACCCGAAGACCCCCTCGAGCCCGAAGTCCGCGAATTTGAGCCAGCCCTAGCGCTTTTTGCCCCCCAAGGGGATCCACTGTACTTCTACCGGCGGGTGCTCCACTGGGCAGACTGCGTTCAAGCCGTCCAGCTTGGCCTAGAGTGCCATCGCGACTACGCAGCGGCGGTCGCAGATTTAGCCCATCAATCAGGCTGGGATTCCACGGTGACCGCAGACCAATTTGGTGCACCCCGCTGGGTTTGGGGCCTAAAAACGCAGGCTTGAACACCTACCTTTGACGTTATGGCTCCGCACGACCGTATTACCGCACTCCGCCGCGAACTGCACGAGCACAACCGCCGTTACTACGTTGCCGACGCGCCTACGATCAGCGACGTAGAATTTGACCGCCTGCTCAAGGAACTTCAAGAGCTTGAAGCACTACATCCCGAGTTTTTTGATGCCAACAGTCCAACCCAACGCGTTGGCGGTGGGTTCACCAAGAACTTTGAGCAGGTTGCCCACCGGCGCCCCATGCTGAGCCTTGCCAATACCTACAGTTTTGAGGAGCTCGATGATTTTGTTCGCCGCGCCCAAGAACTAGCTGCTACGCCAGAATTGGAATGGAGTGCTGAACTCAAATTCGACGGCGTAGCCATCTCACTTTGGTACGAAAATGGGGCCTTGGTTCGGGCGCTAACCCGGGGCGACGGCGTGTATGGAGACGACGTGGTCGTCAACGTGCGCACCATTGCGCAGCTTCCGCTTTACCTGCCCGAAGGTGCTCCGCGGGACCTTGAGGTGCGAGGTGAAATCGTTTACCTCCACGACGATTTTGAACGGCTGAATGAACGACGTCGCGCAGCGGGTCTTGAACTATTTGCCAACCCCCGCAACGCCGCTTCGGGTACCTTAAAAATGCAGGATTCCGCTGAAGTAGCCCAGCGCCGCTTGAGCATGTTTACCTACGCGGCGTATTCCGACGACCTTCCGTTTACTACCCACTCGGGCGCACTGGATCAGTTGGCCGAATGGGGTTTCCCGGTTCCACCTCGCGCGCAGCGCTGGTCCCAAAAGTGCGCTCGGGCCGACGAACTCAAGGACTTTTTGCGCTTTTGGGATGCCGAACGCCAGCACCTCCCGGTGGCGACCGACGGCGCCGTGCTCAAAGTGGATCGGGTAGACGAGCAGCAGCGACTTGGATTTACCGCCAAAGCTCCGCGCTGGGCGATGGCCTATAAATTCAACGCAGAGCAAGCCTGTACTCCCTTAAACGACGTGCGCTACCAAGTTGGCCGCACCGGTGCCGTCACGCCAGTGGCCATACTAGACCCCGTTTGGCTGAGTGGAACCCAAGTCCAGCGTGCGTCTGTGCACAACGCCGACCAGATTGCCAAACTTGATTTGCACCTCGGTGATTGGGTTTGGGTAGAAAAGGGTGGCGAGATCATCCCGAAAATCACGGGCGTCGACCGGTCCAAGCGACCGGCGGGCGCGCCCAAAGTGGAATTTGCATCGAACTGCCCCGACTGCGGTACGCCACTCGAACGCCAGGAGGGTGAAGCCCAGCATTTTTGCCCCAACCGAGAAACCTGTCCGCCCCAAATCAAAGGCCGAATCGAGCACTTTATTCACCGGCGCGCCATGGACGTCGACGGAATCGGAATCGAAACCGTCGACCGGCTCGTCGACCTTGGGTGGGTGAAAACCCCGGCAGACCTCTACGACCTTGGCGCCGAAGGCTGGTCTCGGTTGGAGAAGTTTAAAGAAAAGTCGGTATCGAACGCGTTAGCTAGCCTCGACGCCAGCCGCAGCGTCCCCTTTGAGCGCGTACTGTTTGCACTCGGCATCCGCCACGTCGGCGAAACGGTGGCAAAAAAACTCGCGAAGGCTTTTCCCAGCATGGATCTGCTGGCAGCAGCACACACCGACGACCTCTTGACCGTGCCCGACGTCGGCCCCCAAATCGCGGAAAGTATCGCGAACTGGATGCAGAACCCCGAACACCAGCGCGAACTCGGTCGCCTTAAATCCCAAGGCCTGCAAATGGAAAAGGCCGCTACAGCCGGCGGTGCGTCGACGGTACTCGAAGGCAAAACCTTTGTGGTAAGTGGCGTGTTCACCCACTACAGCAGAGACGGCATCAAAGATGCGGTGGAGCAGCACGGTGGCCGCATTGCCAGCAGTGTCAGCAGCAAAACAAACTACCTACTTGCCGGCGAGGGAGTAGGCCCAAGTAAACGCGTCAAAGCCGAAGCGCTGGGCGTACAATGGTTAACTGAAGAAGAATTTCGAGCATGGATTGGCTCTACCGACTAACCGCCCGGCTGCAGCAGCGCGCATGGCGCAAGGCCGCCGACGAACGCCCCACCACCTTGGCATGGCCCGGTTGGGAAAAAGCACGCCGCATCGGCATCGTATTTGACGCCCGCGCCGAAGAGGGCTACCTAGAATCGCTGCGCCAAGTGGTGTCTGCACTCCAAGGGCAGCAGCGCGCGGTCGCACTCATTGGCTGGACGGGCGAAATGCGCCCCAAAAATGCCCTGTACTCTGGCCGACAACTCATATTCATTGATGATTTTGCGTGGAACGGGGTTCCTCAAGGCGGAAACGCCCTCGAGTTCATGCAAAGCGAATTTGACCTTGTGGTCGCCCTGCACCGCAGCGAAGACAGCCCCATTGACTACCTCGTGGCGCGCACTCCAGCAGGGCTGCGCGTGAGCCTGACCGGCGCCAACGACTTTTACGACGTGCGCTACCACAGCGCCGACCGCCTTCCTATGGACTACTTTCGTGCCTTGAGCGCTTGGCTCACCAAAATTCCTTCTCGATGAACACACGCGTAAATCCCTTTCGCGGAACAGGTATCGCCCTAGTTACCCCGTTTACATCTGCGCACGACGTGGATTACCCCGCGCTCACCCGACTGGTAAACCACTGCATTCAGGGCGGAGTCGATTTTCTGGTCGCACTCGGAACCACCGCCGAAACGGCGACACTCACGACGGACGAAAAGCGCAAGGTGGTCGAAACCATCCTTGAAGCCGCAGCCGGCCGGGTGCCCGTCGTGCAGGGGGTAGGAGGCAACAACAGCGCCCACGTGGCCGCCGAACTAAAAAACGGCCTGCCCACGGGAATCAAGGGAATTTTAAGCGTATCACCCTACTACAACAAACCCACACAAGAAGGTATTTACCGCCACTTTTGCCACATCGCAGAGGCAACCGACGTGCCCATCATTCTCTACAACGTGCCGGGCCGTACCGGATCCAACATGACCTCGGCGACCACCTTGCGCATCGCCAAAGCGGTTCCCCACGCGGTGGCCATCAAAGAAGCGAGCGGCAACCTCGAGCAGGCCATGGAAATCATCCTCGGGGCACCCGCCGGATTTGATGTGCTCAGCGGAGACGACAACCTCACGCTTCCGTTGATCGCCTGTGGCGCGCACGGCGTCATTTCGGTAAGCGGACAGGGCTTCCCCAAAACATTCAGCCAAATGGTGCGCGATGCGCGCCAAGGCAACGTCGCTGCGGCCCAAAAGGGACACTACGCAATGCTGACCTTCACGCAGCAGCTATTTGCCGAGGGAAATCCGGGCGGAATCAAAGCCGCACTAGCCCACCTTGGCATCATGGAAAACGAAGTTCGCCTGCCGCTTTGGCCTGTTTCGACAGGACTCTACTCCGCACTGCGCGAATCGGTACAGCAATTGCAGAAGTTCGAATCATGAAAAACGGGATCCTTGCCCTAGCTACAGCCGCGCTTTTGCCGTCCTGTGGGGACTACAATAAAGTGCTCAAAAGCACCGATCCCGCCTACAAGCTCGAGCGGGCCATTCAGTACTACGACGGCAAGAACTACAGCAAGGCGTATCCGCTATTTGACGAATTAATGACGTCGTACCGCGGAACCACGAAAGCCCAAACGGTCTACCGCTACTTCGCCCAAACGCTTTACGCCCAGCGGGAATACGTGCTGGCGTCCTACCACTTCAAGCGGTTTGCGCAGACCTTTCCCAACGACGATTTTGCCGAAGAGTCCGCCTACCTGGGCGCACACTGTGCCTACCTCGATGCGCCCTCTACGACCTTGGACCCGGCGTTGACCTACCAGGCGATGGACGAACTGCAATTGTTCATCAATACCCACCCAGATTCCAAGTTTCTGCCCGAAGCCAACGACCAAATTGACGAACTCCGCCGACGGCTCGAAGAAAAAAGCTTTCTGATTGCCAAGGGCTACCACCACCGCAACCAGTTTGCAAGTGCCGTCGTATCGTTTAACGTAATGCTGACGGACCACCCCGCAAGCCCACGCCGCGAAGAAGCCATGTTTTACCGCGTAGAGTCCGCGCTGAAGTACGCTGAAAACAGCATCGAGTCCAAGCAGGACGAGCGCTACCGAGAAGCCGAAACTTACGTCAAAGAATACCAAGCGACGTTCCCCGAAGGCAAGTACGCGGGTCAGGTTGCGTCGCTTTCAAAGCGAATTGCCGCGCGGAACCGAAAATAATCGTACTTTTGCCCTCCTAATTGCAACTTAGACTCATTCGCACCATGGATAAAGCGCACCTCTCTGCTTCGAAGACTACCAAAACGTTGGATTTCAACGAGCTGGATGCTGCCACCGGCAACATCTACGAGGCTATTGCTCAAATTTCTCGCCGTGCCGAGCAAATCAACGAGACGCTTCGCGCCGAAATCAACGATAAACTCGAAGATTTTCAGGTGGTTACCGATAGCCTAGAAGAAGTGTTCGAGAACAAGGAGCAGATCGAAATGTCGCGCCAGTACGAGTCGCTACCCAAGCCTCACGCAATGGCCGTTCGCGAATGGCTCGACGGTAAGGTGTACTACCGCTACCCCGAGACCGACAGCACTAACGCCTAAGGATCATGGTACTGCAGGGTCGCCGCATCCTGCTGGCAGTTAGTGGGGGCATCGCCGCCTACAAAATTCCCTTTTTGGTTCGCCTTCTTCGCCAATCGGGCGCAGAGGTCCGCGTTGCCATTACGCCTTCGGCTGAAGAGTTTGTGGCTCCGCTTACCTTGGCCGCGCTCAGCGGACAGCCGGTGGAGCGGCACTTAGTCCTCCAGGGCGGAGGCCGAACCTCGTGGAACAACCACGTTCACCTTGCGGAATGGGCAGAGGCCCTCGTCGTGGCGCCTGCCACGAGCAACACCTTGGCCAAAGCCGCCAACGGTTTGTGCGACAACTTAGTAACTTCTCTGGTTCTTTCTTCAAAGTGCCCCGTGTTTTGGGCTCCCGCGATGGATCTGGACATGTTCGCCTATCCGGCGACGCAGCACAATTTAACGGTGCTTCGCCGCATGGGGCACCACGTTTGGCCTTCTCCCGAAGGCGAATTGGCGTCGGGCCTTTCGGGCGCAGGCCGAATGGCCGAGCCCGAATTCATGCACCGACAGCTTGAGCTGTTTTTTGGTGCCTCGTCGTTTTGGTTGGGAAAAACCATTCTGCTTACCTCGGGGCCTACCGAAGAAGCTTTGGATCCCGTTCGGTTCATTACGAACGGTTCAAGCGGAAAAATGGGCGAGGCGCTTGCCGCCGAAGCGGAGCTTCGCGGCGCCACGGTGCACTGGGTGCGCGGACCCTTGCGCAGGGCCGATCGCACCTGGACCGAGCGCGTTCAGGTGGTTTCGGTGCGGAGCGCCGCAGAGATGCACGCCGCCGCCCTCCAAGCTTTGCCGGGCGCTGCGGTGGTGATAGCGGCGGCGGCGGTCGCTGACGTGCGCCCTTCGGCGCCACGCGCTGAAAAAACGCCCAAAGAAGCCCTCTCGGCCTCCCTTCAGCTCGAACCAACCCAAGACATCCTCGCTGCGCTCGTCGCTGCCAAACAACCTGGCCAGTACCTGCTTGGCTTTGCGCTCGAAACCCACGACGCGCTGGCCTCGGCCCAAGCCAAACTCCGCCGAAAAGGAGCCGACGCGCTGATCCTCAACGTCGACGGCCCCCAAACGGGCATGAACAGCGACACCAACCAAATTGCCCTGGTTCGTTCAGAAGGTGTAGAACAAGGCCCACTGGAAACGAAAGAATCGGCCGCACGCCGCATCCTAGACTGGGTTGAGCGCTATGCTGCCAACGCGTAACTTCACCTCGTGAAACTACGCGCGCTCCTAGTCCTTGCCGTCCTCTGCAACGCGCCCTTAACGGGCCAAGAGTTCTTTGTTGAAGTTAAAGTGCAAGCTCCTGAGGTTCAGACTAATGATCGCCAAGTATTCACCCAATTGGAGCAGGTGATTCGCGACCTCATCAACAACCGAGCATGGACCGAAGACACTTGGGAGCAGGTTGAACGCATCCGCGGATCCTTTGTGTTTACGATCCGCGACTACGACCAAAGTACCGGCCAAATGTCGGGCAACCTTCAGGTCTCCTTTGCGCGCCCCATATACCAATCTGACTACAATTCGACCACGTTCACGTACCAAGATCCCGACGTGCGCTTTCGCTACCGTGCCAACGAAATTGTCGAGTTTCAACCGAACCAATTCGGTGAATTGTCCTCACTCATAGGCTTTTATGCCTACTTGGCCCTCGGACTTGACGAGGCGTCGTTCGATCCTCAAGGTCGTGCCTCGCTGCTTTCTGCCCAGCAGGTTGCCCAGCTCGCGCAGTCTTCGGGCGCTGGCGGTGGATGGGACCGCTTTTCGTCCACGCGCAACCGCTTTTGGCTGGTAGAAGACCTGCTCAATCCGGCCAACGAGGCCTTTCTTCAAGCCTGGTATCGCTACCATCGCGACGGGTTGGACCGATTAGCCAACGTGGAAACGCAATCCCAAGCCAAGCAGGCCATTTCAAGTGCCGTGCTCGCGCTCAAACCCATCCACACGCGGCAGCCGAATATCTTCTTGCTCCGTTGGTTTTTTGACGCAAAGTCTGTGGAAATTCAGCAAGTTTTCTCGGGCGGACCTCAGGTTCCCGTTCAGGAACTCACTGAGGCGCTTCAAGTCATGGACGCGTCAAACGCAAGTAAGTACTTGAAGTTGGGTACGTCTCGGTAGGGTCACTTAAGTTTACTCTATGCTTCGTCGCCTGCACATTGAACGCTTTGCGCTAATCGACCAGCTTGACTTGGCCGTCGAGCCTGGTTTTACAGTGGTCACGGGCGAAACAGGTGCGGGAAAATCTATTTTTCTCGGTGCCCTCCAGCTGGCCCTTGGGGGGCGGGCGGAGTTCGCCGCAATTGGCCAGCCTGGCCACAAAAGTGTGGTAGAGGCGGAGTTCACGGTTGCCGATGCACGGCGCACAGACCTCGCTTCAGACGACTGGGACTGGTGGTCAGAAGGCAACGACGCGAGCTTGGTGCTCCGCCGCGAAGTCCATCCGGGCGGACGCAGTCGTGCCTTCATCAACGATTCCCCGGTACGGCTCGAAGAACTTCGCCGTGTTTCGAGCTCCTTGGTCGACATTCACAGCCAGCGCGACGAAGGGCTGTGGGCGCGAAGCGAAGGCATCGCGTTGCTGCTCGAGAACTTCGCGCCGAATGAGGTGAACGCGGCGCGTGGGGCCTACGGTACGGCATGGATCGCCTACGTGGAGGCGGAACGTGCGCTTCGCGAGCTCGAGTCGGAATTAGGCTCCGTAAACGATCCCGAATACCTGCGTTTTGTAGTTCAGGAACTCCAAGCGTTTGGATTAAAGGAAGGGGAGGAGGCTCAACTCCGGCAGCAGCTTGCCACCCTGAGTCACCAAACGGAGCTGCTCGAAGCAAGTTCAGAGGTCCTGCATACCCTGGACCGAGAAGAGTACGGTTTGGCGGCGCTCGCGAGCCAAGTGCGCCGTGCCGCGGAACGCGTGGCGCGCCGCACCGGCAGCCACGAACACTTAGTGACCCAAGGGCTCGCACTCGAAGAGCACGTGCGTGAATTGAGCACCGCTTGGGCCTCGCTAAGCGATCAGTTGGATGCAGATCCGGCTGCGCTTACCCGTGCTGAAGAACGCTTGTCTGAACTGGACCGAATCCAGCGCAAGCACCACGTGGCCACCGAAGCGGAGCTGCTCGCCCATGCTGAGGTACTTCGCCGTCGGCTGGAGCTATGGGAAGAAGGTCAAGGCCGTATTGCGGCAGCCCAGTCGGCACTTTACGCAGCAGAACAGGCCGTAGTCAGCGCCGGGGACCGGTTAAATCAGGCGCTAATGGCAGGCGAGTCCGCGCTCGCGACGGCTGTCCATGAGGGTTTGGCTGATTTGGCCATGCCCCAAACGCAGTGCGCAGTGCGCGCAACGCCTAAAGCAGCCCCTTCGGTCAGTGGAACCCATTCCTACCGACTTGAATTCAGTGCAAACCCGGGCCAAGCACTGCAGGAACTCAGCAAAGTGGCTTCAGGGGGCGAACGGAGTCGGTTGATGCTCGTGCTTAAGCGCTT
Source organism: Bacteroidota bacterium (assembly GCA_041158165.1). Lineage (GTDB taxonomy): Bacteria > Bacteroidota > Bacteroidia > Flavobacteriales > Schleiferiaceae > TMED14. The sequence continues at coordinate 18,311 of JBEBBW010000016.1, forward strand.
CTTGGCACAGCGTCAGGGACTTAGTACGGTGCTGTTCGATGAAATTGACACGGGCGTTTCGGGTGGAACTGCCTCGAAGATGGCCCAAATGCTGCGCGCCATGAGCCACGATGCTCAGGTGCTTGCCATTACCCACCTTCCTCAGGTTGCAGCGAAAGGAATCCACCATTGGGTCGTCGAAAAATCAAGTGACGGTGCGTCCACGCGCACCCACATTCGAGTACTCGACGAGTCCCAGCGCACAGAAGAAGTGGCTCGACTGCTCTCCGACGGAAACCTGAGTGAACTCGCTTTGGCGCAGGCCAACGCACTCATGGCGGCATCCGAGTGATTTTGCCGATATTTGCTGCATGAACAACCTACTAGCCGGAAAAAAGGGCATCATCTTCGGCGCCCTGAACAGCGACTCCATTGCGTGGAAAGTCGCGGAACAGTGCCATGCTCAAGGTGCACAGCTCGTCCTCACTAATGCTCCCATGGCCATGCGCATGGGGGAAATCAATGCACTCGCCGAGAAGACGGGCGCACCCGTGATTGGCGCCGACGCAACAAGCCTTGAAGAGCTGCAAAACCTCATTCAGGGTGCGATGGACCACTTTGGTGGCAAAATCGACTTCATCCTGCACAGCATTGGCATGTCGGTAAACGTCCGCAAGAACCGCCCCTACACGGATTTGAACTACGACTTTCTTACCAAAGGTTGGGACGTTTCGGCCGTGAGCTTTCACAAGGTGCTTCAAACGGCCTACCAAATGGACGCCCTGAGCGACTGGGGTAGCGTTTTGGCGCTCAGCTACATTGCTGCCCAGCGCACGTTCCCCGACTACAACGATATGGCCGAAAACAAAGCCTACTTGGAGTCGGTGGCCCGCAGCTTTGGCTACCACTACGGAATCCGCAATAAAGTGCGCATCAATACCATCAGTCAGTCACCGACGCCTACCACGGCGGGCAGTGGCGTGAAAGGCTTCAACGCATTCCTGAGCTTTGCCGACAAAATGAGTCCACTTGGCAATGCGTCTGCTGAAGATTGCGCCAACCTATGTGTGGTGATGTTCAGCGACCTGAGCCGTCGCGTGACGATGCAAAACCTATACAACGACGGTGGTTTTAGCAACACCGGCGTAAGTCAGGAAGTGCTCGACACCTACATGAAGGGTGCGGAATAGCCAATCCATATTCAAAAAAAGAGCCCGCTTTGGCGGGCTTTTTTTATGGTCAGAGGGATCGCGTTAAAATTCACTCTTTTCGTGGAAGGCGAGGCGATCAAACTTTTCAACCGTTAGCTGCAAGCCGAACTGAGAGTCGGCCAAGAATACCAAGCGTCCAAATTTGTCGTGGGCGAGCTGGCGCGCCTTCATGCGCTCTAATTCAGCTAGCTGAGCTGCATCCTTGCCTTCGACCCACAGCGCTTTATAGGCTGGAAAAGGTTCGTAGGAGCATTTCGCACCGTATTCGTGCTCGAGTCGGTACTGAATGACTTCGTACTGAAGGGCACCCACGGTTCCGATGACCTTTCGACCGTTCGCGACGAGGGTGAACAGCTGGGCCACGCCTTCGTCCATGAGTTGGTCCACGCCCTTCGCCAACTGCTTGGCCTTCATCGGGTCGGCATTGTTGATGAACCTAAAGTGCTCCGGTGAAAAAGAAGGTATGCCGCTGAAGTGCAGGGATTCACCTCCGGTCAAACTGTCGCCAATTCGAAAGAGCCCCGTGTCGGGCAAGCCGACAATATCTCCAGGGTAGGCACAGTCCACCACTTCGCGCTTGCTCGCTAAAAACGTCATTGGCGAGCTGAATTTTAGCGATTTACCTTCTCTGACGTGGAGGTAGTTGGTGTTGCGCTCAAACGTACCGCTCACCACCTTGACAAAAGCAATTCGGCTTCGGTGGTTGGGATCGATGTTGGCGTGAATTTTAAAGACGAAGCCACTGAACTTGGCTTCGCTGGGATTGACCACGCGCTCGTCCGCCTGCTTGGGTTGGGGGTGAGGGGCAATCTCCGCAAAGCAGTTGAGCAGCTCGCGCACGCCGAAATTGTTGAGTGCGGACCCAAAAAAAACGGGCTGAAGTTCGCCGCGCAAGTAGGCGTCGCGATCAAATTCCGGATACACACCGTGAACGAGTTCCAGTTCCTCCCTCAAGGTTTCGGCCGCCTTGGCGCCAATTCGGTTGACAAGTTCCGGGCTATTGAGGTCGCTAAAGGCGACACCTTCGGCCACCTTTTGCTTGGTTACTTGGTCATAGATAAGCAGCGACTTGGACCACAAATCATATACGCCTTGAAACTGAGCGCCCATTCCAATCGGCCAGGAGAGGGGGCAGAGCCGTAATCCCAGTTTTTGCTCTACTTCGTCGAGCAAGTCAAACGCATCGCGTCCTTCGCGGTCAAGTTTGTTGATGAACACAATAATCGGCGTCGATCGCATCCGGCACACGTTCACGAGCTTCTCGGTCTGGGCTTCGACGCCCTTAGCTACGTCAACGACAACAATTGCGCTGTCCACCGCGGTCAGCGTGCGGTAGGTGTCTTCGGCAAAGTCCTGGTGTCCAGGCGTGTCCAAAATATTGATGTGCTTGCCTTGGTACTCAAAGGCCATCACCGACGTTGCCACAGAAATTCCGCGTTGGCGCTCGATTTCCATAAAGTCCGAGGTGGCGCCCTTCTTGATTTTATTGCTTTTTACCGCTCCCGCCTCTTGAATTGCGCCGCCGAATAAGAGTAGTTTTTCGGTGAGTGTCGTCTTGCCCGCGTCCGGGTGGGAGACAATTCCAAATGTTCTTCGGCGTTCAAGCTCAGTATTCAAATTCGACATAACATTAAATTGCGGTGCGCAAAGGTAGGCAGTACCCCTGTGAACCATTTGAGTTAAACTCGGTTTATGATTTAATGGAATCGTCGTACAGCATCAAAGATTTGGAGCACCTGACGGGCATTAAAGCCCACACGCTCCGTATTTGGGAGCAGCGCTACGAAATTGTGGTGCCCAAACGCACGGACACAAACATTCGGACCTATTCGGACGAAGACCTTAAAACCCTGCTCAATGTAGCGGTGCTCATCCAAAAAGGTTGGCGCATTAGTAAAATTGCTGACCTAACACGTGACCAGCTCAACAAAAAGGTGCTCGAAGAGGCATTGGAGCGGGGCAGTCAGTCCGCCCAAGTGACCCGGATGATTCAAGCGTGCATTGACCTTGATGAATTGACCTTTTCTCAGATTTTAGACGCAAGCATCAGGGAATCCGGCGAGGAACATACGTTTACGCAGCTTGTCGGTGGATTTATTCACCAGATTGGCTACATGTGGCAGACCGATGCTATTGGGGTAGCTAATGAACACTTTGCTAGCAACCTGATTAAGCAAAAGATGTATGCGGCATTGGACCGATTGACGGACCAAAAAATGACCGTTAAAAAACCGGCGATTCTTCTCTATTTGCCCCAGGATGAATTGCACGAGTTAGGGTTACTCTACCTGCATTTTCTCCTCAAGTCCAAGGGTGAAGCTGTGATTTACCTTGGGCAATCGCTCCCGCTCGAGCATTTGGCTCCAATTTTCCGGTTCGGCAACACGTTTAAGTTAGTGGTAAGTGTCTGGACCACCCAACCGCTGCGCGATCAATTAGATCAGTATGCGGTCGAAGCACGTGCCATCTTTGGTGATGTTCCACTTTGGGTTACGGGCTTGGCTCCGTCGGAATGGCAGCCGAATGACTCCAAGATCACGGTTTTTCCTAGCTTGGCCCAAATGGGCAAGCATCTTATTGGTACAGATCTAGTTTATTGATTTATAGTTTCTTGCATAAAAGTTTAAGTTTTTACTAAAAAACTTAAACAAAACTCGTTGGTCGGCACATTTCTTGTTTAACTTAGCTAAAGAATTGTTAAACAAAACAACAATGCAACCAGAAGCGTTTGGCCCAGAAATTTACCAGCACGAGCACTTTTTGCGCGGATTAGCCTTTAAGCTGACGCGTCACGCCGAAGACGCTGAAGACTTGGTGCAAGAGACTTTTTACAAGGCGATTAAGAATCAATCTAAGTACCAAGAAGGAACGAATCTTCGTGGTTGGCTTTATACGATTCTTAAGAATACCTTCATCAACAACTACCGCAAGAAGAAGAATCAAAATACCTACGTCGACGACAGCGAAAACCAGTACGTTCTTGGTGGAATGATGGCCAACCGAGAAGACGAGGCCGACAGCCCCTACGAGTTGGCCAACATAGTAGACCGCATTGAAAACGTGGAGCGCACCTACTTGGATGCGTTCATGATGTACTTCAACGGCTACAAGTACGAGGAAATCGCGGACCAGATGGGAATTCCTTTGGGTACCGTGAAAAGCCGTATCTTCTTAGCTCGCCGAAAGATGATGGACCAACTGCGCGGAATCCGCGATGCTGAATAAATGAATAAACGCGCAATAGTAATCGGTTCTGGCTTCGCTGGAATGTCCAGTGCAGCCTACCTCGCCCAAGCAGGCTACGACGTGAACGTGCTTGAGATGCACGACGTTCCGGGTGGGCGAGGCCGACAGTGGTCAAAAGACGGTTTTACGTTTGACCTTGGGCCATCCTTTTACTGGATGCCTGACGTTTTCGAGACCTTTTTTAGCCATTTCGGTAAGAAATCGAGCGACTACTACGAATTGCGCCGGCTGGATCCCTCTTACAGTATTTACTTCGAAGATGGCCCTATGCCGATTCCCGCATCGATGGATGAAATCGAAGCGCTCTTTGAACGACTTGAGCCAGGCTCTGCAGCGCGCCTCCGCGTTTTTTTAAAGGATGCGGAATACAAATACCGGGTTGGAATTGACGACTTAGTGCGCAAGCCGTCCCGCAGCGTGATGGAGTTTGCCGACATGCGCATCCTGACCGGACTTCTTCGAATGGACTTGCTTCGCAGCATTCGCGGAAGCATCGCCAAAGTGGTTACCCACCCAAAACTTCGCCAACTCCTCGAATTCCCAGTCCTCTTTTTGGGTGCCACACCTAGCAATACCCCTGCGCTGTACAGCCTAATGAACTACTCAGACTTTGCACAGGGCACCTGGTATCCCATGGGCGGTATGTACTCGGTGGTTCAAGGCTTTTTTCGATTGGCTCAAGAGCAGGGCGTGCAGTTCACCTTCAATCAGGAAGTGACAGGCTTTCGCTACGAGGGACGCAACATTACCGGAGTGTATGTTGGGGACACGCTGTACGAGGCCGACGTTGTGGTCGCGTCAGCAGACTATGCCCATGTCGAGCAAAAGCTGCTCAAACCGGAATTTCGCCGCTACTCCGCTTCGTATTGGGCGAAGCGAAAAATGGCTCCGTCCGCATTTATGTACTACTTGGGATTGGATTGCAAGCTTCCTCATCTTGAGCACCATAGCTTGTTTTTTGATGCCGATTTTGACACCCACGCCGACGCAATCTACACCCGGCCTCGATGGCCCGAAAAGCCACTTTTTTACCTCAGCCTAGCGTCAGCCACCGACGAAACAGCCGCACCTGAGGGTAACGAATCGCTGGTCATTCTAATCCCAATGGCTACGGGATTAGAAGAAGACGACGCGACCCGAGAACGCTACCTAGATATGGTAGCGGAACGAATGCACGCCCAAATCGGTGTGGACATTCGCGAACACATCGTGCTCAAGCGCACGTTTGCCTACCGTGATTTTATCAAGGAGTACCATGCGCACCGCGGCAACGCCTACGGATTGGCGAATACCCTTGACCAAACGGCCATCCTTAAACCTAGCCTCAAGGGCAAGTTGAATAACCTTTATTATGCTGGCCAATTGACCGTTCCCGGTCCTGGTGTGCCGCCTTGCATTATTTCAGGTGAAGTTGTTGCACGTGAAATCACTAAAGAACACCCAATCGCATGATGGATCTCTACACTAAAACTTCACTCCGTGTGAGTAAGGACATTACCAAAGCGTATTCGACGTCGTTTTCGTTGGGCATTCTAGGATTATCCAAGCCGTTGCGCGATCCGATCTACGCCATTTACGGCTTTGTCCGCGTGGCTGATGAAATTGTGGATACGTTTCACGGAAGTCCCCAGCGCGAACTTCTTGAGCGTTTCTGGGCGGACACCGATAAAGCGATCGACGAGCAGATTTCAACCAACCCCGTGCTCCATGCCTTTCAGTATGTGGTGAATGCCTATCAAATTGACCGAGGGCTCATTAACACCTTTCTGCGCTCCATGGAAATGGACCTTGAAGACCGGACCTACGATCAGTCTGCCTACGAACAGTACATTCTAGGCAGTGCTGAAGTGGTGGGACTAATGTGCCTTAAAGTATTCGTCAAGGGCGATCAACATGCCTACGAGCAACTTACGCCGTATGCGATGAAGCTTGGCTCTGCGTTTCAAAAAATCAACTTCCTTCGCGACGTGGCTGCCGACTTCAAAGCACTTGGTCGCACCTACTTCCCCAACGTGGACCTGACCACGTTTGACGACGATGCGAAAATGGCCATTGAGCGCGACATCGAGCGCGACTTCCGCAAAGGCTACGAAGGAATTCTTAAGCTTCCCAAGGGGTCTCGCTTTGGGGTGTACATTGCCTACATGTACTACTACGCACTCTTTCAAAAGATTATGCGTACTCCCTCATCTGAAGTTTTTTCTGCCCGCATCCGCATTAGTAACCGAAAAAAATACCGTCTCTTTGCGAGCTCATTCGTGCGCCACGCACTGAATTTATTATAAATGGAAACAGTTATCCTCGTCAACTCGGCCGATGAGCCGATCGGACGGATGGAGAAGTTAGCAGCCCACGAGCGCGGACTCCTTCACCGTGCATTTTCGGTTTTTTTATTCAATGAACGCGGAGAAACCTTGCTTCAGCAGCGTGCGGCGGGCAAGTACCACTCGCCGTTGCTTTGGACCAACTCCTGCTGCAGCCACCAGCGTGAAGGCGAATCAAACCTCGAGGCCGCAACTCGCCGACTCGGCGAAGAGTTGGGAGTGGATTCCACAAAATTGTCGAACCTTCGGGACTCCTTTCACTTTATTTACCGAGCGGAATTTGACAACGGCCTCACCGAACACGAGCTTGACCACGTCATTTTGGGAACCTACACGGGTTCGTTTGAACTAAACCGCGAAGAAGTCGAAGCCATTCGTTGGATTTCGATGGCCGAACTGGCCCATGAGATGGAAGCCCAGCCGGAGCACTTCACCGCCTGGTTCCAAATCATTTTCCGCGAATACCAAAGCCATCTTCCCAAATGAATTTCCAATCATTGCGCGCTTCGGTCAGTCGACACGCTCACTTTAATGCAGCGCACCGGCTTTACGTCAAAGAATGGAGTGACGAGCAAAACGCCGCGCAGTTTGGACTGTGTTCGAATCCGCGCTACCACGGCCACAACTACGAACTAATTGTTCGCGTCACAGGCCCAATAGATCGAGTTACTGGGTATGTTATTGATCTCGGAGTGCTTTCAGACCTTATCAAGCGCGAAGTAGAGGCCAAGTTGGACCACCGCAACCTCAATGAAGAGGTTCCTGAATTCGCCAACTTGATTCCGTCTGCAGAACACATTGCCGCGGTTATTTGGCATTGGCTTCGTCCGCATTTGAACCCGGAGCTAACGCTTCACGTTACGCTTTATGAAACCCCCCGAAATTTTGTTGAATACGATGGCGCAGAATAAAATTTTTCACGGAACTCCAGTCACCAATGGGTTAAAGCCGGCCAACGGAAGGCATTTGGCGACGCCAACGCTTGAAGAAAACCTACTTCAGCCTGACGCAGAGAAAATCGATCGGATAGCACAGAAATTCGGGGAGATCATGGATATTCTTGGTCTAGATCGCAGCGACGACTCGCTAAAAGACACGCCCCGTCGCGTGGCTAAAATGTTCGTGCTAGAGCAATTTGCGGGGCTTAATCCGCTCAACAAGCCCGAGGTAACCCTATTTGACAACCGCTACCACTACGACGAAATGGTTCTCGAGCGCAACATCACATTGCATTCCACCTGCGAGCACCATTTTGTTCCCATTTTGGGAGTGTGCCATGTCGCGTATTTCTCTTCAGGACAGGTTGTTGGGCTATCTAAATTGAACCGAATAGTTAAGTATTACGCCAAGCGTCCACAAGTACAAGAGCGGCTAACCGAACAGATTGCGGCCGAACTTAAAAAGGTGCTCCACACCGAAGACGTAGCGGTGTACGTTGACGCCGAGCACTTGTGCGTTAAAATGCGCGGGGTAGAAGACGCCCACAGTTCTACGGTGACGAGCCACTTTGGCGGGAAATTCCGCGAGCCCGAAGTTCGAGCTGAGTTTTTGCAGGCTATTCGCGGTTAAGCGCCATGGTCCTTTTTTGGTTTCGTCGAGACCTTCGCCTTGAGGACAATGCGGGATTAGCCAAGGCGCTGGAACTGGGTGTGCCGGTGCAGCCAGTGTTCGTGTTTGATCGCAGCATACTCGATCGGCTCGAGGAGCGAAGTGATGCACGCGTTAACTTCATCCATGCACAGCTACACGTTCTAGATCAAGAATTTCGCAAGCACGGTGGGAGCCTGTGGTGCTATTACGGTACTCCCGAAGAAGCACACACTCATTGGATCGCGAACCATCCTGAAATCCAGGGCGTTGTCGCAAACCGAGACTACGAGCCCTATGCTCGGCAACGTGATCAACAGATTGACGAAACGTACCGCCAATCCGGAAGGTGGTTTAAAGGCACAAAGGACCATGTCGTTTTTGAGAAAAACGAGGTGGTAAAGCCCGACGGAGCCCCGTATTCCGTCTTTACGCCCTACAGCCGAAAGTGGCGGGAGCGGTTATCCTCCGAAGGCATCCCGCACCACGATTCGCAATCGGGATTAGCGCTGCATCTACACCGTTCCGAAGGCTTGTATCCTATTCCTTCGCTTGAAAAAATGGGCTTTTCTCCCAGTCTGGTGTCAATACCGCAGTGCGAATGGACGGCTAATCAGGTGAAAAACTACGCGCGCAACCGCGATACGCCAGGTCTTGAGCACGGGACCACCCGCCTGGGCGTACACCTGCGTTTTGGTACATTAAGCGTGCGTTCGCTACTCCGGCAGACGCGTGAATTGAGCGAGACCTTTGTGAGTGAACTCATTTGGCGGGATTTCTATCAAATGGTGCTATACCACTGCCCAGAAAGCCCTGCCAAAGCAATCAAGCCAGCCTACGATCGCATTCAGTGGGAACATAACGAAGCGCATTTTAGCGCATGGTGCGAGGGGAGAACGGGGTACCCACTTGTTGACGCCGGCATGCGTCAGCTCAATGCGACGGGCTACATGCACAACCGAGTGCGCATGGTGGTTGCCAGCTTCTTTACCAAGCACCTCTTGCTGGACTGGCGGCTGGGTGAAGCGTACTTCGCCCAAAAGCTACTGGACTACGACCAAGCGAGCAATGTGGGCGGTTGGCAGTGGGCGAGTGGTTCGGGTAACGACGCTGCTCCGTACTTCCGAATCTTTAATCCCGAAAGCCAGCTTGCCAAGTTTGATAAAAACCTAGTTTACGTCAAGCGCTGGGTTCCGGAGTACGGAACATCGTCATACCCCAAGCCCATTGTGGACCACGCTTTTGCGCGACAACGCTGCTTAGAGCGCTACAAGTTGGGGCTTAGCGAGGTTCAAGCATGAAGGGATTTAGGCGACTTAGGGTAGCCAAAAAGTCCCTTTTCTTTAATTATGCTGTCCACATAGGTTGGTAGGCAAGATTCCCAACCATCTTCACCGCTGCGGATTTTACGGAGCACTTCACGACTCCAAATACTCAGAATCTCAGGGTCAAAGTCGTGAATGTCCCTTACTCGGCGCGCCTGCTTGAGGTAGTCGTAAATATTGCGGAATAGATCATTTACAACGATATCATCTGTCGTCGTCACCTTACCCTCGTTGCTGAACGGATATGCGTAAATGATCAGGCTCTTCGAGAAAAGGCGCCCCATGGCCTCCAAAATTCCGCCCGTGAGGTGGTCGTAGTACTTGTCTTCAAAAATTTCTTGAAGTGAGGGGATTCCCATGATGAGCCCCATTCGCTTTTTCGTGAAGTTGGCAAAGTAATCCACCAAGCGGTAGTACTCCTGGTAGTTTGAGATAAGCACGGTTTGCCCGATGCTGCACAAAATGTCGGCGCGGTCTAGGAAATCTTGCTCGTCGAGGTTGCCGTCGGCGAGTAGGTTGTTTAACGTGATTTCAAAAAGGACCACTGTGTCGTCTTTTTCTACGCTATTGGACTTGATGAACTGCTTATAGCCTTTCTTAATCATGTCCATATTGACCTTGGTAACAGGCCTGAAACTCCCTCGCATTGCGAGGATATTCTTTTTATACAGCAGCTCTGCAGGAAGGAGGTTTTTGCCTTCAGGTCCAAAAATTACCGCGTCGGTAAAACCGTTCTTAATGAGCTGAAGCGACATAAGCCGATTATCTACATGCTCAAAGTCAGGACCCAAAAAATTAATCAAATCGACTTCAATGGCGGATTTCTCGATGCCATCGTAAAGGCTCAATAGAAATTTCTTCGGTTCGTCAAAGTAGTTAAAGGCTGCGTAAATCAGGTTGACTCCCATCGCGCCAATAGTCTCCTGCTGGTACTTCGCATTGTCTTCGTGAAGGCGAACGTGCACAATGACTTCATTGGCTTCTCCGTCGGGACGAGTCTGGTATCGGATACCCAGCCAACCGTGACCCTTGAATGTTTTCGCAAAATTGATGGTAGCGACGGTGTTTGCGAACGCAAAAAAGCACTTATCTGGAGATCTATCTCGGTCAATCCGCTCGTGAAGCAAACGGTACTCGTGGTTGAGCATCTTGCGAAGGCGGTTCTCTGAAACATATCGTCCGTCAGCTTCGCGCCCGTAAATCGCATCAGAAAACTCCTTGTCGTACGCGCTCATCGCCTTGGCAATGGTTCCTGAAGCGCCACCTGCCCTGAAAAAGTGACGGACGGTTTCTTGTCCAGCGCCGATTTCGGCAAAGGAACCGTACACATTGGGATTTAAGTTCGTCCTGAGCGCTTTTTGCGCGGCACTTAATACCATGTCAGCCATAGTTCAAAGGTAGCGTACATTTGGCCTGATGCCCGCGATTTTCTTGGATTTTTTTGGTACCGGAACAAGTCAAGGAGTGCCTATTATTGGCTGCCAGTGCCTCGTATGTACCTCTAGTGATGTTCGCAATCAACGCTTGCGTTCCTCGGTCTTAATAACTACCGAAATGGCATCTGTTCTTATTGATTGCGGTCCGGACTTTCGTCAGCAAATGCTGCGGTCCAGGCCAAATCGGCTCGATGCGGTGGTTCTTACCCACGAACACATGGATCATGTGTCTGGCCTGGACGACTTAAGGCCGTTGATTTTTCGAGAAAATCGGCCGATGCCCATATGGATGACCGAACGCGTGGAACGTCGCCTGAGGCAGCAGTTCGCGTATGCGTTCGCTGCTGAACGCTACCCCGGGGCGCCCGAATTTGATGTCCGCCGAATTACCCACCCAGATGGGTTTGCCATAGGTGATCAAGAATGGGTTCCACTATTAGGAGAACACGGGTCGTGGCCTGTGCTAGGTTTTCGCATTGGTCCGATCGTTTACCTTACGGATCTGTCGGGAATGGGTGACTCTGAACGCAGCAAAATCGTTGGGGCCAAAGTGCTTGTAGTCAACGCACTCCGTAAAACGCCACATATTGCTCATTTCACCTTGGGTCAGGCCATAGTTTTCGCCCAGACGTGCGGGGTGCCTGAAGTATACTTTACCCATATTTCACACCACCTTGGGCTGCACGCCGAAGAAGACCTTTCACTACCTCAAGGAATGAAATTGGCCTACGATGGACTGAAAATTTCCGTGGAATATTAAATCGTTGGCGCTTCAGTCACAGCGGAATGAAGGATGGTTCCAACAGCCCGTCCACGCACGGACCAGCTTGGAACGTTGATGCCTAGTGAAGCGCCGCCAGTGGGTGGTTCATCGAGCGTAAATAGGGTAAAATCGGCGGGACTGCCCACGTTAACCGAGACATGGCCCAATCCGAAAAGCATCCGCGGGCGGTGTGCCACAGCGTTAACCCAAACGTCTAGTTCGCGTGCATTGGATGCATTGCAATACCACGCAAAGGCGTGTTCAATGGTCGCGGCACCGAAGCTTGCACTTCCCCATTCGCACATCTTCAATTCATGATCCATCGGGTCATGGTCGCTTACTACCACGTCGATGCTTCCGTCCCGCAAGCCTTCCCAAAGGGCTTTCTGATCCTCAAGACTTCGCAGTGGGGGCATAAGTTTATAGGTCGTGTCGTACCTCTCTATATCGGTATCCGTTCCAATCAAATTAGCAACAGCCACATCCGCGGTAACGTCTACTCCGCGGCCCTTAGCGTCCCGAATGAGCGCGACGCTCTCGGCGCACGAAATTCCACAAAGGTGTAGTCCGCCTCCCGCATATTCAGCAAGGGCAAGGTCACGCTGAACACGCATGGTTTCTGCAAGCCGGGGTATCGGAGCCAGCCCAGAGCGCAGCGCAGAGGCGCCTTCATGGGCTACCCCGGTGGGGCATAGGTTGCGTTCCAATGGAAAACTCCAAACTCTGGCGTCAAGTCCTTGAGCATATTCCAGGGCGAGTTGCAGGGTGTGTGGGCGATCAATGGAATGTTTGTCGTCGGAAAATGCAAGGGCACCGGCTTCGCGCATGTCAGCAAGCTCAGCAAGTTTTTCGCCATGAAGACCTTGGGTTAGTGCGCCAACGGGTATCCATGTAAGGCCATCATGCTCGGGAATAGCCTCAATGCTAGGTCGGTTATCTCGCGGAGGGTAGGTCGAAGGCATGAGTGCAACGTGGGTAAAACCGCCACGTTGAGCGGCCAATGCAAGCGATTCGAACGTCTCACGTTCCTCATGTCCAGGCGCGCCGCACCGAGCGCGACTGTCGACCCAGCCTGGACTTATAAAATGGCCTCGTGCCCATTCTATGGCTGGTGCGTTGGTAAGGGTTCCAGATTCGCCCACGGAACGAACTTGCCCGTCGACCACATGAATATCAACCTGTTGGGCGTGGTGAGGAGACCGCGGGTCCACCACATGGACGCAAGGCAGAATGAAAGAACCGTTATTCATAGCCAGTGCAAAGGTAACTTTTTTTGGTTCCCATTAAGTACTTTTGCAGCCGCAATCGCGGGATGTGGCGCAGTTGGTAGCGCACTACGTTCGGGACGTAGGGGTCGCTGGTTCGAGTCCAGTCATCCCGACCGCGAGAAAGCCTCGGTTCAGCCGGGGCTTTTTTTTAGAACAAATCGTATTTTCGGCCAAACAAATCCTTTTTACTCGATGAAGTACTTAATTTACTGCCTAGCGCTTGGTGCGCCTTTGTTTTCGGTGGCTCAGGTCCAAAAAGACGTACGCTTAGAAAAACGGGTTTTTGTGATTAAAGACGGAAAAATGCTGGAACAACCTGGCGATTCGGTGCTCAAGGAGCTTCGAATCAACGTAGACAGCATCGTAAAAGGGCAGGGGATGAACTTTGATTTTGAAGCCATCCCTGACGGCAATGTAATGGTATTTAATTCCTTGAATTCCGGACCAGCCATGCTCGGTGTGCGCATTGGTTCCGTGGATGGGGTGAACGGGGTTACCGTTCAGTCGGTGGAGCCGGTAAGCACCGCTGCGGCACTCGGTTTATCGGTAGGCGACGTAATTTATCGTGTCAACAACCAAAAGATCAGCGAGCCAGAAAATCTAGTTTCCCTAATTCGAAACCTAGATCAGGGAGCACGCGTAGATATCTACTACCGCCGAGATGGTTCGAAAAAGCGTGCACAGGGCTTTTTGATTCCGGTGCACGGAGGGCTGTCGCTTCCTCAGTGGTCAGGTGAGGTTCCCGTGCGTATTGAGCTTGATAAGACGCGCGAGTTCTAGCGTGCATACCGGAGTGTTCCTCCGGTTTTTTTATGTGTTGCGCATAACGATGTTTAAACATATATTTGCAGTATGAATACGGTATTCCATCCTTCCACTTCGCGCGGAACCGCCGACCACGGCTGGCTCAAGACCGCCCACAGCTTCTCGTTTGCCAATTA
>JBEBBW010000017.1:0-31794 GCA_041158165.1 Bacteroidota bacterium
GTGGAGGTCGAGCTTCAGGCGGTTGAAGACCAAGTGGGTCGCTTTGAGCGCGACCGCGGACCGCGCAACGACCGCTTTGGTGGCGGTCGTCCCCAAGGTCGCTTTGGCGACCGCGGCGGCAACGACCGTGGACCCCGCGGTGGATACCAAGGCGGCGGTGGCGGATACCGTGGCGGCAACGACCGCGGCGGCTACCAGGGCGGCGGAGGCGGCGGTTACCGCGGCGGAAGTGATCGCGGAGGCTACCAAGGTGGCGGAGGCGGCGGTTACCGCGGCGGCTACCAAGGAGGCGGTGGCGGAGGCTACCGCGGCGGCAACGACCGCGGCGGCTACCAAAGCAACGACAATCCCCGCGGCGGCTCATGGACCCAACGCCAAGAGACCCCCGATTGGGCTCGCGGCAACGACGACCGTGCAGACGCGTTCAACCGCGGTGCGAGCGATACCGGTTTCGAGGCGCGCAAGCCACGCTTGAGCCCCGGCGGTAAGCCCAGCTTCGGCGGCGGCAAGCCTGGATTCGGCGGCAAGCGATTCGGCGGAGGCGGCAAACCGGGCTTCGGTGGAGGCGCTGGAAAGCCAGGCGGCCGCAAGCGCATGTAGGCCTGGCCTAGACCCTAAAAAGAAAGCCGACCCTCGCGGGCCGGCTTTTTTTATAGGCTGTGGGCAACCGCTTAGTGGAATTCCGCCAAGTAGCGCTCGGCATCGAGTGCAGCCATGCAGCCCGTACCCGCAGCAGAAATTGCCTGACGGTACACCTTGTCGGCCACGTCGCCGGCCGCAAAAACGCCGGGCTTGCGTGTTTTGGTGCTGCCGGGTTTCACCTGAAGGTAGCCAACCTCGTCCATGTCAAGCTGACCCTTGAAAATGTCGGTATTGGGCTTGTGGCCGATGGCGACAAAAAATCCGGTAGCCGAAATCACGTCTTCCACGCCGGTTTCAAGGTTGCGCACCTTGACGCCTTCAACGCCCTCGTTGCCGAGCAACTCGACGGTTTCGGTATGCCAGCGCACCTCAATGTTCGGGGTGGACATGATGCGGTTTTGCATGGCTTTGGACGCACGAAGCTCGCCCTTGCGCACCAGCATCGTCACCTTGGGGCACAGCTTGGCGAGGTACGAAGCCTCTTCGGCTGCCGTGTCGCCGCCGCCAACAACGACCACGTTTTGGCCCTTGTAGAAAAAGCCGTCGCACACCGCGCACGCACTCACGCCATGGCCCATGAACTTTTCTTCGCTGGGGAGGCCCAGGTACTTCGCAGTGGCGCCCGTGGCGATAATAACGGACTGCGCTTGAATTTGGGTTGACTCGTCTACCGTAAGGGTATGGAATCCGCCCGGGGTATCTGAAAATTCGACCGACGTAATCATGCCCCAGCGCACGTCGGTGCCGAAGCGTTCGGCCTGATTTTTAAGGTCTTCCATGAGTTGGTTGCCGTCTACGCCTTGGGGGTAGCCGGGGAAGTTGTCCACCTCGGTGGTGGTCGTCAATTGGCCACCTGGTTGCAGTCCGACGTACATAATGGGCTTAAGGTCAGCTCGTGCCGCGTAGATGGCGGCGGTGTATCCAGCGGGTCCGGATCCGATAATGACAAGGTTGTGTTGTTCCATAGGCCAAATGTACGTGCCGGCGCGCCACGCCTGCGGAACGTGGGTCCCATTTTACTAACGCATTTCGCGTATATTTGCCGCCCCAATCGGGATGTAGCTCAGGTGGTAGAGTACACGTCTGGGGGGCGTGTGGTCGCAGGTTCAAGTCCTGTCATCCCGACAAATCCTCTTAACTTCGGTTAAGGGGATTTTTTTGTTTGGCCATATGATGGTATAACATTTATTTATAAATGTTTGAATTTCAGTTATTTATATTATTATTTTTCTTGAACGAAAAACTTATTAACAGCTGTATTTAGTAAATTATTTTTTGTAAATTCAAGTAAGTCTACGAGAAAGTCGGTTTGGTAAATCGAATTAAACATTCACGTGTTCTTTCACTAAGTAGATAGCTTTGAGGAAGTTGTGGCGATTTCGTGTCGCATTTTGACGCCTTGTTTGGTGATCATTTCAACGACCTCTAAATGCCCACATAGTCCAACGACGGTTGGGTTCACTGTGTGCGGCACATGGGAGGAAGCGCCTCTCGGCCAGGTGGCTTCACATGCGTTCGTCGTGTGATCCTCCTGTTCGGTTCTGGCTCCGTTAGGTTACGACGTAATGGTGCTGCACGGAATGAGCTGTGCGCCGTCGAAGGCACGGAAGAATCGAATGTGGATGCTCCTCAAGGCCTTGGGACAGAGGTCTGGTGCAGTCCTTGACGAAGGACAAAACCAGGAGGCATTCACCGCTCGGTGCGCCAGGGTCAGGCTTCTGGCGGATCCATCGGGCTATAGCCTTCCCACGGGAAGTGCAGGCCAAGAGTTCCCACCGAATTCTCCTGCTGAGCGCGGTTTCAATTGAAGCCGCGCTTGCTTTTTGTAGGCGTTATGGTTGCATTAAATTTGTGTACAATGGTACACTTATTGTACGGGGCATACTAGCTTTATGCCTAGACTATGAACATCGACTTTAAGCCTTCTGATTTTAATGTGGCCCTTGCTACCTCTGTGGTGGTCTATGGTTTTAATGGAGAAGAACTATTGGCACTTATTGCTACTAAAGTCGGGGAGCCATTCAACGGGGCTCACATATTGCCGAGCTCAATAATTCACCCGGACCAAGCACCTGAAAAAGTGGTGAAGGCCTTGCTTCGCGAATTGACCGACCGCGACGACTGGCCCTTAGAGCAGCTCAATTCGTTCGCCAATCCCTACCGTAACCCCTCGGGGCGGGTGGTGAACATTGCATACTACTGCCTCGTGCGCCTAAGCGACGAGCTCAAATCTGGGCTCGAGGCGCGGGGGTTTCGATGGCTGCCGGTCACGAAGGTTCCGTCGATGGCCTACGACCACGACGAGGTTTTGGCCTACGCACGCGAGCGGTTTAAGCGCAGGGTGAAGCGCCGCCCGGTTGGGTTTACGCTGCTTCCGCGCGAGTTCACGCTCAACGAAATTCAGCGCTTGTATGAGTGCGCACTGGGCAAGAAGTTCGATAAGCGAAACTTTCGCCGCAAGGTGCTCAAGAGCCAGCTGCTGATTGAGACCGGCAACATGGTGCGGTCCAGCGCGCGCGCCAAACGCCCTTCGCGCTTGTACATGTTTGACGAGAAAAAGTACCAAACGCTTACGCTGAAGGGCTACGACATCGTGTACTTCTAGGCGCAGTAAGCCATAAAAAAGGGCCCCGCATGGGGCCCTTTGTCGTTGAAGCGGTTCCGAATTAGTGGATTCCGCGCATCAGCTTGCGGAGCAGCGGGGTCAGTGCAAAGAGCAGCACGGCGCCGACGGCCGATGAGATGGTGAGGAACACAAACAGGTTCATGTCGGGTGCGATGGAGTGGAGCAGGCTCTCCATGATTCCCGCGAGGTAGTTGGCCAGGGCCATCGACGCAAACCACAGGCCCATCATCACGCTTACGATTTTGGGCGGAGCCAGTTTGGTCACCATAGAAAGTCCGATCGGAGAAATACACAGCTCGCCAAAGGTGTGAAGCACGTACACGCCGATGAGCCAAAGGGGGCTCACCAGGCCTTCGCCTTCGGCGGCGAAGCTGGCAAACGACATCACGACGAAGCCCACGGCCAGCAGGGTGAGTCCGAGTCCGAATTTGGCGGGCGTAGACGGATTCATGTTGCGCGTGGCCAAGTTGACCCACAGCGACGCAAAAAGCGGTGCGAAAATGAAGATGGCCAGCGCGTTCACACTTTGAAAGAGCGAGGCTGCGATTTCGTAGCCAAACACGACGCGGTTGGTCTCTTCGGCGGCGAAGAGGTTGAAGGTACCGCCGGCTTGCTCAAAGCCACTCCAGAAGAAAATGTTGGCGATGGTGAAAATCAGGATGGCGCTGACGCGGCTCCACTGTTCGCTGCCCGAGGTTCCGTTGTAAATGATGTAGGCGATTCCGGCCACGCCGAGCACGCCGACCACTTTGAGCGCGGTCGACATGGCGGCTTCAGAAATCGAGGCTTGGAGGGCCAAGAACCCATACACGACCGCTACACCGCCAGCCACGTAGGCCGCAATGGTTCCAAAGTCGGCTCCGCCGAGGCGCACGCCTTCGCGACCCGGAGGCATACCGCGGCCCTCGAGCTTGGGCTCCTCGATGTACAGCCACACCGTGGCAAGCAGCATGCCGACGCCGGCGCTACCAAAGCCCCACATCCAGCCAACTTGCTCACCGAGGGTGCCGCAGATGATGGGCGACAGGAATGCGCCCAGGTTGATACCCATGTAGAAGATGGTGAAGGCCGAATCCTTGCGCGGATCGTTGTCGGTGTACAGCGCACCCACGATCGTTGAAATGTTCGGTTTAAAGAAGCCGTTGCCCACGATAATCAGGCCAAGGCCCATGTGGAACATCCATTGGCGAAGCGCTTCGTCTGCGGCAAACGCGTGGGACCCGGCCAGGGCAAACTGACCGAGGGCCATGAGGAATCCGCCGATGTAAATCGCACGACGCTGACCGAGGATGCGGTCGGCAAGGGCCCCGCCGATGATGGGCGTGAGGTACACCAGGCCCGTAAAGATTCCATAGATCTCAAGGGCTGAGGCACGGTCCATGCCAAATCCGCCCCGGGCGTATTCCGTGGTTAAGTAGAGCACCAAGAGGGCGCGCATGCCGTAGTAGCTGAATCGCTCCCACATCTCCGTGAAGAAGAGGGTGTAAAGCCCGCGCGGATGCGTCATTTTTTCGGTCGAGGCCATAGTTGTTCGTGTTTAGGGATTAGAGGTTATTCAAAATAAAGTTCGTCATCTTCGTGTAGAGTTGGTAGCGCGTGGCGCCCCCGAATATACCGTGGTTTTTGTCGGGGTAGACCATGTAGTCAAACTGCTTGTTGGCCTGAATGAGTTCCTCGGCGAGGCGCATCGCGTTCTGAACGTGGACGTTGTCGTCGGCGGACCCGTGGATCAGCAAGAAGTTCCCTTTGAGCTTGGCAGCATGGGCCAGCGGTGAGTTCACGTCGTAGTTGGTGGCATTCTCTGCCGGAGTGCGCATGTAGCGCTCGGTGTAAATGTTGTCGTAGAAGCGCCAGTTGGTTACCGGGGCCACGGCGATGGCGGCTTTGAAGACGTCGGCGCCTTGAAGGAGGCAGTTCGACGACATAAACCCGCCGTAGGACCATCCCCAGATTCCAATGCGGCTAGCGTCCACGTTTGGGTGCTTCGCCAGCGAACGCGCCGCCGCGATTTGGTCTTCTACTTCGTACTTGCCGAGCTGTAGGTAGGTTACTTTTTTGAAGTCGCGGCCCATGGCGCCCGTGCCCCGGTTGTCGACGCACACGATCCAGTAGCCTTTGGCCGCCAGCATCTGGTACCAGAAGTAGTCGCGTCCGCCCCAGCGTTGGGTCACCTGCTGGCTTCCAGGGCCTCCATAGACAAACATGAGCACGGGGTATTTTTTGCTCGCGTCAAAATTGACTGGGCGAATTTCCCAAGCGGGCAGTTTTTGGCCGTTGGCCGCCTCCAGCGTGAAGAAGGTCTTGGGCGAGAGTGCGAAACCCTTCATGTCTTCGCGGAGCTTCGCGTTGTCTTCGAGCATGCGCACTTGCTTGCCGTTGCGGTCCATGATCGCGTAGCTCGCAGGGCTGTTGCCGTCTTGGGATGTGAGCAGGAAGTAGCCAAACGAGCTTGAAAATTCGGCGTCGTTCCATGCCGCTTTGGCGGCGATGGGCGTGGGGGTTCCTCCGCTGATTTTAGTGCGGAATACTTCGCGTTGGCTGGCGCTGCGCGTGGCGGCTTGGTAGTAGGCCTCGCCGCGTTGTTCGTCGACGCCGTACCAGGCGGTTACGTCAAAGGTTCCGCGCGTGATGGGGCTGCACTTTTTGCCGTCGGCGGAGTACAGGTAGTAGTGCGTGTAGCCGCTGCGCTCGCTGGCCCAAACCAGGCGGGCGTCGTCCAAAAAGCTGAATTCGCGCTCAGATTCTACGAAGGCCGCGTCGGTTTCCAGCAAAAAGCGGCGCGGAGCCTGGCCTGCCGTGTAGGTCATGACCTGCATCGAGTCTTGGTGGCGGTTCAGCGTGGCGAAGAACAGTTCCCCTTTGGGGCTCCACGCCATGCGCGGAATGTACTCGTACGTCAGGCCTTTGCTGGCCTCGGTGGTTGTTCCGTTGCTCCACACATGAAGGCTCACGACCGAGTTGGCTTCGCCCGCTTTGGGGTACTTGAACACGTAGGGCTTGGGGTAGGTTTCGGTGCCGTACACGTCCATGCTAAACGTCGGGACAGCCCGCTCGTCGAAGCGCAAGTAGGCGAGCGACTTGCTGTCGGGGCTCCACGCAATGCCCACGTGGAAGCTGAATTCTTCTTCGTACACCCAATCTGGCGCGCCGTTGAGGATGGCGTTTTTCGCGCCGTCACTGGTGACTTGGGTGACCTTCATGGTCGCCAAGTTTTGGATGTAGACGTTCTGTTCGAACACGAACGCGAGCGCGCTTCCGTCGGGCGAAAGCACCGGGTTTTGAATGGGTGCGCCAAAAATCTGGGTGAGCTTCTTCGCCTCGCGGTCCCAAACGTAGACCACGGCCGTGTAGGAATGGCGGTAAATGGGTTCGACGTTGGTTTCAAGGATGACGTAGCGCTCGCCTGCGGTGAATTCGTAGTTGCTGAAGTTCAGGAGTTCCCCGTTGATTTCTAGGTTTTCGTTGGCCACGAGTACGCCCGCAGACTCGCCGGTGGCAAAGCTGAAGCGCTCGATGCCTTTGGCGGTGCGTCGGCTGAAGTGGTTGCCGTCCTCGAGCGAGCGGAATCCCTGCACACCTTTGGCGTTGAACACACGCGACTCATAAAGGTCGGTAAGGGCTACGGGGCGTTGGGCTAGGGCAGCGGCCGAGCAGAACAGGAGCGCGGCGGCCAAGCGAATACTGCGGTACATTTGGCGTGAATCGATTTCAGTGAAGATGGCCCAAGTTACGCGAAAAACCATTGAAGCCTTGCGCGCCCTGGTAGGCGACGAAAACCTGTCGCTGGCCCCCGAGGTGCTCGAGGCCTTCTCCCACGACGAAACCGAAGACCTACGCGTGCTTCCCCTGGCTGTGGTCAAGCCCGGAACCCCCGAAGAGGTTGCCGCAGTGCTGCGCTGGGCCAACGAACACGAGGTGCCGGTCACGCCTGCGGCGGCCCGAACCGGCTTGAGCGGCGGCGCCATTCCCTCGGAAGGCGGGATTTCGCTCAGCATGGAGCGCTTCAACCGAATCCTTGACATCGATGCCGCCAATTTTCAGGCAACCGTTGAACCGGGCGTGGTCAATCAGGTGTTCCATGAGGCCTGCCGCGCAGAAGGCTTGTTTTATCCGCCCGACCCCTCGTCGTGGGGCAGCAGCACGATGGGCGGCAACGTCGCCTACAATGCGGGCGGACCCAAGGCGGTTAAGTACGGCGTTACGTCGGCCTACGTGCTCAACCTCGAGGTGGTGCTGCCCACCGGCGAGGTCATCTGGACTGGCGCCAACACGCTGAAAAACAGCACGGGCTATAACTTAACCCAGCTCATGGTGGGCAGCGAGGGCACCTTGGGCGTGATTACGAAGATCGTAGTGCGCCTTATTCCGTACCCGCGCCATCATTTTACGATGCTCGCGCCGTTTGCTTCGGCCGAAGTAGCCTGCGCCGCGGTGGCGCGCATTTTTCAGGCCGGAATCACCCCGAGCGGCCTTGAATTCATGGAGCGCGACGCCATCGACTGGACCCTGCGCTTTGTCGACGGCGTGTCGATTCCAACCGGACCGGGCATCGAGGCCCACTTGC
Organism: Bacteroidota bacterium; assembly: GCA_041158165.1. Classification (GTDB taxonomy): domain Bacteria; phylum Bacteroidota; class Bacteroidia; order Flavobacteriales; family Schleiferiaceae; genus TMED14. Next base: position 7,833 of record JBEBBW010000017.1, read on the forward strand.
TGATGGAGGTGGACGGAACCGACGAAGAAGCCGTGCTGCGCGAGGCCGAGCAGCTCGCAGCGGTCGCCGAGGAGGCGGGTGCCCTCGAAGTGCTTTTTGCGCAGTCCCAGTCCGAGCGCGACGCCCTTTGGAAGCTGCGCCGCCGAGTGGGCGAAGCCGTGAAAAAACACAGTATTTACAAAGAGGAGGATACGGTCGTGCCGCGGGCCAAGCTGCCCGAACTGCTGCGCGCCGTGAAGCGAATCGGTGCCGAGTATGGCTTTCAGTCGGTCTGCTACGGCCACGCCGGAGATGGCAACCTTCACGTCAACATCGTCAAAGGCGAGATGCCCGACACGGACTGGCACGGCGACCGCCTGCAGCAGGGCATTCGCCAGCTCTTCACCGAGGTGCGCGCCATGGGCGGAACCATTTCAGGTGAGCACGGCATCGGCCTCGTGCAAAAAGGCTTCATGGACCTCGCGTTTGTGCCGGCAGCGCTGGACCTTCAGCGCGGAATCAAATCCTTACTTGACCCGAAGAATATTCTGAATCCGGGCAAGATTTTTGCTTAATATTGTACATGATTCTGTACTAAAATGATTTCCACCACCCTAACCGACCTTCGTCGTGAACTCAAGGCATACGTAGACCAAGTGGTCGACGAGGGTGAAATCATTGTGGTCAACCGTGGGCGCCGGAAGGGCGTAGTGGTGATGTCGCTCGACCAATTTAATACGTTGGATGCGACCCAATGGCTCACCTCGAGCGCGGCCAATGTCGACCGGCTTCGCGATGCCGTTCACCAAGCAAATTCTCAAGATTACCAAAGCCACGATTTAATCGAACCGTGAAGCTTGCTTTTGTTCCGCGCGCCTGGGAGGATTACCAACACTGGGTCGCTGCGGACAAAGCCGTTTTAAAACGTTTAAATCAGCTGCTCGCTGAAGAGCAGCGCACGCCATTTACGGGCAGCGGCAAGCCGGAAGCACTCAAGCACGAGTTTCGGGGGTGCTGGTCTCGACGCATCACGGCGGAACACCGATTAGTGTACCGTGTCGACGGCGACAACGTATTTATCCTTCAAGCTCGCTTTCACTACGAAGCCCGATAAACACCGGTTCCACCATTCCATCGCGCGGAGCGTTCAACGCGAAGCGCATCCAGTGCACGTCGTGCCAGCGTCCAAATTTTTGGCCAGCCGCCTTAAAGGTGGCGAAGGATTCGTAGCCGCAGGCGGCGTGGAGTGCCACGCTCGCTTCGTTGGGCAAGGTGATCACTCCGTAGGCCCAAACAAATCCGCGTTCGGCTAGGGCAGGCAGCAGCGCGCCGTAGAGCGCGCGAGCTACGCCCTGGCGGTGGGCGTCTGGGGCCACATAAACACTGGTTTCGACGGCCCATTGGTAGGCCACGCGTTCGCGGTGGGTTGTCCCGTAGGCGTAGCCGAGGAACTGACCGTCGGCGGACTCGGCGACCCAAAACGGGAAACGCCCGGCAATGCGCGCCAGGCGTTCCGAAAAATCGGCGAGGCTGGGAACCTCGAGTTCAAAGGTGGCCGAAGAGTCGGCGATCACGGGGCCGTAAATGGCGAGCACTGCGCTCGCGTCCGACGGGCGGTAGGGGCGAAGCAGCATTACTCGTCGCGGCGGCCCATGTACAGCATGATGTAGTACAGGAGCTGGGTCACGGCGGCGGCAGCGGCCACCAAGTAGGTGCGGGCGGCCCACTTCAGCGCGTCTTCGGCTTGGTGGTGGTTGCTCGCGTCGGTAATCCCTGCGCCCTGAAGCCAAACGAGGGCACGGCGCGAGGCGTCGTACTCAACGGGTAGGGTAACCACGGCAAAGGCGGCGAGCACGGACTGCGCGGCGATCAAAATAATCAAGGCCTTGTCGAAGCCCATTCCAAGAATGCTCATTCCGAAGATCGAGAACAAGAAAATGACGTTCATGATTTGGCCGCTGATGTTGACCACGGGAACCATTTTGCTGCGCATCGTGAGCCAGGTGTAGGCGGTGGCGTGCTGCACGGCGTGTCCGCACTCGTGGGCGGCGACGGCGGCGGCTGAAATATTTCGCCCTTCGTAGACTTCAGGTGACAAATTGACGGTTTTGTCGGCTGGATTGTAGTGGTCGGTCAATTTGCCCGGAACACTGACAATTTGTACACTGTGCAGCCCATAAAAGTCGAGCATGCGGCGGGCCACCTCAGCCCCACTTAGTCCGCTCGAGAGGTAGCTCTCGGAATACTTTTTGAAGCGGTTTTTCAAGCGGGCCTGCACGGCGAAGCCCAAAATCATGAATACGATGAGGATAATAATCATAGCAGTTTGGTCGATAAGTGGGTGGAAAAGTACAAATCTTATGCCTGCCTTCGCAAGGCCGGACACCCCTAATTTGCACCCATGGCTTCACCACTGATTTTAGTTACCAACGACGACGGCATTACGGCGCCCGGAATTCGCACGTTAATCCACGCAATGAACCAGTTAGGTGACGTAGTGGTGGTGGCGCCCGACAGTCCACAGAGCGGCATGGGCCATGCGATTACGCTGCACGAATCGCTCCGACTTAAACCCATGAGCATTGATGCGGGGCCCCAAACGGAGTATGCCTGCAGCGGAACCCCGGTGGATTGTGTGAAGCTGGCGGTCCACGAGGTGCTCAAGGACCGCAAGCCCGACTTGATCGTCAGCGGCGTCAACCACGGCAGCAACGCCTCGGTCAACGTGATTTACAGCGGCACCATGTCGGCCGCAGTCGAAGGGGCCATGCAGGGAGTTCCCAGCATCGGATTTAGCCTGCTGGACTACCGTTGGGACGCGGACTTCCGCGCGGTGGAGCCCTACCTAAAGCAGATCGCCAAAGACGCCCTGGACCACGGGCTGCCCGAGGGCGTTTGCCTCAACGTGAATTTTCCGCATGCCGACAAGGCGCCCTACGCCGGGGTGCGCGTCGCCCGCCAAGCCCTTGGATACTGGAAGGAAGCCTTTGAGGAGCGCATTGACCCTTACGGCAAGCCTTATTACTGGATGCGCGGCGACTACCACAACCCCGACGGGGCCGAAGACACCGATATCTGGGCGCTGGACCGAGGTTTTGTGAGCATTGTACCGACGATGTACGACCTTACGGCCCACCACGCCCTCACGGGCCTTCACCGCCGACTTGACCAGCGATGAGTCCAGGTCCGCGCCGCGATCGATTGGAGGCCTACATGGGCATGGCCGTAGCCGCGGGAACGCCGTGGTTCGCGTGGTCCTACCTGCTGGCGACCTACCCGGGCCTGCCGTCGGTGGCGGAGCTCGACAGCGACCTGTGGGCCTACTTGCTCAACCGCGTGCTCGGCATTTCGGTCGTGCTCGAAGGAATTTACCTGACGCTGGCCATCGTGCTCAAGCGCTACCGAATGGCGTTTAACATAGTCGTAATCAGCGCGGTGTACCTGGCGACGGCGATTTACTGGCGCTGGGAATGGCTGTAAACCGGGTCTTTATTCTCGCAGGGGAGCCTTCGGGCGACGTGCTGGGTGCGGAACTGGTTCGCGCACTGCGCGCGCAGCACGCCGGCATCGCTATCGACGCGTGGGGCGGACCCGAGCTGAGCAAAGCCCTTGGCAAGCCGGTTCGCCGAGGCCTGGAGCACCTCGCATTCATGGGCTTTGGTGACGTGGTGGCCAACGCGGGCTCGGTGCTGCGCAACCTGCGGGCGGCCAAGGAAGTGCTCGCCGAACCTTGGGACCTGGTGGTGCTGATCGACTACCCCGGATTCAACCTCCGCATGGCGACGTGGATGCGCTCGCAGCCTTGGCGTTCGAGCCGCAAGGTGGTCCAGCTGGTCGCGCCGAGCGTGTGGGCCTGGAAGGAGGGGAGGGTGCGCATTCTTCGCGAGGCGTTTGACGCGGTACTTCCGCTCTTGCCATTTGAACCCGATTTTTTGGCGGAGCGCGGGGTCCACGCACCCTACTTCGGTCATCCGGCCTTGGACCGCTTCGCAGGCGCCGTGCGGAGTCCGCGCGAAGACGTGCTCGTACTGGCTCCGGGGTCGCGCGAAACGGAACTCCGCCGCTTAGCGCCCGTTTTTGCAGAAACCGCGGAACTTCTGGGCATGGAACCGCTTTGGATTCGCCCGAGTTCCTGGACCGAAGGCGACTACCGGGCGCTGCTTCGCAAGGTGCTCCAGGCCGAGCCTCGCGGCGGCATCGCCGAAGGTATGGCGCATGCCCAAGGGGCAGAAGTGGCCTTGGTGGCGAGCGGGACCGCCACCCTGGAATTGGGAATTCTGGGCGTTCCGATGGTCGTAGCCTACCGGGTGGACGCGCTGAGCTACCGCTTGGCCAAGCAATGGGTCAAGGTACCGTTTGTCTCGCTCGTGAATTTGGTGCTGGGGCGCGAGGCGGTAGCCGAGCGGCTTCAAAAAGCATGTACGGCGAAGCAGCTTGCGAGCGACCTGAACCGCGTGCGCCGCGAGGGGCCCGAGCGCAGCCAGCAGCTGCACGATTTGGCAGAATTCCGTGCGCAGCTCGGCGAGCCCGGCGCAATGCAGCGCACCGCATCTTACCTTTTGGCTTTATGAAGGCGCTAGGGCTACTGTGGATCGCTGTTTGGACCTACTCGCTCCAGGCAGCCGGTCTGGAAAAGGCGGGGCAAATGCCGACTGTGCGGGTGCGGCTCTATTCGGTGCGCGACGTCTACGAATTTAAAGTGGGCGGAACGGCGCTGACCAGCGTGTGGTTTCGCCAAGGTGCGGCCCCAGATACCGTGGAATCGAGCAACCTCCACGTTCGGCGCAGCGGCGGGAGCCTTCAAGCCAACGTCGACGGGAGCTGGCAGTCGGCCGACAGCATTCGGGTAACGGGCGCCCGTCCGATGCTGACTGAGGGTCCGTTGGGCATTCGGCGCGTGTTCCCTGGGGAACTGGTGCTTCGCTCGCAGGGGACCACGGAGCTCCTGGTAATCAACCGGGTGCCGCTCGAAGATTACGTGGCTGGGGTCATTAACGCGGAGCTCGGGAAGTACCTGGGGCGCGAGCTTTGGCGGGCCCAAGCGACCGTGGCGCGCACGTGGTGGGCTGCGAACCAGCGCAAGTTTGCTTCGGAGGGCTATCAGGTGTCCGACGACGTGCGGTCCCAGGTGTACCACGGTTGGCCCGGAGATTCTGCGCGGCGCTTTGATTTGATCGAGGCGGCCTACAGCACCGAGGGGCTGGTGCTCCTGCGCGCTGATACCAATGCCTATGTGGAGACCCTTTTTCACGCGAATTCGGGCGGAGAATTGATGCCCGCGGCCTGGTACTTCAAGGAGAGTGCGCATTTGGTGTACAAGCCCGACAGCTTCAGTTTGGAGTGTCCGCAGACGTTTTGGACGAAGCGGGTACCGGCGTCGGAATGGGTCGGGTATTTTGCGCGTACCTGGGGCGTTTCGGCTTCGGATTCCGGCCTCAAGGACGCCGTTCTGGGCATTGACCAGCCGCATCGGCGGGAGTTTTTGGAGTGGAACGGCAAGAAAATCCGCTTTCGGACGGTGCGCGAGAAGTTTGCGCTCCGGTCCTCCTGGTTCTCTACGGAGCTCGACGGCAGCGATGTGGTCGTGCGCGGACGGGGCTATGGCCACGGCATCGGACTCTCCCAAGAAGGCGCGTGGCGCATGGCCCAGCTGGGTTTCGGCTTTAGGGCGATCCTCGAACACTACTATCCGGGTGCCCGACTGGAGGTTCTTTGAGCGCCTTCGTAGTCGTTTATAAGGCGTACCAACTCGTAGAACCGCTGCGTACGTTTCAAACGTTTGCGGACGCCCTTTGTGGAGCAAGCTAGATTCCAACGGGTGCAACGCCTAGCGGGTCCACCTTGCCGACGTGCTTGGTTATGCGATGTTCGGAATGTGGCTCGGCGCCCTCGGCGTACCGGGGGAGCAGCGCGCCCTTTGGGTGCTGCTGGGGGCATTCTCAATTGCGCTGGGCGCAGCGGGTGCCGCATGGGCGCTGCGTGCGCGCCGCATCGATTGGGCGGCACGAATGCGGTGGCGTAGCCTAGGTTGGATTCTATTGGCGGCGGGGCTTCGGTCGCCCCCCGAATACCAACCGCTGGACGTGCCTCGCCAAACCGAGGCCTGGTTTTGGACCGACGGTCCCAACTTGATTCGGGATTCTTCGGGCCTTCGGTTGCGATGCTACGACAGCCTTGCGCCAGGTTTTGGGTACCGCCTTCGGGTGGAGCTCCATCCGCTGGACACGGCCTTGGCCCCTTGGGCGTTTGATGCCGCGCGGGCCGCCGCCCCGCGCCGCATCATCGCCCGGGCGCGCGTTTCCGCGCGCCTGGGCCGCGTGCCCCTAACCGAACCCTGGTGGCTGCGCGCCGCCGGCTGGGGCCGGGCGCGCATCCGAGACCTTCCCTGGGGCCCCGCGGCCAGGGGCCTGGCCTTGGCCATGTGGATTGGCGACCTTGACGACCTTCCGGAATCCAGCATGCACGCCTACCAAGCCCTGGGCCTGATTCATGTGCTTTCGGTATCGGGATTCCACCTCGGTTTGGTTTGGATCGGCATCTCGGCGGTGCGGTCCTGGCTTCCGAGGAGGCTGCGCCCCGGCGCAACCCTGACCGGGGTAGCGTTGATTTGGGCCTTCGTCGCGGTCGTGGACTTTGCGCCCAGCGCGGTGCGGTCCGCGGCCATGCTCACCGTGGTGGGGGCGAGCCTTTTGGCCTTCGGTCGCGGACTACGGGGCATGGACTCCTTTGCCCTTGCTCAGGTGGGGCTCCTGAGCGTGGCCCCCGAATACGCCCATCAGCTGAGCTTTCAGCTCTCCTCGGTCGCGGTATGGGGGCTGATTTGGGCAAGTCCGCCCCGGTCGCCCGGCGCAGCACCGAGTCGACTCCAGTCCGTGGTCGATGGACTTCGAACCTCGCTCGCCGCGCAGTGGGCCACCACCGCCTTGTCGCTCAACGCGTTCCACACGGTTCCGGTGGCGTTTTTAGTGACCAATGCGCTGCTGGTGCCGCCGCTCATGCTTGTGTATCCCTACAGCTTTTTGGCCTTGCTGGGCGTGCCGGTTCCCGATCCGGAACCCTTGCTGGCCGCCCTCTCGGAGCTGGCCGCAGACCCTCGGTGGGTCTGGCCCGACCGCTTTCCGTCTGCCGCGGAGTTTGCCCTTCTTTCTGCGCTTTCGGTGGCGGGCCTTTCGGGCTTGCGCAGCCGCAATTTCTGGCGGGTCACCTGGGCGCTCGGTCTTACTGTGCTCGTGCTCGGTCACTGCGGACCCCAATCGCTGCGCGAGCAGCGCTGGTTGGAGGTCGGCCGCGGGCTGGCCTGCGTCCAGGTCCGCGCCGACACCGCTCGCGTTTATGGAACGAAGTACTTAATTGAAAATGAATTTGTTTGGAACCAAATGCTCAACCCGTACTTTAAGTCAAGGGGCGTGAAGTACAAGGTGTTCCATGTTCGCCCGTGGAGTCATCTCCAAAGCCAGAAACCAGCAACTAGTAACTAGCAACTAAGTGAATGACCTGGCGCGCCTCCCGAGGGTCGTGTACGCGGAGGATTTGGGTTCCGCGCTCCAAGGCCAAGGCGTGTAGGGCAGAGGTGGCGGGCAAGGCTTCGTCTGCGGTAATGCCCAGGGTGCGGGTGATCAGTGACTTGCGCGAAACGCCCACGAGCAGGGGGTGGGGAAATTCGGTCCAAAGGGCCAGGTCGCGCACCAAGCGGAGGTTGCCTTCGGGCGTTTTCCCGAAACCGATGCCGGGATCGAGTACGACGTCGTTGAGGCCGGCTTCGCGGGCGGCGAAGAGGCGTTCGGTGAGTTCACGCACGGTAACAAGCGTGGCCTGGTCCGCGCCAAGTAGGGGGGCGTCCGCCACCGCAGGGTAGTGGGTGAGGACGTAGGGCGCACGGGCCTCGGCGGCGACGGCCCAAATGCGGGGGTCGAGGATTCCGCCCGAAATGTCGTTGACCAGGTCCGCCCCCTGGTCGAGGGCGCGCTGGGCGATTTCGCTGCGAAACGTGTCGATGGAGAGCGGGAGGTCGTTGCCAAATCGCTGACGGAGGCGCGAAAACACCCCGTCGAGTCGAGCCCACTCTTCGTCAGGGCTCGGCCAGCTGGCGCCGGGACGCGTGGAGCATCCGCCCACGTCGAGCCAATCTGCGCCCTGCTCCAGGAGCTGTTCAGCCTGAAATTCAAGCTGGTCAAGGCCTGTCAGGCGACTCGGAGCATAGTAGGAATCGGGCGTCGCATTGAGGATGCCCATGACCTGCGGTCGGTCCGCGCTAAAAAGCCTGCCGCGAAGGTTCAGCGTAAACGGGCGAAAGGCCGTACTTTTCACCCCGTAAAAGTATGGCCCACACCGCAACCCAATACGCCGCTGAAATTGCCCGCTGCCGCGAGCTCTATGGCAAGAAACTCACCGACTACGGCGCCGCGTGGCGCATCCTCCGACTTCCGTCGCTGACCGACCAGCTGTTTATCAAGGCGAACCGATTGCGCACCATTCAGGACGCCGGGGTGCAAAAAGTCGCCGATAGCCAAGAGGCCGAATTCATCGGAATCGTCAACTACGCCATCATGGCGCTGATCCAGCTCGAGCGCGGCATCGCCAGCGAGCCCGACCTCAGCCCCGAAGAGGCCTTGGCGGCCTTTGACGCTCAAGCCACGCGCATTTATGAGCTCATGGAGGCCAAAAACCACGACTACGGAGAGGCATGGCGCGACATGCGCATCACCTCGCTGACCGACCTCATTCTTCAGAAAGTGCTGCGCGTCAAGCAGATCGAAGACAACCGCGGGGCGACCCTCGTGTCAGAAGGGGTGGACGCGAACTACATGGACATGGTGAACTACGCCGTGTTCGCGCTGATTTTGATGCACCAGGACTGAACTAAGGTCCGCGCTTTGGGGTTATGCTGTTAAACCCAATCGACCTATGGAACTCATCGTTTTGAGCATCGCCTTTTTGACCACGCTGGCCACGACCTACATGCTGCTTACGGCCAAAATGCAGCTTTTGAAAAAGGAGCTTGAGCGTCGCAGCGAATAATCCACATTCGTACCTTGGACGCATGAACGTGCGCATCCTTGCTCAATCCCTGATTCGCCTCGTGCTGGGCGGACTCTTTATTTTCTCGGGCGTCATCAAGATGAACGACCCCATTGGCTTCAGCTACAAGCTCGAGGAGTACTTTGGGGCAGACGTCTTCAACCTGACCTTTTTGCAGCCGCTGGCGCTTCCGCTCGCGGTCTTCCTCGTAACCTTCGAGGTGGTACTTGGTCTGCTGATGCTCATCGGCTACCTGCGCGCGTTTACCTTCTGGAGCATGGCCGGCCTGATGGCCTTTTTCACGTTTTTGACCTTTTACAGCGCCTACTTCAACAAGGTCACCGACTGCGGATGCTTCGGCGACGCCATTCCCCTCACCCCGTGGGAAAGCTTCACGAAAGACGTGATCTTGAGCGTGCTCATCGCGCTCTACTTCGCGCTGGGGCTGCGCAACGTCAAACCCATCATGAGCCGTTTTTGGGCCCGAGGCCTTATGGGGCTTTCGGTGTTCGCCATGGCCTTCTTCACCAACTGGGTGTACAACCACTTGCCCGTGTGGGACTTCCGCGCCTACAAACCCGGAACCGACATCGCCAAAGCGATGGCTCCGGCCGAAGAGCTGGGCCTCACTCCGCCGAAGTACGACGTAATCTACACCCTCCGCAAGGGTAGCGAGGTCATGGAAGTCTCTGGCACCGACTACGTCGACCAAAAATGGTGGGAAAAACCGGAATGGATTATGGATGCCGAGGCCACCCGCAGCGTGAAAGTCTCCGAGGGCTATGAACCGCCCGTGCACGACTTCAGCATCGCCCCCGGCGGCGTGGACCAAACCGACATCTGGTTGGCCTATCCTGAGTCCTACTGGCTAGTCGCCTACGACTTTGACCGCGCTGACATGGCCCAGCTCGAACGCCTTTGCGCGGAGCTCCAAATACTCCACGACGCCGGAATCCCCGTCGTTGGCCTCACGTCGAGTGGACCCGACGCCGTGGCCGCCCTCCTGGCCCGCACCAAAACCACGTTCCCCTGGTCGAATGGCGATGGAACTGCACTCAAAACCATCGTGCGCTCCAATCCAGGGGTAACCCACCTTCGCAAGGGCGTCGTGCAAGCGCACTACCACTTTAACGACTTCCCGGCCGCCCAATGAGGCGCCTCGCGCGGTCGCTCCTCGTCGTTTGGGGCGTTGCGACCCTAGTGTTCTTCCTCTTTCACGCCGTGGGCGGAGACCCCGCGCGCATGATGCTCGGTCAGGTCGAAGACCCCGAGGCCCTCGCCGCCGTGCGCACCGCCTATGGCCTTGATCAGCCCTTGGCGACCCAGTACCTGCGCTACCTAGGCGGCCTCTCGCCCTTGCGCCCAGTCGACGGCACCTGGGGCTTGCACTGGCCCGACCTGCAAAACTCCTACCAGCAGCGGGGCGTAGCCGTCACCGAACTCATCGCCCAAACCTTGCCCAACACCGCCTTACTGGCCTTGGTGTCCTTGGGCGCAGCCGTTCTTATCGGCGTTCCCCTCGGGCTTTACTCTGCCCTTCGCGCCGGCTCCTTCGCAGACCGCGCCATCACCGTGCTCAGCACCGTAGGCATGGCCACGCCCTCGTTCTTCTCGGCCATCCTCATCGCATGGATCTTCGCCTACCTGCTCCACGATTGGACAGGTTTGCCGCTTACCGGAAGCCTTCGCGAACTCGACGACTACGGCCGTGCCGTGCGCTGGGAGTGGTCGCACCTCGTGCTTCCCGCCCTCACGCTTGCTGTGCGCCCCGTTGGGGTCATCGCCCAAATGATGCGGTCTTCGGCCCTGGAAATCCTCAGCCTGGACTATGTGCGCACCGCCTACGCCAAGGGCTTAACGACCGCCCAAGTGCTGCGCCATCACGTGCTCCGAAACGCACTCAATCCACTCATTACGACCATATCGGGCTGGTTTGCCAGCCTTCTGGCGGGTGCCGTTTTTGTCGAAACTGTCTTCGGTTGGCGCGGAGCCGGCAAACTCATGGTCGACGCGCTTGAGGGCCGTGACTTTCCCGTGGTCATGGGGGCCATCTTGTCGCTCTCGGTAGTCTTTGTGCTCATCCAGACCTTGGTGGACTGGCTTTACGGGGTGGTGGACCCCCGTGTGCGCGCCTAACCGCGCTTTTTCACGCGTTGGCATAATTCGCTCCGGCACGGCGCACAAGTTATGGGCGCCCCGTTTCCGAATTCGGTACCAAGCGTCTTTAGTCGTTTAATGTGCTTAGCTGTGGATGGAGGTCCGCGCTAAACCGCATTGCCAAAGGATTTTCGCTATTGGCGTACCTTTGCCAAACTAAAGAGCAAACTATGAAAATCCTCGCCGGCAACTGGAAAATGAACACCACCTTCGAAGAAGGCTACACACTCATCGAAGCATTGAAAACGGAACTCAGTCCGGAACGCCTTGGCGAAGTCGTTGTGGTGCTCGCGCCACCTGTGGTTCAGCTTACGCAAGCCATTGACTTGCTCATTGATTACCCTGAAATGGCGGTCGCTGCGCAGAACGGGCACGCATCAGACTCTGGAGCGTACACTGGGGAAGTAAGCATGGCGCAGCTCGCCGATGCCGGCGCAGACGCCGTCATCGTGGGCCACAGCGAACGCCGCCAGTACTTCGGCGAAACCGACCGCGACGTCAACCTGAAAACAAAATCCGCACTGGCCCATGAACTGCGCCCGATCGTGTGCGTAGGAGAGGACCTCAGCGTGCGCAAAGCCGGAACGCAGCTCGGGGTAGTCGAAGCCCAGCTCCGCGCGGCCCTCGACGGAATCGACGGCAACATGGCCGAGAACGTGGTCATCGCGTACGAACCTGTGTGGGCCATCGGGACCGGCGAAACGGCGACCGCTGCCCAGGCCCAAGAAATGCACGCCCACTTGCGCGGCGTACTGCGCGAAACGTACGGAGAACTGGCCAACCACATGCCCATACTGTACGGAGGCTCCTGCAAGCCCAGCAACGCCGCCGAACTCTTTGCCCAGCCCGACGTGAACGGAGGTCTGATTGGCGGCGCCTCGCTCGTAGCGGCCGACTTCATCGCGCTGGCGGACCTCCTTCACAAGGCCTAATGGACTACATTGAACTCCGGATCACGGCGAGCGATCCTGCCGCGCTGGAGCTGCTGTACGTCGACTTAGAATCCATGCCCGTCGAGGCCGTGGAGCAGGACGGCAACGACTTGCTGGCCTACCTTCCGGCGGGGGACTGGACCGGCGAAGCAGTTTTTCCGCTCGCGTCGAGCCTCGCCGAAATCCGCTGGACGGAACGCCGCATTGCACACCAGAATTGGAACGCCGTTTGGGAGTCTTCGTTTGAGCCGCTCCATGTTGGTAGCGAGTTAATTATCTACGCTCCGTTCCACAGCGGATTGAACCTTGATTCCTTCCGCTACCGCATCGAAATGGTGCCGAAAATGGCCTTTGGTACCGGACACCACCCGACGACCTTTTTGATGCTCGAGCGGGTGCTCGAGGCGCAGCTTGACGGCAAGAACGTACTTGACATGGGCTGCGGAACGGCCGTTTTGGCCATTCTGGCCTTGATGCACGGCGCATCCGAGGGGGTGGGCATCGAAATCGAAGCCTATGCCGCCGACAACGCTCGGGAACTCGTCGCGCGCCACGAGCTGGGCGACCGGCTCAAAATCCGCACCGGAGACGCGGAACAGCTTGGCCCGAACGAGACGTTTGACGTGATCTACGCCAACATTCACCGCAACGTGCTGTTGGCCGACATGCCGCGCTACGCCCGCGCGCTGAATCCGGGCGGAACCCTGCATTTAAGCGGGTTTTACCGCGCAGACGCGGCGGCCATCCTCGCCGCGGCCGAGGCCTCCGGCCTGGCGCGCGTCGCCCAGCACGAACGCCAAGCGTGGGTGGCCCTGACTGTGGAAAAACCGGTGGAATAACTCCGCCAAGGGTCTGGTGCGGCCCCGATTTTGCGCTGTAGCTTGCGTGCACACCGTGAAACGTCTCACAACCCTTTTCGCCCTGCTGCTGTGTACGGTCTTGCCTGCGCAGACCGTGCGCAGCCTGGGCGCGACCGACGACGCATTCTGGAAGGATTTCGGCAAACTGTACACGGAATTTCTCGGTAAAAGCAAGGCCGACGCGGACTTACTCCAGCTCAAATCCATTTACGACGACCCTTCGTGGGAACAGCGCGGGGACTTTCAGGCGCTCGCTCGAGAAATGCTGCGCAAGCGCATTGTGGAACCAGAGACCTGGGCCGAATCGGTGCAGCTGGCCCTAGCGTGGTACCGCGCTGGGAGCGAGTCTGCCCAAAAACGCTGGTGGGCTGAAACCGCTGAACTCACCAAGAAAAGCAGCCGGTTGGCGATGGTCGAATACCTCCACACCGCGGCGGGCGCGGCCGACGGCTTCCAATCGCCGACCCGAAGGTTTCGCCTGTTTGAGGCGGGTCCGCTCCGATGGGAACTTGAATTTGGCGACGCGGTTCTCGACGAAGACGCTCCGAACACGCGCTACCGAATCGAAGGCGCCGTGCTCAAGGGCCGATTTAAAAACGATTCGACCCAAATCGACAGCTTGAGCGGCTGGTACGACCCGCGCACCGCCACCCTGTACGCCGAGTCGGGCCGAGTGGACTGGTACCGCGCGGGCTACGGCTACGGCGAGGTGTACAACCAGCTGGGTTCGTTCACGCTCGACCTGCACCAAACCGGTTTCGCGGTCGACAGTGCGCTGCTGCACAGCCTGTACTACGTGAACGTGCCGCTTGAAGGGCGGTTTGAAGAGCGCCTGGGCACCCGAACCGAGGCCGAGAACGCGGTTTATCCGCGCTTTGTGGCCTACCAGACCGACCTTGAAATTCCGAATTTTTTCGCCGACGTCACCTACCGCGGCGGATTTTCGCTCGTCGGCGCGAACTTTTATGCCTCGGGCGGACCCGGGGCGAAAGCCAGCTTTTCGTTTCTGCGCGACTCGGTGGAGGCGGCGGTGCTCCGGGCGGACCGCTTTGTGATTCGGCCCGACGGCCTTTCGGCGAAAATTAGTGCGTTTGCCCTGCGCTTAGGGGAGTCCGACTCGCTGCACCACGCCAAAGTAGAGGTGAAGTACGCGCCCGAAACCCGCGAACTCCAGGTGTACCGGCCCGACGAAGGCCTGGCGCTCAAGCCCTTCACTGATTCCTACCACAACGTGACGGTGGATTTGGACCAGCTGCGCTGGACCACCAACGAGCCGCGCGTCTTTGTGGGCGGCCTTAACATGGGCAGTGGAGCCCCAATGACCCTCGAAAGCGACCAGTACTACCGCAACAACCGCTACGCCGCCCTTCAGGGATTTGAAAACGAAAACCCGCTGGTGCTGCTCGACCAGGTGGGCCAAACGGCGCCCGGAAGCCGAATGACCATCAAAGACGTGGCCATCGGAATGGGTATGCCCGTCGACCCTTGCGAACGCCTGATGATGGAGTACCACCTTCAGGGCTTCGTTCGCTACCATACCGAAGACCGTACGCTCGAGGTGCTTCCCAAAACCGGTGAATACGTGCTCAACCACCGAAAAAAGCGCGATTACGACGTGATTCGCTTTGAGTCGGTGGTGCCTGAGGGCATGAACGCCGAGCTGAACCTGCTGAATTTTGACCTCGAAGTGGTGGGCGTCGACCGAATCTGGCTGAGCGACTCCCAAAAGGTGAGTTTGCACCCTACAAGCGGACGCCTCCTCATTCACGAAGGCCTTGATTTTGACTTTGACGGCCTCATTCGCGCGGGGAGGTTTGAGTTCTTTGGTCGCGAACACCAATTTGATTACCAGGAGTTTAGTTTTCGAATGCCGGCGGTGGACTCGATGCGCTTTTACGTTCCGGCCTTTGAGCTCAACGAGCAGGGGCAGCGTCCGCTGGTGCGCGTGCGCAACACCCTCCAAGACATTTCGGGCGACCTGTACATCGACCGCCCCGACAACAAATCCAGCACGCTGTACAGCCCAGAATACCCCATTTTTCGTTCGGGCAAGGGCGCCAAAATCTACTACGATCAGGTGGAGCGCGGCGTGTATCCCCGGTCGCGTTTTTATGTGGACCTCGACGCGTTCACAATCGATTCGCTCGACAACGCGCGCACCGAGAGCCTTGGATTTGAGTCTACGTTCCACAGCGCCGGAATTTTTGCCGTGCGCCGCCAAAACATCAAGGTGCAGCGCGACTATTCGCTCGGATTTACCGAACATACCGGCGATGGGGGGTGGGCGGCCTACCCCGCGGCGGGCGCCGACGCGGGCAACGTGCACGGAACCGTTCAGCTCTCGCTCGAAGGCTTCCGGTTTGAGGGCGATTTAGCCTACCGCCGGGCCCACGGAACGTCGAAGGAATTTAGGTTGTACCCCGACTCGACCAAGGGCAGCGGAACCTTTCACCTCGACGAGCTGGCCGGAGCGCCGCGCGGAGCAGGCCACCCCTCGGTCGACGGTGCCGACGCCCGTAGCACGTGGCTGCCCTATGCCAAGACCTGGTTCGCGACCTCGCAGAGTGCGGACTTTCAGACCTACGCCAAGCGGCCCGCCACGGCCAGCGGTCGACTGACCTACCAGCCAGACCGCCTGAACCTCAACGGAACCGTGGCCTTCAACTTGGCGGAACTTACGGGTGCTGACCTCAAGCTCCACTACCAGTGGATGCAGAGCGGCCAGGCCGACTTCCGTGTCAAAGGCGAGCCCGACGCCGAGTGGGGTTTCAGCATCCAAAATGCCACCGCCGACGTCGATTTTGCGGCCGAAAAAGGCAAGTTTGAGCTGCTGCAGGGCGACCGAACCGTCGATTTCCCTCGAAACCAGTACACGGCCGAAATGGACAAGGCCGACTGGGACATCCTCGAAAAGAGCATCAGCCTCAAAAAGGGCAGCGGCGTCGATTCGCGCATGACCAGCACCCATCCGGGGCAAGACGGGCTCAACTTTTTGGCCGGCCGGGCGAAGTTTTGGCTCATTCCCAGCCGCCTTGACGCCTTTGGCGTTCCGCACATCGACATTGCCGACAGCCGTGTGGTGCCCGACTCCGGCCGCGTCACCATCAAGGAGCAGGCCGACATGCAGCCCCTGCACAACGCCCGAATCCTGGCGAGCCGCGTGGGGGCTTACCACAACCTGGACTCCGCGGAGCTCAAAATTCAGGGGCGTTTAGATCTGTACGGCACTGCTATTTACCGCTACAAAGACCAGAACGGCAAGGTGTGGCGCATTCCGATGGGCCGGGTCGACGTGGACAGCACCGACCAGATGTACGCCCAAGGGGAACTCGTCGAAAGCAACGACTTCTACCTGAGTCCCTACTTCAGGTACTTCGGCATCGTGCGCATGGAGGCTCAGAATCCGCAGCTCGAAATGGACGGACGCATTCGCATCACCGCCGAATGCCCCGCCCTCGAGACCGACTGGATCATCACCCGCACCCGCATCGATCCGATGGACATCCTGATCACACTGCCCGATCCCGACACGGCCCGCCCGACCCACAAGGTGTACAACGGAATCTACCTGATGCAGGACTCCATTACGCCCTACACGGCCTTTGTTCGCCGAAACAACCCCAATGTGGCCGTGGAACTCTTCAGTACCAAGGGCGTACTTTACTACGACGAAGCGAGCAAGTCCTACATCGTCAGCACCTTGCGTCGGGTGGCAGACCCTGATGCTCCCGACAACTGGCTCGAACTGAATACCCAAAACTGCGTAGTCACGGGCTACGGGCAAACCACGCTCGGCGCCAAAATGGGCCGTGTGGAGATGGGCACCTACGGCCGAATTGAGCACCGGCTTCGCTCCGGCCGGATGAACGCCAAGGTGGCGTTGACGCTCGACTTTTTGTTCCCCGAAGAGCTTTCGAAGCCGATTCGTTCCGCGTTAATGGCGTCGTCGGGCGGACCAACCGATGCGACCAACGACGTGCTGGGCGAGGCGCTGCGGCGAAAACTCGATCCCAAAGACCTCAAGCGCTACTACGAAACGGGCCTCAACGAGCGCATGCCTAAGGAATTCCGCCAAACCCTGGTCATCGACGAGGTTGACCTGGAATGGAAGGCCAACATTCGCGCATTCCGCAGCAAGGAAGGCGTTGGCGTGGGCGCTATCGCGGGCGATCCCGTGCACCGATTTATCGACGGAACCCTCGAGCTGCGCAAGCGCCGCGGGGGCGACGAGTTCACGCTGCACCTTGCTCCGTCGAGCGAGTACTTCTTGAGCTACAAAAAAGGCAACCTGCGTTTTTACTCGAGCGACCGGGCACTCATGGACGCGTTGGCCAAGGTGGAGCCCAAGAAGCGTTCGCTTCCGTCCAAAGACGGCTTGCCGTTCTTCCAGCTCACGCCCACGACGGGCGGGGCCATGAAGCGCTTCCTCGACGGCCTGGAGCCTGAAGAAGGAGGGAGGGACTAGCCCGAATCATTCGTTTACTACCGACTAGGGCGGAGCAGTGGGCGCAGCTTTGCTCCATGAATACGCGCATTATTAATGCATTTGCATTACATTTGGAGTCCATGAAGCGACTTCAGTCCACCCTTACGGCCCGGTACCAAACCACCATTCCTACGGAGGTGCGGCGCCGCCTTGGGCTTCAGGCCGGAGACCAGATTTCCTACCGCTTTACTGATGAGGGTCGGGTTGAGCTTGTTCGCGAGCACGCTGAAGATCAGCTCCTTGGTGCTATGCTTTTGGCGCTCGAACAGGACCTCTCCCGCCGACCCGATCAATTGGTTGCCCTTGATGCCGATACCTACGCAGACTTGGCGAAGTGGAATCAAGCGGTAGATCTCGATGAAGATCTGGACGCGCCGTCATGTCCGTAGCGGTTAACGGGTGGCGCATTCTGCTGCATCCGCTAGTGCTGCAGCGCATGCACGAGTGGTCAATTCAGGCGCAGCGCGGGGATGCCAAAGCACAAAAGCTGCTCGCGGGATTGCGCACATTGATCCTTGAAGTTGTTCCATCCAATCCTAACCACCCCAGGTTTTACCTTGGACACAGTCTCGGTTCCGAATTTGCCCACTGGCGAAGGGCCAAAATGTACCAGCGCTACCGGTTGTTCTTTCGGTTTAGTTCCGAACACAAAACCATCGTTTTTGTGTGGATTAACGACGATACGACCTTGAGGACCTATGGTGCTTCATCTGACGCCTACGCCGTATTTTCCAAAATGGTTCGGCGCGGAACTCCACCTGACGAACTTGACGCCCTGTTTCGGGAGTCCGCTTCGAAGGGTTAAGCGGGTAAAATTGTGGATTGGAATCCATGTGTTCCTGAAATACGAGGATTCAAATACATAAACGTACATTGTAGTGCAAATCACCTTTATGAAGCAAATTCTGCCCATTGGCTTTGGCCTTCTGGCCCTACTAAGTGCCTGCCAATCCGCCCCCGAAACCGATGTCCCCGTAACCTCGCCCGAAGACGAGCTCGTTACGACCATGTCTGACTGGGTTCAGGCCTACAACGACCGCGACACCGCCACGGTAGGCAAGGCCGTCGTAGATTCCATCCTCGTGCACGCCGCCGACGGGCGCCACGTCTGGGTGACCCGTCAGGGCCTGAATAAATTCCTCATCGAAACCACCGAATTCAGCTGGGAGCCGCTCCACATCGAGTACGCCGGGACCCGCGAAGGCGGCAAAGACGTCGTGGTCGTGCAAGGGCACGAACAGCGCCGCTACCCTGACGGCCGCGTCTTTGACGAACACTTGGCCGAATTTTTTGAATGGAAGGGCGGACGCATCGTCGAGGTCACCCAATACGCGCGAAAGCCGTGAGGGGTCTGGTCGGTTTCTGGTTACTCGTTGCTAGTACCCTGGGCTTCGCCCAGACGCTGCAGGTCATTCCCCAGCCGCAGTCGGTGGTCGTTGAGGGCGAGGTCCTTCCGGTCGCCGGCAACCTTTACGTGGTCGCCACACCGGCCCTTAAGGGCGAAGCCGACCTGCTCCGCACGTGGTGGAACACGACCGCCAAGGGCGCCAAGGGCAGCATGGTTTCAGCAGAACTCCGCGTCGTGCAGGGCCTGCCGGCCGAGGAGTACGCGCTCAAGGTTTCGCCCGGCAAAATCGTGGTGGTGGGGGGGGGCGCCGCGGGCGTGTTTTATGGAATTCAGACCCTGATGCAGGCCGAAGCGGGCCAAAAGTCGCTTCCGGGCATGACCGTGCGCGACCAGCCGGCCTTTGCCTACCGCGGGATGCACCTCGACGTGTGCCGCCACTTTTTTGACGTGGACTTCGTCAAGCGCTACCTCGACCTCATGGCCGAGCACAAAATGAACCGCTTTCACTGGCACCTCACCGAAGACCAAGGATGGCGCATCGAAATCAAGCGCTACCCCCGCCTCACCGAGGTCGGAGCCTGGCGCAACGCCTCCCAAGTCGGGCCCTACGGCGACCAGCGCTTTGACAGCACCCGATACGGCGGATTTTATACCCAGGACGAGGTGCGCGAAATCGTGGCCTATGCCGCGGCCCGCCACATCACGGTGGTTCCCGAGATTGAGCTTCCGGGCCATGCGCGCGCAGCCTTAGCGGCCTATCCCGAGCTGAGCTGCCGCGGCGCGGAACTCCCCGTAGCCACCGGCTGGGGCGTGTTCGACGACGTCTACTGCGCCGGCAACGACCGCGTGTTCACCTTCCTCGAGGGCGTGCTCGACGAGGTCATGGCGCTGTTCCCGGGCGAGTACATCCACATCGGGGGCGACGAATGCCCCAAAACCCGTTGGCACGACTGCGAGCGTTGCCAAAAGCGGATCAAGGCCGAAGGGCTGGCCGACGAGCACGCCCTGCAGAGCTACTTTATTCGCCGCATCGAGGCCTACCTCAACGCGCGCGGACGCCAAATCATCGGCTGGGACGAAATTCTCGAGGGCGGACTCGCTCCCAACGCCACCGTGATGAGCTGGCGGGGCGAAGCGGGCGGGATTGCCGCCGCCAAAGCCGGACACGACGCCATCATGACGCCGGGTCAGCCCTGCTACTGGGACCACTACCAAGCCAAGGAACCGGGCGAGCCCCACGCCATCGGCGGATTCAATCCGGTCGACGCGGTCTTTATGTACAATCCCGTTCCGGGCCAACTCAGTGAGACCGAAGCCAAGCACATCCTCGGCGCCCAAGCCAACCTTTGGACCGAATACATTTTGACGCCGGAGCATGCCGAATACATGATCCTTCCCCGCCAGTTTGCCCTCGCCGAAGTCTTGTGGACGGGTCCGCGCACCCGCGAGCAGCTGCCGGAGTTCCGCATTCGGGCCACGCACCGGGCCCGCGCGCTGAAGGCGCGCGGCTTCAACGTAGCGCCCCATTTTCTACTTCCCGAATCCAAACCTTTCCGTCGCCGTGAAGCGCAGTGATTTTCTCAAAACCCTGGGCCTGGGCGCGGTAGGGGTGCTCGCCAGCAGCGAGCTGCTTGCGAGCAGTAGCCAGTTACTAGCAACTAGTGGCCAGCCACCCGTGAATGGCGGCGCAGCCAAGCCCCTCGCCATCGGAACCTGGCCCTTTGCCGAGCATACGACCCGGGCGTCCCTCGAAGCCATGCAAAAGGGGGCTAATGCTCTTGACGCGGTGGAACTTGGCGTGAAAATCTGCGAAGCGGATCCGCGCGAACGCAGCGTGGGCCTGGGCGGGCGCCCGGACCGTGACGGCCGCGTCACCCTCGACGCCTGCATCATGGACCACCTCGGCAACATCGGTTCGGTGGCGGCCTGCGAGCACGTGGTGCACGTTTCGAGCCTTGCCCGAGCCGTCATGGAGCGCACTCCCCACGTGATGCTCGTGGGCGACGGTGCCACGCAATTCGCCAAAGAGCAAGGTTTTCCGCTTCAAAACCTCTTGGTGCCCGATTCCGAGGCCGAGTGGAAGAAGTGGCTCGAAAAGGCCGAGTACAAGCCGATTCCCAACATCGAAAACCACGACACCATTGGCCAGCTCACGCTCGACGCTGAGGGTCGGCTCGCCGGATGCTGCACCACCAGCGGCATGGCGTTCAAAATGCACGGCCGCGTGGGCGATTCGCCCATCATCGGGGCGGGGCTCTACGTCGACGGCGAGGTCGGAGCGGCCACGGCGACCGGCCACGGCGAAGAAGTGATCCGCACCGTGGGCTCGTTTCGCGTGGTTGCAGCCATGAAATCGGGGCGCAGCCCGCAGCAGGCCTGCGAAGACGCGGTGCGCGAAATTCACAAGTTCTTTGTGCGGCGCGGAAAGCCCTGGGCCGACACCCAAATCGGATTCATCGCGGTCAGCACGCGGGGCGAAGTCGGCGGCTATGCCCTTAGGCCCGGATTCAGCTACGCGGTGGCCTCGGCCGACGGGGTGCGCGTCGTCGCGGCGGAATCCATGCTTGACGCGTAAAATCCGGGTAAAACCGGATGCCCGCAGGGCACACTGTTCGGGTATAACCGGATTTAGAATTTCGAAAACTCCCCCAGGACCGCGCGCCACGCCCGCTTGGGCTGGTTGTCGCTATCAATCAGGCTCCAGCTGATCGCGTCGTCGACGTCGTTGAGCTGCCAAATTAGGGTTCCGTTGCAAAAGGGACGAGCGTGGCGTTGGGCCCGCAGCGTGCGGCGGATCACGCGAGCCTGCCAGCGCTGCGAAGCCTCGGCGAGTTCGTCGGTCGACCCCCCGCGCCAACCTTGCTCTGAACGCAGGTAGCGCTCGAGCAAGCCCAATCCCTTGTAGCTGAGCATGTAGGAACTTGGCTCTGCGGTCCATCGTGCGCGCACTGAAGGGCCGGGCAGCGACGGAACGCCCCATTCGCTCACCAGCGGCGCCACCCGCTTGGCCAGCACTTGGGTGGGCTGTTCGCCGTGCCACACCCGCCAGTCGTGGTTGTCTCCGCGCTCAAAATCGCTCGGACGCCCCCAGTTGCTCACCGGCGACGACGCCAGGTAGGCCCGCCCGGGCGCATGCTTTGCCACCACCGACGGCAGCAGATCCTCAAAAATCCAGTGGTTGTTCGCCCAAAGTTGGGCGGAATCGGCCGCCGACATTTCGTAGGTTTTTTGCCAGCCCCAGGCCCGCCAGGCCACGTCGATCTCGTTGTTGCCACAAAAAAGCACCACGCTGGGGTGTTCCGCCATGCGCTGCACTTGGTACACGGCCTCGTCGCGCACCCATTCGCGGAAAGCCGAATCGCCCGGGTAGGCGGTGCCGGTGAAGGCGAAATCCTGCCACACCATCATGCCAAGGCTGTCGCATGTGGTCAAAAGGCGCTCCGACGGGTAGCTTCCGCCGGCCCAAAAGCGCACCGTGTTGCCGCCCGCCCGGTGCAGTTCAATCAATCGTTGGCGCTGCTGCTCCTCGCGCTCAGGGTCTGCCGGGACCACCGCGTTCACGCCCAGCAAAAACTGGGGTTTTCCGTTGACTTCGAGGTAAAAAGGCCGTTTTGGGTCGTTAGTTACCAGCCGCGAATTCGACGAGGCCCAGCGGTGCTGCGGGTGAAAAATTCCGCGTCGGCCGGCCGGCCGCGGAACCCATTCCACATAGATCAACGGCCGCTGCATCGGGCCGCGGGGCTCGCCTAGCCGTGGAGCCGCTGCCCCCGTTCGGATCTGGCGCCGCGCGAAATCCCATCCGAACTCGATCGCCGGCTTGCGCAGGTGCTGGCTCAGCCGCTTCGGGTCGTTGTCGGTCGGGTAGGGCAAGGGCTCGGCGGTCTGGCGCTGCGCCGCAAACTCCACCGGGTCTGGGAACCAGTACGCCACCGAATCCGAGGTGGTTGCGCCCTCGGGAAGCTCAAATTCCGGCGCCACAAAGGGACCCGGAACGAATCCCAGCGTGTCCCACTGCGCCGCGTTCGCCGCTAGGTACATCACCCAAGCCGGGCCGTCGACGCGTTCCGCGGTCAGTACCGGCTGCCCTGCGAACCCCAATTGGCTCAGGGCCCACGATAAAATCAGTACCGGCGGCACAACTCAAGCAGGGCTAAGGTTTCGCCCTCGTCGGGCAAGGGCGGCACCGCATCGTAATCCAGCAGTGCCGCAGAATGAATTTGGCGGAATCCCGCCTCGAGGTAGTCCGCGGCGTTGCGGGCGCGGATGCCCCCTCCGGGCAAAATTTCAAGCTTCGCCGCCTCGCGCAGCGCCACCAGGTCACCCATCGACATGGCGCCAAGGCCCGTCAAAATCCGCGCGCAACCCATTGTTTCAGCCGTCGCCAGCGCTTCAAATCGGTCGCGTGCCGCGTCAAAAGCCCGGTGGAGCACCCAGGGAACACCGTGTGCAGCGGCCAATTCCGCCAAGTCCGCGGTGCGCGGGTCCAGCAGCCCGTCTTCGGTCAGTGCGCCTAGTACCACAAAATCGACGCCTTGGCCCGCCAAGCGCGGAAGCTCCTCGGCCATCACCCTGAATTCCGACGCGGAATACACGAAGTTCCCGCCCCTCGGACGCAGCATTACGCCCAATTCCCCGCCGTACACGCGGCGCACCCGGTTCACTTCGTTGGCGGAAGGCGAGGTTCCGCCCAGCTTGGCGTTCGCACAAAATTCCAGTCGCGGAACCCCCCAACGCTGCGCACGTTCCGCAGCCTCAGGGTGAAAGCAGGCCAGTTCAAGGGTTGCAGGCATAGTGCCCGCAAATTCCGACGCACAAAATGCCCCTACAATTATGCAGTTTTCGTTTTTCTCCTTATATTTGCACCCTCTTTACGAGATGGCCCTGTAGCTCAACTGAATAGAGCACTTGACTACGGATCAAGAGGTTTCAGGTTTGAATCCTGACAGGGTCACTAAGAGACCAAAACCCGCTGCACAGCAGCGGGTTTTTTGTTTTTGGGCCGTGGCGCTTGGGCATACCACCCAGTCATCCGGTTATATCCGGATTTCACACAACTAATCCCTCATCCAAAATACGGCTGCACCACCCCAAAGCAGTTTGTCAATCGCCCCACTCCAGGCGCAGTCCCAGCTTCACCCAGCGGCCGGGTAGGGGCACGCTTCCGCGATCGATCACCGTGGCG
>JBEBBW010000018.1:0-31746 GCA_041158165.1 Bacteroidota bacterium
TACGTTTCACAGCTGCTCAACGAGGATCCGCGCGAAGAGGGCATGGCCACGCTGGCGGTGCGCTGGACCGAAGGCCTGCTTCGCCAAGATTCGGCCAACCCGGCCTTTTGGGCGTTACGCGGCGACGTGGCCCGCTGGCTTGACGACCTGTCGACGGCCGACGAGTCGTGGCGCCGCTGTATTGCGCTTCCGAACGGCGGACAATGGCCAGTGTACCAGCAGCTGCTCCAGCTCGACTTGGACCGCAGCGACGCTGGGGCCTTGATGCGCGACGCGGCGGCGGCCCAGGCAGACCACCCAGAGCATCCCTTTGGCCCGTTGTTTCTGGGGGTGGCCCAGAGCCGCAATGCCGACCTGCAGGCCGCCTACGCCACGTTGACCGAAGGCGTCAAGCGCTTTGGCGGCGATCTCTCTGTGCGCGAACAGTACCTCATGTACCTTGGCGAGGTGTGCTTTCGCCTTGGCCGCACTGACGAATTCCACGCCAACTTCACCGAGGCCATTAGCCTCAATCCCCAAAATCCTACGTGCCTTAACAACTACGCTTACTTTTTGGCGCTGCGAAAGCTCAAGCTGGGCGATGCCGAAGGCATGGCAAAGAAGGCGGTTGGACTGGCTCCCTCAGAAGTCAACTTTTGGGACACCCTTGCCGCGGTGTACGCAGCCCAGCGCAAGCTTCCGAAGGCTCAAGAAGCCATTCAGCGCGCCCTGGACCTCGGCGGAACCCAGTCCGCAGCCATTGTCGAACGCGCCGGAGACATCCACGCGGCCATGGGCGCTCACGCCGAAGCCAAACGGTGGTACGAGCAGGCCCAATTTTTGGGCAATACCTCGAGCGACTTGGTGCGCAAACTTGAACAACTCCCGACGCCGTGAAGTACGCCTCGATTTTTGTGCTGGCCACCCTGAGCCTGGCCTCGTGCCGCAGCCGCCAGCCCCAGACTCCCCTCGAAACCGCGCCTGAAGCGATTAAAATGCCTATGTACGACGTTCCCCATGCCGCCCTTAAATCGGCCTTGCGCGCAGCCTCCGGCGACGAGCGCTCGGTGGGCACCCTCAAGGTGGATTTTAACGGAAAATCCCTTTCGGCGAAGCTCGACCTGCGCATCCGCACCCAGCCGGAGCCGCTGCTTTGGATGGACGTGGCCGACCCGTTGATCGGACTGAAAATTGGCCGTGCGCGCGTTTACCAAGACAGCGTTCAGGGCTTCATTCGCCTTTACCGCCAGTACGTGAACGAGCCGTTGAGCCGCCTGCGCAGCATGGGCATCGACCTGCAAACGGAGGATGCGCGCCGCCTCGCGCTGGGCCTTCCAGTCCTCATGCCCACGACGTGGTCAGAGGCCCAATGGACGCCCCAGGACAGCCTGCTCATTATGGCGGTTCGCGAACAGCGCGGCGCCTACGAGGTGCTCGTAGAGGTCGCGGTGGCGCCCAGCAACCCCGCCGTGGTCAAGTGGCAGCGCATTTCAAGCAAAGGGCAAGCCCTTGTAGTGCGCTACACGGGCGACGGAGGCTGGATTGCCGAGGTTCCGAGCCAATCGGCCAAGGCGGAATTCCGCGTTACCCAACATACTACGGGCGAAGTGTTGTCGTTCCCGTTTGAACTACCTTCGGACTATGCGCGCATTTCGTTTTAAGCACCTCCTTTGGGCGGCCCTTTTGGCCGCTGCAGCCTTGCCTCTGGGGGCGCAGACCGGCGACAAAAAGACCCAACTTGAAGCCGAGAAATCGCGGCTTCAAAAGGAAATTAGCGCCGCGAATGAGCTGCTTTCAAAGACCCGCAAGGACCGCGACTTGACCTTGGGCGAACTCCGCGCCCTAGAGAAAAAACTCAAGGCCCGCGAGGCCCTGATTCGCAACGTTCAGGCTCAGGTCCGCGAATCGGAGTCCGAGATTGCGCGCCTTCAAAACGACATCGCCGAGAAGGACCGCGAAATTGACCAAATGATGCAGGAGTACGCGGGCATGCTGCGCCAAGCCCAGCAGCGCGGCAGCACCGAGCAAGCCCTGCGCTTTATTTTGGGCGCAGAAAACCTTTCGATGGCTATCAAGCGCATGAACTACCTGCGGCAGTACACCGAGTTCCGCAAAGAAAAGGTTGAAGAAATCCGCGCGTACCAAGAGGCTCAGGCCCAGCGGGTTGCCGCGGTTGAGGTCGAGCGGAACCGCCAAAAAGTGCTGCTCGGCCAGGAGCTCCAGCAAAAGCAGCTGCTTGCCCAAGAGCGCGCCCAGCAAGCCAAGGCCCTGAGCGCCCTCAAAAAGAAGGAGGGCCAGATTTCGTCGTCTATTGGCAAGAAGCGCCAAGAGCTGGCCAAGCTCGAGCGCCAAATTGCCGCCATCATTAAGGAAGAACTGCGCAAGCAGCGCGATGCGGCTGCGGGCACGACTGGCTCCAAGAGCGTAGGTGACGGCTATTCGCTAACGCCCGAGGCGGCGGCGCTCGCCAAGGATTTCGCGGCCAACCGCGGTCGCTTGCCGTGGCCCGTCGAGCGCGGCGTCGTTACGCAGGCCTTCGGTGAAAATGCGGTTCCGGGCGCCACGGGCGTGACGATCAAAAATCCAGGCATCGACATCGGAACCCCGGCCAAATCCACGGCCCGAGCGGTCTTCCAGGGCGAGGTAGCCTCCGTCGTCGGAGTGCCAGGCGCCGGCAAAGTCGTGCTGGTGCGCCACGGAAACTACTTTACCGTGTACTCCAACCTTTCGGAAGTCTTTGTGGCCAAGGGCGCCAAAGTGTCTACGAAAGAAGCCATTGGCCGCGTAATGGAAGACCCCGAAACGGGTGCCTCGACCCTCCACTTTGAGCTCTGGATGAATACCCAGAATCAGGATCCGAAGCCTTGGTTGAACTAGTCGGTTGGCTCGTTGGCTAGTTAGCTAGTTGGCTAGTTAGTTAACACCTACTCAACGAATCGAAGGGTCATCCTGCCAAAGGAATCAAAGGACCAACCAGCCAACCAGCGAACTAGCCAACCAGCTATTTGCCAAAGGAATCAAAGGACCAACTAGCAAACCAGCTAACTAGCCAAGAATCTGCCAGCCCTGAGCCAATAACGGCTCGGCCACTTTGTACTTCACCTGCTTTTGTTCACCGGTCATTAGGTTGACGACGGTTACTTGGTCGTTGCGTCCATATTTTTTGGCGCTGACGGCGGGTGTGGCTTTGGCAGCAGGTGCCGGAGGGGGCGTAGCCGACCGCGAGGCGGTTCCGCGTGCCGCAGGCGCTGCAGCCTCCTCGGCTCCGGGGCCTGACGTGGTGAGCTGCTGCGACGGGCGCTTGGGTGCGGCAGTCGCTTGGCGCACTGGAGCCGCGTCTGCTTGGGGCAACCCCGCGCGGAACAAGAAGCCCAGAATGCTGGAATTCATCTCGTCGACCATGTCTTTGAATAACTTGAACGACTCGTGCTTGTACACCAGCAGCGGGTCTTTCTGCTCGTACACGGCGCCCTGCACGTTTTGGCGCAGGTCGTCCATGTTGCGAAGGTGCTCCTTCCAGTGCTCGTCGATGATGCTCAGCACAATCGCCTTTTCGAGGTCGGTCGTCAGCGACTGTCCGCGGGTTTCGACGCCGCGCTGCAGGTTGGTCGGGATCTGAATGGACTTGATGCCGTCGGTAAACGGCACCAAAATGTTCTGGAACTGACCGCCTTGCTCGCGCAGAACGTTTTCCAGCACGGGCAGGGCCTGAGCGGCAATGCGCGCTGACTTAGCTTGGTAGGCCAACTGGGCCGCGGCATAGGTCTTCTGGGTTAACTCCGTGGCGTTCATGCGCTCAAACTCGGCACTGTCGACCGGGGCCGGCATGGCGAAGTTCTCGAAGCAGCCGAGTTCGTATGCGCCAAAGTCGCGGCTCGGCTTTGTTCCGCCCACGAGGGCTTCGGCAGCGTCGTACACGCTGTTGGCGAGGTCCAGCGCGAGGCGTTCGCCCGACAGCGCGTTCCGGCGGCGGCGGTAGATTCCGCTGCGTTGGGCGTTCATCACGTCGTCGTACTCAAGCAGACGCTTGCGGCTTCCGAAGTTGTTCTCTTCGACCTTCTTCTGGGCGCGCTCAATGCTCTTGGTGACCATCGAGTGCTCGATCACGTCGCCCTCTTTGTGGCCCATGCGGTCCATGAGGTTGGCGATGCGCTCAGAGCCAAAAAGGCGCATGAGGTTGTCTTCGAGCGACACAAAGAACTGCGACGAACCGGGGTCGCCTTGGCGTCCGGCCCGTCCGCGCAGCTGGCGGTCAACGCGGCGCGAATCGTGGCGCTCGGTGCCAATAATGGCAAGTCCCCCCGCGGCCTTCGCCTCGGGAGTCAATTTGATGTCGGTACCGCGTCCAGCCATGTTGGTGGCGATGGTCACCGTTCCGGGGTGCCCGGCTTCGGCCACGATGTCGGCCTCTTTTTGGTGCAGCTTGGCGTTCAGCACTTGGTGCGGAATCTTGCGAATGTTCAGCGTGCGGCTGAGCAGCTCCGAAATCTCGACCGAGGTGGTGCCGACGAGCACCGGGCGTCCGGCTTCGCGCAGCTTCTCGATTTCGTCGATGACGGCGTTGTATTTTTCGCGCTTGGTCTTGAAAACCAGGTCGTTGCGGTCTTCGCGCTTGGCCGGCACGTTGGTCGGAATCACGGTAACCTCGAGCTTGTAGATCTCCCAGAACTCGCCCGCTTCGGTTTCGGCCGTACCGGTCATGCCCGATAGCTTGTGGTACATGCGGAAGTAGTTCTGCAGCGTAATCGTCGCGTAGGTCTGCGTCGCCGCTTCAATGGTCACCCCCTCTTTGGCCTCGATGGCTTGGTGCAGTCCGTCGGAGTAGCGGCGGCCGTCCATGATGCGGCCCGTTTGCTCGTCGACAATTTTGACTTTGCCGTCCATGACCACGTACTCCACGTCTTTTTCAAACAGGGCATAGGCCTTGAGAAGCTGGTTGGTGCTGTGAATGCGCTCGCTTTTGGCGCGGTATTCGCGCATCAATTGATCCTTGCGTGCGGCACGCTCGGCTACGTCGTCGTGGGCTTTTTCGATGCGGTCGAGTTCAACCGAAATGACGGGCAGCACAAAAAAGTCGGTCGACGTCTGCTCGGCGAGGTAGCTCAAGCCCAAGTTGGTGAGGTTCACCTGATTGTGCTTCTCTTCGATCGTGAAGTACAGGGCTTCGTCGATCTTTTTCATCTCTTTGCCTTGGTCCTGCAGGTACAGCCCCTCGGTCTTTTGGAGCAGCGCCTTCACGCCGTCTTCTGACAAAAACTTGATAAGCGCCTTGTTTTTGGGCAGGGCGCGGTGCGAACGCAGCAGTTGAAATCCCGCCTCAGTCTTGTCGCCGGCCGCAAGGGCCTCTTTGGCCTTGGTCAGTGCGTCCTGGGCCACGGTTTTTTGCTGGTTGACCAGTCCGACCACAAAATTTTTGAGGTAGTCGAACTCTTGCTGGTCGCCGTTGGGCGTGGGTCCGCTGATAATGAGCGGAGTCCGTGCGTCGTCAATCAGTACGGAGTCGACCTCGTCGACAATGGCGTAGTGGTGTCCGCGCTGCACTAGCTCGGCGGTTTCGCGGGCCATGTTGTCGCGCAGGTAGTCAAAACCGAACTCGTTGTTGGTTCCGAAGGTGATGTCGGCCAAGTAGGCCTGACGGCGCGCTTCGGTGTTGGGGCGGTGCTTGTCGATGCACTCCACGCTGAGGCCGTGGAACTGATAAAGCGGACCCATCCATTCGGAGTCGCGCTTCGACAGGTAGTCGTTCACGGTAACCACGTGCACACCGCGTCCGCTCAACGAGTTGAGGTAGACGGGCAGGGTGGCCACCAGGGTTTTACCTTCACCGGTCGCCATCTCGGCGATGCGGCCTTTGTGGAGCACCACGCCGCCAAACAGCTGCACGTCGTAGTGCACCATGTTCCACGTGATTTCGTTGCCGGCGGCCAGCCAGCGGTTGTTCCACACGGCGGTGTCGCCATCGAGGGTTACGGCGTCGAGGCGCCCAGCCAGGTCGCGGTCCCAATCTTGGGCCGGAACGCGGAGCGGCCCCTGGGCGAGTCGGCGCGCGGTTTCGCGAAGCACCGCGAAGGCCTTCGGCAGGATTTCGAGCAAAATGCGCTCTTCGTCGGCCAAAATGTCTTTATCGAGGCTGTCGATTTGGCGGTACAGCGCCTCTTTGGCGTCTACGTCGGCCTCGGCCTCGGCCTGAGCTTTGAGCTGGTCGCGCTCCTGGGTTTTGGCTTCGGTTTCGGTGCGCAGTCGAGCGCGGAACCCAGCCGTCTCGGCGCGGAGTTCGGCGTCGGTATGGCCGGCCAGCGCCTGTTCGGCGGCGTGAACTTGGTCGATGTAGGGCTGGATCTCCTTGAGCGTGCGCTGCGAGGGATCACCCAGAAATACCTTTAAAATCTTGTCGAGCATAGGGTGCCAAAGGTACAACCTCCGTGCCACCTAAACGTTTGCAGACAAGCTGTCTGCACGGCCTGAAAATCAGTACTCTTCCTCGTTCCAGAGGAAGTCTTCGTCCGAAGGGTAGTCGGGCCAAATGTCTTCGATCGACTCGTAGATTTCGGCTTCTTCTTCTTCGACGGCCTGGAGGTTCTCCACAACCTCAAGCGGAGCCCCCGTGCGGATGGCGTAGTCAATGAGTTCGTCCTTGGTAGCGGGCCAGGGGGCGTCGCTCAGGTAGGATGCTAGTTCAAGAGTCCAGTACATGGCGCAAAAGTAGTTTTTTTCGGGAGCTGTGCAAGCGAAAATTTAGGCCTTTGAAACCCAGGGGATTTCGGGCGCGCCGACCTGCTTGCCAAGCCACCTCGAAAGGGTAAACGCGTAGTCGCTCAAACGGTTCAAATAGGCCACCGTCGGCTCGGGCAGCTGGACGTCGTCGGCGCCCAGTTGGTCGTGAAGTTGAACCACCCAGCGTTCGGCGCGGCGGGCTACTGTGCGCACCACGTGGCACTGGCTGACCAGCACGTGTCCGCCAGGGAGCAGAAAGTTCCGCATCGGTTCCAGGTACAGGTCCATGCGGTCAATCGCCGCTTCGAGGCGCGCAATCCATTGCGAATCAATGTGGGGCAATCGCGCCACCATCTCAGGCAGGTCGTTGGCCATGTGGGACCCGAGCGCAAAAAGGTCGCTCTGAATTTGGGCGAGCTCGGCGCGCACCCCCTCCCATTCGGTCGGAACCTGGTCGCGCAGCAGTCCCAAGTGGCTGTTGAGCTCGTCGAGCGTGCCGTAGGCGTGCAGGCGCAGGTCGTACTTGGCTATGCGGGTTCCGCTAAAAAGGCCGGTTTGGCCGGCGTCTCCGGTTTTGGTGTAGATTTTCATGGCAGCGTGGTCCTTAGGAACTAACCCCTAAAGTACCTCAAGTGTTTAGTACGCCCGGCCCGTCTTGCCCTCCATGTAGTTCACAAAGGCGCGGTTGGCGACGCGGGTCCCGCCCGGCGTAGGGTAGTTGCCCGTGAAGTACCAGTCTCCCGGCGAATTGGGACAGGCTTCGTGAAGGTCGGCCACGGTTTGGTAGACCACCTTGACCTCGGCGCGGGTGCCGGTGGGGGTCAGCAGCTGGGCGATGCGGTCGCTGAGCTCCTCGTCGCTGAACGGCGCGTACACGGCCTGCACGGCGTTGCGCTGGGCCTCCATGGGCTTGGCGAGTTCGGCCTTGGCGTCGGCGTAGGCTTGGTCGAGGACGGAATCCATTCCGCGCTCGCGCAGCAGCGAAACCGCGGCCTGGAACGCGATGAAGTCGCCCATTTTGGCCATGTCGATGCCGTAGCAGTCGGGGTAGCGGATTTGCGGGGCAGAGCTGACGACCACAATGCGCTTGGGATTCAAACGGTCCAGCATGCGCAAGATGCTCTGCTTGAGCGTGGTTCCGCGCACGATGCTGTCGTCGATCGCCACAATGCTGTCGTCGGGCTGCACGATGCCGTAGGTCGAGTCGTACACGTGGGCCACCATGTCGTTGCGGCTGGAGTCCTCAGTGATGAAGGTGCGCAGCTTGACGTCCTTCCACGCGATTTTTTCGACGCGCGGGCGGGCGGCCATGACCTGCTCGATGTCGGCGGCGGTGATCGCGCTGCCTTTGGCGACGAGCTGGGCGGACTTTTGGCGCTTCAGCGCGTCTTCGGCGCCCTTTACCAGCCCGTAGAAGGCGATTTCGGCGGTGTTCGGAATGAAGCTGAACACGGTGCGGTCAAAATCGCCTCCGGCGGCGGCCATCACGCGGTCGGTGAGGCGGCGGCCGAGTTCCAGGCGTTCGCGGTAAATGGCTCCGTCGTTGGCTCGCGAAAAGTAGATGCGTTCAAAGCTGCAGGCGGCGCGGGGCGCAGCGGGGCGCACCGGCACTACCGACACGTCGCCGTTGCGGCGAATCCACACCATGTGGCCGGGCGGAACTTCGTGAACCTCGTCTTCGGTCACGCCAAAGGCGGTTTGAATGACGGGGCGCTCCGAGGCGACGACGGCGACGTCTTCGTTGACAAAGTAGAACGCGGGGCGAATGCCGTGGGGGTCGCGCAGCAAGAAGGCGTCGCCCTGGCCGATGATTCCGCCCATGGCGTAGCCGCCGTCCCAGTCGCGGCTTGCCTTTTCGAGCACGCGCGGCAGGTCGAGGTGGTCGGCCTGGTACTGGCTGCGTTCGATTTTATTCAGGCCGAGCTCGTCTTTGGCAATCTGGTGCAGGCGGCGGTTTTCCTTGTCGAGGAAGTGGCCAATTTTCTCCATCACCGTGACCGTGTCGGCCTTCTCTTTGGGGTGCTGCCCGAGGCGGACCAACTCGTCAAACAGCTCGTCGACGTTGGTCATGTTGAAGTTGCCGGCCACGAGCAGGTTGCGGCTCATGTAGTTCGACTGGCGCAGGAACGGGTGGCAGGCCTCGATGCTGTTGCCCCCGTAGGTTCCGTAGCGCAGGTGGCCCAGGTAGACGTCGCAAGCGAAGGCCACGTTTTCTTTGACCCAGGCGGCGTCTTTGAGGCGCTCGGGCTTGCCGGCGATGCGCTCCTCGATGCGGTTCTGGATACGCGTGAAAATGTCCTGAATCGGCTTCGGGTCGGTCGAGCGGTAGCGGCTGATGTAGCGCTGGCCGGGGGGCATGTCAAGCTTGACCCCGGCGAGGCCTGCGCCGTCTTGGCCGCGGTTGTGCTGCTTTTCCATCATGAGCACCATTTTGTTGAGGCCGTAAAGGGCCGTCCCGTGCTCGTCGAGGTAGTAGTCTAGGGGTTTGCGCAGGCGCAGAAGGGCAATGCCGCACATAGCGGGTGCAAAGTTAGGGCGCTGCCTATCTTCGCAAGGCACCCTAGACGCAATCCTTCGCATGAATTCGCTGCCCGCGCCCATCGACATCCATACCCACCTCATTCCCGAGCACATTCCGCCCTTTGCCGAGCGGTTTGGCTACGGCGGATTCATTCGCCTCGAG
This sequence comes from Bacteroidota bacterium, assembly GCA_041158165.1. Lineage (GTDB taxonomy): Bacteria > Bacteroidota > Bacteroidia > Flavobacteriales > Schleiferiaceae > TMED14. Next base: position 9,377 of record JBEBBW010000018.1, read on the forward strand.
CACCACTGCCCGGGCTGCGCGCGCATGATGAAGGACGACGTGCTCTTTCGCGAAATCGAAGCCAACAACTGGGATCCGGCGTCGCGAATCCACGACTGCGACCGCCACGGGGTGGGCGTACAGGTGCTCTCGACCGTGCCGGTTATGTTCAGCTACTGGACGCCGGGCCGCGACGGGGCTGCGGTGGCGGAGTTCGTGAACGACCACCTCGCCGAAGTCGTCGCGGGCAACCCGACGCGCTTTGAGGGCCTCGGAACCCTGCCCATGCAGGACACCGACTTGGCGCTCCGCGAACTGGACCGCTTCGAGCGGCTGGGCCTGCGCGGCGTGCAAATCGGATCCAACATCAACCAGCGCAACTTGGACGACCCGGCGTTTTTTCCCGTGTTCGAAGAAATGGCGCGGCGCGGACTCGCCCTTTTTGTGCACCCTTGGGACATGATGGGCAGCGGCGACATGAAAAAATACTGGCTCCCGTGGCTCGTGGGCATGCCCGCGGAATCCAGTCGGGCCCTGTGTTCCCTCATTTTTGGTGGCGTGTTCGAGCGGCTCCCCTCGCTTCGGGTGGCCATTGCCCACGGCGGCGGATCGTTTCCGGCCACCCTCGGCCGAATCCAGCACGGATACGACGTGCGTCCCGACTTGGTCGCCGTCGACAATGCGGTTCCGCCCACCGACTACCTGGGCAAATTTTGGGTGGACAGCCTGGTGCACGACCCCTATGCGCTCGAAAACCTGCTGCGCATGGTGGGCGAAGACAAAATTGCCGTGGGGTCGGACTACCCCTATCCGCTGGGCGAACACGTTCCGGGCGAACTGGTGCGGAGCATGCCCTGGCCCGACGCGGTCAAGGCCAAAGTGCTAAGGACCAACGCGGAAGCGTGGCTGTACGGCAACTAGTAGCTAGTTACTAGTAACTAGGTAAACCGCGGATCCGTTTCCATCACGTGCCCGCAGCTGGTGCAGGTGCGCTTGGCTTCGCTGCCGTAAAAATCCTTAAAGTGCGGAAGGAAGTCCTTTTCGATGTTGTGCAGCTCAAAGTAGGCCGCGTGCAGCGGGTGGTTGCATGATTCGCAGAACCACAGCAGACCGTCGGTAAAGCCTTTGCCGGCGCGCTTGCGCTCGATCACCAGGCCGATGCTTCCGGCCTCGCGCATCGGCGAGTGCGGCGTTTTGGCGGGGCACACGAACATGTCGCCAGCTTCTAAAACGTGGTCCACGGGCTTGCCGTTTTCTTGGGTGCGCACGGTGATGCGGCCCTCGAGCTGGTAAAACACCTCCTCGGTTTCGTTGTAGTGGTAGTCCTTGCGGGCGTTGGGGCCGGCGACCACCATGACGATGTAGTCCTCGGAGTCGGGCGTGAGGTTCTTGTTGCCGACGGGCGGCTTGAGTTCGTGGCGGTGCTCTTCGAGCCAGCGGTGGAAGTTGAATACCATAACCCGAATATACTCCGCTACGGCTTCACCACGCGCAGCGCTTCGCGGGCCTCGGTCCGCACGAAGTAGATTCCGCGGGGCCATTCCGCGACCTGAAGGGTTGTGGTTGGGTTCGCAGCGCGGAATTCGGCCACAGGCTGTCCGAGGGCGTTCACGACGCGCACCAGGCTGCCGGGAGCAAGTCCCTCAAGCACCAAAACGTCGGCAACGGGGTTCGGGTAGGCGGCAAGGGCAGGGACCGTCGATTCCCCTTCGCCCATGATGTTCACCTTCATCACCCGGTACATTTGGGTGGTGCAGGTCGAGTCGTAGACGGCAAAGTTGAGGAGTCCGCGCGTGATGTCGTCGTAGCCGTCGTAGATCTTGGCTTCAACGGCCGCGGAGTCGGTCAGGCAAAAGCAGTTTTTCTCCAGTTCGAGGTTGAAGTCGCTGCCGTTGAGCACGTTGTAGAGCGAATTGTCGCACAGTCGGTTGTCTTCTACCACGGGTACGCCGCCCAAATTGCCCCAGGCCGTGGTGCGGGCCACGGTGAGTCCGTTTTGGTTGTTTTCGACGAAGTTGTCGGTGAAGTAGGTATCGTTGTAGACGTCGGCGGCCCACTCGTTGCCCGTGAACGTGCAGTTCTCAATGATGCAGGAGTTGGCCTGGTTGATTCCGCGCCCGTTGCCGGTGAAGCTGCAGGAGCGAATCCAGCCCCCAGCAGGCGACTCGACGGCCCGGTAGTTGGTGTTAAACGCGCAGTCCTCGAATCCTATGTAGTTTAAAATAAACGGATTGGCCGAAAAGTACCCGTAGGTATTGCTGTCGAAGGCGCAGCCCAAAAACTCGGTGGCGGAGTAAAATCCGTTGGCGCCGACCGTGTTGTCCACAAACCGGCACCGCGTTATGTAGTTGGTGTCCGCGGAGCTGTACCCGTTGATGAACAGCCCGTATTGGTTGTGGCGGAACAGCGACGAGTCTACGTCCATGCCCCCGGGGTACATGAGTCCGAAGTAGTTGTGTTCGAAGCGCATGTGCTTCCAGCTGTGGTGGGTGCTGTCGAATTGATCGTTGTCCAGGGCGTGGTAGGCGTTTTTGAGATGCAGGGCGTTGAGGTTGATGCTGCCGCCCTGGGTGCCTTTGACCAAGATTCCGGACCACGTGTAGTTGGTGTCGGGAACCGCACTTTCAAAAACGATGGGCTGGGTTTTGGTGCCTTGGGCGACCAAGTTGCCGCGCACCTCGAGGTAATACATGTTGCCCGGACCCGGATTTTGGACCTTGACCACGACCCCCGGTTGGATGGTCAGGGTTTTACCCGGGAAGACCACGATCGACCCCATCATCACGTAGGGGGAGTTGGCGAGCGTCCAGGTGGTGTTGCTGTAAATTCCGCCCTGAACGTTGGTTTGGGCACTGAGTGCGGTTGCCGCAATGAGCCCGAGAATGCATAGTAGATTCCGCATGAACATATTGTTTTAGCCAATAACGCTCGTACCTAACAATGGTTCAATCGGCCCTTTGGCACGTTTTTAGTACTATGCCAAACAAAGTACCAAGTTTTATTTATATCTTTGCATTAATGAATACTGAAAACGCACGCGCTCAGATGCGCAAAGGGGTTCTCGAGCTCTGTGTGCTCCGGGTTTTGGGGCGCGGAGAGGCCTACGCCTCCGACATCTCCGAGGCGCTGAAGCAGGCCGACCTGCTCGTGGTGGAAGGGACCCTGTATCCGCTTTTGACCCGAATGAAAAACGCCGGATGGCTCGACTACCGCTGGGAAGAATCCAAGTCGGGCCCACCCCGCAAGTACTACCAACTGACCGAAGCTGGCCGCATCCTTTTGGAGGCCATGAATTCGGAATGGACCTCGTTTGTTGACGCTGTAAACTCCTTGAAGAACTCATGAAAAAGACTATTGACATCAACCTGGGCGGACTGCTCTTTCACCTCGACGAAGACGCCTACGCCGTCCTCTCAAGCTACCTTGAGGCCCTGCGCCGCCACCTCGCCGCCACGGAAGGCCGCGAAGAGGTACTCGCCGACATCGAGGCGCGCATCGCCGAAATCTTCACCGAGCGCATGGCCGGAACCCGCCAGGTCGTCAGCACCGACGACGTCCAGGCTGCCATGAACACCCTGGGCCAACCCAAGGACTTCGCGGGCGATGACGCCGCGAGCGACCCCCTGGGCGACGCGACTGGCGAACCCAAGCGCCGCCGCCTCTACCGCGACGCCGAAGAACAGCAAATCGCCGGAGTTTGTGCGGGCATTGCCAACTACTTCGACATCGACGTGGTGCTGGTTCGCATCCTCTTCGCCGTGCTGGGCATTTTCACGGGCTTCGGTGTGGTACTGTACTTCATCCTTTGGGCCGCCACGCCCAAGGCCGTCACCGCGGCCGAGCGCTTGGCCATGAAGGGCAAGCCGGCCACCTTTGACAACATTCGCCAAACGGTCGAAGAGGAGTTTCGCAACGTGGAATCGCGCATCAACTCCAATGAAAACCGCAGCCGCGTCAAGCGCGCAGCCCGTACCGCCGGCGACATAGTAACCAGCATCCTCGCGGGATTCGCGCGCTTCCTTGGCGGGCTTTTCTTAATGCTTGCCTTTTTCGTGGGCTCGGTCATCCTGATCGCCGTTTTTGGCAACGGTATTACAATCGATGGTTCCAGCGTTTCCGTAACAGAGCTCTTGGGCATCTTCCTTCCCGTGGGCTTCGGTCAGCCCTACTTCTGGACGGCGACCGTCCTCGTGCTGATGGGGCCGTTGGTGGCGCTGGTGCTGCTCGCACTTCGCCTGCTGTTCCGCCAATTTGGCTCGGTGCACCGCGGAATCATGGGCGCAGCCCTGATGCTGTCGGTGGTGGGCATCGCGTTGATGGCTGTGCTCGGAACGCGCATGGCGTCGGAATTCCGCGAAGAGGCCACGGTTATTCACGTTGAGGCCCTGCCCGAGGGCGTCACCAACTGGACCATGGCCATGGAAACGGTGCCTGTTGCGGGCGGAACCACGCTGCGCTTGAGCGACGACGAAACCGACGAATCTTCGTGGATTCTAACGGACACCGACGTCTACTTTGAAGGCGTAAAGTTGGATGTGCGCCCTACGTTCCGCGACAAGCCCAGCCTGGAGTGGACCGCGGAGGCCCAAGGCGGATCGCGCCGCGCCGCTCGGGAGCGTGCGGAGGCCGTAACCTACCGCGTCACGGCGGACAGCACTGGCCGCATCCGCATCGGCGACCTGCTGCGCTACCCGCGTGCGGACCGGTTCCGTGCCCAAAACGTTCGGCTGGTACTTTACTTGCCCGTCGGCCAAAGCGTCTACCTTGACCCCACGACGGTGCCGTACCTCGACGACGTCGCCAACACCGAAGACATTTGGGACGGTGAAATGGGCGGACGCACCTGGCTCATGACCGAACAGGGGTTGGCCGAATTCAAGTAGGGCGATTAATCCATTTGAAGGGCCCAGGGCGCAGTGCGCCCTGGGCTTTTTCGTTCACGGCAACTGGATTCCGACGGCACGGGGCCCCATGCGGACGAGCGCGATTCCCTGGGCGGAGACCGACTGCGGCGCAAGGACTTCTGGCATCAAAACCACCTCGGTAGGATTGTCATAACTCCAGATATACAGCGACTTGGATCGTATAAATGTCCAAGGGCTTCCGTAGAGCCGCTCGAGCCACACGGGCTCGAGTTGCCCTTGACCCAAGGCGCTTCCGGTGGCGGGGTCCAGCTGGAGCCACCATCCGCGGCTGCTTAGGAGCGACCAGGTTCCGTCGGGGCGAAGCCCGTGCACACCTACGTCCAGTCCGTCCGGGAGGGCCGTGGCCCAGGTGCGGGTTCCGCGCTGGAGGTCGACGTGGACGGCGCTGTCTTGGCTGGCGTACCAAAGGCCCGTGCCCCGCTGCACCGCGGGATGCCCGGTGCCGTCGCCCCCCACCAACCCAAGTTGGCGGCTCCGCCCCCGGTCTGTCCACCACAGTACGCAGGCCGAACCCCGCCTCAGGACGGCAAACCACCCGCGCTTCCAGTGCTGCGGCGCGTCAAAAAGCCCGGAGCTGCCCGGTGCGCTGGCCTCGACGGTCCAACCCAACCCGGTGGACGCCGCACCGGAACCAAACGACCCCGGATGGCTGACCAGAACTTCGTTGGCCGCGGGGCCCGACGAGCTCGAATCACGGCGCCAGGTCAGCAGGACGCTGCCCGAGGCATTCATGCTTCCGCTTCGAAAGCTCGCGCCGCCTTCTGGGTAGGCCCGCACTTCAGCGCTGCCGTCGGGCCGCAGCACCACCACAGACCGAACCCCAAAAAGAGCGAGCCCGTAGGCGCTGGACGAGGTCGATTCTTGGCCCCAAGTGAGGGAGCGAAACCCCTCGGGCCACGGCCAGGCGGCCACACGTCGCCCGTCGCCCGCACCCAGAGCCACCAACGAGTCCTCTGACGCGAACACCGCCCCAAGCAGGCTGCCGTCGGCGCCGTACCAAGGCAGAGGGCCCACGTCGACCGCGCCAAGTTCCCGAACCCAGCGGGCATCAGGCGGCATGCCGGGCGGCAGTTCATGGGGAGCGCCCGGGCCCTTGGGCGGCCCAAGGCCCTCGCAGCCGACCACGACCATGGCAGCAACCCACCAACCAGCCAACGAGCCAACCCACCAACCAGCTAACGAGCCAACCCACCAACAAGCCAACGAGCCAACCCACCAACGAGCTGCGGAGCGCCTCATCGCACCGGGGTGGCGAAGTAGGCTCCGCCCGGAATTTGGCCGTTCATCAGGCGGTTGAGGACCGACTTGGTGACCGACGAATTGCGCATCTGCTGGTGGTTGGTGCCGGGCATGAGGATCGAGGCCACGGCGCCGTTGAGTACGCCGGCGGATTCCGCCAGCACCACGCCGTCGCTGGGTTTCTCCACGACCATGTGTTCGTAGCGCGGCAATACCGTGCAGCCCTGGTCGGTGGCGCAGTCGGTGGCGCTGGCCACGGGCGTCCAGCTCGGATCGCTCTCGTCAAACCGGCAGCGGCACCAGTATCCGTCTTGAATGAGCTGGGTGCTGCGCGCACCGATGAGCTGCTTGTAGCTGTCGTTGGCGTCGAGGTACCAGCGCGCAGCGCGGTCCGCGGCAGCCGCCTCGCGTTCGGCCTGCACGGCCTGCCACTCCGCGATTAGCGAACCAATCCCCGTGGGCGATAGAATCCACGCCGCGATGCGGTACTGGTAGGCCCGCTGCAGCGCGTCGGTTCGCTGGCTGCTGTGGCGGTCGTACTGCTGGGTTGCGAACGTAACGAGGTCCTGGTCGCCGTCCATCGAAAAGGGGTCTTGGGCCAGGGCTAGACCGACGGAATCTGTGGCCAGCATCGACGTTGCAGTGCGCCAAAACACCGGTTCGTCTTCGACTCCGTAGGCCAAAACCACGGGCACCGAGGGAACCCGCTTGCCGAGGCGCTTCGCGAGCGGCGCACTCGGAAAAAGGTCGACCATTCCCGGACTGTTGAACTTTTTAAGGGCAAACGGCACGAAGCTGCTGCCCAGCCCGCAGCTCTGGTCGACGGCGTCGCGCAAGAGCGGGTCGAGGCCCGGAATCCACCGCATGGCCGGAAACTGCGGGGCCCAAAGCCGCGGGTTGCTCAGGATTTCGCAGGCGTTTTCGACAAACGGTACCGCGAGGTTGTCGCCGGCAGGGTGGATGGCCTTGGCCAGGTAGGCGCCGTTGATCGCAGATCCGAAGGCGACAATTCCACCAAACTGCCGGTTAAAAATGAAGCGGTGCTGGTACAAGCTGTCGAGCAGGACGGCCAGCACGCCCCCGTAGGAATGCGCCACCACGAAGTTGTCGAGCACGCTAATGTTTTGGGCCGCAGAGGCCGCTGCGCCCGTAGAACCCAGGTAGGCGTTGATATCCATGGCCGACGCCAACGGGCTCCCGTTTTGCAGGTAGCTGTGTGGATTCAGGTACACGACCTGGCGCGCCGGGTAGCCGGGAGCGCCGAGGAAGGCGGTACGGGCCGCGAGGAGGTTCCAGCTGTCGGAGGTTCCGCCCAAACCGTGCAAAAAGTGAATGACGCGGTAGCCCGTGGTTCCCGTTTTGCCGGACCACGAAAGGTTGGGAGCGGTGGAGGGAACGGCTTCCTGCTGCACGGGTCCGGCCGCAAGCGTGGGAAGGGTGGTTGGGTCGCTGCAGGGTTGGCCCGCCGCCGAAACGGTCAGCACGACGGTTAGGGTAAAAATGAGCCCAACGACGAGGGCAATGGGGGCGGCCGAGTCGGCGCGCCGGCTAGAGGTAGGCATGGCTTTGGGGGTTTAATGTTGAATGAAACTGCTGCTGTAGGTTTGGTTACCTATCTGAATTTGAATGCTGTACTTGCCCGGAGTCAGGCTTAAGGGCGTCCAGCGCAGGGGCAACGCGCCTTGGGGTGGCTGCTCTGACGTGAGCCGGCCGTAGCTGTCGACGCACCGCAGTGCCGAAGGCCAAATCCCGGTTGAGCCGGCCACGCTGAGCTCCAGTTCCTGGCGGCCGCGCGGGTTCGGCTTGATTGCGAGGCTGGGAGCAGACTGGACTCCGCCCGAGCCGTAGCCGATCAGGGCGCTTCGCTCGGTGTAGGACCAGTCGTGGAGGCAGATTCCGTTTTGGGCAGTGCGCGGAAAATTCCGCTCCTCGGCCCGAACCGACCACTGCGTTCCGCACCGCCCCCAGGTGAAGGCGATGCTGCTGTCTCCCTTGGCGTAGACCTGCTGCGGAGCGCTAGCGTTCCAGGTGAGGGTCCAGCCGCTTCCGAGTTCGAGGGGCTGTCCTAGGGGCGCACCTTGGGGCGGAACCTGGGCGCGCATCGGCGGCCCCCCGAGCTGTTCCGACGGCGCGGGCGGCGCCCCCATCCAGGTGTCGCGCTCCGTCAAGATCGGTTGGGCAAGGGTCACGCTGCGCCCTTCGTCGTCGGTCCACCACTGGCGGGCCACGCGCGATTCGCGGAGTTTAAGTCCTTCGAGGTCCCAAGGGAGCAGGTAGGACGTATCGGCCAAGTCGCTCAAGCGGCTGCCGCGCAAGGTGGTTTCGGTCGCCGTCCAAAAGCTGGATTGGGCCGCGGCCGAATGGGAGAGTAGGGTGGCCGCGAGCGGCCATGCGAAAAAGAGAACAGTGTGCTTCATGGGCCAAAGCTGCGCCGGCCTGCGGAGGCCTAATCGCGTGCAAACGAAAGCCGACGGATAAGCCTCCGCGAACTGCGCGGGCGTCCGTGGGTTAATCCAAGGAGTTCCGAATTATACCCGACCTTTGCTGCATGATTGACTTCGCTGCGCTCCGCCAAGAGTTTCCGATCCTTCACCAAGAAGTGAACGGCAAACCCTTGGTTTACCTGGACAACGCGGCGACTACCCACAAGCCGCGCGCCGTCGTGTCGGCCATCGTCGACTACTACGAGCGCATCAACAGCAACGTGCACCGCGGCGTGCACACCCTCAGCCAGCGCGCCACCGACGCCTTTGAGGCTACGCGCGGCAAGCTCCAAAACCTCGTCAACGCGGCCCACGAGCACGAAATCATCTACACCACGGGGACGACGGGGTCGATCAACCTTGTGGCCCACGGGTTCCGCACGCTTTTGGGCCCCGGCGACGAACTCGTCGTGAGCCAGCTCGAGCACCACAGCAACCTGGTTCCCTGGCAGATGCTGGCCCAGCACACGGGCGCCACGCTGCGCTACATCCCCATTCTCGCAGACGGAAGCCTTGACCTCGACGAGGCCCAGCGCCTGCTGACTCCGCGCTGCAAGTTGCTGGCATTCAACCACATTTCAAATGCTCTAGGCACGGTTAACCCGGTCAAGCAGCTCACCGAATGGGCCCACGCGGTCGGGGCCTGTGTGGTGGTGGACGGGGCCCAGGGGCTGCCGCACCGCCCGGTCGACGTGCGCGCGCTCGGCGTAGATTTTTATGCGGCGTCTGCCCACAAAATGTACGGCCCGACGGGTATTGGCATGCTGTACGGCCGCACCGAGTGGCTCGAAAAACTGCCCCCCTACCAGGGCGGCGGCGAAATGATTTCGACCGTGACCATGGCCCAAAGCACCTACGCAGGCCTGCCGTTCAAGTTTGAGGCCGGAACGCCCAACATTGAAGCCGTGGTGGGCTGGGGCGCAGCCCTTGACTGGATGAACGCCATCGGCATGGACGCCCTAATGGCCCACGAAGCCGACCTGATGGCCTACGGGACCGAGCGCCTGAAGGCAATCGACGGGCTAGTGCTCTTTGGAACGGCCCCCGAAAAGTCGGCCGTGCTCAGCTTTGGATTCGACGACCTGCATCCCTACGACCTGGGCACGCTGCTCGACCAGCAGGGAATCGCGGTGCGCACCGGCCAGCACTGCGCCCAACCGATTATGGACTACTACCGCATTCCGGGCACGGTCCGCGCGAGTTTTGCCGCGTATTCGTCGCGCGAAGACGTGGACCGCCTTGGCGACGGGGTGGAACGCGCGCTGCGCATGCTTCGCTAACCCAAATTCCGCCATGAGTACCCTCGAAACCCTCAAGGCCCGCGAGGCCGAAGTCGTCGAAGAGTTCGAATTTTTTGACGAATGGATGGACCGCTACGAGCACATTATTGCCCAGGGCAAAACGCTTCCGGCGGCGAGCGACGCCATCAAAACCGACGAGAACCTGATTCGCGGGTGCCAGTCCAAGGTGTGGATTACGGCCGAGAAGCGCGATGGCTTGGTGTTTTTCACGGCCGACTCCGACGCGATTATTACGCGCGGACTGGTGGCGCTGCTGCTGCGCGTGTGCAACGGCTTGACGCCCGAGGTGCTGGCCCAGGCCGACTTTGGTTTTTTGCAGGAAATCGGACTGACGGAGCACCTCAGTCCGACCCGTGCCAACGGACTGCAGTCCATGATGAAACAAATTCGCCTTTACGGCGTTGCATTCCAAGCGGTAAACTAGAACTATGCTGAGCGACGCAGAGATGCAATCTATGGGAGAACAGGCGGTCGACGTGCTTCGCACGATTTACGACCCTGAAATTCCCGTCGACATTTATGAACTCGGACTGATCTACGACGTGCAGGTCAGCGACGAGGGCGATATTCACATACTCATGACCCTGACCTCTCCGAACTGCCCGGTGGCCGAAACGCTGCCCGAGGAAGTGAAGGAGAAAGTCGGCACCCTTCCCGCCGCCCGCCAAGTGGAAGTCGAAATCACGTTTGATCCCCCCTGGACTCGCGACATGATGAGCGACGAGGCCAAGCTTGAACTAGGAATGCTATGAGTACGCCCGTGGGCATCGACGCGCTGGGGTTTGCCCTGCCGCGCTTGGTGCTTCCGATGCAGGTCTTCGCTGAAGGCCGCGGAATGGAATTTGAAAAACTACGCTTTGGCCTGGGCCTTGAGGCCATGGCGGTGCCTGACGCCGACGAAGACTGCGTAACCCTCGCGGCCCAAGCCGCCTGGCAGCTGCTGGAGCAGCACGGCATTGCGCCCCACGAACTCGGCCGAATCTACCTTGGAACCGAGTCGGCGGTCGACGCCGCCAAGCCGTCGGCCACCTACGTACACGGGCTACTGGAAGCGCGCTTTGCCGCGGTGCACGGGCCCCGGTCGCTCGCCCACTGCGACGCGCTCGACATGACGTTTGCCTGCGCCGGCGGAGTGGATGCGCTGCTCAATTCGGCGGACTGGGTGCGCGCTGGGCGAGGCCGCAAGGCGCTGGTGATCGCCGCAGACGTGGCCAAGTACGCCCCCCACAGCCCCGGAGAATACACCCAGGGCGGCGGCGCCGTGGCCATGCTCGTGACCGAAGACCCGCGAATCCTTGTGCTCGACGACGCGGTCGGCGTGAGCGTCGAAAGCGCTTCGGACTTTTTCAAGCCGCGCAGGGCCTACGCCAAGGCAGAATTGGCTGCCTCGGTGGGCGGTACGGTGGAGGCGGGTGCGGACCACCCCTTCTGGGCCACCCCCGACGATGTCATTGAACAGTTTCTCGAGTTTCCGGTCTTCGACGGCCCCTATTCCAACGACTGCTACGTGGCGCGCGTGCGCGAAGCCCTAGGACGCTACGAGGCGGAATCGGGCCTGCGGGCGCTCTCGGACTGGTTTGGCATGTGCTTTCACCTGCCCTACGCCTTTCAGGGTCGCCGCATGTGGCCTGAAATCGCCCTGGACCTGTACGCCGACCAAGGCTTGTTGGCCCAAGTCGAGGCCGAGGCGGGCACGACCGAAGCCGAGGCCGGAGGCCGCAAGGCCCTCGCCAAGGTTTGGAGCAAGTCCGCTGCCTACAAAGCCTATGTGGCCGAGAAAATTGGCCCGGGCGAGGCCGCGTCGATGCGCGTTGGAAACATGTACACCGCCTCGATTTTCATGGGGCTGATCAGTGCCCTAGTTGGGTATTCCCAACGTCGCGACTTGGGAGGCAAGCGCCTCGGATTCCTCAGCTACGGCTCTGGGTCGAAATCCAAGGTGTTCAGCGGGGTGCTTCGTGCGGACTTTGCCGCAGCCTTGAGCGGGCTGGGCCTCGAGGCCGCTCTCACGGAACGCCGTGAACTCAACTTCGCCGAGTACGAACGCCTTCACGCGCGCACCGTGGCGGGACCGCTGGCCCCGGCTAAGCGCGGCGCCGTACTGGATTCGGTGGGACGCGACGGCAACCTCTTGGGCTACCGCAACTACCGCTGGGTCGACTGATTCCCTCCTAAGTTTGTGCCGTGAACGAAGACTTGATTCCCAACCGCGTCGCCCAATCGGCCTTGGTCACCTTTGACCTCGAGGACTTTTGGCCCAAGGGCGGAATTCGCGCACTTAGCTTGCCCGCATTGGCGCCCCATGGGCTGCTTCGCGAGGCCGACGTTCGCGAGTACGTACGGAATTTAGAAAAGCATACGTATAACGCCTCGGTCGTGTGCCTCGAGGGGGCCGACGACGTCATTGTGCCCCAGTGGCTTGGCCCGATGATCGCTACGGCGCTGGCCGCCCACGCATCCTATGTGGGTTTTGGTAGTGCCCCCGAGGTGCTGTCGGCCTATTATGCCCAAACGCTGGCCCAGGCCGACTGGAATGCGTACCGCGGCGCCAAGGTGCTGCTCAAGGGATGCGGAACGCACCCGGTGCCCGATTCCGCCTACGCGGCCGCGGCCCTGCACTTGGCCAAAGTCGCCCAAAAAGTGATGTACGGCGAGGCCTGCAGCAATGTTCCACTCTATAAAGCCGCTGGTTTCTAGTTTCTCGTTTTTTGAAGCCATGAACCGAACATTAGCCAGCAACCAGTAAACAGCAACCAGTAACCAGTTTATGGAATTTCGAATTCTGTCCTTGAAGCGCCGAATTGAGCCGCTGCGCCAGGCCATATTGAACCACGAGCTGTACCCGATGATGCAGAGCATGACCGAGGTGCGCGTGTTCATGGAGCACCACGTGTTTGCGGTGTGGGACTTCATGCGCCTGCTCAAGGCGCTGCAGCGCGAACTGACGTGTGTGGACGAGGCCTGGGTCCCTACCGAGGACCGCGCGTCGCGCCGGCTGATCAACGAAATTGTGGTCGCCGAAGAGTCCGACGTCGACCTCAACGGCCGTCCGGCGAGCCACTACGAACTCTACCTCGACGCCATGCGCCAAGCGGGCGCCGACACCCGGGCCATTGTGCGCTTCGTGAGCAAACTGCAAAACGGGTTTAAGGCCAAAGACATGCTGCGGTTCAACCTGGCCGAAATCGACGAGGCGACCATGGAATTTTTGAAGGCAACCGACCGCATCCTCAAGCGCGGCAAGCTCCACCAAACGGCTGCGGCCTTCACGTTTGGGCGCGAAGACCTGATTCCCGACATGTTCACGGCGCTCATTAAAAAGCTGTACGCGGAGCACCCGTCGGAACTCAGCGCCTTTGTGTACTACCTCGACCGCCACATCGAGCTGGACGGCGACGAGCACGGCCCCATGGCGATTCAGATGATGAACAACCTCTGCAAAGAAGACGACGAGCTGTGGCTCGAGGCCGAAGACGCCTGTGTGGAGGCACTGGAAGCGCGCCTGAAGCTTTGGGACGCCATTGCCGCCAAGGTGCGCACCGGCGAGCTGGTGAGCTGATTGCCGCGCGGGGCGTACCTTTATCGTCCTATGAAAAAGGTATTTGCACTTCTCCTCGCGGTGGCGCTTGCGCTGCCCACGACCCTTCGCGCCGGCGAAGGAATGTGGATCCCCCTGCTGATCCAAAAGTTGAACTACGCCCAAATGAAGAAGGAGGGTCTAAAGCTTTCGGCTAAAGACCTGTACGACATCAACCACGGCTCGCTGAAGGACGCGATTGTGTCGTTTGGCGGATTCTGCACGGGCGAAATCATTTCGTCGCAGGGCCTGCTGCTGACCAACCACCACTGCGGCTACGACGCGATCCAGAAGCATTCGACCGTCGAGCACAACTACCTCGAAGACGGATTTTGGGCCATGAACCGGGCTCAGGAACTGCCGAATCCGGGCCTTTTTGCCAACTTCCTGGTGCGCATCGAAGACGTGACGGCCGCCATCAACGGCTCGCTGAACGACCAAATGACAGAAGCAGAGCGCACCAAGGCCATCCAGGCCAAGGGCGCCGAACTGGCCAAGGCCGCCACTGCTGGAACCCACTACGAAGCTTCGGTCGAGACCTTCTACCACGGCAACGAGTTTTACCTGTTTGTTTATGAGAAGTTTACTGACGTGCGCCTCGTGGGAACGCCCCCGAGCAGCGTAGGTAAGTTTGGCGGCGACACCGACAACTGGATGTGGCCGCGCCACACGGGCGACTTTTCGATGTTCCGCGTGTACGCCGGCAAGGACGGCAAACCCGCCGAGTACAGTGCCGAGAACGTGCCCCTCACCCCCAAGCACCACCTGCCCGTGAGCACCAAAGGAGTGAAGGACGGCGACTTTACGATGGTTTTTGGCTACCCAGGCCGCACCGACCGCTACCTCAGCAGCTGGGGCGTGCAGCAAGCCATCGACCACTACAACCCGACGGTGGTGAAAATCCGCGACCAAAAGCTCGCGGTGCTGCGCAAGTACATGGAGTCTGACCCCGCACTCAACATTTTGATGGCGTCGAACTACGCGTCGACGGCCAACTACTGGAAGTACTACATCGGCCAGACCGAGCAGCTCAAGAACAACAAGGTGTTTGACAAGAAGCGCGCCCTCGAGCAGCAGTTCGAAGCCTGGATGGCTGCATCGCCCGAGCGCAAGGCCAAGTACGGCGAGGCGCTGAAGCTAATGGCCGAGTACTACGACGCGACGAACCCGACCGTGAAAAACAACGTCTTCTTGATGGAGGCAGTGCTGCGCGGACCGTCGTCGGTGCTGTTTGCCTACCGCAACGTGCGCAGCCTCGAGCGCGCCTACAAAGACAAGGCGGGTTTTGCCAAGGCACGCCCCATGATCGAGGAGATGGCCAAGGAGAACTTCGCCGAGTTCCACGCTGGCGCGGACCGCGACATGATGGTGGCCCTGTGGTCGATGTACATGAACGACATTCCGTCGGCGCAGCAGCCCAAGTTCCTTCAGGCCTTTGGCGGAAGCAAGGCGGCGCTCGAGGCCTTTGCCCAAAACGCGGTGGCGACGTCCATTTTCATGGACGCCAAGCGCTTCGCAGCCTTCCTGGACAACCCAGATTCCGCTGCGCTGGCCAACGACCCGCTGACCAAGGTGGCCAACGACTTCCGCGCCACCTACTTCGGCGGCCAAGATGCCTCGCTGGCGGCCAAAAAGGCCAAGGCCTACCGCCTGCTGACGGCCGGCGTGCGCGAAATGGACCCGAACCGCGTGTGGTCGCCCGACGCCAACTCGACGATGCGCATGACCTACGGCCACGTGGGCAGCTACGAGCCCCGCGACGGCGTGAAGTACGATTACGTCACCTACCTCGACGGCGTGATGCAGAAGGAGGACCCCAGCAACCCCGAGTTCGTGGTGCCGGCCCGCCTCAAGGAGCTTTACAATGCCAAGGACTTTGGGCCCTACGTGGACCACACGGGCCGCGTTCCGGTCGGAATCATTTCGGGCAACGACATCACCGGCGGCAACTCAGGGTCGCCGCTGATCAACGCCAAGGGCGAGCTGATCGGCGTGGCCTTCGACGGCAACTGGGAGGCGATGTCGGGCGATATTTTCTATGAAACCAAGCTGCAGCGCACGATTTCGTGCGACATCCGCTACGTGCTCTTCATCATCGACAAGTACGCCGGCGCCGGCCACTTGGTGAAGGAGATGACGCTGCGCTAGGCCGTTGGCCCGGTAAACGCAAAAGCCCGCCGTCACCGGCGGGCTTTTTTTATGGGGTCGCGGTGGCTCAGCTTAGAACCCGAGGTTCTTGAGGGCTTTTTGCAGCTCGTCTTCGCTGCGGAATTTAAGCGTGACGGTGCCCGAGCCCTGGGCGGTCTTGGTCACCTTGGCGTGCAGGCCCAAAATGTTTTTAAACGCTTGGGCGGAGGCCACATCGTTGATGCTGCGGCCGCGGGCGGGGCCGGCGGGCAGTTCAGGGGCCTCGGCGCCCGGAATTCCGTCGGGGTTTTGCACGAGGCGCACCGCTTCTTCGAGCTGGCGCACAGACCAGTGCTGGGCTACGGCGTCCATGTACAGCTCGTCTTGTGCGTTGGGGTCTTCGAGGCCCACAAGGGCTTTGGCGTGGCCGGCGCTGATGGTGCGGTCGCGGAGTCCGGCCTGAATCAGCGGGGTGAGCTTGAGAAGTCCCAAAAAGTTGGCTACCGTGGAGCGCTGCTTGCCCACGCGTTCCGAAACCTGCTGCTGGGTGAGGCTGCACTCGTCCATGAGGCGCTGGTACGAAAAGGCGACTTCCATCGGGTCGAGGTCGCGGCGCTGAATGTTTTCAACTAGGGCCATTTCGAGCATCTGCTGGTCGTCGGCGAGGCGCACAAACACCGGCACGCGCTCGAGGCCCGCGAGCTGGGCGGCGCGGAACCGGCGTTCGCCCGAAATAATTTCGAAGCGGTCGGCTTCGAGGCGGCGCACCGTAATCGGCTGAATGATGCCGAGCTGGCGAATCGATTCGGCCAATTCTTCGAGCGGACCCGGCTCAAACTGGGTGCGCGGCTGCTTGGGGTTGGCCTGGATTTGACTCAGGGCCACTTCAAAAATGCTCGAAACGACGTCGCGCGCGCCGGGGTCTTGGGCCGTCACGGCGGCGTTGTCGTTGAGGAGCGCAGAGAGTCCGCGGCCGAGCGCGGGACGTTTGGGTGTGGCCATGCGCAAATATCGGAAGTTCCGAAGAACAAGAGGCTACCCGAGAGGTTACCTTTGCACCCTCCATGAACGACATTCGGAACTTCTGCATTATTGCCCATATCGACCACGGAAAGAGCACCTTGGCCGACCGCCTGCTCGACGTCACCAAAACGGTTACGGCGCGCGAAAAAATGGACCAGCTCCTGGACAACATGGATTTGGAGCGCGAGCGCGGCATCACCATCAAGAGCCACGCCATCCAAATGGACTACCAGCGGGGCGCAGAGAAGTTCCGCATCAACCTCATCGATACCCCGGGCCACGTCGACTTCAGCTACGAAGTTAGCCGGAGCATCGCGGCCTGTGAAGGCGCACTCCTCGTGGTGGACGCCGCCCAAGGTATTCAGGCACAAACAATTAGCAACCTGTACCTCGCCATCGAGCACGACCTCGAAATCATTCCGGTGCTCAACAAAGTGGACCTTCCGAGCGCCAACCCCGAAGAGGTGGAGGACCAAATTATCGACCTCATTGGCTGCAAGCGCGAAGCCATCTTGCGCGTTTCGGCCAAGACCGGCCTCGGGGTGCCCGAGCTGCTCGACGCGATTGTTGACCGCGTTCCGGCCCCCAAGGGCAATGTAGACGCGCCCCTTCAGGCGGTGATTTTTGACAGTGTCTACAACTCGTTTCGCGGTATTGAGGCCATTTTCCGCGTGAAAAACGGCGTGATCCGCAAGGGCGAGGCCGTGAAGTTCATGGCTACGGGCAAGACGTACTTTGCCGACGAAATCGGCATTTTGCGCCTCAACAAAGAGCCCCGCGACCACGTGGCGGCCGGAGACGTAGGCTACATCATCAGCGGAATTAAAGAGGCCAAAGAGGTCAAGGTCGGCGACACCATCACGACCGTGGCCCATCCGGCCGAGGTCGCTATTGCGGGGTTTGAAGACGTGAAACCCATGGTTTTTGCCGGAATTTACCCGGTTGAGACCGAAGAGTTTGAGGAGTTGCGTTCCGCGCTTGAAAAGCTGCGCCTCAACGACGCCTCGCTCACTTTTGAGGCCGAAACGTCGGCGGCACTCGGTTTTGGATTCCGCTGCGGATTCCTCGGAATGCTGCACATGGAAATCGTGCAGGAACGCCTCGAGCGCGAATTCAACATGACCGTGATTACCACGGTTCCGAACGTGTCCTACTTCGCCTACACTAAGGCGGACGTCGACAAGGCCTTGCTGGTGACCAACCCGTCGGACTACCCAGACCCGTCTGGGTTGGACCGCATCGAGGAGCCGTTCATCAAGGCCCAGGTGATTACCAAGTCAGACTACGTCGGAGCCGTCATGTCGCTCTGCATTGACAAGCGGGGCGTGATCACGGGTCAAAACTACCTGACGGCCGACCGCGTCGAACTGAATTTTGACATGCCGCTGGCCGAGATTGTGTTCGATTTCTACGATCGACTGAAGACCATTTCGCGCGGCTACGCGTCGTTTGACTACCACCCCATCGGCTACCGGGCTTCGCACTTGGTCAAGGTCGACATCATGCTCAACGGCGACCCCATTGACGCGCTTTCGGCCCTGATCCACAAGGACAAGGCCTACGACATCGGCCGCCGCTTGTGCGAAAAGCTGAAGGAACTGATTCCGCGCCAGCAGTTTGTGATTGCGATTCAGGCGGCCATTGGCGCCAAGATCATCGCCCGCGAAACGCTGTCGGCGCTCCGCAAGGACGTTACGGCGAAGTGCTACGGTGGCGACATCAGCCGCAAGCGCAAGCTCCTCGAGAAGCAGAAGGAGGGCAAGAAGCGCATGCGCCAGCTGGGCAATGTGGAGATTCCGCAGACAGCGTTCTTGGCGGTGCTGAAGCTGAACGATTAAGGCGCGCAGCGCCTGGGACTGGTTGCTAGCTACTGGCCGCAAGGCTACCTTCGTGCTATGGCGAAAACTTCTTCTAAAGCGTTTGAAACGCTCGCCGCGAAACGCGCTGAGGCGCAGCTCGGCGGCGGCCAAGCCCGCATCGACGCCCAGCACGCGAAAAAAAAGCTCACGGCCCGCGAGCGCCTCGAACTGCTCTTCGACGAGGGCAGTTTTGAGGAACTTGGCGCGCTGGTCACCCACCGCAGCACCCTTTTTGGCCTGGACAAGCAGCAATTTTTGGGCGACGGCGTGGTCACCGGCTACGGAACGGTCAACGGCCGCCTGACCTATGCCTTTGCCCAGGACTTCACGGTGCTCGGAGGCTCATTGGCCGAAGCCCACGCCGAGAAAATTTGCCGCGTCATGGACCTGGCGCTCGACAACGGCGCGCCCATCGTCGGGCTCAACGACTCGGGCGGAGCCCGCATCCAGGAGGGCGTCGTCAGCCTCGGGGGCTATGCCGACCTCTTTTACCGCAATACCTTGGCATCGGGCGTCATTCCGCAGCTGAGCCTCATCCTCGGCCCCTGTGCGGGCGGAGCCGTGTATTCGCCGGCCCTCACCGACTTCATCGGCATGGTGGAAGGAAATTCCTACATGTTTGTGACCGGGCCCAACGTCGTCAAAACGGTGACCCACGAAGAGGTGACCTCAGAGGAGCTTGGCGGAGCCTCGACCCACGCCACCAAGAGCGGCGTCACGCACTTTACCTACTCCAACGGGGTAGCGGCGATTGAAGGGTTTAAAACGCTTTTGAGCTACCTGCCGCAGAACAACATGGACGGGGTTCCTCGCCTTGCCTACGCGGGCGGAGGCGACGAGCGCCGACCCAAGCTCGACACGGTGGTGCCCGAGAGCGCCCAGCAGCCCTACGACATGCACGAGGTCATTGCCGAACTCGTCGACGAGGGCAGCTTTTATGAGGTCCACAAGGACTACGCCGAGAACATCCTCGTGGGCTTTGCGCGCCTCGCGGGCCGCTCGATCGGCATCGTGGCCAACCAGCCCGCCTTTTTGGCCGGGGTGCTCGACATTCACGCATCGACCAAGGCTGCGCGCTTTGTGCGCTTCTGCGACGCGTTCAATATTCCGCTGCTGGTCCTCGAAGACGTGCCCGGATTCCTGCCCGGAACCGACCAGGAGTGGAACGGCATCATCATGCACGGCGCCAAGCTGCTGTATGCGTTTAGCGAGGCCACGGTTCCGCGCATCACGGTCATTACGCGCAAGGCCTACGGCGGCGCCTACGACGTGATGAATTCCAAGCACATCGGGGCCGACCTCAACTTTGCCTGGCCGTCGGCCGAAATCGCCGTCATGGGCGCGAAGGGAGCCGCCGAGATCATCTTTAAGAAGGAAATCAGCGAGTCGACTGACCCCGCGGCCACCTGGGCCCAAAAGGAGGCGGAGTACGCCGAGGCCTTTGCCAACCCCTACCAGGCGGCGGCCCGCGGCTATGTTGACGAGGTGATTTTCCCCCACGAGACCCGCGCCAAGCTCATTCGCGCTTTTGGGATGCTCGAAAACAAGTCGGTTTCGCGGCCGAAGCGCAAGCACGGTAATATTCCGCTGTAAGCGAGTACATTGGGGACAAATTGAACGCCCCTATGACCAACCTTCGATGGCTTTATGACGCAATCTCCTCACGGGGATTGGATTTTATTATGCTTTTTTTAGCGGTCACGCTGGGTTTTGTGGCCGAAAACTACCGGGAAAACCAAGTTATCGCAGCCAACCTTCAGCAGAATTACTCGGCCATGCTCAAGGAGCTTGCCAAGGACCGCGAGCAAATCGACCGCATTCACCGGCCCCACGTTAAGCGGGGCAGGGCGCTAATGGAGCTAGAGCATGCGCTTTATTCTTATCAAAACGGACAAATCACCTACGATTCCCTTGTGGAGGCGGTGCTGGACCTCGATACGGTTCCGTCCTATACCACCGTGTTTATCAACAATGCGACCTACAAGAGCATTCAATCGATGGGGTACATGGCGGCGATACCCGACGCAGAACTCAAGCTGGTGCTCACGAACTACTACGAGACGATGACCAAACGCTTGGAGGACAACAACGTGCTTTTTGATCAGGAGGGCGCCACGTTTTTCAATGAAAAGATGCCGGTCCTGAAGGAGCCGTGGCTGCGCGACGACGAAGATTTGGGGGTGTATGGGCACCCTACCGATACCGCATTTAATGACCTTAAGACCTACCAACGGTGGGTGTTGACGCGCCCCCAAGCCAAGGCCTATATGTCGACGGTGCGGGCTATACACGACGTGGAGACCTACCGCCTTCGCTACTTGGTGTACTGCTTGTCGGTGGCGCAGATGCATTCGGAGAACATGAAGTTGACTGAATTTCTCGAAAAAGCGCATTTAGATTGAGGCATTTGGGCAATTGCCCTTCTCGCGCTACATTTGCCGTCCCTTTAACGATGCCCCATCGTCTAATTGGCAGGACAGCGGATTTTGGTTCCGTATGTCTAGGTTCGAGTCCTAGTGGGGCAACAGAAAAACCCCTCAGTTCCGGTTAACGGATTCTGAGGGGTTTTTTCGTTCCATTATAGCCGTTTAATGTTTTGTATGATTATTATCCGCTACAAGGTGATTCAATCGCCGATTATTCAAAGTCTTGCTTTAATTCTGTTGGGAAATCAGATGAAGCACTGTTGATTGTGTACAATTAATTAGTGGTGCAAGGCGCGCATTTTCAGTTTGCACATTTGTTAAATGCTGGATCGGATGATAGAAAAATATCATTTCCATTATTCACAAAATCACGAACTTACTTCCGCCTTAATAAATCACCCTATAATTCATGCGACATTTTACGTTATTTCAATTGAGTCGGTTAACCTTATTACTGCTGAGCTTACTCAATTACTATACAACACATGCACAGATTTTTAATGCTCCTGCTGGGGTAAGGGGATCCGTGGTATGGGCGCGATTTGGCGATTCAAGCGACTTCATCGGCAACTACCGAAGCATCAATCTTTTAAAGCTCAAGAGTCAAGCTGACACCAGCATTCCTCCGATGCAAGGGGCCACGACGGTGTTTTTGGTTCTGAAGCCCAACTTCACCACAGCAACGGGAGCTCAGTTCTTCGAGCTCGGAGACATCGTACTGTACGACAACCAGCTTACCCATGGCTCGAGCAACACACCCTTGGATTTTAGCGACGGTGAACCCAAGATTTTAACGCTCTCCATGCAGCGATCCCCTCGCTACAAGACCAATCAGCTGCCGACTTTTCAGTTGGTGGACAGCAGCCTGTTTTCGGTCGCAGAGCTGATCTATTATCCGCAGCTTCGTGACCGCGAAGCCGTCAAGCGCGTCAATTCCTACTTGGCCTTAAAGTATTCCGTGCCAATTACTGGGGTTACGGATCCCAGTTGGCGGGACTATTGGTCTCAGGATCAGGCTAAGTACTGGGACTTCACCATTGATCACATCTACGATACACGTGTGATGGGCCTTGGTAAGTCAATGGACGAGGATTTTTACCAAACCCAGACCCAGTCGTCGACTTCGAGTTTCATTCGCTGGAGTTTAGACACCCTCAAAAGCCAGGGCGCTATGCCGAAGATCAATGTGGGCGAGGACGCCTTTTTGGTAGTGTGCGAGCGCGTGCCCTCTGAGCTGGCGCCCCAGGTGCTTTGCCTTCGCGACGGCGCCAATCCACTGGGTAACTGGAAGCTTAAGCCCCAAAATTGGAAGAGCAAGGCGACCTACCTGTACGTGAGCCTGCAAGGCCCCAGCAAGGGCGGCATGGTGGATTCGGTGTTTATGACCGACGGGGGCAACTACACCTATGTGTGCAAAATCCGCCATGCCGC
>JBEBBW010000019.1:0-29012 GCA_041158165.1 Bacteroidota bacterium
ACTGAAACATCTAAGTAACTGGAGGAAAAGAAAATAATAATGATTCCCTAAGTAGTGGCGAGCGAACAGGGAAAAGCCCAAACCAATCGGGTTCCGGCTCGGTTGGGGTTGTAGGGCCGCGCCATCAGATGTTTATTTGAAGTCTAACACAACTGGAAAGTTGGGCCATAGAGGGTGATAGCCCCTTTGACGTATGAATATTCTATTTGTAGCGGTACCCTGAGTAGGGCGGGACACGTGGAATCCTGTCTGAATCTACCAGGACCATCTGGTAAGGCTAAATACTCCTAGATCACCGATAGCGTACCAGTACCGTGAGGGAAAGGTGAAAAGTACCCTGAATAAGGGAGTGAAATAGTACCTGAAACCGTGTGCTTACAAGCGGTCGGAGCCCCTTAGTGGGGTGACGGCGTGCCTTTTGCATAATGATCCTACGAGTTGCTCTTCACTAGCGAGGTTAAGGGTCTAAGGCCCGGAGCCGAAGCGAAAGCGAGTCTGAATAGGGCGTATAGTTAGTGGAGGCAGACGCGAAACCTTGTGATCTACCCATGACCAGGATGAAGCTTTGGTAACACAAAGTGGAGGTCCGAACCGGTTGACGTTGAAAAGTCTTCGGATGAGTTGTGGGTAGGGGTGAAAGGCCAATCAAACTGGGAAATAGCTCGTACTCCCCGAAATGCATTTAGGTGCAGCCTCAAGTATAGTGTCATAGAGGTAGAGCTACTGGTTGGATGCGGGGGTTTCATCGCCTACCAAATCCTGTCAAACTCCGAATGCTATGACATGTTTCTTGGGAGTGAGGGCCGGGGTGCTAAGGTCACGGTCCGAGAGGGAAAGAACCCAGACCATCTGCTAAGGTCCCCAAATATGTGCTAAGTTGATCAAACGAGGTCAGACTGCATTGACAGCTAGGATGTTGGCTTGGAAGCAGCCATTCATTTAAAGAGTGCGTAACAGCTCACTAGTCGAGCGGTCTGGCATGGACAATAATCGGGCATAAGCACATTACCGAAGCAATGGGCTCGTTAAGAGCGGTAGGGGAGCATTCTGGTTGCGCTGAAGGTTGGCTGTGAGGCTGGCTGGAGCGGCTAGAAAAGAAAATGTAGGAATGAGTAACGATAATGCGGGTGAGAAACCCGCACACCGCAAACCCAAGGTTTCCTCAGCAATGCTAATCAGCTGAGGGTTAGTCGGGACCTAAGGCGAACCCGAACGGGGTAGTCGATGGAGAACTGGTTAATATTCCAGTACCTGATATAACTGCGATGGGGTGACGAAGGTGTGACAGCTCCGCGAACTGACGGAATAGTTCGTTGAAGCCCGTAGGTATAGGTTGGATAGGCAAATCCGTTCGACCTGCTGAAAGGTGATAGTACTCCAAGGCTTCGGCTGCGGAGATAGTGAGCGTAATCAGACTTCCGAGAAAAACCTCTAAGCTTCAGGTTATATCAGCTCGTACCGTAAACCGACACAGGTGGGTGAGG
Organism: Bacteroidota bacterium; assembly: GCA_041158165.1. Taxonomy (GTDB): domain Bacteria; phylum Bacteroidota; class Bacteroidia; order Flavobacteriales; family Schleiferiaceae; genus TMED14. The sequence continues at coordinate 1,485 of JBEBBW010000019.1, forward strand.
AGAGTATCCTCAGGTGCTCGAGTGATTCATGGCTAAGGAACTAGGCAAAATCGCCCCGTAACTTCGGGAGAAGGGGCGCCCCCGCGAGGGGGCCGCAGTGAAAAGGCCCAGGCGACTGTTTAGCAAAAACACAGGACTCTGCTAAATCGAAAGATGATGTATAGGGTCTGACACCTGCCCGGTGCTGGAAGGTTAAGAGGAGGCGTCATCGCAAGAGAAGCGCTGAATTGAAGCCCCAGTAAACGGCGGCCGTAACTATAACGGTCCTAAGGTAGCGAAATTCCTTGTCGGGTAAGTTCCGACCTGCACGAATGGTGTAACGATCTGGGCACTGTCTCGGCCATGAGCTCGGTGAAATTGTAGTATCGGTGAAGATGCCGATTACCCGTAGTGGGACGAAAAGACCCCGTGAACCTTCACTACAGCTTAGTATTGACTTCGGATAATGGATGTGTAGGATAGGTGGGAGATAATGAAGCGTGGTCGCCAGGCTGCGTGGAATCATCCTTGAAATACCACCCTTCTGTTATTTGGAGCCTAACCCCGCAAGGGGGACATTGCTTGGTGGGTAGTTTGACTGGGGTGGTCGCCTCCAAAAGAGTAACGGAGGCTTCCAAAGGTACCCTCAGCACGTTTGGTAACCGTGCGTAGAGTGCAATGGCACAAGGGTGCTTGACTGTGAGACCTACAAGTCGAGCAGGCACGAAAGTGGGGCATAGTGATCCGGTGGTTCCGCATGGGTGGGCCATCGCTCAAAGGATAAAAGGTACTCCGGGGATAACAGGCTGATCCTTCCCAAGAGCTCACATCGACGGGAGGGTTTGGCACCTCGATGTCGGCTCGTCACATCCTGGGGCTGGAGAAGGTCCCAAGGGTTGGGCTGTTCGCCCATTAAAGTGGCACGCGAGCTGGGTTCAGAACGTCGCGAGACAGTTCGGTCTCTATCTACTATGGGCGTTAGAAATTTGAGGGGAGCTGACTTTAGTACGAGAGGACCGAGTCGGACGCACCTCTAGTGTACCTGTTGTGGCGCCAGCTGCATCGCAGGGTAGCTATGTGCGGATGGGATAAGCGCTGAAAGCATATAAGCGCGAAGCCCACCCCAAGATGAGATTTCTCTTAAGGGTCGTTCAAGACTAGGACGTTGATAGGCTACAGGTGTAAAGGCAGCAATGTCATAGCCGAGTAGTACTAATTACCCGTGGATTCGAACCAGGATATGTTTTATGTTGCTTCCAATGTGTCAATGATAAAAGCTTTGTAAAAACATGGTGGTTATTGCAACGGGGATCACCTCTTCCCATTCCGAACAGAGTCGTTAAGCCCGTTTGCGCCGATGGTACTAGTACGCTGGGAGAGTAGGTCGCCGCCATACTTATACAGAAACCCTCGCTACGGCGGGGGTTTTTTGTTTTTATTCGCATCATATTTGTAGTGATGAATTGGTTACACCGCCGCCTTTGCATGTTGTTCGCTTTGGCGGTTTTTTTATTGGTACATCCTGCTGTGGTTGGGCAAGATACCTTGCGGCCGCAACCGTGGATCGTGGGGGTCTGGGACGGTTCATCGTTCCAAAAGGAGCATGAGGGTCAGCGCCGATTAACGGTGCCGTTGGTCCTTAACCGTGTTGATATTAGTGCCTTAGGTAGTCCCGCTTGGGATTTCCAGCAGGGTTTGGTTCCGCGAGTCGGAATCCAATCAAGTTTTTTGGGTTTTTGGAAGAATTCGGACCAGTCGAACTTGGATGCTTGGTCGGTTCGAAAAGGGCCATTGCCTATTGTGGATTGGATTGGCCAAGCTGCTCATGGGAGGGGCCAAGATTTCGGCGTTGTCGCCAGTGCCTCCCCGAGGTACTACCAGCATTTTTGGGTAGATTTTCGTCGACTTCAAATGGCTGGCGGACTCTTGCCTGAAGATCACTTTAACGACCGGCTTAAGGCGGCATTTTGGGGACGGGATTCTGCGCGTCATTGGCGCTACAATGTCCAGATTGGAATTCAGCGCAACGTAGACGGAGAATCGGGTGGAGTAGTGCGCACCGAAGCGCTGACTACGCGTGAGGATTGGCAGCCAAACCGCAATTTAATTTCGACCCGCTGGTCTAGTGCGGAACGTAGCGGTCGCACGCTTACAGCGCGGGTTGAGTGGATTCATGCCCGCAGCAACATAGGGCTTGTAGCGGACTGGAGCCGCAGTATGCATGGTTTTGGAGGAGCGCCTGCTTCCGTGGATTCCTTAGGGTACATGGTGCTTGATGTGCGGTTAAAGCGCGGAAGCGCGGCGCGTTGGTCGGAACCAGCAATGCGTGGCGTGAGTACGATCACAATTTTACCGCGTATGCGACCCGAATGGTCGGTCGGTCTGCGCAGCGTTTCTGCACGCACTTGGAATTCAGGAATTTGGATGGAGGGTGCGGCGGCACCCCGCATTTCACCTGTGGCGGGATGGAGTTTTCCGGGCCGACGACATAAGGTCAGAACGGAAGTTGACGTGCTTGGTCAAGCGGCAGAGGTAAGTTATTCCCTTCATCGCTACGAACAACGCGACCCGTTGTTGGCCATGGAAGGCCTGCAGCGCTGGACGATGCCATGGGAAGGTGAAGTGGTGCAGCACGTTCGGCGCGCCGAACTTTTGGTGAGGCCGATAAAGCAGTTTGCGGTACGTGCGGTGGCCAGTTCACCGGACCCATTGCTCCGTGTGCTGTCTTGGGAGGACGTGAATGCCCTATGGGGGATTAGGTCGTCCTGGGCTATGGCGAGTGCGGAATGGAACACAGCCCTAAAATTCTCTCCAACTTGGTCGCTTAAGATGGCCGCACAAGGCCGTTGGGCATCGTCGCGGGAATTAGGATTAGCTCCCGGCAATGCTTCGGCTACACTGGTGTACTCCTCGGCGGTAGCCGGCCTGTTTCCTGGAATGCGGGTGCAGTTCGAGATAAGCGGCCAAGCGTGGACCGGCGGATGGCAGCGGCCCGTCTGGGTTGCCGAAAAAGGTTTGTTTGGACTGTCGGCAGAACAGGACGCAATGCCAGCAGGAGGGCTCTTGCACGCCGCAGCCATGGTGTACCTAGGCGAAGCCCAGTTGGGCATCGTGGCTCAGAATGCAAACCAGGGCTGGGTTCCGAATACCGTCTTCATGGCACAGCACTATCCGGTACCGCCGGCCAGCCTTCGATGGTTCTTGCGGTGGAGAATGTTTGAGTAAGTACCTCGGGTCGAGGTAGCTTAGAACGGAGGGTAGTCCTCGCTGTCGCTCGGTTCTACGCGGTTCATCTTGGATTCAAACACGGAGTCAGAAGAGTCGTTGCTAACGGATCCACGCGCGCTGTAGCCCGTGTCGAGGTCAGAGAAACGAGCCATAGCCCCTTCAAACTTGAGGCGCACATTTTCGAGCGAGCCGTTCCGGTGCTTGGCAATGATCAGTTCCGCTTGGCCGTCTGCCGGTGTTTGGTCGTCGTCCCACTCGTGGATGCCGTAGTATTCCGGGCGGTAAATGAACGACACGATATCAGCGTCTTGTTCAATGGCGCCGGATTCGCGAAGGTCAGATAGGAGCGGTCGCTTCGAGCCACCACGCGTTTCTACTGCGCGAGAAAGCTGCGACAGGGCAATGACCGGAATGTCAAGTTCCTTTGCGATCGACTTGAGGGCACGTGAAATAGATGAAATCTCCTGTTCGCGGTTTCCGCCGGCTTTGTTGTTGCCCGCCGTCATCAGCTGGAGGTAGTCGATGATGATTACGCCAATTTGGTGCTGGGAGACAAGGCGTCGGCACTTAGCGCGCAGGTCAAAGATGCTTAAGCCAGGGGTGTCGTCGATGTAAATGGGCGCCTCTTGAAGTCCTTTGACCTTAGAGGTCAGTTGCGCCCATTCAGTGGGGTCAAGGTTTCCGCGGCGAAGTTTCTCTGCACCGATTCCTGTTTCAGAGGAAATCATGCGGGTAATAAGCTGAACCGACGACATTTCAAGGCTGAATACAGCGACGGGGACCTTGTGGCCTACCGCCATGTTCCGCGCCATGCTCAGTACAAAAGCCGTTTTACCCATACCTGGGCGAGCGGCCAAAATAACGAGGTCGGACCGCTGCCAACCCGACGTAACGCGGTCTACTTCTCGGAATCCGCTGGGTACGCCCGACAGGCCTTCGCGCTGGGAAATGGCTGAAATGCGGTCAAGTGCCTGCTTAACAAGGTTGAGTGACGACTCGTAGTTGCGCTTTAAGTTGCCCTGCGAGACGCTAAATAAGGACTGCTCCGCGCTGTCGAGAAGGTCAAGCACGTCACTGGATTCGTCGTAGGCTTTCTCAATGAGTTCGTTGGAAATACGAATGAGTTCGCGCTGAATGTGCTTTTGGACTACGATTCGTGCGTGGTACTCAATGTGAGCAGACGAGGAAACGCGCGTGCTTAGGTTGATGAGCTTGGCTTCACCGCCGATTCGCTCGAGGTTGCCGTTTTTGCGAAGCAGCTGCGCGACCGTAAGAATGTCTACGGGCTGTGAATCGGCAAAAAGATCTTTGACCGCCGTGAAAATGGCCTGGTGCGCTTCCGTGTAAAACGTTTCAGGCGTGAGGATGTCGATAACTTTCGACAGGGCGTTGCGGTCAATCAACAGGGATCCGAGTACCGCCTCCTCGAGCTCAATGGCTTGGGGTGGAAGTTTTCCGGCAGCCGACGGCATGGCAACCGTACCCGAGACGGGACGGCGTGGTGTAGCTCTGGGCAGCGGTTGATTGGCTTCCACGGTCAATTAGGCGTTTTCGTAGACGCCCATGTTGCTGAACTTCTCCATGCGAATCGCCACACGCTCCGCGGGATCGAGCGGGGCAAGTTCACGGTAGTGCTTCATGATTTCCTGCTTGAGCGTGGCGAACATTGCCTCGGGATCGCGGTGCACACCACCTAGGGGCTCAGGAACGATTCCGTCAATGAGTCCGTTCGCAAGCATGTCTTTGGCGGTGAGCTTCAGCGCCTCGGCAGCGGTGGTTTTGTAGTCCCAGCTGCGCCATAAGATCGAGGAGCAGGATTCGGGGCTGATTACGGAATACCACGTGTTTTCGAGCATGAGTACTCGGTCGCCAACGCCAATACCAAGGGCACCACCCGAAGCACCTTCCCCAATGATTACGCAAATCACGGGAACTTTGAGTCGGGTCATTTCCATGATGTTGCGGGCAATAGCCTCGCCTTGGCCGCGCTCTTCAGCTTCTAGGCCTGGGAATGCGCCCGGAGTATCGATGAGGGTAACGATAGGGCGTCCGAATTTTTCGGCCTGCTTAAACAGGCGCAAGGCTTTTCGGTATCCGTCGGGATTGGCCATTCCAAAGTTGCGGAGCTGGCGCATTTTCGTGTTGATGCCTTTTTGCTGACCCACAAACATGAAGGATTCGCCGTCGATCCAACCCCAGCCTCCGACCATGGCCTTGTCGTCTTTGACTTGGCGGTCGCCGTGAAGCTCGCTAAACTGCCCGTTGGTCATGGCATTGATGTAGGCCAAGGTATAGGGGCGGTTCGGGTGGCGGCTCAATTGAACGCGCTGCCAGGCGGTCAGGGTGCTAGCCAATTCGGTGAAGGTGGCCTCGCGCTTTTCGCGAAGCTCGTCGATGGACTGCTTCATGGACACGCCAGTCTCCTGTTCTAGGGCTTCGGCTTTGGCGATTTGCTCGTCCAGTTCGCGGATGGGCGCTTCAAAATCTAGGTATTCCATACGGATGATCTCAAGGCTTCAAACCTACGACTTTTTGCCGCCTTCGCGGGCTTATGTGAATAACTTCGCCCGGCCTCGACGCTGCACCCAAGCATTGGCCAAGAGCATGAGGAGTACGACCGCAAACCCCGCGTAAAACAGGGGAGGCATAGCTTCATCTGCGCCGAACACGAGCAGTGCGAGCAGAATGCCGTAGATCGGTTCCATCGAAATGGTAAGGACCACCGTGAAGGGGCTGAGGTAGCGCATGATCCGCACGGATTGAACGAAGGCAAAGGCGGTACAGATGCTGGCCAGCAGGGCAAGGAAGGCCCAATCGCTTGGGCTTGGTGCGGCCAGCGTGCCGGGCAAGTCTCCGGTGGCGAAGAGGTAGAGGCTAAGTCCGCCGAGACCGGCCAAAAGCTCCCAAAACGATATGGAAGCGGCTTCCATGTCGCGAACGATGCGCCCGTTGAGCACCGAAAAGAGGGCCGAAAGTGCAGAACTTAAGAGGCCGACAGCAATCGCCAGGCCCTGGCCCTGTACCGAACCCACAACCATGAGGAGTCCGACGACGACTCCAAAACTGACGGCCACTTCAGACCAAACCAGCTTGCGCCGAAAGAACAGCGGTTCGAGGAAGGCTGTGAACAAGGGGCCAGTGGAAAGGCAGGCTAGGGTAAGGGAAATGTTGGAGAGCTTGATGGCTGCATAAAAGGTAACCCAGTGGACCATCAGGACGAGGCCGTTGAGCAAGAGGGTCCAGCCTAATCGGCGACTGGGGATGCGCTGAAGGCTTCCGCCCAGAAGGCGCTGGTAGGCCCAAAGGAATACGACGGCGAGCACGATGCGGTGCCATACTAAGTCGAGGGCATTGACCGAAATTAAGCGCCCCAAGACGCCGGTAAACCCCCAAATCAGCACAATAAAGTGCATCCAGGCGTGGTGTACGCCGACGGAATCATGGTCGTTGGGACGAAGGAGCGACATGCTACGCGGGGCAGTTTATTTGGGTGCCTTGATGTAGAGGTAGGTGGTGAGTCCGCCAAAAAGAAGGTTAGGGAGCCAAATGGCCCAAAACGGGGGAACGTTGAGCGCCATCATGCTGATGCTGCCGAGCTGCATGAAAAAAATGTAGACGACGACAAAAAGAAGGCCTAGGGCGATGGGCGCGCCAAGGCCTCCGCGCCGTTTGGCCGATGACAAGGAGAAGCCCATGATGACCAAAATGAACATGGAAAAAGGATAGGCGGTGCGGCGGTACCACTCGGCCTCGTGCCAAACTACGGCCTCGGAGCCACTTAGGCGTTCCTGGGCTAGGAAGCTGCGGAGCTGGGGCGAGGTCATGGTTTCGGTGCGGCGTTGGTCGGGGTTCAGCAGGGCCGGCTTGAACGCAAAATTGGAGTCGAGGGTTCGGCCTTGGGTGACGCTGCTGATTCCGCGGGCGTTGAACACGCGGCGGTTCCAGTTGTCGAGCTTCCAGGTTTGGGCGATGCTGTCAAAGCGGATGTAGTCTCCGCGAAGCTTGCTCACCAATCGGCTCCCGTCGAACACTTCGTAGCTGAAGTGGTAACCGGCCTGGCGCTCGGGGCTCCATGTTTCAAGGTAGATGAAGTGGCCAGGTAGTACTTGGCGGTGGATGTTGATCGGACGCTTCGGCGCGACGTCTTGCACGTAGCGGTCTTCAAATTCTAAGCGCGCAATGTTGCTGTGGGGAACGATAAAGTGCGCCAAGAGCATCATTACGACGAAGACCACGCCTGCGCTCACTACCGCGGGCCGCATCAAGCGGCGAAACGGCATTCCGCCCGCGAGCACGGCCATGAGTTCCGAGCGGTTGGCAAGGCGAGCCGTGGTAAATACTGTGGACAGAAAAAGGATGAGTGCGCTGAACGTCGAGCCGTAGTAAAGCATGAAGTGGCCGTAGTAGTGCTGCAGCGCAAAGCCAACCGTGATGCCCTGATTCAAGAAGTTGTCGATTTTCTGAGAAATGTCGAACACGACGGCGATGGCCATGATCAGGGTCATGAAGAGCGCAAACGTCCCTAAAAACTGCCCAATGAGGTAGCGGTCGATGCGGAGCAGTTGGAAGCGCGGCTTCATAGGGTAGGCTTAAAGACGCTGCGTCAATTTGGGTACGAGCGCGTCCTTCCACGCGCGGAAGCTGCCGTCGGCGATGCGGGTGCGGGCCTCCTCGACCAAGGCCAGGTAGAAGCGGAGGTTGTGCTGGGAAGCGATTTGGCGACCGAGGGCCTCGTCGGCTTTGATCAGGTGGTAGAGGTAGGCTTTGGTGTAGCGCTGGTCTACGGCGGAGTCGCCGTCGGGGTCCAGTGGACTGAAATCGCGTGCCCACTTGGCGTTGCGCAGGTTGACCGTTCCTTGGCGCGTAAAAATCTGACCGTTTCGGCCGTTTCGCGTCGGCATCACACAGTCGAACATGTCTACCCCCAATGCAATGGATTCGAGGATGTTGGCGGGCGTTCCAACGCCCATGAGGTAGCGCGGGCGGTCGTTGGGCAATAGGGCGCAGACCTCGGCGGTCATCGCGTACATTTCTTCATGGGGTTCTCCGACACTGAGTCCTCCAATGGCGTTGCCCCAGGCGCCCTTTGAGGCGATATATTCCGCGGACTCCTTGCGGAGGTCAGAAAACGTCGAACCCTGAACAATGGGGAAAAGGGCCTGGGCGTAGCCGTACTTCGGTTCGGTTTCGTTCCAGCGAATCAGGCATCGGTCAAGCCAGCGGTGGGTGCGTTCCATCGCCTCGCGAGCGTACTTTTTTTCAATGGGATACGAGGTGCATTCGTCGAAGGCCATGGCGATGTCGGCTCCGATGCTGCGCTGCACATCCATCACCGACTCGGGCGAAAAGAGGTGGGTGCTGCCGTCGATGTGCGATTGAAATTTTACCCCTTCTTCGCGGATTTTGCGCCGATCTTCAAGGCTGTACACCTGAAAACCGCCGCTGTCGGTGAGCATAGGTCGGTTCCAGGTCGTGAACGAATGAAGCCCGCCGGCTGCCTCGAGTACGTCGATTCCGGGGCGCAGGTACAGGTGGTAGGTGTTGCCCAAAACGATGTGTGCACGGGTGTCGCTGGCCAGCAGGTCGGGACCCACCGCCTTGACGGTCCCTTGGGTGCCGACCGGCATGAAAATAGGGGTCGGCACGACGCCATGGGCCGTGTGAAGGAGGCCAGCCCGCGCGCCAGAATGGGGGTCTTTGGCTTGGATTTCGAATTGCACCGAGCAAAGGTACGGCGTGGGTTCTTGGACTACTTTTGCGGACGTGATGAATGCGTGGTTAGAACAGGTTATTCCGTGGATGACGAGTCCAATCGCCTCGGCCTTGTTGGTGGGGTCGGCCCTAGCGTCGCTCACCACGTTGGGCCTAGTGGCGTACGCGTCTCGCGGAATTTGGTCCCTCAAACCCCGTATTGAGGGCGCTCCCGTGAAGGCCATGCGGGATTCCGCCCTGTTGGTCGTCGGCCGAAACGCAGCGAGCCGATTTGAGGAGTGGATTGAGGCGTTTGCCGCCAGCGGACTCACCCAAGTCGTCGAACTGGTCGTGATTGACAACCAAAGCGAGGACGACACGGCCCACCGAATTGAGCAACTCCGCCTTAAGTACCAGTGGTTGGTCGTGGTGACGGTTCCCCACAGCGACCGTTTTTGGCGCACCCGAAAGCTTGCGATGACCTTGGGTATTAAAGCCACGAAGCGCACGAATGCGGTTTGGGCAGACGCTGCCACGGTCCCGCCGGCTGACCTTACTGCCTGGCTTGGCGCCTTGATTAGTCCGCTTGAAGATCGCGGTGTAGCGGGCGTTTGGGGCCCCGTTCAGGTACAGGACGGCAAGCCGTCGACGCGCATTCCAATGCATGCGGGCCAACTTTGGGCTTGGATGCGCCAGCATTTTGGCGGACTTCCGACGTCGCTCATTCCGGTGAATATGGCGTTCCGCACCACGGATTTTATGGAGCTTAAGGGCTTTCAGGACAGCATGCACGTCGACGGCGGCGAGGGGGAACTCCTCTTGGGGGTGCTGCAGCAGAAGGGCCGTATTACGTTAGCCGATCAAGCGGTTGTAACCCGTCGTGGCGGAATTCAGCGCGATCCCAAACTGAGAGAAGTGCGCCCTTCCAGCGAGCAAACCGCCCTCGTGCTCGGGTTTTTAGGCTTGCTGGTGAGCGACCTGGCGGGCCTCATTGCTGCGCTTGGATTGGGTGGGCATCTTTGGTTGGTCCAGGCCGAAGGACTCAATCCCCTTCGGGATTTTTACCGTGATCAAGCGTTTTTTGCGGCGGGAAGTTGGTTGCTCCTCCACGGCGTGGTGGGCAGCCTGCTCTTAGTGCACGCGTCGCGATTTGGAGCGTGGTCAGATGCCCTTCGAATGCCGTTTTGGCTCCGATGGGACGCCATTCGGCGCCGTATCCCCAAGCGGGACCCGATGGCTAAACCCTTCTGGAAGGGGTGATGGAGTTTGGACTTTTTCCTTTTTTATCGGACGAAGCGAAGCAAAAACTCGCGGCATTACCGGAACTCTACCGAACTTGGAACGCGCAGATCAATGTCGTTTCGCGAAAGGATTTAGATAATTTGTGGGAGCGGCACATCGCCCATTCCCTGGTGCTTGGCCACGTGCTTCCGTTGAAGCCAGGGCTTCGGGTCGCAGACATTGGTACCGGGGGAGGATTTCCAGGGATTCCGCTGGCCATCGCGTTTCCCGAAGTGGAGTGGGTCTTGGTGGACTCTATCGCCAAGAAAATCAAGGTGGTCCAAGCAGTGGCCGACGCGTTGGAGTTGATCAATGTGCGCGCCGTTTGGGGCCGAATGGAAACGGTTAAAGGGCCGTTTGACCTGGCGGTTACGCGGGCGGTTGCGCCTTCAGCAGACCTAAAACGCTGGATGAAGGGCCACTGGTCGTCGAAGCCAAACACCGCGCTTTACGCACTCAAAGGCGGAGACCTCCGCGAAGAATTGCACGGAATCCGCCATAAAATTCACCCGCTGCCGCAGTGGCTTCCGGGCGAATTCTATGAGACGAAGGTCATCGTGGAACTTCCGGCCTAAGCCAGTAACTAGTAGCGAGTAACTAGTTTGGGCGTTAGCCCAAGAACGGGTAGCGGTAGTCCGCTGGCGGAACGAGCGTCTCTTTGATGGTGCGGGGCGAAACCCAGCGGAGGAGGTTGAGTACCGAGCCCGCTTTGTCGTTCGTACCCGAACCGCGCGCGCCACCAAAAGGCTGCTGGCCCACTACGGCTCCCGTAGGTTTGTCGTTCACATAGAAGTTGCCGGCGGCGAAGGCCAGGCGGCGCGTAGCTTCGTCGACCGCGTCGCGGTCGCGCGAGAACACCGCCCCCGTAAGGGCGTACTCCGACGTGCGGTTGATGAGGTCCAGGGTATCGCTCCACGCAGCGTCTTCGTACACGAAAATCGTGAGGAACGGTCCGAAGATCTCCTCACACATCGTGCGGAAGTGTGGATTCGTCGTCACCACCACGGTCGGCTCGACGAAGTAGCCCTTCGACTTGTCGTGGCCACCGCCCACCAGGAGTTCAACGTCTTCGCGACCTTTGGCATAGTCGATGAACGACACGGTCTTGTCAAACGAACGCTCGTCGATCACGGCGGTGATGAAATTGGACGGGTCGCCGGGGCTGCCCATTTTAAAACTCTTCACGTCGGCAACGAGGCGTTCTTTAACGGCCGGCCAAAGGCTAGCGGGCACATAGGCACGCGAAGCAGCCGAGCACTTTTGGCCCTGGAACTCAAAAGCTCCGCGCGAAAGAGAAGTAGCCACTTCGAGCGGGTCGGCCGAAGGGTGGGCCAAAACAAAATCCTTACCGCCGGTCTCGCCGACAATGCGCGGGTAGGCCTTGTAGCGGTCAATATTGGAGCCGATTTCCTTCCAAAGATGCTTGAACACGGCCGTAGATCCGGTGAAGTGCAGGCCTGCAAAGTCGGGGTGCTTGAAAACGACGTCGCCCACGGCGGGACCGTCGGCGTAGACCAGGTTGATAACCCCAGCTGGCAATCCCGCCTTGCGGAAGATTTCCATGATTACCCATGCGGAGTAAATCTGTGCGTCAGCGGGTTTCCACACGGCCACGTTGCCCATGAGGGCGGGGGCAGCAGGCAGGTTGCCCGCGATGGCCGTGAAGTTGAACGGCGTAACGGCCAAAATAAATCCTTCGAGGGCACGGTACTCCATTCGGTTCCATACGCCGGGCGAGCTCTCGGGCTGCTGGGCGTAGATCTCGGTCATGAACTGCACGTTAAAGCGCAAGAAGTCAGCAAACTCACAGGCTGCATCGATTTCAGCTTGGTGCACCGTCTTCGATTGCGCCAGCATGGTTGCCGCATTGATTTTAGCCCGGTACGGGCCGCTCACCAAGTCGGCTGCGCGCAAGAAAATTCCGGCCCGCTCAAACCACGGCATGGACGACCACGAGGCGTGGGCGGCTAGGGCAGCGTCAATGGCTTGGCTGACGTGGCTTGAAGTGCCCCAGTGGTACTGACCGATGACGCGCTGGTGGTCGTGGGGAGGGCGGCAATCGCGAAGTTCGCCGGTGCGCACTTCCTGACCCCCAATGAACATGGGAATATCGATCTTTTGCTGAAGCAGCGATTCGTAGGTGTCCAAAAGCCGGGCGCGCTCCGGGGTGCCGGGGGCGTAGCTGTACACGGGTTCGTTGATGGCCTTGGGGACAGAAAACAATGCGTTGGGCATAATCGAAGGGTTTGGCGCGGCCGCTTGGTCGCGAATTCTACATCAAAGGTCGGAACTGTGGGTCGGTTCGCGAAGGAATTCTAAAATTTCTCCAGTCCGCGTGAGGCGAATGGCGTGGAGTCCGCCCCCCCGCCAGCAGCCCGTGTCGAGGCCCCAGGCGTTGGCCGAAGGGTAAAAGCGCGGAACGCCCGTTTCTTGGATGACGTGCCCAAAAAGTTGGAGCTTACCGACGTTTTTCAGTGCCGAGCGGTTGTGGAGCACTGACCTCAGATTTCCAGCTATGAACGGGTCGCGCGCGTGCAGCGCTACTCCGGCGTGGGTGACGAGAACGTAGCGGTTTTCCCACTTGAGGGGTAGCCGCCTCATCCAGTCAATCGTTTTTTTCAACGGAATCCCCCGCTTGAGCAAGTCCTTTTTGAACTTTTCAAAAAAGGCCAACTTGTGCATGGGCTGGTCGTAGGCATCGACGAGCATTTGCTCGTGGTTGCCGCGCACGACAAATACACTGTACGGGTATTCGGTTTGGAGTTCGCGCACGTACTCAACCACCCGAGCGGACTTGGGTCCCTTGTTGACCAAATCCCCAACGAAAATGAGGAACTCGTCGTGGGCATTCCATTGGCTGCGCACCAACGTCTTCAGGGTTTTGGAGCACCCGTGCACGTCGGCAACGACCAAAAGGTTCACGGCAAAAAATCCTAGGAGTTCAGCATCACGGGCATGACCAGCATCAGCAGATCTTCGCCGTCTTCACCTGGGCGGTCGGGGAACAGCAAACCTGCGCGGTTCGGAGCCGAAAACTCCCAAACGACCGAGCTGCTGTCTACGTTACCCAGCATTTCAACGATAAACCGGCTGTTAAACCCGATTTCAAGGTCGCTGCCTTCGTAGCTGCACGCCAAACGCTCGTGGGCCTTGTTGGCAAAATCGGGATCTTCTGCGCTGATAAAGAGCTCATTCCCGGCCATTTTAAGGCGAATCTGGTGCGTGGTTTTGTTGGCGAAGAGGCTAACGCGCTTGACGCTTCCGGTAAACGCCCCGCGGTCCACCGTCATGCGGTTGGGGTTGTTTTTCGGAATTACGCCTTCAAAATTGGGGTACTTACCGTCGATCAGTCGGCAAATAAGGGTCACGCCGTCGTAGGTAAACTGGGCGTTCTGCTCCGTGTAGCGGATTTCCACTAAGTCGTCGTTGCTGCCAAGGGTCGCCTTGAGCAGGTTCAACGGCTTTTTCGGCATGATGAACTCGGCGGTTTGCGGTGCAGCAAAGTCCGTGCGGCGGTAGCGAACCAATTTGTGGGCGTCGGTGGCGACAAACGTCAGGCTTTCGGGCGTGAGCTGAAAGAACACGCCGCTCATTACGGGGCGCAGGTCGTCGTTGCCCGCAGCAAAAAGTGTTTTGCCAATGGCGGTTCCGAGCACGTGTGCCGGTAATTCAACGGTTACTGTGGCCTCGACTTCTGGGGCCTTGGGGTATTCAGCGGCGTCGACATACGAAATGGCGTACTTGCCGAAGTCGCTGCTCACCTCGAGGCTATGGGCACTTGGATTGAACGTAAACGTCAAGGGCTGCTCTGGGAAACTCTTCACCGTGTCGAGCAGCATGCGTGCTGGAATGGCCGCCGTCGCACTGCTCTCTGAGGCTACGTCAAGCGTAGTAGTCATCGTCGTCTCAAGGTCAGACGCGGTGAGGATCAGCTTATTGGGCTCGAGGACCACGAGAAAGTGGTCCAAAATGGGCAGCGTGTGATTGGATTGAATAACGCCTGAAACGGTTTGTAGTGCGCGGAGGAGTTGTCCGCTGGAAACGATGAACTTCATGCTGCAAAGTAATTACCTCGAGGCACGCAATGCTTGAGAACTTTTCAACAGGTGTTGAAGACCGAAGCGCTGCACGAGGACCATGCGCCCGTCGTCCAAAAACGCGTAAAAACGGTTCGGGTCAAACGCAAGCGGTTCGCCGTCTTCGGTCATGGCCTCGGGGTCGGGCGGAACGTGGTATAGATCCATGCTGTTCTGGCTTCCGTCGGTGCGGCGTACCTCAACTCGAATGCGCGGAACAAGCGCTTTGAGGCTGTCTTGCTTGCCGTAGGCAACGTCAGAAGGGATGATTACCCCTTCGTACTGGCTCGAGGCAATCGCTTTGAGCAAGGCCTGCACGGCCATGCCGTCGGTGGCGGATTTTTTGCCTTGTGCATCGAGGATCCACGATCCGCCTTGCTCGCGCAGGCTAAAGCTGGATGCAGCCGAGTCGGCGTAGGTGAACCCCACCGAAGAAACGGGTTCGGTACTGGACCACAGCACTCGGTGGCGCCACAGGTCTTCGCGCAAGAAAAAGCGGCTGCTCAAAAAGCCGTTGAATCCTGGAATGTGCACGGCTACTGGACGCCCAAAACCGTCGCGCAAGAAGTACGTGCCCAGCATGTCGGGCGTTTCGGTGCCCACGGTGAACGACTTGAGGTTTTCGTCTCCCGCAAAAACGTCTACGTGGGTGCCGTAGGTGGACATGGCTGACAAAATATTGGCAGTCGCTGCGTCGGGCGCAAACCCGCGCAAACGAACGCGGTACAGGGTTTCGAGCAGCACACTAATGGCGTCGGGCCGCACTGGGTGCGCACCGTTGATCAACCAAACGCCCGATTCCCGCGTGAGCACCGCGGTATCGGGGCTTCGGTTCCACAAGACAATGCGGTCAATCGACGCCGTGTCCGCCACGGCGAAGTCGTAGGCTTCGGGACTAAGGTCGTCGTGGCTTTGGGACTCCCGCACAATGAGGAACACGACAAGGCCGGTAACGGCCAGGCCAAGGACTAGGGACCAGCGCAGGGCCGGTCGAACACGTTGCTTCATAATTCAGATTGAGGGCGACCAAACTTGCGCTTGCGCATCCGGCGGTAAAGGGTGTGGAGCACCAGGACTAAGGCGATGGGCGCAACGGTATTGAGGGTTTGAAAGAAGGTGGCCCGAGCGTCCACTTTGGGGCGATCGAGGAGCCTTAGGCTTACGTCGCGTCCGCGCACTGAAATCAGGCCGCTTCCTTCGAGCAAATAGTCCATGGCGTTGAGCAGAAAATCGGAATTGCCGAATTGCTGCCCCGTGTACTGGTCGTAGCCCAAGGGCAACGGCGCGCCACGGGGAATGTCGCTGCGAACAATGTTGCGTTGGTTCTTGCCCAGGTCGCCGTCGCCGACAACCAGCAGCTTGGCGTCTTTGGCGCTTGCCGGCGGTGCAGGTAATTCCGTTTTCGGCACCATTCGGTTGGCGTAGTAGGAGGGCAGCTCGCCCTCGAGGAGGATCGCCGTGGCCAAAGGACCTTCGGTGTACAGCGTGCGGACGGGCTCGTTGTACAGTTCCGCGAGGCTCACCTGGGTTGGAGCAGGGCGACGGCGCGCGTACGGTGACGTCTGCAGCAGCACGGTTTTCGAAACGCCTGGCACGCGGATGGTGTCAAGTGTTGTTCCGAATTCGTAGCGCACTGCGTTTAAATTTTTTACTATCGGATGCTCAGACTGCGGAAGCATCAGCGGGAAGTATACCCACGGCCGAACGGAACGCTGGTCGTTGACGCCGGCACACACCAAGTCGGTTGCCAACGACGTGTTGACGCGGGCACCGTAGGTGAACAGCAATCCGTCTAGACCGATAAAGTCAAGCTGGGGGTAAGCGAGGAACTCCGACGCATAGCTCAACGAGTCCATTTCGGCATGCACGGCTTCCACCATCCAAATGGCCCGGCCGTTGTTCATCAGGTACTGGTCAAGTAGCCAGCGGTCGAGTTCGGCGAACGACTCGCGCGGCTTGGCCATGATGATGCCGTCGAAGCTATTCAGACGCCGCACCTGCATCGTGAGCGAGGGCTCCCCGGTCGTGCTGTCGATGGGGAATTCGCGCAGGTTAAAGCGGAATACGTCGTAGCTCTTGCGCAGGCTGAGTTCGAGTGCCGCCGTTTGAATTGCGGCCAGTTCGCCGTGACCTTCAATGAGGGCGACGCGCTTGCGCTCGGTTTGAAGAAGTCCGCGCAATGAGGCCGCGAGGGCGTACTCCAGGTTTTGAATGCTCGCGTTGATTTGTGCCTCGGGCGCTTGGGCAAACTGCTCGAGCAAGAGCGATACCGGCCACTGGCGTTCGTTGTAGCTAACCACCGCGCCGGGGAATACCTGCTGGGTTTTCACCCCGTCAGTTTCTTGAATTTCCAGCTGAATGGCGCCCAACCCGAGGTTTTGCAGCTGGGTGTAGGTGTCGCGCCGCACCTGAGGGTCAGGATTCTCTGATGGGTTGACGAGCTCGTAGCGGATGTTGCGGTTGCGGGCGCGGAACTCGTCGAGCAGACGCAAGGTTTCGGCTTGCAGGCGTTGAAATCCAGCCGGAAAATCGCCTTCCAGGTAAATGGTCACCAGCATCGGTTCTTCGACCTGGTCGATGAGGGCCTCGGTGGCGTCGCTCAGGCTAAACCGCTGGTCGGCAGTGAGGTCCAAGCGCAAGAATACCGGGCGGAAGGTGGAAAGCGCCACGACGGCTACGGCGACCGCCACGGGGGCGATGCGGCGCAGGTCTTTTTTGGGTTCGAGCATCAGGCGCGCTCCGGCCAAGAAGGCGAGTGTGAGTCCGCCAAAGTAGAGCACGTCGTTCGCGTCAATCACGCCACGGCTCATCGAGGTGTAGTGTTCGCTAATGCCCCATTGGAGGAGGTAGAGTCCGCGGTTGGCAATGCTCGGAAGGTCAACAAACGCATCAAATCCCGCGTACAGGGCCAAGCTTCCGGCCGCGCCGCCGACAAAAGCCACGATAGAGTTGTCGGTGCTTGCGCTGAACAGGAGCGAGATGGCGAGGTAGGAGCCGCCCAAGATGAACAGTCCGAGGTAGGAACCCGCAGTGCTGCCGAGGTCGAGGTTGCCCACCGGGTTGCCCAAAACGTACAGCGACGCAGCGTAAAGCAAGGTGGGAAGCAGCGCCAGCCCGAGGAGCCCCATACCGGCCAACCACTTACCGACGACAATATTCCAGGTGGTCAGCGGTTTTGCGCGCAGCCAATCGAGGGTTCCGGCACGCCGTTCTTCGGCGAGCATGCGCATCGCCAACGCGGGTACCAAAAACAAAAACACCCACGGAGAAAGCATAAAAAGCCCGTCAAGTTGGGCGTATCCGCTGTCGAGCAGGTGAAAGTTGCCCGGCATGAGCCAGAGAAACACGGCGTT
The DNA here is from genome assembly GCA_041158165.1 of Bacteroidota bacterium. Taxonomy (GTDB): domain Bacteria; phylum Bacteroidota; class Bacteroidia; order Flavobacteriales; family Schleiferiaceae; genus TMED14. The sequence goes on from JBEBBW010000019.1 coordinate 19,093, forward strand.
GAGTCCGAGGTAAACGCTTAACACGAGTACCCCCGTGGCGGACTGAAAAAAGGAGGCGAATTCGCGGCGGGCTAAGCTGAGCATGGAGGTTCCGTAAGGGGGGCACAAGACCAGGCGCGCGCAGGAGCGTCGAACCAGGCCTTAAGCGTGGGCCAAATTTCGGCAAAAGTGGCGGACTTGCGGTAGTCTTCGAGAAACTCTTCGGCGCGCCAATGGCTGTAGGTGAAGTAGCTGCCGTCGTGAGCGCGAAGCCATGTCGCACTAAGGCAGCCGGGTTGGTCGGCAACGACCTTGATTTTTTGAGCGACGTAGGCCTCAAACGCGGCTCGGTGCGCTGGGGCAATGCTCAGGTGCACAATTCGAACGAGGGGCGGTGTCACGAGATGCGCAATTCTAAAGCGTCCCCGGGGCGCATGCCCAGCAGCCGTGAGGCCCGGTTGGCGCTGTCGCCCCCGCCGTCGTGAATGCCGATTTCGAGGTAGCCGAAGCGGTTGGTTCTAAAGTACAAGTCGCCCGGAGTCAGTCCGTTGGGGCTCCACCACTTGCGCACTTTTTGGCCGCGGACACTCGATTCAAATGGCCGCGCCTGGGCCCATCGCTGCAGCCAGGCTTGGTCGGCATCGGTCACGAGTTGGCCGTACTGATCGACAAACTGCACGTGAACGAGGGCGGACTGTTCGCTGCGCGCTTCGGGCTTGAGGACGGCGCGCTCCTGCCATTCGGTGCGGGTCGGGCCTAAAAGGCTGAGGCTGCCCCCGTCCAGCAGGTGCGCTGCCGCCGCGGCCAGCAGTGCTTCGGCCGTGCTGCAGTCAAGCCGGTTTTTGAGGTCCAGTTGAATGCGCTGGCTCGGCTGAAGGTCGGGACGCAGCATCGCCAGCAGCCCGTTGTCGAGTCCGAGAAAAAAATGTCCGTCTAAGGCACACGCGACGAGCGGCGTATCGGGCCAGTAAATGCTGTCAACCAGTACAATGTGGATGCTGCCGTCGGGAAAGTCGCGGTAGGCTCCGCGCAGAATATAGGCGGCTTCGTTGAGGTTGCGCGACTGCACGCTGTGGGTCAAGTCCACCACGGGCGCTACCGTCCCGGTCCGCAGCATTTCGCCATAAACCCTACCGCGCAGACCCGCCGAATCGGGGTCGCGCCAACCGTAATCGGTGGTGAGGGTGATGACTGCCATGAGTGTACCTTTGGAGCTGTAAAAGTAATGGAGCGCATCGTCCACCTCGAAGACGTCGACCCCCGAGTTGTGTACGGGGAGCATAATTCCCTGATGCGCCAGCTGGAAGGCTATTTTCCCAAGCTGCGGATTGTGGCCCGCGGCGAGGTGATCAAGTTCACCGGATCCCCCGAAGACATTGCCAGTTTTGAGGAAAAGCTGGACCTCATTCTTCGCCACATTCGCAAGTTTAACGTGCTGACGGCCCCGCAGTTGGAGCGCATCGTGCTCGACGACAGCCCGTCCATCCTCAAGTCGCTTAGCGAGGGCGATGAAGTTATCGTGCACGGCGTCAACGGCCACGTGATCAAGGCCCGCACCGCCAACCAGCAGCGCATGGTGAACGCGGTCGGAACCAACGATTTGACGTTTGCGATGGGCCCCGCCGGCACAGGCAAAACCTACACGGCGGTCGCCTTAGCCGTTCGTGCGCTCAAAAACAAAGAGGTCCGAAGGCTGGTGCTTACGCGTCCAGCGGTGGAGGCCGGAGAATCACTTGGTTTTTTGCCCGGCGACATGAAGGAGAAGCTCGACCCCTACATGCAGCCGCTGTACGACGCGCTGCGCGACATGATTCCCGCCGAGCGCTTGGTACAGTACCTCGAAAACGGCACCATCGAGATCGCGCCCTTGGCGTTCATGCGCGGACGGACGTTGGATCGCGCCTTTGTCATTCTCGACGAAGCCCAAAACACGACGGTTTCCCAGATGAAGATGTTCCTCACGCGGATGGGGCCGTCGTCTAAGTTTATTGTTACCGGGGACCCGTCGCAGACGGACCTGCCCGCGCGCACCGCTTCGGGACTGCCGCATGCGCTACGCTTGCTCAGCGGCATGCACGGTATCGGGCGCATTGAGCTCGACGGGCGCGACGTGGTGCGGCACCCGCTGGTCCGCAAGATTATCGCCGCCTACGACGCCGAGGGCCAAAAGGCCATGGCCGCCCGGAGCGAACGACCCCACCCCGAATCCACCCCTAAGGAATCCTAATTCATCATGGCTCTCACGAACGCTGAATTTCATTTTTCTGGTCAAGAATCCGTGTACCACGGCAAAGTCCGCGACGTCTACCGCCTAAAGGATGGCCGAATGGTGATGGTTGCCTCGGACCGCATCTCGGCGTTTGATGTGGTTCTGCCCAAGGGAATTCCCCACAAAGGTCAAGTGCTTAACCAGATGGCTGCGCACTTTCTCGAGGCCACCGCAGACATCGTCCCCAACTGGCGCACGGCCAGCCCAGACCCCGTCGTGAGCGTGGGCTACGCGGCGGAACCGTTTAAGGTAGAAATGGTCGTACGCGGCTACTTGAGCGGCCATGCCTGGCGCACCTATGCGGCGGGCGGCCGGGTCCTGTGTGGCGTGGCCTTACCCGAGGGCCTTCGCGAGTCCGACGCGTTGCCTACGCCCATAATCACGCCGACAACCAAAGAAGCGATTGGCACCCACGACGAAGACATCAGCCGCGAAGAAATTCTTGCCCGTGGCATAGTCCGCCCCGACCACTACGCCCAACTGGAGGAGTACACGCTGGCCCTGTTTGCCCGCGGCCAAGCTATGGCGCGCGAGCGCGGACTCATTTTGGTCGACACGAAGTACGAATTTGGCTTGCTGCCCGACGGCCGCGTGGTGCTGATCGACGAAATCCACACGCCGGATTCGTCGCGCTACTTCATTGCGGAGGGCTACGAATCGCGCCAAGCGGCGGGGGAACCCCAAGTACAGCTCTCCAAGGAATTTGTGCGCCAGTTCCTGATTGCCAACGGGTTTCAGGGCAAAGACGGTCAGCAGATTCCGGAACTCACCGACGCCTGGGCAGAAGACGTTTCGAAGCGCTACATCCATTTGTATGAATTAGTCACGGGTAAATCGTTTCAGCCGGCTCCCCAAGGCGACGCGGCGACCCGCATTCAGGCCAACGTGGAACGCTTTTTGGCAGACAATCCGGTATGAAGCGATTTTTCGTAGTGGTTTTCGTGGCGGTCGGCGCCTTTAGTGCCACGGCGCAAGTGACGCGCGGGATCACCGCGGGCTACCACCTTGCCGACGTTCGGGTTTCCTTCAATCCCTTGATTGATCCCACCTTCACTCCAGTAGCGACAGGTCGGGCGGGCTACCACGTGGGCGGTTTTTACCGTGCTTCCGCCGGGCTGCTGTACGTTCAGCCCCAGGCCTGGCTCACCGGACTCAACCAGCAATTCGTCATCGAAGACGGCAGCTTTACCCCTGAAGTGCTGGATTGGTCGCTGATCCGCCTTGACGTTCCCGTCGAAGTTGGCGTGAAGCTCGGGCCACTTTTTGGCTTTGTCGCCCCGGTGTATTCGCTTTCGCTTGCCGAAACGGGCGGCCTTAACCTCACCGATCCCGGCAAAGGCAGCTGGGGCGGGCAAGTTGGTTTGGGCCTTAAGTTGGGCGGACTCCAGGTCAGTGCCCGCTATGAGGGCTCACTTTCGACCTTTGGCCAAACGCTCACCGTGGGCGGGGTGGATTTTGAAACGGACAACCGAATCAATCAGTTTATCGCTTCGGCGGCGCTCAAGCTTTAGCCTGCAGTTCGGACTAATAAAAAAGCCGACTCGGTTGGACACCAAGTCGGCTTTTTCGTTTGCGAAAGGGCTTACTTACCGCTTCCGCTCGTTGCGGTAGCTGGTTTTGAGCAGCATGATCCTCCAGCGGGAGCCGAGGCGCAGCCTTGCGTCTTGGCGCCGGCGGCCGGAGCACAGTGGGCCTCTTCCTTACCGTCTTTCTTTTTCTTTTTGGCCGTCGTGGCCGTCTCCACAGGCTTCTTAGGGTCGGTGTCGGCAAGGGCCGAAGTGGTCAAACCCACGGCGAACAGGGCGGCAAGGGCAATAGCAGCGAATTTTTTCATGGCGAACATTGATTAATCTTCTTCTAAAGTAGGAAAAATTCCGCGTCGCACCACCTGCAGGCGTCCGCTGTGCACGTATTCCGCCAGCAAGCTGCGCAAGTACGGCTGCTGGGGCAGCAGGGTGAGTCGGTTTTTTAAGCTTGCCTCGTCGTGAACTTCTTGCTCGAGCCGAACATAGGCGTAGCCTATAAAGCGGCCGTGGTCGACCCAAAACGCGGTTTTTTCGCCTGGCTCACGACCGCGGTCCAAATAAATCACGACGCCCTCGGGCCAGAGAAACGCTTCAAGCGCTTTAATGGCGTCATCAGCCGTTTTGGGAAGATCGGCCGTTTGCACCACTTCGGGCTCGTGCGACGGTACGAGCCGCGGCAACAAGACGTCGGCTAGCGCCCACTGCCGCGCTTCGGCCATGCCACCCAAAAGGGCCACGCCGTCTGCAAGCGAATTCACCTGAACCACGGGGGGCTCACGGCGAATTCCGCGCACATCCCACAGCACACCGTCGTTCCCTTCGATCGGAAACAGCCCAAAGCGCAACCGAAACTTATCCTTCGCCTGGTTGTAGTGGGGCTTCAGCTTCTTGAGCTCCACGTGCTCCAAAATGTCGGCGAGCAAAAGGCTTCCCGTTTCCTCGACGCGGATGCTGGCCACTTCGGCCTGCAGCGCGAGCGCCTTTTCATTGGTAGATAAAAAGTGCCGGTCGATGCGCACGCGGAGCTGGTCCGATTTGCCCACGTAGAGTACGCGGCCGTCGGCATTGAACAGGTAGTAGATGCCCACCGTCTTGACGTAGCGCGCAATCTGGTCGCTGAACTTGTGCTTGCCGGTGGCGGCGGGCTGCTTCAAATAAACGCCCTCGATGTACTTCTCGCGGTCCTTATCGAGCAGGATTTGGAGCAGCTGCACGGTAGCGCGGGCGTCGCCGTCGGCGCGATGCTTGCGGGTGTGGGCAATGTTGAGTTCCGTGCACAGTGTGCTGAGTCCGTACGCCGGCATTCCCGGCAAAAATTTCTCGGCGAGCGGAATCGTGTCCAGCACCACGCGCTCGTAGTCGTAGCCAAGCCGGGCAAATTCTTCGCGCAGGATGCGGTAGTCGAACGGCGCATTGTGGGCGACAAAGACAGCGCCTTCGGTCATTTGCACGATGCGCTTGGCCACCTCGTGAAAGCGCGGCGCGGTCCGCACGTCGTGCTCGCGGATGCCCGTCAATTTTTGGACAAATGGCGGAATGGGCACGTCGGGCCGCACCAACGTAATAAACTGATCCACGATACGGCGTCCATCAAACAGGAAGATGGCGACCTCAATGATGCGCTCAGTACCGGGCTTGCCGCCGGTGGCTTCGAGGTCAATGACTGCGTACATTACCCGGTACTGGTTGCTAGTTACTTGCTGCTTCGCGCGCCGAACAGCAGCGAGCCCACCCGAATGTGGTTGGCGCCCTCCGCCAGCGCGAGGTCGTAGTCCCCGCTCATGCCCATACTGAGCACACGCACTTGCTGCACGCCGAGCTGTTCTTGGGCCGCCCGAAACAGCGAAGCGAGGTGGGCAAATTCCGCCCGGATTTGAGCGCGGTCCTCGGTCAAGCTAGCCATGCCCATCAGGCCGACGACGCGCAGGTTGGGGTAGGCGCTCAGCACGTTCACGGCGCAGAGTCCAAGGACTTCCTCGGGGCTAAATCCGGCCTTGGTTTCTTCTTGGGCGATGTGCACTTGGAGCAGTATGTCGATGCTTCGATTCGCGCGCAGTGCCTCCTTTTGAAGTACCGTCAGCACGTCCAACCGGTCTACGCTGTGCACAAGGTGTACAAAGGGCGCAAACTCGCGGATCTTATTCGTTTGGATTCGGCCGATCATGTGCCAGCGAATGTCGGTTGGGAGCGCAGCGGCCTTGGCCGCCAATTCCTGCACTCGGTTTTCGCCAAAATCGCGGTGCCCCGCGGCATAAAGTGCTTCGATGGCCTCGTTGGGCTGGAACTTGCTCACCGCGACCAGTGTGCAGTCTTGGGGTAGCGTACCCAGCAGGCTTCGGTACGCGTTTAGGTCAGCACTCATTTCCAGGCGTACAGGGTTACGCCCGAGCGAAGCTTGGGCTCAATGTAGGTAGACTTTGGGGGCACCGATTTTCCTTGGTCGGCCCAGCGCTCAATGTCGGCCCAGTGGGGGTGGGGCAACACAAAAATGGTCTCTTGGTCGCGGCGCTCGTGCTCGAGGGTTTCGAGGTCAACCACGCCGGGTTCGTAGCGCACTCGGGCATCGTGGCGCTCGTCGACCACATTCCAATGCGGAGCAAGCACATGATCAAAGAGCCAAGTGCTCTCCGGAAAGGCCAGGGTTTTGGGTTCAAACCGCCACCATCCGCGGTGGTCGAGCGCATAAAATCCCGTTTCGGGCAATCCCACGGGGCGCTGCGTCATGGGGGTAGCGTCTACGGCGGAAACCCAGTCCCCCACAGAAGGTCCCGCGATGTGGCGGTGAAACGACGAAATCGAAAGCTGGCTGCTGTCGACGAGGTAGGCCATGACAAACGCATCCTCGCCCAAGCGCTCCGACGAGGCCATGCGGTGGTGTCCGTCGGCGATGTAAAGCCGCCCCAGTTGGGCCAAGGCAGCCTGGATGGGTTCCTGTGCCGGAACCGACCACAGGGTGTGCACTGCTCCGTCGGTGGTGGCGAAGTCGAGTAGGGGTTCCGCTGCTTGAATTTGGGCCGCGGTGGCGCTTAGTTCGGCAAGCGGAGGGTGCGTGAGCAGCACGGGTTCCGCGTGAAATCCGACCGTCTCAAGGTAGCGGGCAAAAAGGGCCTCGCGGGCTTCGAGGGTGTGCTCGTGCTTGATGATTCGGCCGGCGCGGTAGTCCTCGAGCGACACCAGGCCGAGGTAACCAACAAACGTTTGGCCTGCCCACTGCTGGCGGTAGAGGTAGAGGTGGGGTTCCGCGTCGGGTACGAGGTATCCGTCGGCCAAAAAGTCTTCGTAGCCTTTGCGCACGCCGCTGAACCGCGCGTCTTCCTCGGGAGATCGCCGCTGTAGAACGTGCAAAAACGAGTAGGGATTGGTGCCCAGCTTGTGGGCTAACTCCTCTTCGCTGTAGGTCACGTAGGACCGGGTGCTCACCAGGCCAGCGAGCGCTCGGGGCGGACGGACCGCAGCAAAGGGCTCAAAACGAGCCATTACGCGTTTGCGATGATGGTATCGGCCAGCTCCGTGCTGATGCGTTCCTGGGCCTCTTCAGTCGCGGCGCCGATGTGCGGAGTGAGCGAGAGCTTGTCGTGCATCAACAAATTGATGTGGGGCGTAGGCTCGTTGGTGAACACGTCGAGCGCAGCGCCAGCAAGGTGGCCGGAATCCAGCGCGTTCAGCAGGGCCTCTTCATTGACGACTCCGCCGCGAGCGGCGTTGACCAAGAATGCGCCTTTTTTCATTTTGGCGAGCTCGGCGGCACCGAGCACTTCGGCTTTACCGGCAATGTGGATGCTCACCGCATCGGCCGTAGCCAGCAGCTCGTCCATCGACAGCATCGCGGCCGAGGTCGACAGCTTTTGGCCGTCGGCAAAGGCTACGTCAAAGCTTCCGTCGGTCACAAAAGGGTCGTGGGCTACGACGCGCATTCCCAAGCCGTAGCCCTGGCGGGCTACCGCGCGGCCAATGCGGCCAAAGCCAATGATCCCTAAGGTTTTTCCGCGCAACTCAAGGCCCTTTCCGTAGGCTTTTTTGAGCCCGTCGAACTTGGCTTCGCCTTCGAGCGGCATCATGCGGTTGCTGTCGGGCAGAAAGCGCAGCAGTCCGCTCAAGTGGGCAAATACGAGTTCGGCCACGCTTTCAGAGCTGGCGGCCGGCGTATTGAATACGGTAACACCTTTGCTCTTAGCGTAGTCCACGTCGATGTTGTCCATGCCCACTCCGCCGCGACCGATCATTTTGAGGCCGGGGCAGGCGTCGATCAGCGCAGCGCGCGCCGTAGTCGCCGAACGCACCAGCAGCACGTCGACTTTTTCGGAATTAATGAAGTCGGCCAGCTGCTCCTGAGCCACTTTGATGGTGAGCACCGTGTGGCCGGCGGCTTCGAGCTTGGCTTGTCCCGACAGGGCAATACCGTCATTAGCGAGAACGATCATGATAAACGATTTAAACGATTAGGCGCGGCGTTCCACTTCGCGCATGACTTCAACTAGGGCGTCCACGCTCGACTGCTCGAGGGCGTTGTACATCGACGCGCGGTATCCACCGACGCTTCGGTGGCCGGCGAGGCCTACGAGTCCGGCTTCTTTGGCGAGTCCGTCAAAAAGGTCCTTGTGCGCCGCTTCGTCGTGCAGCAAAAAGCACGCGTTCATCGGCGAACGGTCTTCGGTTGCTGCGGTTCCGACAAAAAGCGGGTTGCGGTCGATCTCGCCGTACAGCGCGGCGGCACGGGCATTGGCACGGCGCTCCATCTCGGGAAGTCCGCCCTGGGATTCCATCCAGCGAAGGGTTAACAAGCTGACGTAGAGTGAGAACACCGGCGGGGTATTGTACATCGACTCGCCCTTGATGTGCACAGGGTAGTCAAACATGGTCGGGATCACCCGGCCCGATTTTCCGAGAATATCCTTGCGCACCACCACCAGCGTAGCGCCGGCGGGGCCGAGGTTTTTCTGGGCTCCGGCATAAATAAGGTCAAAGGCCGAGTAGTCCATTTGGCGGCTGAAAATGTCCGACGACATGTCGCAGACCATAAGGCTGTCCGTCTTCGGGAAGGTCTTCATTTGGGTGCCGAAAATGGTGTTGTTCGACGTGTAGTGCACGTAGTCCAGTCCGCTCGGAATCCCAAAACCCTTGGGGATGTAGCTGAAGTTTTTGTCCTTACTCGAGGCTAATTCAATCGCTTGGCCCGGGGCCAACTTTGAAGCTTCTTCAAGTGCCTTCGTTGCCCAGGTTCCGGTGTTTAAGTAGCCAGCACGACCAGTGGCCGTCAACAAGTTAAACGGCACCATGGCGAACTGGCTGCTGGCGCCGCCCTGAAGGAACAGCACCGCATAGTTGTCGCCGAGGCCCAGCGTAGACAGAACCCGCTGCTGCGCTTCTTCCATGACCGCCACAACCTTTTTGTCGCGGTGGCTTACCTCGAGCAGCGAGAGGCCCATGCCTTCAAATTCGCGCACCGCGGCGGCGGCGCCTTCAAACACTTCCGGAGCCAAAATGCAAGGTCCAGCGGTAAAGTTGTGCATTTTCATAAGAACAAAGGTAGGGGGCTTAGGTTAGGGCAAGGTTTCGAAGTGCCATTTTCCGTCGCGAAAAACAAGGCGATTTTGCACCGCGGTTGGGCCATAGTACCGGTACATTCCTTTTGGGGCGTCGCGCACCGGGGCCACCTCGTCGATTAGAATCACGCCGGGTTTCTCGGGGCGCACGCTTGCCGTAGCCGTGGGGCCATACCGCAGCACAAGCCGCTCGGGCGACTTTTTAAACACCTCGTCGTTGAATTTCTTCACCGCAAAAACACGGGCGCCAAAAACCAGACGGCTCCGCGTGGCGATAACGGGTTCTATGCCCTTCTCTTGCACGTCGTTGAGGTGGGGCTTGTACCACAGCGCTACATAATAGGTGCGCCCTCGGTCCTTCGTTTGAACGATTCGGTACACAATGGCCTCGGGCCATTGGCCGTCGCTTAGTGCGGACCAGGTCCATTCTCCGCGCCCGGCAGGCCGGCCCACCAAGCCGCGGTACGCGTATCCGCCGTCGTTCAGCGGGGCGTTGAGGGTGACCAGCGCGAACTTCTCGTCGGGGCTCTCGGTGCGCAACGCATTTTCGGGAAGCGCGGATTCACCCCGCCGCAGCGCTTCGAGGCTCAACTCCGTCAAGCT
>JBEBBW010000020.1:0-28987 GCA_041158165.1 Bacteroidota bacterium
TTTTCATACTGAACATTGGCCCATTCGGGCTCGGTCATCTCCTTCCAAACACGGTAGGCATCCAAGCGCCATTCCGTCATCCACTCGGGCTCATTTTTCTTGGCGCTAATGGTGCGGATTACGTCCTCGTTCAGTCCGGCCGGCACACGGTCTGTCTCGACGTCGGTATAAAAACCGTACTTGTATTCAGAGGCCGTAACCTCGTGGAGCAGTTCGTCTTGGCTCATGTCCTGGATTATACCGCGAAGCTTTCGCCACACCCACAGGTGCGGGTCGCATTGGGGTTACTGAAGGCAAAGCCCTTGCCGTTGAGTCCGCCGCTGTACTCCAGCGTGGTGCCGAGCAAGTACAGCAGACTCTTTTTTTCGACCAGCACGCGCACGCCTTGGTCCTCAAACAGCTGGTCGCCTTCTTGAGCCTCGGGCACAAACTTCATGTCGTAGCTCAGGCCCGAACAGCCTCCGCTTTTCACGCCTACCCGAAGGAATGCCGACTCGGGGTTGAGTCCTTCGTCGCGCATGAGTTCCATGGCCTTGCGGGCGGCAGATTCTGAAACGTTGAGCATTTTGGAAAAGTTCTAAATAAGGGCAAAGATAGTAACCCTCCGCCCAGCGGAAGGTTTACTTCGTTCCCAGAAATTACCCGAAAATCCGAGGAATTACAGCTCGCGCTGCACCTCAACTTCCTTAAAGCCTTCGATGACGTCGCCGACCTTGATGTCGTTGTAGTTGTTGATGTTCAAACCACAATCCAAGCCCTTCTTGACTTCGCGCACGTCGTCTTTAAAGCGCTTGAGTGACCCAAGTTCTCCGGTGTACTGCACTACGCCGTCGCGGATGACGCGAACGCGGGTGTTGCGCGTGATGACGCCGTCCATAACCATACAGCCGGCAATCGTGCCCACCTTGCTGATTTTGAACGTTTCGCGCACTTCAATCGTACACGTAATCTCTTCCTTGACGTCGGGCGAAAGGAGTCCGGCCATCGCATCTTTGATGTCGTTGATGGCGTCGTAGATGATGCTGTAGAGGCGTATCTCGATGTCTTCCTTCTCGGCAAGCTTGCGGGCTGAAGCCGCAGGACGCACCTGGAAGCCCACAATAATGGCGCCCGAAGCCGAAGCCAAGAGGACGTCGGAGTCGGTGATTCCGCCCACCGCCTTGTGGATGATGTTCACCTGAATTTCTTCGGTGCTCAAGCGCTGCAGCGAGTCGGCCAAGGCCTCGATCGAGCCGTCCACGTCGCCCTTGAGGACGATGTTGAGCTCCTTGAAGTCGCCCACCGCAAGACGGCGGCCGATTTCTTCGAGGGTAAGGTTCTTTTGAGAGCGCACGCTCTGCTCGCGAGCCAGTTGCTGGCGGCGCTGGGCGATTTGCTTGGCTTCGCGCTCGTCCTCAAACACGGCGAAGTTGTCGCCCGCGGTCGGAGCTCCGTCGAGACCGAGAATAGAAACAGGCGCTGAGGGGCCAGCCACGTCCACTTTGTGGCCGCGCTCGTCCATCATGGCGCGCACTTTGCCGCTGAACTGACCCACCAAGATGAAGTCGCCTACGCGGAGCGAGCCGGCTTGTACCATGATGGTGGTCACGTAGCCGCGGCCCTTGTCCAGCGTTGCCTCGATCACCGTACCCTTAGCCAAGCGGTTCGGGTTGGCTTTGAGGTCGAGGAGTTCGGCTTCGAGCAGCACCTTTTCAAGGAGCTTGTCGACGTTCAAGCCTTGCTTGGCCGAAATGTCCTGGGACTGAATTTTTCCACCCCAGTCTTCGACCAGCAAGTTCATGCCGGCGAGCTGCTCTTTGATGCGCTCAGGATTGGCGTCGGGACGGTCAATTTTGTTGATCGCAAAAACGATGGGAACGCCGGCCGCTTGAGCGTGGCTAATGGCTTCCTTGGTTTGGGGCATCACCGAGTCGTCGGCCGAAACCACGATAATGGCGATGTCGGTCACCTGGGCACCGCGCGCACGCATGGCCGTAAAGGCTTCGTGGCCCGGCGTATCCAAGAACGTGATGTGCTGTCCGTCGGCGAGCTGCACGCTGTAGGCACCAATGTGCTGGGTGATACCGCCCGCTTCGCCCGCGATGACGTTGGCCTTGCGGATGTAGTCCAGCAGCGAAGTCTTACCGTGGTCAACGTGGCCCATAACGGTCACGATGGGAGGACGCTTGACGAGGTTGGCTTCGTCCTCTTGCTCGATGGCGAGCGCCTCTTCCATTTCTTCGTCGACGAAGGTTACGTCGTACCCGAATTCGTCGGCAACGATGGTCAGGGTCTCTTTGTCGAGGCGCTGGTTCATCGACGCCATGATACCGAGCGACATGCACGTAGAAATGACCTCGGTCGGGGTCACCTTCATCATGTTGGCCACCTCGAGTAGGGTTACGAACTCGGTCAGCTTCAGAACGCGTTCGCCTTCTTGGCGCTCGAGTTCGGCCATCTCGCGGGCTTCAGCACGCTCGGCACGCTTGTCGCGGCGAATCTTCGAACCCTTCGACTTGCGGCCTCCGCCGAGCTTCTCAAGGGTTTCTTTGATCTTGCGCTGAATGTCCTCTTGGCTGACTTCGCGCTGCGGACCGCCCGCACCTTGTGGGCCGCCTGGGCCGCGTTGACCGCCAGGGCCGCGCTGGCCACCCGGGCCGCGTTGACCGCCAGGGCCTCGCTGGCCGTAGCCACCTTGACCTGGTCCACCCACGCTGGCAGCGCCGGTCGTCGTACGTCCGCCGCCTGAGGCAGGCTTCTGAAGGCCTTCGGTCTTGATGCGCTTGCGTTGGCCGGCCGCTGAGGGCTTCTTGGCGAACTGCGACAAGTCAATCACCTGGCCCGTCATTTTCGGGCCGTCTAGTTTTTGGTACTGCGTCTCGTGGTGTGAGGGCTCTGCCGACTTGGCGTCGCCCGACTCCGAAGGGGCCTCCGCCGCCGCAGGGGCTGGTGCCACAGCAGGTGCCGCCGCCTCATCCGCCTTCACAGCGGGCGCAGCGGCCGGTGATGCCGGCGCGTCAACCTTGGGCGCAGGCGCCTCGGCAGCAGGCGCCTCAGGCGCTGCCTTCACGGGAGCTGGTGCAGCCTTCGGCGCGTCAACCTTGACGGGCTCGGCCTTAACCGGCTCGGCCGCGGGGGCGGGCGCCGCAGCCTCCGCCTTCTTCGTACCCAAATCGATCTTGCCGGCAACCTTGGGACCGCTAAGTGTGGCGGTCGCGCGAATCACCTCGGGCTTCTTCTGCTCGCGCTCGGCTTGAATCGCTTCCTTCTCCTCGCGCTTCTTTTGAATGAGCGTTTCGGCCTTGTCTTTCGAAGACTTGTCGGTCGCGAATTGCTGCGTCAGCAGGTCGTACTGGCCTTGGTCGATCTTGGCGTTTCGGTTGCGTTCCACCTCTTGGCCCTTCGTGGCCAAAAAGTCGACGGCGGTATCCAAGCCGATGTTCAGCTCGCTAAGTACTTTACTGATGCGGATGGTGCTCATAGGCGCAAAGGTCGGGACTAGTTACGTAATAGGGTATAATTCTCTGCAGGTCGGGGCTTACTCGACGTCGAATTCTTTCTTCAAAATATCGCGGACCTCTTGAACGGTCTCGACTTCGAGGTCGGCTCGGCGCGCAACGTCCTCAACGTCAGCACGAAGCACCGACTTGGCGGTGTCGTAGCCTCCGTTGCGGAGTTGGTCGATCACCCACGCCTCGATTTCGTCGCTGAACTCGAGGAGTTCCACGTCCTCTTCTTGAACCACGTCTTCGCGGTACACGTCAATTTCGTAGTCGTTCAGCTTGCTCGCGAGGCGAATGTTGGTTCCGCCACGGCCAATCGCCAGCGACACTTGGTCGGCAGGCAAGTACACGTCGGCGTGGCGGCGCTCCTCGTCGAGGACCATGTTGGTGATCTTGGCGGGCGAAAGTGCGCGCTGGATCATCAACTGCAAGTTGGTCGTGTAGTTGATCACGTCAATGTTCTCGCCGCGCAGCTCGCGAACGATGCTGTGAATGCGCGAACCCTTCATGCCCACACAGGCCCCGACGGGGTCGATGCGGTCGTCGTAGGACTCCACCGCCACCTTGGCCTTTTCGCCCGGAATGCGAACAACCCGCTTCACCGTGATAATGCCGTCGAATACTTCGGGGATCTCCGCTTCAAACAGCTTGGCCATGAACTCTTCTGAGGTGCGGCTCAAGAGAATGAACGGCTTCGCACCGCGCACCTCTACCAACTTCACTACGGCGCGGACTGTGTCGCCCTTGCGGTAAAAATCCTTCTCCGGAATCATGTCTTCGCGGCGCAGGATGAGTTCGTTTTGCTGGTCGTCGTAGATGATCAGCTCGCGGTGGCGCACGTGGTGCACTTCGCCGCTGATGATCTCGCCTTCCATGGACTTGTAGCGCTTGTACAGCTCGCCAGAGTCGTGCTCCTGTACCTTCTGCACCAGCGTCTGGCGGAAGGCCAAGATGAAGCGGCGGCCCAAGTCAATGATCTTCATTTCCTCAGAAACCTCCTCGCCGACCTCGAAGTCGGGCTCGATCTTCAGGGCCTCGCTCAGCGCGATCTCCAGGTTGTCGTCCTCCACCGCGCCGTCTTCGACGATGGTGCGGTTGCGCCAGATTTCAAGGTCGCCCTTGTCGGGGTTTACGATCACGTCGAAGTTCTCGTCGGTGCCGTACTTCTTGCGAATCTGCACACGGAACGCCTCCTCGATGAAGGACATGAGGGTTACGCGGTCAATGCTCTTTTCGTCTTTGAACTCGCCGAAGGATTCGATGATGGCTAGGTTTTCCATAGCTACTTGAGGGTGAGAAACTTAGAATTTAAAGTCGAGGGTGATGCTGGCAATGTCCGCCAGCGGGATTTGGGTTTGGACCATTTGGTCGATTTTGCCTTTGCCCACGGGCTTGGGGACCCGCTCAGTGCGCTCCAGCGTAATGCCGACGCCGTCGTAGGCGGCGAGTTTGCCCTTGGTTTTGATGCCGTCTGCGTGCTTGACCACGACCTCGCGGCCAATGTTCTTGCGGTACTGCGCGTCCACTTTAAACGGACTAAACATGCCGGGCGACGACACCTCAATGGCGTAGTTCTCTGACGCTTCGCCCAATGCCGATTCAATTGCGCGGCTGATCGTTTTGATCTGCGCCAACGTGATGTGGCCTTCGTTGAGGTCGGCGTGCACTTTGATATCGTTGGACGCACTCAGACTCACCTCAACGGCAAACGCACCCATCGGTTCGAGGGTGGCGTCAACGAGTTGCTGCAGTTCGGCTTGGGTCATCAGAAAAAACTTTAGAAAACAGTCGAGGGGACTTTTTGGGTCCCCTCGAGCATTTGGATTCAGAAAGCGATGCAAAGATACAACGTGTTTTTTTACCACGCAAACCTGAGGCTGGCCCTCACTTGGCGGCCCGCTTCAAGCACCCCAAAGGCCCGGGCAATGGACAGGTGGTGGGCAAAGGCCGTGTTGGTTGCGTTCAACACTTCAAGGCTCCACGACGCCTGGCGATTCAGCACCCCAGTGAGGCTGGCTGACCACAGGCCATAGGCAGGCGTCGGCCCGTCCAAGAACTGTTCTTCGGTCGGCGAAAGCCGGTTTTGGGCCAGATAATGGTCGTAGTGCAGCTCGGCATGGAGGCGCTGCTTCGAAAGCACGTCGTAGGCGGCATGGGCGCCCCAGCGGCCCGGAGCCATGAACGGCAACGGATTGCCGGCGGCATCCTCCCCCACGCTCACGGCGGCCTGGGTGTGTACGTGGAACCGCTCTACCGGATGCCAGTGCGCCCGCGCCTCAGCCCCGTAAACCCGCGCGCCGCCCTGCACGTAGTAAAAGCGCCAGGATCCCGAACTGTCGTTGGGATTGAGGTAGATAAAGTTCCGGTAGGCCTGGTAAAAGGTGGTGAGCTGGGCATCAAACTGGCCTCGCTCGAAGTTCAGGCCAAGGTCCGCATTCCAAAGCTGCTCGGGGCGAAGATTGGCATCGCCCACCTCAAAACGCCCGGCGCCAATATGGGTTCCGTAGGCAAAGCGTTCCTCGAGCTGCGGACCGCGGGTTCCGTGGGAAATCCGAGCCTGAACACTCAGTGGCTTCGACATGGCGTAGGCGTAGCGGAGCAGCGCCGCGTAGCCCGAAAAAGCCCCGACTTCGCCCCTTAGGCCGGCAGACCGGGTTGACCGACCCTTTTCGACGCTGTAGTGGGCGAAGAGCGCCGACTGGAACTGCTCGGCGTTCGGGTAAATCCACTCGTGGGCGTTCGGATCGTTTCGGAGCACGCGGAGCTGCTGATGGGCTCCCAAGGTTAGTATGCCGGATTTGAGCGAGCGCGACAGCGTGGTGGTTTGTGAAGCCGTATGCAGCACAAAGGCAATGTGCGCCTCGGGGTGGTCGGCGTGGGCAGTGTCACCTTCGTGGCCGTCCTCGGATTCATATTCGGCGCGGAACGAGGTTTGGTACCCCGTTACCGCCCGAAGCGTCCAGGGACCGAGCGCCCGTTCGGCCTCCCAAGCGAGGTGCCCCGCCTGTATGAACTGGTCGCCGTGTTCGTGGTCCGGTTCTTCGCCAGGAGCGTGTTCCTGCTCGGGCAGGCCAAATCTGCGCTGCACCCCAGTGATTTTGAGGCGGTGCTGGGTTTTTCCGACGTTCCACGTGCCAAGGGCTCGAGCCGATAGGGTTTGGGAATGCGTTCTGTGTACGGTGTCGCCACGGCCGTCCCGGTACTCGGGGTTGAAACCGGCGTAGGCGCCGACGTAGTACACCCCTGTTCCGCTTCGGTGAAGGCTGTACTGGCCGCTCCAGGGCATGCCGTTCCCTCCCCCGTTCAGGGTGAGCGCGTGCTGCCGACCCTGGGCACGAGGGCGGACGTCAGAAAAGTACAGAGCGCCCGCCATGGCGTCGGTGCCGAGGGCCAGGGAATTGGGCCCCAGCAGCACCTCGACGTGGTCGACGCCGAGCAGCGGAAAATCCAAGCCGTGGTCCGCCCCGCCCTGCATGTTGTCGTAGCGCCAGCCTTGGTAGGCCGTGACCACGCGGTACCCGCCCAGTCCGCGCAAGATGGGTTTAACGGTGTGGCCGCCCACGCTCACCAACTGAAGCGCCGGGGCCTGGCGGCTGAGCTGAAGCATCGCCGACGGACCCTGGTCCGCCAAGGTGCGGACCGGAATCGCCAGAACTTGGGTGGAATAAGCAGAAGGGTTGTCGCGTTGCGCCTCCACCGAGGCCTCGCCAAGTTCAATAACCGTATTGGTGTCGCGTTGACCCCAAAGCATGAGGGGCAGGGCCGCGGCAAAGCCCAGTAAAACGTTTTTCATGAAGTAAATGCTTAGTTCGACCTAAAAAGCGGAGCGAGGCTCCGGGCAATGTCAAACTAAGCTGGGTGGTCCACGGTCGCGTACCAATAGCGAGAGTCCGTCCCGCTCCGAAACGACAAAAGGGGTGGCCACCTTGTCGGGGTGGGCTATCTTAACCCATGACCAGGTGCACGCAATTGACGGTGTGGCATGCCCGGTCGCCGGATCGGACCAAGTGCACAGCTCGTCAGACTCGTGCAGGTGTACCCCCTCTTCGACGCAATGCTCGTGGTGGTCGTGCAGTACACTGTGAACAATGGGATCCGCCAGACGTAGTATCCAGACCGTCGATATCCACAAAAAAACCATTGTACGCACGGACCAAAGATAAGAAATCCGAAAATCGGAGCGAAGGCTTCGGTGGTTCAGTGGAACCCTAGTTTGGCGGTCCAGAAAGCGTTTTTTGATGTTTTAACCCGATTTTTGTACCGTATGCGAATCCGTTTTTTGATTGCCCTACTCACACTTGTGGGCTCTAGCGCTTATGCGCAGCCCTGTTCGACCACGCCCAGCCTGAGTTTGGTGACGCGGACTGCGAACAGTATCACGGTGTCGACAGGCTCAGCGGCACCTTTTCATCGGCTCGAATACGGTCCACTTGGCTTCACGCCCGGAAGCGGAACATTGACTCCTTGGTTTTCGGGAAATTCATACGTCGTCAGTAGCTTGTCGGGCTCTACGGGCTACGATTTTTATGTGCGCGACAGCTGCGCCAACGGGAACAAAAGCAACTGGAGTTCCTACGTCGGCTACGCGACAACCTGCCAAAGTCCCGCCAGCATTCCGTGGTTTGAGAACTTCGACCAAATCTTTTTCACTCCGCGCACTTCGTTCAACGGCCAAGGTGGCTACATGTGTGGCTGGATTGCATCGCCATTAGAAGGATACGCTTGGGTCTCTGCACCCCCATTTCAGTCCTTGCCCCAAACCGGCCCACAGAGCGACCACTCTGGCCGAAGCAAGTACCTATTCGCCGACCGTTTTGGCACGCTTTCGGGCAATACGTCAGCCATCATCCGCACGCCCCAAATCAACTTAACCGGCGCCACCGTTCCCGTGGTCGAGTTTTGGTACCACATGTACGGCAACCAAATTGACTCGTTGATTGTCGAAGCAAGTGCCGTGGGTAACCCCACTTGGGTGCGCTTGGGCGCAATTCCGGCGAACCCAACGCAGTTTTCAGCAAAAACCAGTCCTTGGGTTCAGCAAGTATACCCGCTCACCATGTTTGTCAACCAAACCGTGACCGTGCGGTTTGTAGCTAAGTCGTCGTTCACGTTCCCCTCACTTGCTCGGGTTGCGCTCGACGACATTCGGGTCGGTCAAGCCACGGGTTGTGTAGCGCCGTCCAACCTCAATTTCAGTGGAATTCAAGCCACCTCCGTCGTTGCAGGACTCGTAAACGGCGCCTCTACCCACCACCAACTTTCGTACGGCGCCGTAGGCACCGGCGCGGGCAACGGCAGCATCAAGCGCTTTAGTGGGACCAGCACTACGTTGACCGGACTAACTCCGAACACTACCTACGAAGCTTGGGTGCGCGATTCTTGCAGCGCAACCTCATTTAGTAATTGGGTAGGGCCGGTTCAATTCACTACGGGCTGCCTTGCGGTTTCGGCGCCATGGAGCGAGAGTTTCGACGGCTTTTCATGGATCGTGCCGGCATTCAATCAGCCCGGAACTTGGCCAAGCTGCTGGGATCGTCCGACCACTACCGGGATGACTTACCTCGTGGGCCCGCCCCAATTCAGCTCGTTCAACACGGGCCCGAGCGAAGACCACGGTACTTCGACCAACGGCAAGTTTGTGTTCCTCGAGTCGGTCGGGTTCACCAACGGCACTTCGGGCACCTTCAAAACGCCGTGGATCAACTTAAGCCCCATTGCCGTGCCCGAACTCACGTTTTGGTACCACGCCTACGGTTCCCAAATTGCCGGAACCCAGCTTCACGTGGAAGACACTGCGGGGGTATTCACCCAAGTGTGGTCTAGTACCGGCCAAATCCAGACCGCCCAAACCGATCCCTGGACCGAAGTAACGGTGAGCTTGGCCGCCTTTGCCAACAAAAAGGTGCGCCTTCGCTGGACGGGCAACGCCACGGGCAACTTCGCTGCACTCGCCCAGTCCGCGATCGACGACATTGACATCCACGCTACACCCACGTGCCCTAAGCCTCAAAATGTGGCGGTTACGACCACGAACAGCAGCAGCGCAACCCTCAGCTGGACCGTCGGAAGCAGCCCCTGGGTCATCAAGTACGGCCCCGTTGGCTTCAACCCTTCGCTTGCCGGAACGCGGGTAGTGGCCACGAGCAATCCCTTCACCGTGAGCGGATTAGCCCCGAGCACCACCTACCAGTTTTATGTGAAGGACACGTGCGGGCCGACCAGCGTAAGCGCCTGGAGCACTCCGGTAAGTGGCACCACCACCTGTACCACGTTCAATGCACCCTACACCGAAACCTTCCAGTCTGGCGCATGGACCGTCGGAGTGTGGCCCAATTTAGCCGGTACAATTTCATCGTGCTGGAGCCGTTCTGCCGGGTCAGATGCAACGGAGTTTTTCTGGACCGTTGGTCAAGGACCAATGCAGGCCTTTAATACGGGACCTAACCAAGGCGTGAACGGGGGTAAATACCTGTTTACAAGCGGCTTTGGAAGCAATGCTGTCACCCAAGCCACCGTTACCTCACCGTGGATCAATACCACTCCGCTGAACGTGCCCATGCTGCGCTTTTCGAGCCACTTGTTTGCCGGAACGATCGACAAGCTTCAGGTGTTTGTGGATTCCGGGGCTGGCTGGCAAAGCATTTTGGTCGTTCCCGTGGGCAACCAGTCTTCGGCAACTGCCGCGTGGACCCTGCATGAACTTCAGCTCCCCGCCTACGCTGATAAGACCCTCCGCTTCCGGTTCCGCGGCGAAAAGACGAGCACCCCCGGCTACGCTGAAATTGGTCTTGACGAGTTCGCGGTAGTCGAAGCACCGCTTCCGTCGTGCAGTGCGCCTTCAGCGCTGAGCGCCTCGGGCGTCACGGTCACCACCGCTCAAATCGGCTTCACGGCGGGCGGAGGCAGTACCCGCATCGCCCTTGGTGCGGCCGGCTTCGTGCCCAGTAACGCAGCGGTTGTGGGCACAGGCATCACCACCCCACACATCTTGACGGGCTTGACAGCCAACACAACCTACCACGTGTACCTCAAAGACACCTGTGCGGCCGTGGGATTGGCCAGTTCGTGGATCGGACCCTTGGCGTTTACTACCCAACCCTGCCCCGCTGTATCTGCCAACTTTACCTATGCCGTGGTCGGCGGAAACCTCATCATGAACGCCCAGAACATTTCGGCGACGACGAACTACGCATGGACCCTGCTCAATTCCAGCGGCGGCATCGTGGCGACCCGAACAGGCGGTTCCTCGACCATCTCGGTTTCGGGCACGGGAAGCTTCACCCTTAGCCTGATTGCCACAAACTTCTGTGGTCGCTCCGACACGACTCAGGTAACCATAAACATTTGTGCCCCCCTCGGTGGCGGATTCAGCCACACCGTGAACGGGAATACGGTGACCTTCTCCAGCCTCGCCGTCAACTCCGCGGGCCAGCTTTGGGATTTTGGCGACGGCAATCAAGGCAGCGGATCCAACCCCAGCCACACCTACGCGGGGTCGGGTTCCTACACCGTCATCATGCGGTCCTACAACATCTGTGGCGACACGATCACGTCGAGCCAAGTCGTGACGACCTGCAGTAAGCCCACGGCGGAATGGACGGCCCAAGTCCTTTCGTCGGGCGGAGCCGGAATGCGCGTGCAGTTCAATGCCACCCCGTGGTCCAGCGCCGACGCGGTGAGCTTCCAGTGGCTGTACGGCGACGGAACAACCGGCAGCGGCGCCAATCCGATTAAAGTCTATGGGGTGCCCGGCCTCTTCTACAACGTAACGCTGATTGCGACCAATTCTTGTGGCGGCAAAGACACGTTGACCAAGTCGCTTCAGACGGTGGGCCTCGACGAGGGCGCGTTGGCCGGTCCGTGGTTCCCCAACCCGGCACAGGGCGGACAATGGATCACGAGCCCGAGCGACGCTCCGGTGTCGGTGGCCACGCTTTCAGGTCAGGTGCTTTTGTGGGCCCAACGCCTTGAGGGCGGAAAAACCCAGGTGCTTGTTCCAGAAGACTGCCCCGCCGGCGTGTACGTGCTTTGGCAAGACGATAGCGCGACGCGCATCGCCGTGCCCTAGCGAAGCGCTCGGTAGACCTGTACTTTGGGGGCGGCCGTTCCCACTTGCTCGCTTAAGAGCACATAGCTTCCGTCGGGGAGCAACGCAATGATTTCACCCTGAACCTCTTGGTCGGTGTACGGGAGTTCCGTGGGCGTGCGCTGCAGCACCAAACACGCTGTTTCTGTGGCCTCCGCCTCCCAATAGTAGAGGCGTCCGTAGCTTCGAATGACCAGCGGCGCCCTGCCGTCGGCCAGCACCCTTCGGTCGGCCGCCGTCGACATGAATAAGGGCAGGTCGGCCACGGCCTTGGCCGTGTCCAGTCCCGTGCTCGGTTCCGCGGGCAGCGCATAAACTCGGTTGCGCACGTCGCGCTTCGAAACGACGTACAGGCGTCCGTCGACGGGGTCCACGAAAAGAGATTCGGCGTCGCGCGGTCCGTCGGCATACACATAGGTCCACGATTGGGTGCCCCCTGGCGTGTAGGAGGCGGCTGCCCCCGAAACGGTATCGATCCCCGTCGGCTCGTGGAGCGCATAAATGGCCCGCGTCGGGTAGACCCCATTGTTGTCGCCGATTTCGGCGATGCCCAGCCAGCGCTGACCGGTTGAATCGGTCCAGTGGGCGAGGTCCTCCCAGTCGACGTTGGTCCAACCCGCATTCAGCTGCAATTGGGCTTTTACCCGCCCCGTTTGGAGGTGGACCAAAAAGAGGTTTGGCCCCGTTCCGCCGTCTTCAATCACCCAAATTCCGGTGGAATCCCAGCTGCAGGGCACCGCGCCGCTCGCCTCCTGAAGCGCGACAAACCCAGTGCTGGCGCTCGGAATGCTGTCGTAGCCCGGCGTGCGCGCTAAGGCCACCGGGTCAAATTGGGGCGATGCGTAGTCGCATGCTTGACGTTTCGCCCCAGAACAGGCCATGGTCACAGCCGCCGCTAAGGCCACACCACCGAAAAGGTTGAAAAGTCGAGGGAAAAGCATGCACAAACCTACTCCAAAGCGGGCAGGATTGCAGTAGATTTGAGTTCGGCAGCAATTTGCCGTTCACTATTAAAACAATCCCCATGAGCCAACCCTCTGCCCAGCAAATTTTGGATACGCTTTGCGACGCCTACGGCACCACGTTGGCCGAAGTGCTTACCCACCTCGACGCGGAATCTGACATTCCGGCCGACGTGCAAGCCGCCGAAGAGATCATGAAAATGGTCTTCAGCGGAATTATTAACGAAGCCTTTGACGAGGGCCGTGCGCGCACCGTCGAAATGGAAGAAGAGGACCAGTTTGGCGTGCTCATCGACGAGGATTTTCTCGAAGAAATCGGCTTCGAGCTTGACTTTGACGACGTCGACGAAGACGAAGAAGAATAACGAAAAATTCACCTGCACCTAAGGTTGCGGCACGTGCTTTGCACTCAGAAGGTCGGAACCTCTTCTCGCTCTGCGTTTCGTAGTGTGTTAAGGTGTTAAGGTGTTTTGGTTCCAGAAGGCCCGCAGCAATGCGGGCTTTTTTTTTATTTTTAAGCATGCTGCGCTCCAAAAACGTATTCTGGATGCTGGCCGTCCTGGCCTTCGGCTACCTCGTCTGGCAAAATCCCTTTGTCGAGCGGGGCGGAAACCCGCGCAACCAAGTGCTGTCCTACGACGTTGCGGGCTACTACGCCTACCTGCCGATGCTGTTCATTGAACGCGACCTGCGCCTTGAAAAGCCTTGGAAGTACGACATGATTCAGCTTGTCGGCGTTCACGAACACCCCGAGTCGGGCGGTCGGCACCTGAAGTTCACCATGGGCATGGCCGTGCTTTATGCTCCGTTTTTTGCGGCGGCCCACGGGTATGCCCTGGCCTTCACCCCGTCAGAGGCCCACGGCTTTTCATTGCCGTACCGAGTCGGAATTGGCCTCGCCGGCGTGGTCTACCCGCTGATTGGGCTGGCGCTGCTGCGGCGGTTCCTGCGCCATTACGTGCCCGACGCGGCGATTTCGTGGGCGTTGGTTGCGCTTTTTTTAGGAACAAATCTTTTCTACTACAGCACGTTCCGGGGGGCCATGAGCCACGGCGCAAGCTTTATGCTGAGTGCCGCCATGCTGTTCCACGCTGACCTTTGGCGCCGCAAGGAGCAGGCTTGGCGGCTGGGGCTGCTCGGACTCTTGGCCGGGCTCTTGGTACTGATTCGCCCGGTCAACGTGCTGATTCCGCTGGCCGTGGCCGCCATGTTCACCCTCGACGGCCGGCTCCCCAAAGGGCTGCTGACGCCGCGTCGATTGGGTTGGGCGGTGCTCGTCGCGGCGGCGGTTTGCCTGCCCCAACTGCTGTACTGGAAGGCCAGCACCGGCCACTGGACCGTGTGGACCTATGGCCGCGAGGGCTTTTTTTGGACAAACCCCGCCTGGGCACAAGGCCTGTTTAGCTGGCGCAAGGGCTGGTTGCTCTACACGCCAATGGCCGCCTTCATGATTTTTGGCTTTTGGGGTCTTGCGCGAAAAAAACCGGCCTGGGCACTCATAATTGGGCTCTACCTCATCGCGACCGCCTACGTCACCTTCAGCTGGTGGTCGTGGTGGTACGGCGGGAGCTTTGGATCTCGCCCTATGATCGATGCCTATGCCTTGCTAGCCCTGCCTTTGGCCGTGTATGCTCAGCGCATGCTCGAAGAGGCTCCGCGGTGGCTCCGGCGCCTTAGTCTTGGCAGCGTGTGCGCACTCGTAGCCCTAAATCTTGTGCAAACCTACCAGTATACGGCCGGGTTCATTCACCACGACAGCATGACGCGGCCCGCCTACTTCCACGTGCTGACTAACTGGGATTTTGCGCCCCAGGCGCTTTTGGCCCCGCCCGACTACGAGGCAGCGCTGGAGGGGCAGAGCGCCCGCTACTAAATAAAAAGCCCGCCGGCAATGCCGGCGGGCGTAACGAACAACGAAAAATTATCGCTTAGTGGCGGACCAATTTCGCGGTGCGCACTCCCCGATCCGTTTGAATGCGAACGAAGTACGCGCCTTGTGACCACGACGCGCTGGGCAGTTCAACTTCTGAGGCGCTGAGTCCGTCGCGAGCAAATACGCGGCGACCCAGTATGTCGTGAACCTCTACCGATACAACCGTAGCTCCGAATACACTGATCAGGGCATTTGACGTGGTCGGATTGGGCGTGAGCTGGAACTTCATTGACTCCGTTTCGGGGACCGAAATGCTGTAGCCTGTGGCATTCAGCGCCTTGGCCAAGCGCGGAAGGGTGTATGCCATGACGGTGTCGATGTACAGCAGCGACTGCGCCTTCACGTTGGGGTTGGTTTCGTTGGACGAAAGGGGATCGGCTGGATCCCACCAATCCCACGGGTTGGCGTTCACTTTAAAGGGCATGGTCGCGTTGGGCGGAAGCATGTTGAACGTGTAAATGTTCTCTTGGGCGCCAAGGTTGTGCACGTTGGTGCGGGCCTTGACCGAGTACGCATCGTTCATGGTCGAAGACGCCAAGACCGTGTTGTTGCCATACGTATTGGCCATCTTCACGGCGGTGTGGCTACCAGCGACCTCAACTACGGGGAAGAAGGCCCCGGCGATGGGCACGTTGACCATTCCACGGTAGTAGGGAGCAAAAAAGTCGTAGCGGCTGTGAAAGCTCACCATCGGAGCGTCGCCTTGGCCGAGCCAAGCTGAGTCGCCGAGGGCTCCGCCCAAGTTCACTACCAAGTTGACGTTGTGAGGAATGCCCTTGTACAGCTCAATGTTGCGGCCTGGCTGCGTTTGGTCTACGAGGGGCAAGCCGGTTACGGGGTGGGTACCGCTAATGACTGCCTTACCGCCGTAGCCGTTCCAATCACCCACGCGAGCCGTGTCGACATAAGGCGTACCCGCCGTAACGGTGTTGCCAAAAATGCCGGTACCTGGATCTTGGTACTTGAACTTGGTTGGCGACGCCACCTCTGCGTAGTTGTCGATGGTTGCGTAAGCCAGCGTGATGTAGCCGCCCGAACCTGCGCCAATGAGCGAAATGGCGTTCGGATCAATGCGGTACGGATCGCCCAAGGCCAACTTTGAGGCGCGCACAGAACGCACACAGACTTTGGCATCCTGCACGGCGTTGTATACCGCCATGAGGTTGGTTCCGCGGCGAAGGTCCAGGTTAGTAGAGTTCGCCAGCCAGCCCAAGCGGTAGCTCGCCGAAACGGCAACAAAACCGCGACGAGCAAAGCGCTTGGCCATTTCTACCACTGCAGAGTCCTTGCGGTCGCCCATGGGTGACGCGAGGCCCTTTGGCAAAAATGACCCTGTATGGAAGATAATCACGACGGGGCGCGACGCGACTTGGTCCACCGCGGTGTCGGGCATGTACACGTCGGCATACATCGGCACGACCATCGGTCCACCCATGGTGGCCGGCACATACTGGCTAAAGTTGTAGCCGTAGGCGACGTTGGGAAGGACCGTAATCTGGGAATTCGTAAATACCTCGTCGAGGTAGCGCTGCTGGGCCGAAGCCGAGAACGCAGTGAAGCCCAGTGCCAGAAGGGCAATAAGGCGTTTAGGGTAGGTTAACTTCATGCATTTAGAGATTTAGGATTCAGAAACTTACGAAAAATAATTTACTTGGTCGACACGTCCCAGGTGAGCGACATGTAGGTCAAGCGCCCAACCACGGGACCTCCATAAACTTGAACTACCCGGTTGTTGAGCAGGTTGCTCGATCCGAGCTTGACGCTCCAATGGGCGTCGGCCGAGGTCCATGTTGCCTGGGCGTCGACCAACCCGTAGCTCGGAATCCGGCCCGTAAACTGCGGCGACCCCTCAAACAAAAAGCCCTGGACCCACTTGTAGGTCGCCATAAATCCACAGCGGCCCTTACCCAAATTCCAGTCAAGGTCGCGGCCCGCCACCGAAATATTGTACTTGTGTTCGGGGGTGTTGTAGGCCGGAATGATCGGGTCGTCTTCGCCCGAATTCAGCACGTTCCAGGTGTAGTTGCCCGAGAGAGTGTACCGCGAGACATAGTAGTTTGCTCCGAGGCTGAAACCCTGGGTGGTGACTTGCTGGGTAGCATTGGACGCAATTCGATAGGCCTGAACCGACTTCAACCGATTGGCTGCGCTGCCGCCCGGATCGTCGTCGATGCGCAGTCCGAGGTGGTAGCCAATAAAGTCGGTGTACCAGCTGTAGTAGTAGGTAGCGTCGAGGTAAAGTCGATTCCACCACGTGCTTCGGTAGCCCAATTCGACGTTGCGCACTTGTTCAGGCCGCACCGCGTCGCGGCTGTAGTACTGCCATTGCCAGTCGGCGCGCTGTTGCGGTCCCGCCTTTAAAAAGTCGCTTACTTCGTCGAGCGTGACGAGCGAATCGTAGCCATTGAGGTTACCGAGCAGCAAGGCCCGACCTACGTTGTAGTAGAGGTACTGATCTTGGAGGGTCGGGTTGCGCACTGCCGACGAAAATCCAAGTCGCCACACCGTTCGATCGTTCGGGCGGTAGACCACAGACGCTGCCGGCGAAAAAAGCCAGTCGAAGTTTTGGTTTTTGTCTACCCGGGCCGTGGCGTTCAGCGTCCACTGCTTGCCCCAATTGCGCGTGTAGCCCGTGTATAGCCCAACCTCGGCCACGCGGAGTACCCGCCCATTGGTGTCGCTAAACAGGGTTCCGCGCGAATTGGGACGGTACTGACGAAGGCTCGAACCCGCGGTGAACCGTCCACCAAAAAGGTCAAAAGCGCGCTGGCCGTGCAGGTGGGCCAACGAAGAACGGTCCCAAAACTGCGAACCACCCTCGGTGAAGGGGCGCGTGATGATGGACTGCTTAAGGGCCTCAAACGCTGCAGAACCGGGAATCAGCATGCTGTCTGGATCGTAGGCCATGTCCATCCAGTTGCGGTTGGCGGTGTGAAGTGAGTCAAAAAGTCCCGGATAACTCGCCCACAGCTGGGCCATGGCCGCATTGAACTCGCTGCTCGGAAGCGACTCGCTGGGGTAGCCCGGGAGCGCGCGCACGGTGGGTTTCTGGAAAATCGTCCAAAACGAGCGGTACTGATTGGCCCAAAATCCCTCGCTGAGCACCGAATCCTGCATCCGCAGTGCGGTAAAGTAGGCGTCGTAGGTCTTGCCGGCGTCTTCGTGGGTGGTGTACGCGCGCACAAACCAGTCTTCACCTTTGCGCAGTTCCACGCGGTTCTGAAGAAACTTAATGTCTTTGAGGCTAAACCGGTTATCGCCCTGGTATACGGTGGTTCCCGTTCCGTAATTCAGCGCATAAATGCCCTCCACGCCGCTTCGGGTTCGGTAGTGCAGCGACGTCGCCATTTTCAGGTTTTCGGTATTGTAGTCCACTAGGGCGGACTCCTCTATTCCGCGGCGATGGTAGGTTCCGATGCCCGCGTAGGTCTTCACGTCGCCCCCGTGGTCGTAGGCAATTTCGTCGCCGTAGCGGTTCACGGCATCGTATCCGCCCGGGTTGGTGGCCGGGGACTTTGAATCGTCGGTGGGATTCATGTTGGTCGCCTCCCAGTCGTCGGCGCGCAGGGTAAAAAGGTTGATTTTGTAGGCCCAGCTCGACGTGCCGTCGGCCCGCTTGTAGGCCTGTGCGTGGCGGAACCCAAATTCGCCCAGCCGGCGTTCTCCTGCCTTAAACTGCACAGACGTACCCTGAAACCGATAGGGATCCTTGGTCGTCATGGCGATGACGCCGTTGAAGGCCGACGGGCCGTAGAGGGCACCCACGGCACCTGATATTACGTCGACCTGCTGTACGTCGAGCTCACTTGCTCCGAGAAAATTGCCAAGCGAAAAGTTGAGACCCGGCGCTTGGTTGTCAACACCGTCAATTACTTGAAGGCTCCGTACGGGACTGGTGCTGTTGAATCCGCGTGTGTTGATAATCTTAAATCCGATGCTGGCCGACGTGAGGTCAACGCCCTTCATGTTGCCCAAGGCTTCGTAAAAATTGGGCGCGGGCGCCTCCTTCATGCTCACGAGGTCCAGCGCTTCTACGGTGAGTGGTGCCTGCTTCTGTTTTTCTGAAATTTTCGACGCGACAATTTGGGCCTCCGAAAGTTCGACGGATGATGCATTGAGTTTGATGTTCAGCGGATCCGAGTTCCGCACTTCGCCACGGTAGGGTTCGTACGCAAAAGCTTCTACCAACAAGGTCGCAGGAAGCTGTGCCCCCTGAATTATGAATTTGCCGTCGAAGTCCGTTACGGCCTTGGACGTACCGACCTTAACCACCGCTGAAGGCACGCCCTCACGGGTTTTGGCGTCGGTCACGGTTCCCGTTATTCGGACCGTTTGGGCCTGCGCCGGCCAAGCCAATACAAGGCAGAGCAGCGCAAAAAAGCGCAATATGGGTTTCATAAATGGCGTTTAGGTAGCCGTAAAGTACGGATTTTCGGCCGACTACGGGAACGGCGCCGACCAGCGTCCGCTGGCTACCCGGGCGTGGAAGGCCTCGGCAAGCTTGGCCGTCAGGGGTCCTCCTTTGCCTGAACCGATTTGGCGCCCGTCCACCTCCACGACGGGGGTGAGCTCGCCCATGGTTCCGGTGCCAAACGCCTCGTCGGCGGTATACAGCTCGGTCAGCGACAGGTCGGTTTCCTGCGTCGGAATGCCCAGTTCGCGGCCCAATTCCAGCACGATGCCGCGGGTAATCCCCGGAAGGCAGTTGGTGGCCTGCGGCGTCAGCAGGCGTCCGCCACGCACCGCAAAGATGTTGGTGCCGTTCATCTCCGCCACAAATCCGCGCTCGTCGAGCATCAGCGCGTCGTCAGCACCGGCGACATTCGCTTGAATTTTAGCCAAAATATTGTTTATCAAGTTGTTGTGGTGGATTTTGGAATCCACAAACTGGGGGCTGTTGCGGCGGATGGCCGAGGTCACGATGCGCACTCCGGCGGCGTTGTCGTACACGGGCTTCTTCCATTCCGCCAGCACTATGAGGGTGCAGCCCTTTTGGTTGAGGCGCGGATCCATGCCCGACGTGATTTTGTCGCCGCGGGTCAAGGTCAGGCGCACGTGGCTGTCGCCGCGCATTCCGTTAGCTTGCAGGGTTTTAAAAAGCGCGGAGCGGACTTCGTCGCGCGTCGGCACGTTGGCAAAGGCCATTGCGTGGGCCGAGGCAAACAGCCGGTCAAGGTGGAAGTCCAGGGCAAACACGCCGTTGGCGTACACGCGAAGGCCTTCCCAGACCGCGTCGCCGCCCTGCACTGCCGAGTCAAACACGCTGACTTTGGCCTCGTTGCGGGCCCAGAGGCGGTCGCCTACCCAAATTTTAAGATCGGCGTTTTGGGGGTTAAACGTTTGAAGCATTTCAGTCGAATTAAAAGTTTAGCGCGGAGCGCGAAAGCAGGGCGAAGCGCGGAGCGGCCTCCTCCGCCAAGGCTTCGAGGGCGTCGGGCATGCGGGATGGTTCGGCCGACGGCGGGCCAAAGCCTTGGGATTGGTGCACTTGAGCGTACCAGTGCGGCGCCCAAACGCCGTCGTAGGGCTTGGGCCCGACGGGCCAGCGCAGCTGTTCGGGGCGAAACTCCAGGTCAAGTTGCGCGCAGACCGCGCGAAATCCCCGTTCGGGGTTGGCCAGCAGCTGGTCGGAGTCCACTACCACGTACCGCGACCCCAGCGCCTGTAGCTGCGCCAGAGCGTCGAGCTGCTCCTGGAGGCCCACATCGCGCAGCTGCACGTCGGGCACCACTTTGGCAAACGACGCGATCACCTTGCGCGGGCTGCGAATCCATAAAATGTGCTTCCAGCCCGCCGAAGGCGAAAGGTCCAGCCCGTCCATATGGTGGGCCATGTTTTTAATGTAGGTGGAAGCGTCCAGCACTTGGAGTTGGCGCCAAACTTCATCGGGCTGCACCGGCTGACTGGCCAAAACCTCGTCTCGCCCCGGGTGGTCGGCCCCGGTCCGCGCCAAATAGGCAGCATAAAACGGCTCGTCGACCACGGACCAGCCCGGACGCTGCGCGAAGCTGTACATCAACGCCGTAGAAACGTTTCGGGGGCCTGAAAGGGCGTGTACAACCTCCATGTAAACGAATGTACGGGTTGGCCGCGGAACTCGGGTTCACTACCTTGAGCATCCATTCACATCCCCGCCATGCACCAACGAACCGTTCTGACCGCCCTTTCGGCATTTGTTTTTGTGGGAATCCTCGCTTCGTGCGGCGGAAGCAAGCCCGCTTCGGGCCCCAACCTCAGCGCGGCCCAAGCCAAGTACCCAGGCTATTCGCTGGCAGACTACACCGCGGGCCAGGCACTTTATGCCGAAAACTGCGGCCGCTGCCACCCCGCCTACGCCCCGGCCTCCCACACCGAAGCGCAGTGGGCCATGTGGGTGCCGAAAATGGTGCCCAAAGCCAACAAAAAAGCCGGCGACGGCGCGATCGACGAGGCCGGCCAGGAACTGATCCTCAAGTTTTTGTACGCCGCGTCGCACTAAGGCGGCATCGGCCTACGCCGCGTTCGGTCCGCCCTTGCGGAACGCCCAGTACGACGCCATTAAAATTCCGAGGATAACCAACGGAAAAAACGTTTGGCCCTGCGCCCCGTCGACCATGTAGTGGCTGAACGTGGCCGCCAGCAGCGAAAACGTGAATCCGGCGTAGGCCCACTCTTTGAGGCGAGCTGGCGCAAACGGCACAATCAGCGTCAGCGCACCCGCAACCTTCATGATGTTCAAAAAGACCCTAAAGTAGTCGGGGTAGCCAAGGTGCATGACGCCCTCCTTGGCCATTTCGGTGTGGCCAGTGAGCGCGGGCATGATGCCTTCAAATAAGAAAATGATTCCGGTGGCGACCCAAAAGGTCAGTCGCGTTTTGTTCATGGTTTGAGCCATTGATTAAGCCAATTAAAAAATTCGTGCTGCCACACCAGCGAATTCTGCGGGCTCATGACCCAGTGGCCTTCCTCGGGGAAGTACAGAAAGCGAGAGGGAATTCCGCGCAGCTGGGCGGCCTGGTAGGCCTCCATGCCTTGGTTGAGCGGAACCCTGAAGTCGTTGCCGCCGTGAATCACCAGCAGCGGGGCGGTCCACTTCGAAACGTGGTTGCGGGGGTTGAACTCGCCGTAGGACTTGGGCTGCGGACTATCCCAGTAGGCCCCGCCCAAATCGTGGTTCGCGAAAAACAGCTCCTCGGTGGTGCCGTACCAACTCTCCATGTTGAAAAGTCCGCAGTGCGAAACCAAGGCCTTGAACCGGCCTTCGTGGATGCCCGCCAGCTGGTACACGCTGTAGCCTCCGTAGCTCGCGCCCACGGCCCCAAGGCGCTGCGCGTCGACGTAGGGCTCCGCCGCCACCGCGTCGATCGCGGCGAGGTAGTCCTTCATGGCCTGGCCACCCCAGTCCTTCGAAATTTGCTCGTTCCAAGCGCGACCGAAGCCTGGCACTCCGCGGCGGTTGGGCGCCACGACGATGTAGCCCTGGGCCGCCATCACCTGAAAATTCCAGCGGAAGCTGTAGAACGCGCTCACCGTGCTCTGCGGTCCGCCTTGGCAGTAAAGCAGTGCCGGGTACTTCTTCGCCGGGTCAAAATCGGGCGGGTACATCACCCAGGTAAGCATTTTCTTGCCGTCGCTGGTCGGAATCCAGCGCTTTTCGACCTTGCCGCGCGCAATCTTGGCGTAGTCGGCGTCGTTCACGTGGGTCAACGCCGCCGCACCCTTGGCCCCCAGCGTGTACAGCTCGTTGGCCTGGTTCTGGTCCATGCGCTCCGCCACCAGCAGCTTGCCGGCGTAGTCAAAACCGCCAAAATCGTAGTCGCCCGTGGTCAACGTTTTTACGCTCAGCTTGGCACCTTTGACGTCAACCTGAATGAGCTGATTCGAAGCCTCTTGGGTCACGTTGAGCACAAGGCTCGTCGCCCCAACCCACTTGAGGTCGTTGACGTACTCGCCGGCGGCGTCGATGCGCTTGGGCTGGGCTCCGGGCGTGGTCAGGTCGAGCAGGTGAAGCTGGTTGACGTCGGACTCGTAGCCGTCGGTGGGCATGGCCGTGAAGGCCAGCGTGCGTCCGTCGGGCGAGATGCGCGGGTTGCCGTCGTAGCCACCCAGGCCCGGAAGCTCCGTCGTTGCCGCCGTGGCGATGTCGTAGCGGTAAAGCTTCGAATTCGTGTGCAGCGCAAACTCCTTTCCGGTGCTCAGCTTGGCAGCATACACGATGAACGTTCCGTCCGGACTGAGGTCAAACGACTCGGCGCCGCCAAACGGTGGCAGCGGCGCGTGGCCGCGAACCCCCTTGAGGATGTCGGTGAATTCCGTGGCAGGGTTGGGCGCGTCGGGGTACACCAGCGCATAAGCCACGTGGTTGTAGCGGTAGTCGGTCCAGCTGTCCCAATGGCGGTACAGCAAGTCGTCAAACACGGCGTAGTTCGCCTTGGGCGTCTCTGGATGGCGCTCCGCCGGCGTTTGGTCGAGCTGTTCGCGGGTCACAAAGGCAACCACCCACTGGCCGCTGGCCAGTTCGCGGAGCTTGACGTCGCTGGCTCCGCCCGGAACGTCCAAGTGAACCCTCACGTCGCTGCCGTCGAGTGCGCGCGACTTCAGCTTGCCTTGGTGCACGTAGGCCACGCGGGTGCCGCCCTTTACAAATACCGCGCTGACTTCACTGCCCGGCTCCGCAGCCAAGCTGCGCGTTTCGCCCGTGGCGGCGTGGACCAAGTACAGGTCGCGGTTGCCCTTGTTGGCCTGCAGGTCATATCGGGTAACTCCGTAAGCCACCCACCCGCTGGGCGCAGCGTCGTCCAATCCCACCCGGCCGAGCTTCCAAAGGAGTTCGGGCGTCATCACGTTTTGGGCCGACGCCAGCATAGACGCCAGGGCAAGGCCGCCAAATAGCATGTTCTTCATGGGTTCAAGGTAGCGAAACCTGTGGCGAAGCACAACTTGTCCCTAGATTTGGCTCCCGAACATGGAACACACCGCACTCATCACCAACGAAGCCGTCGTTTTCGGCCTCCTCATGGCCATTCTTGGCGCCATTTTTTGGGCCGCCAGCGAACCCCGATTTAAAAAATTCTTTAGCATCATCCCGGCCCTGCTGCTCTGCTACTTTGTGCCGTCGCTGCTGACCAACACCGGCTTGGTCCCCAAAGACACCAACATTTACTACATCGCTTCGCGCTACCTGCTGCCGGCCTCGCTCGTGCTGCTCACGATCAGCATCGACTTAAAAGCCGTTATCGGACTGGGCCCCAAGGCCTTAATCATGTTTTTCACCGCAACGTTTAGCGTGATTATCGGCGGACCCTTAGCCCTGCTCATCGTCTCGTGGATTTCGCCCGAAACGGTCGGCGGAATCGGGCCCGACGCCGTGTGGCGCGGATTTTCGACCATTGCCGGGTCGTGGATTGGGGGCGGCGCCAACCAGGCTGCGCTTTATGAGGTATACAAGCCCAGCGAATCGCTGTATTCCGCTATGATTACGGTCGACGTTGTCGTGGCCGAAATCTGGATGGCGGTCATCTTGCTTGGCGCCGGAAAATCGGACCGCGTCGACGCGTGGCTCAAGGCCGACAACCGCTCGGTCAAAGAACTCCAGGGTAAAATGGAGGAATTCCTCAAGCGCACCGCCAAAATTCCGACCCTGGCCGACGCCATGAAAATTTTGGGCATCGCCTTTGGCGCGGTGGCGATTAGCCATGCGGCGGGCGACTTCCTTGCACCGTGGTTTACCGAACACGCCCCCTACACCGCCAACTTCAGCTTCACGAGCGACTTCTTTTGGATCGTCATCATCGCGACGACCCTAGGACTTCTGCTGTCGTTCACCCCCGCCCGCAACCTGGAGGGTGTAGGCGCCAGCCGCTGGGGCTCGGTGTTCATTTACATCCTCGTCGGAAGCATCGGCATGAAAATGGACCTCATGGAGGCCCTTAGCCAGCCCGGACTGATCGGCGTGGGCGCGCTGTGGATGACGATTCACGTACTCATCCTCGTGCTGGTAGCCCGACTCATCAAGGCTCCGTTCTTCTTCTTGGCGGTGGGCTCCAAAGCCAACATTGGCGGAGCCGCCTCGGCACCCGTCGCCGCGGCCGCGTTCCACCCATCGCTGGCCCCGGTAGGCGTGCTGCTGGCGGTGCTGGGCTACGCCCTCGGAACCTACGGCGGCTGGCTTTCAGGCCTGATGATGTACGCCGTTTCGGGCGATCCGTCGCCGCTGATGCTCCCGTAATCTGCGCGAATTTTTGTAGGTTTACGGCCGTGAAACAATCTACCGCTCTCCGCCGCAACTGGCTGACCTTCGCCGTTCTAGGCTTACTTCTTACCGGACTCGGACTCTCCCTCGTCGGGGAGGCCATCATCGCCAAAATGGCGCAGCAAGCCTACTTCGTACTGGGCACTGCGGGGCTCGTGGCCTTCAACGCCGGCCTTAGCGTGTTTGGTCAAGCCGTGATCTTCCGCTACCGCTACCTCAAGGCCCACGGCCGAGAGGAATCAGAGCGCCGTTCAGGCCAGCGCCGTCGCTCAGGCCAGCGCCGCAAGCGCCCCTCGGGCTCAGGCAGCAAGTCGGGCAACGGAGAGGGCGGCGGCCGCACTAGCGAAGGCCGCAGCAGCGGCTTCAAATCGCGCTTCGAAGAATAGCCCCACCTTTGGCTTCAGAAATAAGCTAGACGCCCTGCAGGAACGCGGTTTCTGCCCTAGCTTCACGTCCTCAAACTATGTGTGGAATTACTGGCGTTTACGGTCCTAATTTGAGCGCTTCGGCGCGCGAAGCGGGCGTGGCGTCCATGAACGCAGCCCAGACCCACCGCGGCCCCGACGGGTCCCATTTCGCCAGCATCGGCCCCGCCACACTTGGCCATAATCACCTAAAGATTATGGACTTAAGTGAAGAGTCCAACCAACCCTACCGCTTCGAGCACCTCAGCATGGTGTTTAACGGCGAGGTCTACAACTACGTGGAGCTGCGCACCGAGCTCCAGCAGCACGGCTACCGCTTTGAAACCACCAGCGACACCGAGGCCATCATCAAAGCCTACCACTTTTGGGGCGCCGACGCCGTAACCCGATTCGTCGGCATGTGGGCACTGGCCATTTGGGACGACCGCGCCCAGCGCCTGTTCTGCTCGCGCGACCGATTCGGCATCAAGCCCTTTGTGTACCGCCGCGACGCCCAGGGAAGCCTTTGGTTTGCGTCCGAAATCAAGGCCCTAAAGCAAAGTCCGGGCTTCACCAAACAACTCAACGTCGACCAGGCCAACCTCGGGCTTGGCCTGGGCTGGATCGGCTACGGAACCCAAACCTACTACCAAGGCGTCGAGGCCCTGGCCCCCGCCCACAACCTGATTGCCGACGCGTCGGGCATGCGCTTCGTGCGCTACTGGTCGTTGGACCCCCACGCCAAAATCGACGCCGACCCAAAGGACCTCCAGCGCGAATTTGCCGACCGCTTCAACCAATCCTTGGCCATTCACCTGCGCAGCCAAGTCGAAGTCGGAGCCTGCCTGAGCGGCGGAATCGACAGCTCCGCCCTCGTGTCGAGCATGTGCCGCCTTCACCCCGAGCAGCGCCAGAAGGTGTTCCACATTTACTACGCGGACTACGTCGACGAGCGACCTTTTGCGCAGCACGTGCTCGACGCCTACCCCCAGGCCGAGCCCCACACCTACAGCCCCGACGGCAAGGACCTCGAAGCCTACTTCGCCGGAGCCAGCGCCGCCGCCGACGCCCCGGTCAACGGATCGTCGTTTCTTTCGCACTACGCCCTCATGGACCTGGTCAAAAAGACCGGGCTCCGCGTGCTGATCGACGGCCAGGGGGCCGACGAATACTTGGGCGGATACCTCCACAGCTTTTACCCGCTGTTCGCGGACCAGTTTCGCAGTGGATCGTGGTCCGCGCTCGCCAAAACCTTTGCCGGACACAGCCGCAAGCAAGAATTCAGCCTAGCCGAACGCCTCACGGTCGCCCTCAAGTCAGCGATGGTGTTGGGCGGAACCGAGCAAATCCACCAGGCCAAAGGGCGCCACGAGCTCGCTCAGGTGCTGCCCCGGAGCGCCGACGCGCTCACGCTCGATCTGCCCACCTACAGCAAGGGCTACCTCGACAACTTCCTGTACCACCTGATGACGACGACGTCGCTGCCGACGATCCTGCACTACAACGACCGAAATTCCATGTCGTTTGGCATCGAAAGCCGGGTGCCCTTTTTGGACCACCGACTGGTTGAATTTGGGTTTTCGGTGCCGAATTCCGTGAAAATTTCGCCCGAAGGCGCCACCAAAAGCATCCTTCGGGAGTCCATGGCGGGCGTGATTCCCGACCCGATCCGCACCCGGTACGACAAAAAAGGCTTTGTGACCCCGGGCGAAATCGCCTGGCTGAACGGTCCGCTCAAGGACCTGCTCCACACCTCGTTTGGCGCGCTCGACTGGCTCGACCACGCCAAGTTGGACCGCCTTCTCCAATCCTACCACGCCGGCGACCGCAGCCACGCCAAGCTGGTCTGGAAGATTTGCGCCCTGAACTACTGGCTCAACCACGATTTTTAGGCTAGGCTCGACCGGGCCAAATAAAAAAATTTGACCCAATATGTAAATGTTGTTTTACATATTGTAAAAGTTGTTTTACATTTGACCCACTAACCAACTTGTTACGAACATGAACTTCCTTCTTCCTTCCTTTTGGAAGCGGCCGGCCCAGCTGGTCTTCTTTGCCAGCCTCGCGATGGCCATACTGTGGATTTCTGTCGGCGCACCCGAGGGCGGCATCATCTGGTTTAAAACCCAGGTTCCGGCGCTTTGGTCCGACGAAGTGCTGGGCGGTCCATCTGGCCCCGGGTGGATTGACAACAACCTCACCGACGAGCTCTTTCTCACGCTCATCACCTTAAGCGGACTCGCCGCGGGCTTCTCGCGCGAGCCGGTCGAAGACGAGCTGATCTCGCTGCTCCGCTGGAAGGCGCTCGCCCAGTCGGTGCTCCTGAACGCGGTCATCTTGATCGCGGCCACCTGGACCCTGTACGGTGTGACCTTCCTTTACGTGCTCTACGCCCAGCTCGTGGCCCTTCTCGTGTTTTACAACCTGCGCTTGATGTGGACCTTGCGCCAGCACTACACCGCGAAATATGAAGAATAAAATCAAAATCTTGCGGGCGGAACACGGACTTTCGCAGCAGGAGCTCGCCGAATCCCTAAGCGTGAGCCGCCAAACGATCAACGCCATCGAGCAGGGAAAGTACGCGCCCAGCTTGCCGCTCGCCCTCGCAATTGGCAAGAAATTCGGCACGCCCGTCGAGCAGATTTTTCAGCAGGACTGAACATCCACCTCCCCTAATTGAATTAGGCATTCAAGAAGTTTTTGCAGATTTTCAAACGGCCGCGCAGTGAGGCGCTGCATGGGGTAGCTTTATAAAAAATACCCCATGAAAAAGCTCCTCCTCGCGGCCGGGGTGCTCGCGTCACTCGGCGCAGCGGCTCAATCGTCCAACGGCCACGCTAGCCGTTACGTGTTTTCGCCTTCTGGCTTTGGAATTGAGAAGGACAGCGCCTACTTGAATGTGGTGGGCCCGCTTGTCGACTTCCAGTACGGCATTTCAGACCACTTTTCAGCGGGCATCGGCACGCCGTTGTTTCTTGGCGTGTACGGTACCGCATCCTACCACACGCAGATTGCAGAGAAGCTGCACTTCAAGGCAGGCATGTTGGCGGGCGTTCCCATTATTGGGAACGGGATCTTCTCACTTCCTTTTGCGGTGGCGACCTACGGTACACCCGAAAACCAGTTTAGCGTCGGAGGGGGATACATGTCGTTCAATAGCAGCGATTTAGGAATAAACGTCAGTGAGCCCGCAGTGAACATTGCAGGCCTTCACCAAAAGGGGCGCATCGGCTTTGTGTACGAGGCTTGGTACCTTCCCGAAACCCACGCTGCGATCATTTCGCCCAACTTCCGCATCTATTCCCACAGCAGCCGCAGGTACTGGAACTTTGGCTTTGCAAGCTTCGCCAACCGTGAGCCAGAATACGGCATTTTAGGCTACGACCTCGATTGGGATGGAGATGTCGATACCCAAGATCCCAATTTAGGTGGCAACACGGTTTATACCGAAGAGCCCGTTTCCTACGGAAAATGGAATCGGCTTGTGTTACCTACCATAACCTTCGCTATCTACTTGTAACCGCAGGGGGGCGGGCTGTGCCCAGCTTAGGGACTAAGAAAAAACCCCTCAGAATCCGTTAACCGGAACTGAGGGGTTTTTTTGTTGCCCCACTAGGACTCGAACCTAGACATACGGAACCAAAATCCGCTGTCCTGCCTTTAATCCAAGTATATAATTTGAATGTATTTCATTTTATAGAAAAATAAAAATTCCAAAAATCCAGATGCTATGTTAAAAGTGCATCTGGATTTTACTTGAATCCTATGCCTACGACCGGTTTGGTCGCTTGGACGGCCACGAGCAGCTAGATGGATCGTCGAGCATTTATACCCTTGATATGGACTACAATAAGGCAGGAAGTATTACCTTCAAGAACGGCAACGGTTC
>JBEBBW010000021.1:0-28753 GCA_041158165.1 Bacteroidota bacterium
CAGCACTTTGTGCGCGGAGCCCTGTACGTGTATGCGCACCCGAACGCCGACAGTTTGGCTCCGGTGCATGCGTTTTTTGAGAAGGAGTTCACGCGCTACCTCGAGACGCTCGAATGGCGCGGAGCATCAGGCCGCCCTTAGCCACCGCGTCGACCAGAATCATCCAGGCGCCCGCGCTCAGCAGCAGGTGCAGCGGTTGAAGTCCGCGCGGAAGGTCTAGGTAGTACAGCAAGGCGCCCACCGCGGCTTCCGCACACAAAATCAGCAGCACGAGGCCGGCGCGCGCACGCAATCCGGCAAGTCCAGCCGACCGACGGTAGAGCCAGTACGACAGCGCAAGCAGGATGAGGCTAAAGCTGCGGTGAATGAGGATTCCGGGCTCAAGCTGGGCGACCCATCCGTCGCGGGAGGCGTCAAACCCAAGTTGGTGCACCAGCGCGTCAACGCCTTCGCGCACCGAGGTTCCGAGCACCGTTTGGCCAACCAGCAGCGCGGCCAGGGCCGCAAATCCAACGATTACGGGCTTGAGGTCTGCTGCAGAAGCAGGCGGCTCGGCCCGCCAAAGGTTTTGTTCTGCCAAACTGTGTACGTTGCGAAACAGCAGCGTGAGCAGCGCAAGCAGCACGTAGGCACCCAGCATGTGGTAGGTGATGTGGTGGGGCACCAGGTTTCCGTCGACCACAACCTTGCCGAGCCACGCTTCAAACGCGAGCGTCGCCAGTACGCCGATCATGGTGAGGAGCCACCACGGATGGCTGCGCACGTAGCGGGCGCTGGCCGCGGCCGCGAGGAGCACGGGGATTCCGAGCAGCACCCCAAGCAGGCGGTTGATGAACTCAATCCAGGTATGCACCGGGTTGAAGGTGGCGTAGTCGTGGCGTGTAAACTTTTGCCAGAGCTCGGCGCTGAAGGCCGGCTGCGGGGCGTGGTCGGTCTGCGCTACCCAAAATGCGCCCTCGTGCAGCACCATTTGACCGCGGTCGTAGGCTGCCTCGGGCGACCAAGTCACCTGCTCGACCCGCGTGGGCGGAACTGCCAGCCCAAAGCACTTGGGCCAGTCCGGGCAGCCCATGCCCGAGCCCGTCATGCGCACCACCGATCCGGCCAGCATGACCAGCAAGTTGAGGACGATGGACCAACGAAGGAAGCGGAGCAGCCAAGGCGCCGCAATGAGCCGTGCATTCATGGGAATAAAGGTAGCGTACCTTTGGCGCCTCATGAATCGTTCTGGCTTGGCCTGGGGGCTTTTTATCGGACTCGTTTTGGTCTGGGGCTCCTCGTTTATGCTGATGAAAATCGCACTTCAAAGTTTTGAAGCGATTCAAATTGGCGCGATGCGCTTGCTCTTTGCCGCGGCCGCCGTGGTTATCATTTCGCGCAAGCACTTTGGCGAGTTTCGGCGTGCCGACTTTTGGCCCCTTTTGGTCGTGGCCATGATGGGCAATTCGCTCCCCTACATCCTCTTCCCTATTGCCGTGGCCCACGTGCCATCGGGCGTCGTTGGGGTGGCCAACGCCATGACGCCGGTATTCGCACTGCTCGTGGGCGTTTTGGCCTTTGGGCGGACGCTGCGCCGCGTTCAGGTCTGGGGCGTAGCGCTGGGCTTGCTGGGCGCAGTACTGCTGATCAGTCCATGGCGCGCAGTGGTTCCGGGCCAAGAAATCGACCCGAATTACCTTCTTTTGGCCATCTTGGCCGCCGCGTTTTATGGCGTCAGCATCAACACGATTGGCTCGAAGCTTGGCCATTTGAGTCCGCGCGGGATCACGCTGTTTGTCATGCTGCTGACGGTGCCGATGTCGCTCGGAATCCTGGGCGCCACCCGGGTTTGGGAAACCACGCGCATGGAGCATTTCACGCCCGCCATCGCCGCCCTGGCCTTTCTCGGCATCGTCGGAACCGGCATCGCAACCGTGCTGTTCAACCGACTGATTGCGCTCACCACCCCGCTCATGGCGGCGTCGACGACCTACTTAATTCCGGTGGTGGCCCTTGCGTGGGGCGTCGGCATGGGCGAAACCATTTTAGCGCACCACTTGGGCGGAATGGCGGCGATCATCCTCGGGGTCTACTTGGTCAATAAAAAGGCATAGGATTTTGGCTGGGTGGCTAGTTGGCTAGTTAGCTAGTTGGCTGGTTAGCTGGGTGGACAAATAAAAAAGCCCAGGCAAACGCCCGGGCCTTTTACTATTCGGCGCTCAACTAACTGGCTAACTAGCTAACTAGCTAACTAGCCAACTAGCCGCTCCCGCTACTTTACCTCAAGGATGGTCGTCTTAAAGATCAAGTCCAAACCAGGCTGAAGCGGCAACTTGGACTCGTGGGGGAACTTCACGCCACCTACCTCGCGGTAGTCGCTGTAGTCCACGTTGACTACGACCTTGCCTTGAGGACCTTCCTTGATGCGCGCCTCGCGCACACGAAGGCCACTCGCCACGCTGTAGAACTTCACAATGGGATCTCCCTTTGCCTGGGGAACTTCCACCGCGTAGCACGACTCGCCATTGACGTCGATTTTGCTCTCTTGAAGCTTGAGGTCGCTGCGCTGGGCCAGGCCAAGTTCGTCGATTAGGAAGCGATCTGCCATCAAAGCTGCCTTTTCGTCGGCACTCAAGTCTTTTGCTTGACCGTTCTCAAATACACTAATCTTGTCGCCTTCATAGCGGGTTTCGCTCACTCCATTCGGCGATGTTTGCTTTTGGATCATGGTTGAGGGCGCCGTGAAGGCCACTTCGGTTTTGATGGTGATGCCCATGATGCTCGCCTCTTGGGTCCAGTTTACCGACTTTAGTGCGTTGATGCGGTCAAGTCCGCCCATGGCCTTGAGCGAAGCGGCAACCACGGCGCTGGCGGTGAGCCCGGCCGGAACGGCGTCCAACTTCGGAGCATCGGTGGGCTTGCCTTCAAAGTCAACGTAGCTGATGGGGTAGCCGAGGCGCTGCAGTGGCTTGGCGATGTCTGCGGCCTTGCCCACGATACTAATGAGCAACTTGTCGGCCTGCCAGTACTTCTGGGCCACGCGCTGTACATCCTGGGCCGTTACCGCTTCAAGACGGGTCAAGTACCCGTTGTAGTAGTCCGCCGGAAGGTTGTAAATCAGGGTGTTGTTGGCCATGCTCGCTACGGTTTCGGGGCGCTCGAGGGAGCGTCCAAATCCGCCAGCCAGGTTGTTTTTGGCCGCGCGAAGCTCGTCTGCGCTCACCGCTTCGGTGCGGATGCGGTTGATTTCCAGAAGGAATTGCTCCACCGCGCTATCGGTCACGGCGTTGCGCACTTCGGCCGTCGCTTCAATCACTGAGGTGTAGCGTGAGGTTCCGAACGACGAATAGGCACCGTAGGTGTAGGCCTTGTCTTCGCGCAGGTTGCGGAACAGGCGGCCAGCCGAACCCGCACCGAGAATTTCGTTCATCACGCGCAGGGCCTCAAGGTCAGGGTGACCCACGGGGAGCTGAATCGTATTGCCAATCTGAATGTTGGACTGAACGCTCGAGGGACGGTTGGCGATTTGGATGCTCACGCCCGACAGAGCTGCGGGCGCCGGGTAGGTCGTTTTCTTGGTAAACGCGCCCTTCCAGCCGCCAAAGTGAGCCTCGGCCAAGGCCTTCGCCT
This sequence comes from Bacteroidota bacterium, assembly GCA_041158165.1. Taxonomy (GTDB): domain Bacteria; phylum Bacteroidota; class Bacteroidia; order Flavobacteriales; family Schleiferiaceae; genus TMED14. The sequence continues at coordinate 3,610 of JBEBBW010000021.1, forward strand.
TAGCCAAGTCGATATCGCCTACGATGGTGAGGGTGGCTACGTTGGGCTTCCAGTAGGTCTGGTAGGCCTTTTTGCAGTCGCCCAAGGTGATGTTGGCCACGCTCGCTTCGGTCGTCAGCTCGCCGCTTGGGTGCTGCGCTCCGAATACTCGGGCATTGAAGATGTTCCCCTGAATGGCTCCGGGGTCGTCTTTTTGGCTCTTCAAACCCGAAAGCGTGCGCTCCTTAATCTTGTCAAAGCCAGCTTGGGGCAAGGTCGGACGCTGGGCAACTTCGGCCGCGAGGGCAAAGAGGTCCTCAGCGTACTTGCTCAGTCCGCCAGAATTGACGCTGCTGCCGCCGGTTCCGAGGCGTGCGCCAATAAAGTCCACTTTTTCGTCAAGCGCCTCCTTGGTGTAGGACTTGGTGCCTTCTGAGAGCAGGTCGCCAAGCAACCCCAGCGTTCCGGCCTTCTCGCCTTCGCGCACTTCACCAAGGTCAAGGTTTAGGGTGAGTCCGAGGCGCGGAAGCTTGTGGTCCTCGACCAGCAGCACGGTTAAACCGTTTTTAAGCTGGAATTTTTGGTACTGCGCAATGGTCGGAGTACGGGCGGGCGCCGGTTTGGGTCGGACGCTGCGGTCCAGTTGAGCGCTTGCCGCAACCGAAGCCACGAGCGAAAGGGCAATCAATATCTTTTTCATGGCTTACTGAGCGGATTTGGGCAGGTAGTGAAGGACAACGCGGTTCTCGGGCTTGAGGTAGGTCTTGGCCACGCGCTGAATGTCGGCGGGCGTAACCTGGCGGTAGCGCTCAATCTCGGTGTTGACAAGGTTGGCGTCGCCGTAGTACACGTGGTAGTTCGCGAGGTTTTCAGCGATGCCCGCGACGTTGGAATTGCGGGTCACAAACTCGGACTCCACTTTATTCAGAAGCTTGGTAAACTCCTTTTCGCTCAACGGCTCGTTTTGCATTTTGGCGATTTCTTCTTCCATGGTCGTCATCAGGGCGCCGGTCGACGTGGTTCCGTTGGCAAGCGCGAGCGCAATGAATACGCCGTGGTGCTCCATGGCAAAAGGGAAGGCCGCAACCTGAAGAGCGCTCTGGTCCTTGTCGACCATGCGCTTTGAAAATCGTGAGCTGGGTCCGTCGCTCAGTGCCGTGGTCAGCATTTGAAGCGCGTAGGCGTCGGGGTGGGTTTCGCTCACCATGCGGTACCCTGCAAAAACGGCTGGAATTTGAATGTTGTCGTAGATCGTGTCGACCACTTCACCTCCGAGGGGTGGCTCGTAGGCACTCGGGCGCTGTACCGCCGGGCCCATCGGGATCTCGGCGAAGTACTTAGCGATGAGGGCCTTGGTTTGGGCCACGTCGATATCGCCAGCAATCGAGAGGGTCGCGTTGTTGGGAATGTAGTACTTCTTATAAAAGGCCATGAATTCCTCGAGCTTGGCCGCGTTGAGGTCTTCCATGGAGCCGATCGGCACCCAACGGTAGTTGTGCTGCTTGAAGGCGCGCTTGAACATTTCAGCCAAGAAGCTCGCGTAGGGCTGGTTGTCAACGCGCTGGCGCTTTTCCTCTTTCACGACTTCGCGCTGCGTGTCTACGCCCACTTGGTCGATTTTGGCGTGAAGCATGCGCTCGGATTCCATCCAAAGTCCGAGTTCAAGTTGATTCGACGGCAAGATTTCGTAGTAGAAGGTGCGGTCGTTGCTGGTGTTGGCGTTGAGCGCACCGCCATTCGACTGGATGAGCTGCATGTATTCGCCACGTCCGATGTGCTCGGAGCCCTCAAAGAGCAGGTGCTCAAAAAAGTGGGCAAAGCCCGTGCGCGTGGGGATTTCGTCTTTTGATCCCACATGGTAAAGCACCGAAACGGCCACCAGTGGGTTGCTGTTGTCTTGGTGCAAGATGACGTGAAGGCCATTGGGCAGGTCGTAGGATTCGTACTTGATCTGGGCGCTCAGGGGCTGGGCAGCCGCCAAGGCGAGAACGAGTCCGAGTCCGAAAAAGGAATGCTTCATGATCGTTTTTAGTAAGGGGGTCCGAAGATACGAAGTCATTAGTCGCCGGACGCAGCGAGGTAATTACACTGCGAAAACAATTATTTACCGAGATCGAGCGAAGTAAGTGTGGGTTTTTGACGTATCTTTGCAGCCCCTAAGAAAATTCGTTATGTACGCAATTGTAGAAATAGCAGGGCTGCAGTACAAAGTGCAAAAAGATCAGCGCGTGTACGTGAACCGCTTGGCAGGCCAAGAAGGCGAGTCGATTTCATTCGACCGTGTTCTGTTGGCTGACAACGACGGAACCGTTAGCGTTGGCGCCCCCGTTATCGAAGGAGCCACTGTTACGGCTACCCTTCTCAAGCACCTTCAAGGTGACAAAGTGATCGTTTTCAAGAAGAAGCGCCGCAAGGGCTACGAAAAGAAAAACGGTCACCGCCAGGCCCTCAGCCAAATCGTGATCACCGACATTAGCTTGTCGGGCGCGAAGAAGAAGGCCGCAGCCAAGAACGTTGAAGCTACTGAAGAGGTAGCTGCAGCGCCCAAAAAGAAAACCACGAAGGCCGCCAAAACCGAGGCAGCTGAATAATCCGATCAAACCATGGCACACAAGAAAGGTGTAGGTAGTTCCAAGAACGGACGCGAATCAGCATCCAAGCGACTGGGTGTGAAAATCTTTGGTGGTCAGCCCGCTGCGGCCGGCGCCATCATCGTTCGCCAGCGCGGCACCCAGCACAATCCCGGCAACAACGTCGGAATTGGCAAGGACCACACGCTCTTTGCGTTGAGCGAGGGCATCGTGGAATTCCAAAAGAAAGCCGGTAACAAGAGTTACGTGTCGGTTGTCCCCTTCGCGGAGGGCGGCGAGGCTTAAATTGGTTTTACCCAAGTTTACCGACCCCCTGAAGCTTCGGCGCCAGGGGGTTTGTAGTTTTGTACCTATTCTTGATTATGCTTAGTCTATCCTTTATTCGAACGAATCCCGAGGCCGTCGTGGCGGCGCTCGCGAAGCGCAACCTCGACGTGAAGCCGGCCATTGAGGCCCTGCTCCGCCTGAACGAGGAACGCCGCCGAATTCAAACCGAAACCGAAACGATTCAGGCCGAAGCCAACCGCCTTGCGAAGGAGATTGGCGGACTGATGCGCGACGGCCGCAGTGCCGAGGCCGAAGCGGTGAAGGCACGGACCACCGAAATCAAGGCCAGCATCCAAGGGCTGGCGGGCGAACTCGAGCAACTTGAGGGGCAGGAACGCGAGCAACTGCTGCGGCTTCCCAACATGCCCCACGCGTCGGTAGCGGCCGGCAAGTCGGCCGAGGACAACGAAGTCGTTGCCGAATGGAGCCCCGAGTGGTCGCTGGCCGAGAACGCAGTGCCCCACTGGGAACTCACGGAGCGCTACAAACTGATTGATTTTGAGCGCGGCGTAAAAGTTACCGGTGCCGGTTTCCCCTTTTACACTGGCAAGGGCGCCCGCCTGCAGCGCGCCCTGATTCAGTTTTTCTTGGACCGCAACACCGAAGCGGGCTACCTGGAGGTACAGCCTCCGCACTTTGTGAACGCCGCGTCGGGCTACGGCACCGGCCAGCTGCCCGACAAAGACGGCCAGATGTACCACATGGGCGAGGACCAGCTGTATGCGATTCCGACGGCCGAGGTTCCGGTTACCAACATGCTGCGCGACGAGATTCTGCCCGAGGCCGACCTGCCCGTGAAGTTGACGGCCTACAGCCCCTGCTTCCGCCGCGAGGCCGGCTCGTACGGCAAGGACGTGCGCGGCCTCAACCGCCTTCACCAGTTTGACAAAGTCGAGATTGTGTGCGTTGAGCACCCTTCGCGCTCCTACGATCGCCTTGAGGAGATGGTGGCCCACGTTGCGGGGCTGCTTCAGGCCCTGGAGTTGCCGTACCGGGTTCTTCGCCTGTGCGGCGGAGACATGGGCTTCACGTCGGCCCTGACCTACGACTTTGAGGTGTGGTCTGCGGCCCAAGAGCGCTGGCTCGAGGTGAGTTCCGTGAGCAACTTTGAGACGTTTCAGGCCAACCGCCTGATGCTGCGCTACCGCAGCGAGGCCGACGGCAAGCCGTACATGGCCCACACGCTCAACGGATCGTCGCTGGCGCTTCCGCGCGTGGTGGCGGCACTGCTCGAAAACAACCAAACGCCTGAGGGCATTCGGATTCCGAAGGCGCTGGCGGCATACACCGGTTTTGAATGGATTCAGTAAAGCATCTTGGCCTGGCCCTGCTCGGCGCCCTTGCGTTGGCAAGCTGCGGTCGGCGCGGACCCCTCGGCGACGAGATTAGCGCACTGCGCACCACCGTGGATTCGTCGTATGAGGTGCTGCAAGCCCTTGACAGCGCCGAGTTCATGACGGCATTTAACCGTATGGAGCGCCATATCGACGTGGCTAAAACGAAGACCTACGACGCGAGCCGCGACGCCATCTTTCGGGTGGATTTTGACTGGCTGCGCAACAGCCATCGGGCCCTTTTCAAGTTTGAAACGCTTCGCCGCGGAGAACGCTGGGACGGTCAGCTTGTGGCGTCACGCAACCAACTGGACGCGCTGCACCACGACTGGTCCAACCGCTTGATTTCAGAGGATTCAGTGCGCATTGCGCTCGAAGAAGAGAAGAATGCCGTGCTGCCGCTGCTGGCCACGCTGCACACGCGCTTGGATGAGGTGCGCTACGTGCTCGGTCAAAACGACAGCCTGGATGTGCATTTTCAAACGCTTTGGGACACCTGGGATTCCGCGGGTAAGTAAGCCATGTATACCTACAACGTGACGATCAGCGTAGACGACTCCGTGCACGAGGCATGGGTGGCGTGGATGCGCGACGAACACATGCCCGAAGTGCTCGCGACCGGAATGTTCGTCGATGCCACCCTGCATCAGGTGATGGTGGACGGCGACAGCGGCGCGACGTATGCCGCACAGTACCGATTCAAGGATCCCGAAGATTTGCAGCTATACCAGCAGCTTCACGCGCCGGGGCTCCAGGCCAAGTCGGCTGCGAAGTTTGGCCAAAAGGCGCTGGCGTTCCGCACCGTGCTGCGCACGGTCGACACGTTTCAGGGACCGGTGACTCCACCAACGCTCTGAGCATGGGATCGCCCGTACGCCCGGAATTTGTGGTTGCCACACTGCCCAACGGGCTGCGCTGGGTGCACCAGCCCACGGCGTCGCCGACGGGGCACATCGGCCTGCACCTGCGCGCGGGGTCGCGCGACGAGTCCCGCGATGACGAGGGCCTAGCCCACTTCACCGAACACCTCATTTTCAAGGGCACGGCCCGCCGCAAGGCGTTCCACGTGCTGAGCCGTTTGGAGGGCGTGGGCGGCGAGTTAAACGCCTACACGGGCAAGGAGGATACGCTGCTTTACGCCAGCTTTATGGTGGAGCACTACCGCCGGGCCATGGACTTGCTGTTTGACATTGTGCAGCACGCGTCGATCCCCGAGCGCGAAGTACCCAAGGAGCGCGAGGTGATCCTCGACGAGATGGACGGCTACAAAGACAATCCGTCGGAGGCCCTGTTCGACGAGTTTGACGCCCTGCTCTACCCCGACCACCCGTTGGGCATGAATATTTTGGGGCGCCGCGAGACGGTGTCGCGTTTTGAGCGCGCCGACGTGCTGCGCTTCATTGGGGCCCTGTACCGGCCCGAGCATGCCGTGCTGAGTTCCGTGGGCGGAATTTCGGTAGCGCGTTTCGCGCGGCTCGCTGAGGAGTTTGGCGGAAGCTGGACCGCCCAAGGGTCAGCCCCAGAGCGCGCCGTGGCCCCCAAGCCGGCGCGGTTCAACGTGGATGCCGAGAAAGATATCAACCAAAGCCATTTGGTGCTGGGCGGCGAGGCCCCGACGGTCCACGACGACGACTACACGGCGGCGGTGCTGCTAAACAACGTGCTGGGCGGACCGGCGATGAACAGCCGGCTGAACATGAACATTCGCGAGCGCCACGGCATCGCGTACCAGATTGAAAGCTTTATCAACGCCTACGCCGACGGCGGCCACTGGGGCGTGTACGCGGGCACGGACCGCGAGACGGTCGACCGCGCCGAGCGCCTGATTCGCAAGGAGCTCGAGGCGCTTCGCCAGGGCCTGACGCACCGCGCGCTCGAGCAAGCCAAGCTGCAGCTTCTCGGCCAGATGGCGCTGGCCCAAGAGAGCGGCCAAGGCCTGATGACCGGACTGGGCAAGTCGCTGCTGGTGTACGACCGAATCGACCGATTTGACGAGCTGGTGGTTAAGGTCAACTCCCTTACCGTGGACCAGCTTCGGGCGGTTGCTGAGCGCATGTTCCGCCCCGACGGCATCAGCCGGCTGCGCTATATTGGTACTGCCGCCGACTGATTCGACGCCAAGCCCATGGAATTTTTACCTCCCGAAATCGACGACTACGCGGGCCAGTTTACGGCTGCCCCCTCGCCCCTCTTGGTGCGCATTGAGCGCGAAACCTGGCAGCAGGTGCTGATGCCGCGCATGTGCAGCGGGCACCAGCAAGGCCGCTTTTTGAGCTTGATTAGCCAGCTGCTGCGTCCGCGGCGCGTGCTCGAGGTCGGAACCTACACGGGGTATTCCGCCCTTTGCCTGGCCGAAGGCCTTGCGTCAGACGGCCGATTGTATACGGTGGACGTGAATGCGGAGCTCGAAACCCGGGTGCGCGGGTACTTTGCCGATTCGCCCTGGAACGACCAACTCGATTTTAGGGTGGGCGACGCGCGCACGCTGATTCCGCAGCTCGACGAGACCTGGGATCTGGTCTTTTTGGACGCCGACAAAGAGAACTACCTCGCCTACTACGAGATGGTGGTCGACCGGGTGCGTCCGGGCGGACTCATTTTGGCCGACAACGTGCTGTGGAGCGGCAAGGTCGCCGACCCGAGCGTGCACGACCACGAGACCGACGCGTTGCGCGCCTACAACGCCCATGTGGCGGCCGATCCGCGCGTGGAACATCAGCTGCTGCCGTTCCGAGACGGGGTGATGGTGGCGCGGAAGCTCTGTTAGCTGGTTGGCTGGTTAGCTGGTTGGCTAGTTGGCCATTCACTAGTTGCCCGTAGCCATCAACCCCCTCACGTACTCGAGGTCCTCAGGGCTGTCGACGCCGATGCCGGCGGCGGCCACTTCGGCGCTGTAGATGGGGAATCCGGATTCGTGCCAGCGAAGCTGCTCGAGGCGCTCGCGGACTTCGCCGGGGGTGGGCTGCAGGGCGACGAGCTGGGGCAGTACGTCGGCGCGGAATCCGTACATACCGACATGGCGCCAGGCCTGGATGCTGCAGCACTCGGGGCTGCGGCTAAAACTCGTGCACAGGCCGTCGGGCAGGCGAAGCACAAAGCAGTTGTTGGGCGACATTAGGTCGGCCGCGCGGGCGGGCGTAACGAGGGTTCCGATGCGCACCTCGGGGCGGCGCATGAGGCGCACGAGGGTCTCGAGGTCGTGGGCTTGAACGAGCGGCTCGTCGCCTTGCACATTGAGGACGATGTCGGGGCGCGGACCCTCCCAGTGGGCAAAGACTTCGGCGGCGCGGGCGGTTCCGTTGGGGCAGTCGGGCGAGGTCATGCGCACCCGTCCGCCAAACGAAAACACGGCGTCGGCGATGCGGGCGTCGTCGGTGGCCACCACGGCGGGAAGCACGGCCGAAACCCGTTCCCAAACGTGCTGAATCATGGGCTTGCCGGCGATAAGGGCCAAGGGCTTGCCGGGAAGCCGCGTGCTGGCGTAGCGCGCGGGAATGACGGCGAGGACCTCGGGGGCGTCGAGCATGCCTTAGGCGCCGTACTGGGCGCTGTAGTAGTCCATGTAGGCGCCGCTGGTGACGTTGCGCAGCCAGGTCTCGTTGCTGAGGTACCAGTCGACGGTGGCGCTCAGGCCCTCTTCGAAGGTCACCGAAGGCTTCCAACCGAGCTCGCGGTGGATCTTGGTCGCGTCGATGGCGTAGCGCTTATCGTGGCCCGGACGGTCCTTGACAAAGGTGATCAGCTGGGCGCTGTCGCCCTCGGGGCGTCCAAGTTTGGCGTCCATGGCGCGGCACAGCAGGTGAACGAGGTCGATGTTTTGCCACTCGTTCCAGCCGCCGATGCAGTAGGTTTCGCCGTTCTTGCCGTCGCGGTACACGGTGTCGATCGCAATGGCGTGGTCGATGACGTAGAGCCAGTCGCGGGTGTACTTGCCGTCGCCGTAGACCGGCAGGGGCTTGCGCTCGATGATGTTGTGGATCATGAGCGGAATCAGCTTCTCAGGGAAGTGGTTGGGCCCGTAGTTGTTGGAGCAGTTCGAGAGCACCACCGGAAGCCCGTAGGTTTCGTGGTAGGCGCGCACAAAGTGGTCGCTGCTGGCCTTTGAGGCGCTGTAGGGGCTGTTGGGGCTGTAGGGCGTCTCTTCGGTGAAGAAGCCTTCGGCGCCAAGGGCTCCGAACACCTCGTCGGTCGAGATGTGGTAGAAGCGCTTGCCCTCCATGGCGCCGGCCCAGGTGCTGCGGGCGGCGTTGAGCAGGTTGACGGTGCCGATCACGTTGGTTTCGACAAACGCGAGGGGGTCGCTGATGGAGCGGTCTACGTGGCTCTCGGCGGCAAGGTGGACCACGCCGTCGGGCTGGTAGCGGTCAAAGAGGTCGTTAACGGCCAGGGCGTCGCGGATGTCGACGCGCTCAAAGCGGTAGTTCGCGGCCTCGGCCACGTCGGCCAGGTTTTCGAGGTTGCCGGCGTAGGTCAGGGCGTCGACGTTGACAATCGTGTCCTGAGGGTAGCGCTGAACGAAGCGGCGAACGACGTGCGAGCCGATGAATCCGGCTCCGCCGGTGATAAAAATCGTAGCCATTAGGGGGCGATGATGAGGGTTTGGCGGTGCAAAATTACGGCTTCCGCCTGGTCCCCGGCCTCGTGCCAGAAGCCGATTCGTACCCAATATGTTCCGCGCGGAAGGTGCCCCAGCCACGCATAAACCTCGTTGCGGCCGGCGCGCACCTGGGCGTGGGCCAACTCGACGACGGCTCCGCTGGCGTCAACAACCTCAAAATCAATGATTCCCTTGCCTGGCGCGTCGATGAGCGCGAAGACCTCGCTCTGGGCGGGGTTCGGGAAAAGCAATGGGGCCGGCGCGTCGGTCATCGGCAAAACGACGGAGGCATCGTAGCTGCAGCCTCGGGAATCGGTCACCCTCACGCTTAAAGTGTCGCCGCCGCAGGCCGTGCCGCTTTGGGCTGTGGTGCTGCCGTCGCTCCACGCGTAGGTAAACGGACCAAGACCGGCGGGCGTGGCCTCGGCGAAGCGCTCGCAGCCTTGACCTCCGGTTAGCAGCTGCACGCTGAGGGCCGTGGAGTCGGGCGACTGGAGCAAGTGCATCCAGGTGCCGTTGCCGCCGTTGCCCAAGGCATAAAATCCGGCGAGCCACGCTTGGCCGGGGGTGCTGTAGTCTTGCTGGATGCCGAAGTAGTCGCCCCAGCGCTCGGCTCCGCCCAACTTGCTCACGTTGCCAAGGCCGGACTTCAGCGGAACGACGCTGCTGTAGCTGCCGTCGTTGCCGTAGTAGACCGCGGAGTAGCCCGCGAAGTTGCTGGGCGACACGTGGTTAAATCCGATAAGAAGTTCGCCGTCACAGCCCTCGTTGCCAATCCAGGTGAGGTTGGGGTAGCCAAAGTAGCGCACCGGGTCGCCGATGACGTGGCCCAGCAAGGTGTCGGGCTGGTCGGGCGTCGGTATGATGCCGTGGTAAATCGCGGACCGCTGGGTGGCGAAATCGCGCGTAGTGCTGACCAGATGCACGCTGCCGTCGGGCAGTTCCTGGGCACCCAGCCAGCGGCCGTCGTTGGTCTGCAGGCCCTTAGTGGGGTCGGCGACGGGCGTGGAGGGTTGGCGACCGTTGGGCGGAAGCCCGTAGGGTTGGCTCGCGCGCAGCACGTGGATGCCGTAGGAATGGGTTCCGCCCACCGCGCTGTCGGCGCGCGTCAGGAAGAAGACGGTGTCGTTCTGGGCGTCGAAGTTGCGGTTGCTGGCCCACATGGGCTTGGACGTGTAGCCGTCCCAGCCGGTGACTGCGACGAGGTTGCGAATCCAGCGGCCGTTGGTGGCGAATCCATGGTGCAGCTCGGCGGGCAGCGTCGTGGCGCCCGCGTAGCCGGCGGCCTTGTCCATTTCCCAGATTACGGTTCCGTCAAAACCCACCTGCCAGCTCACGCCCGGAATGATCAGGTTGATCGACATGACCAGCTTGTCGTCGGTGAAGGCCATCGACGGAAAGTCGCTCCAGCGGTTGTTGTTGAGCGGATTCCCCGGCAGCGTGTAGGTATTCCAGCCTGCATTGGGGTCCTTGGTCTGGCTGAAGCAGACCACGATTTGGCTCGTAGACGGCGTGTTGCCGACGAAAAACAGCAGCACCCAGCGCTCGGCAACGGGGTCGTAGAGCAGGCGCGGGTCGCTGGAGCTCGCCGACGTTTGCACGCCCGAGGCGGCGATGAGCGGAATAAACTGCTGCGGAAAAAGAAAGGTATCCGTCCGGAGGTCCCAGCCCCAAATCACGCTGTTGACGGCGGTCAGCACGACGGAATCACCGTAGGCTATGGTGTTGTCGTTGGGGGTTCCGCCCGGAATCGGAACCTGGGAGCCGTTGATGGTGAAGACGCGCTTCATGCTCAGGTCGCCGCGAACGATCGGGTCGGCGGCCAGGGTTTTGTGGGCCGGCACAGGGTCGGCGTCGGCAGCCATGCCAAATCGCTGGGCGTATTCGGCCTTGAGGGCGTTGAGTTGGGCGGACTTAGAAAACGCGTCGGGCGCCTCGAGGTGGGTCACGCGCAGGTCCAGCACGGGCTCGACCTGGTCTATGCGGAATTGCTTGGTGCGCGGAATGTCAAACGATAAAGGCTGCGCCAGGGCCGGCAAGGCCGCCAGCAGGCAGAGGACGAGGAGGTGTCGCATACCTCCAAGGTACGGCGGGACGGAATTTTATTAAATCCGGTTATACCCGAACGCCTTGATTTGATTGATTGACCCCAACGAGCTAACTAACTAGCTAACTAGCTACCTAGCTACCTCGCCAATGCCAGCTGCCAGCGCCACGCGTCAGCCATGGCTTCGTCAAGCGTTTTTTGGGCCGTCCATCCGAGGACTTCGGTGGCGCGCAGGGTGTCGGCATAGGCGGCGATGACGTCTCCGGCGCGGCGCGGCGCGAAGCTCCACTGCAGGGAGGCTCCAGTGGCGCGCTCGAAGGATTGAATCACTTCGAGGACGGTGGAGCCTTCTCCGGTTCCGAGGTTAAATACTTCAAACGCTTCTACCATGGAAGCGTTTAAAATGCGCTCCAAGGCCACGACGTGGGCGGCGGCGAGGTCCACGACGTGGATGTAGTCGCGAATGGCGGTTCCGTCGCGGGTCGGGTAGTCGCTGCCGAAGACTTGAAGGGGTCCGCGCAAGCCCGCCGCGCTCTGGGTAATGAACGGAACCAGGTTCTGGGGCACGCCGAGCGGAAGCTCGCCAATGCGCGCCGAATGGTGCGCGCCGATCGGGTTAAAGTAGCGCAAGGCGATCACCTTGAGGCCAAAGGCCCGCACGGCGTCGCGGAGCACCTCCTCGCCCACCTGCTTGGTGTTGCCGTAGGGCGACTCCGCGGGCTTGATGGGCGCGGTCTCGGGAATGGGAAGGCTGTCGGCCTGGCCGTAGACAGTGCACGACGAGCTGAAGATGAGCCCGCACTGGGGGTGCGCACGCTGGTAATCAAGCAGGTTGAGCAGCGAGTCGAGGTTGTTGCGGTAGTACGCAATGGGCTCGGCCACGCTCTCCCCCACCGCTTTGTGGGCGGCAAAGTGAATGATTCCGTCGAATTGGCGGTCGGCGAGGAAGGCCTCGGTCGCGGCACGGTCGGCCAAATCGACATTGACCCACTCAGGGCGGACGCCCGAAATCGCTTCAATGCCGTCGAGCACTTCGGCCCGGGTGTTGTTGAGGTTGTCGGCCAAAACCACACGGTATCCGCGGGCAATCAGGTCCACGGCGGTGTGGGAGCCGATGTAGCCGAGGCCGCCGGTTACGAGTACAGACTTCACTTGCTGTAGGCTTTAAAGTCGCGGTGCTCCTGCTTGTAAAGCAAGTCGTCGGGCAGGTTGCGGAAGGCGTCGTAGGTGATCTTCAGGCCTTCGGCGCGGCTGACCTTGGGTTCCCAACCGAGGATCTCGCGGGCCTTGGTGATGTCGGGCTGGCGCTGGGTGGGGTCGTCTTTGGGCAGGGGCTTGTAGACGACTTTTTGGTCGGTGCCGGTGAGCTTGATGATTTCTTCGGCAAACTGCGCAATGGTAATTTCGTCGGGGTTTCCGACGTTGACCGGGTAGGGGTAGTCGCTCAGGAGCAGGCGGTAGATGCCCTCGACGAGGTCGTCAACGTAGCAGAAGCTGCGGGTCTGGCTTCCGTCGCCAAAGACGGTGAGGTCTTCGCCGCGCAGTGCTTGGCCGATGAAGGCGGGCAGCACACGGCCGTCGTTGAGGCGCATGCGCGGCCCGTAGGTGTTGAAAATCCGCACAATGCGGGTTTCGAGGCCGTGGTAGGTGTGGTAGGCCATCGTCATGGCCTCTTGGAAGCGCTTGGCCTCGTCGTAGACGCCGCGCGGACCGACTGGGTTCACGTTGCCCCAGTACTCCTCGGTTTGGGGGTGCACGAGCGGGTCGCCGTAGACTTCTGAGGTCGAAGCCACGAGAATCCGCGCCTTTTTGGCCAGGGCGAGGCCGAGGCAGTTGTGGGTTCCGAGCGAACCCACTTTAAGCGTTTGAATCGGAATCTTCAGGTAGTCGATCGGCGAAGCCGGCGACGCGAAGTGAAGGATGTAGTCCAGCGGCCCGTTGAGGTGAATGTGGGTGCTGACGTCGTGGTGCACAAACGAAAACTGGGGCAAGCCCTGAAGGTGTTCCAGGTTGCGCAGGTCGCCCGTGATTAAGTTGTCCATGGCGACGACCTCGTAGCCCTCGCGAATGAAGCGGTCGCACAAGTGCGAGCCCAGGAAGCCGGCCGCGCCGGTAATGAGAATTCGAGGCATAGAATTAGAGGACGCCGATTCCGGAATAGGTGAAGCCCAGCGCGCGCAATTCGCTGCCGCTGAAAATGTTGCGGCCGTCGAAGACCACGGGCTGGCGAAGAGCGTCCTTCACGCGGCTCCAGTTGGGCACGCGGAACTCGCTCCACTCGGTGATCAGCAGCAGGGCGTCGGCGCCGGTCAGGGCCTGGTAGGCGTCGGCGGCGTAGGTGATGCGGTCCTGCAGCTGGTGCTTGGCCTCCTCCATCGCCACGGGGTCGTAGGCGGTGACGGTGGCTCCGAGCGCCATCAGGGCTTCGGCGATGACTACTGAAGGGGCCTCGCGCATGTCGTCGGTCTGGGGTTTGAAGCTCAGGCCCCAGAAGGCAAAGTGCTTGCCGCGCAGGTCGCTGCCGAAGTGGGCCTTGATCTTGGTGACCATTACGCTCTTTTGAGCGTCGTTGACGGCCTCGACGGCCTCGAGGATGCGCATCGTGTAGCCCTGCTCCTTGGCGGTGCGCGCCAGGGCCTTGACGTCTTTGGGGAAGCAGCTTCCGCCGTAGCCAATGCCCGGGTAAATAAACTTGGTACCGATGCGCGGATCGCTTCCGATGCCCTTGCGGACCTGGTTGACGTCGGCGCCCATGATTTCGCACAGGTTGGCAATGTCGTTCATGAACGAAATCTTGGTGGCCAGCATGGCGTTGGCGGCGTACTTGGTCATTTCGGCCGACGGAATGTCCATAAAGAGCACCGGGTGGCCGTTGAGGGTGAAGGGCTTGTAGAGGCGAGCAAGGACGTCTTGGGCGCGCTCGGACTCTACGCCGCAGACGATGCGGTCAGGCTTCATGAAGTCGTCGATGGCCGCACCTTCTTTGAGAAATTCGGGGTTGGACGCCACGTCGTAGGTCAGGTTGGACCCGCGGGCGTCGAGGGCCGCGCGCAGCGCTCCGCGCACCTTTTCGGCCGTACCCACGGGCACCGTGCTCTTAGTGATCACCACCAGGTAGTCGGTCATGGTGCGGCCGATGCCGTCGGCCACGGCCAGCACGTACTGCAGGTCGGCGCTGCCGTCTTCGCCCGGAGGCGTGCCCACCGCGATGAACGCCGCTTCGGAACCCTGAATCGAGGCCGCGAGGTCCGTCGAAAAGTGCAGGCGCCCGGCGGCCACGTTGCGCGCCACCACGGCGTCGAGGCCCGGCTCGTAGATCGGCAAAATCCCCTTGTGGAGGTTGGCGATCTTGGCTTCGTTGACGTCCACGCAGGTGACGTCCATGCCGACGTCGCTCAAGCAGGCGCCGGTGACCAGACCGACGTAGCCGGTTCCAACTACGGTGATTTTCATGACTTCAAAAAGGATTTAATGGCTTGGATAATAAGATCTTGAGTGTCCGGACTCAGCTCGGTATGCATGGGCAGCGAGAGCACTTCGGCACAGAGCTGCTCGGCGACCGGAAAGCACCCGTCGGGGTAGCGCTCCGACCGATACGCCAGCTGGCGGTGCAGCGGCAGCGGGTAGTAAATCATGGTCGGAATTCCGAGGACCTTGAGGTGCTCGGCCAGCGCGTCGCGGCGTCCGTGGGCGACCCGAAGGGTATACTGGTGAAAGACGTGGGTCGATTCCGGGCGGCGGACCGGTGTTTGAATGCCTGGGACCCCGGCGAGTCCCGCATCGTAGCGGTCGGCAGCGGCTTGGCGGGCGGCGGCGTAGCCGTCGAGGTGGCGCAGCTTCACGCGAAGCACCGCGGCCTGCAGCGTGTCCAGGCGGCTGTTGCAGCCCACCACGTCGTGGCGGTACTTGACTTTTTGGCCGTGGTTGGCGACCATGCGAATTCGTTCCGCGAGCGCGGCGTCGCGGGTAAATATCGCCCCACCGTCGCCCATGCAACCCAGGTTTTTCGACGGAAAAAAGCTCGTGCAGCCCACGGTTCCGAGGGTTCCGAGGGCGAGGGTGCGGCCGTCGCGCAGCGTGTAGCGGGCCCCAAGGGCCTGGGCGGTGTCTTCGACCACGGGGATTCCGCGCTCGTTCGCCAGTTCCAGCAGCGCGTCCATGGCTGCGCCCTGCCCGTACAAGTGCACCGGCACAATGGCCTTGGTCCGCGGAGTCACCGCCGCGCGCACCTGGTCAAGGTCGAGTGAAAACGTTCCGGGTTCCACGTCCACGAGGACCGGAGTGAGCCCGAGTAGCGCAATTACCTCAGCCGTAGCCACATAGGTAAAGGTCGCTGTAATGACTTCGTCGCCCGGCTGCAGGCCGAGGACCATCAACGCAATTTGGAGGGCGTCAGTTCCGTTGGCGCAGGGGATGGTGTGCACGCCATCACCCAAGTAGGCGCTGAGTTCGCTGGCAAAAGTCGCCACGTCAGGACCCTGAATGTAGTGGGCCTGGTGGCTGGCGCGAAGCAGGGCTTCGTCGAGTTCAGATTGGATGCGCGCATGCTGACCCACGAGGTCAACCATGGGAATCGGCGGGTGGAACGGCAGGTGCTGGGCCATAAAGGGCAAAGGTAACCCACGCCGAGGGCGTAGCATAGGCCGTGTGCTTTGCCTAACTTCGCGGCATGCGCATTTTTTCTGCACTTTGGGTCCTTGCCCTCGGAATCCTGTCGGCGCCGGCGTTTGGACAGGAAATTCCGCGGATTCGGATCCACATCGCCCCAGGTATCGAAGCGCCACTTGGCGCATGGCGCGCAGACTACGGAAACAGCGCCAAGGTCCGCGTCCGCGGCGACCTAAGCCTGACCCAGCGGGACTACGTCTGGGCCGAATACGGTGCACGTTTTAGTGGCGGAGTGCGCAACACCGACCAAATTTTAGCGTTTTTGATGAACGAAGACGGCTACATCATGGGCAACGATGGAAGCCCCGCCTTGGTTCGCCTTGAAGGCCGCGGAAGCAGCGCTGCACTGGGCTACGGCCGCCGGTTTTGGATGCACAACGCGCATTCCATGGCTGTCGAAGCAGGCGCCGACGCCGTCGCCCACAAGATTTGGTTCAACAATTCCGGCGGCGTGCCGATGCTCACCAAGCCCTACGTGTATGGCCTTGACCGGATGCGCCAAGGTCTGGGCGCCCAAGCCGCGCTGCGCTACAGCCATGCCGACCCCAACGACGTCATCAACTTTACGGTCGCTGTTCGTGCCGGAATGGCCCGAACCCACGACGTGCGCGGCACTTACTACGGCGGAAACCCGCCCTCCCCCACGCCGCAATGGGACGGTTTTGTCGGCCTCGAGCTGAGCTGGTTCTTGCCTTTGGGCGAGAAATTGAGCACCTCGGCTCCCGCCGTACCCAACCAACCCAAGATTCGCTACTATCAGTGAGCCTGCAGGGGTTGGTCTTTGGCGCCGCGAGCCATGTGGCCGCGCTTGGAGGCCACCGCGCCGCCCGAGATTGGTGGACGGGGCGGCTGATCCCTGCCCCCGAGGGGCCCTTTGACCTTTGGATTCACGGCGCTTCGTGGGGTGAGTTTTGGATGCTCGAACCGCTCGTTCGCTCCTTCGCCGGCTCGGGCAAACGGGTACTCGTGACGTTTTTTTCGCCAAGCGGAATGCGCGGATGGGCACGCTACGTAGCGCCCGAGGGGATCGTAGCCTGCCTTGCCCCGCCCGACTTCCAACCCTACGTTCGGCGGTTTGTCGATCGGGTCCAACCAAAGGCCCTGCTCGTGCTGCAGACCGACCTCTGGCCCACCATGGTTTTGGCGTGCCGTCGGCGCGGAATTCCCTTTGGCGTAGCCTTTGCCCACGTCCCTCCGGAGCACCGCTGGTGGTCGCTCACGGGACTTGGGGACCGCAAGCTCCTTCGAGGAGCCCACTTCGTGGGGCTGCAGCATTCCTCGGGCCTCGCGCCGGCCCAAAAAGCAGGCCTGAAGGCCCTTGTATTGGGCGACGGACGCTTTGACGCCGCCGCCGCACGCATTGGACGCGGCGAGGGCCCTCTGCCCGGCTGGGGTCGGTTCCGGGACCTGCGCCCGTTGCTTGTGGTGGGATCGTCGTGGCCCGAAGACGAAGCCATCTGGCTACCGGTGCTGATGCGCCGCACTCACTGGAAGTTTGTATTTGCCCCCCACAATCCCGTGCGCGCCGACGAGGTCATTGAGCGCCTTCCGATGCCCGCGCTGCGAAGCAGCGCGTGGGGCACCTACCGCGACGCGCAGCTCGAAGAGGCGCGCGTCGTGGTCGTCGACCAAATTGGCCAACTCTTTGGCCTGTACGGTGGGGCCCAAGCCGCCTTTGTGGGCGGCGCCTTCAAGCAAGGACTTCACAATATTATTGAGCCATTGGCGTGGGGACTTCCGGTTGCGTTTGGCCCCATGCTCGGCAGGCACTGGGAGGCGCACGATGCCCTGCGCGACGGCGTCGCCGAAACCGTGGCGAGCACCGACCAGGCCTTGGCCTGGTTGGACCGGAATGAGTCCACGCCGGCGAATGCCGCGTGGGCGGAGCGCCAAAAAGGCGCACTTCGCGCCCTTGAAGCGCAACTCACGCTGCTCAATCAAGTTGCTAGTAACTAGTTGCTCGTTGCGAGCAGGCTAAGCAAGAACCCGTACTCCATCGCCGTTTCGCGGTAGGATTCGTAGCGTCCGCTTGCCCCGCCGTGGCCAGTATCCATGTTGCAGTAGAGGTACAGCGGCGCGGAATTGGTGCGCAGCTCGCGTAGCCGCGCAACCCACTTGGCCGGCTCAAAGTACTGCACTTGGCTGTCGTGAAGTCCCGTCGTCACCAGCATCGGTGGATAATCTTGGGCCGCAACATTATCGTACGGCGAATAGGCCTTCATCCGAAAATAGGCATCTGCTTCATTCGGATTACCCCATTCGTCGTACTCACCGGTTGTCAGGGGAATGCTGTCGTCGAGCATGGTTGTGACCACGTCCACAAACGGAACGGCCGCAATCACCCCAGACCACAGGTCGGGACGCTGGTTCACCACTGCGCCCATGAGGAGCCCGCCGGCACTGCCGCCCATAGCGAAAAGCTGCGAGGCTAAGCCCTGACTGCGAAGCATGTCACCGCACGCACAAAAATCGCTGAACGTGTTCTGCTTGTGCTCCATCCTGCCCTGCTCGTACCATTCTCGGCCGAGGTATTCTCCGCCGCGCACGTGCGCAATGGCGTAGGCCATTCCGCGCTCGAGCAGGCTAAGGCGTGCGATGCTGAAGGCCGGATCCACCGTAATTCCGTAGGCGCCGTAGCCGTACAGCAACGTCGGCACTGGCCCCTTGGCGTCTGCTGGTCCTACCCAACTCATGGGCACTTTGGTCCCGTCGGCGGAAGTTGCCCAAAGCCTTCGTGTCGTGTACCGGCTCGCGTCGTATCCGCCCACGACGTTCTGCACCTTTTTCACGGTTCGCTCGCGCGTGAGCATGTCAAAATCAAAGGTCGTCGCCGGTGTCGTCAGTGAGGTATACACATAGCGGAGCACCGTCGTAGCCGTGGTCGGATTCGAAGCCGTATACAGCGTGTAGGTCTCCTCGGGCATGGAAATCGTGTATTCCGACCCATGCGCAGCCTCGTCCCACGGGCGGACCACGATGCGCAGTAGGCCTTGTTCCCGCTCTTCGCGCACCATGAAGGCGTCAAACAAGTCAATTCCCTCAAGAAGGACATTAGGGCGGTGGGCAATCACCTCGGTCCAGTCGTCGGGCGCACCCAGATCTGCTTGAAATAGCGCGAAGTTGGTCCGTGCGTCCACGTTGCTTCGTATCCACCACGAATTCCCGTGATGGCTTGCGGAATACTCGAGTCCGTGTGCGCGCTTACGAAGGCAACGAAATGCCCCGAGCGGATTGGCGGCCTCGAGGTACCAAACTTCGTCGGAATTCGTCGCCGACGTAGAAATCATAATGAAGCGCTTGGACTTGCCCCGGTACACGGTGCAGCTAAAGGCTTCATCGGCCTCGTGGAACACGCGCTGGGGTTCACCGGGATGGGTGAGCGACTGCCGCCAGATACTGTCAACCCGCAGCGTCACCGGGTCTTTCGTCGCATAAAAGAACGTATCGCCGTCATCTGCCCATGCAAACGCCCCGGATGTGTCGGGAATTTCGAGCGCGTGCTCGGTTCCCGACGGAAGCTCCCGAAACCGCAACGTGTACTGGCGGCGACTCACAAAGTCCACGGCATACGCCATTCGGCGGTGATCCCGGGTCATGACCATGGAGGCCACAGCGCAGTATGCGTGCCCTTCGGCGAGCTGGTTGATGTCGAGCACCACCTGTTCCGGTCCGGATTCCGAACCCTCAAACCGAACGTGAATGGGGTATTCCTTTCCCTCTTCGTAGCGGGACTGGTACCAAAAACCGTCCATTTCCACCGGAAGCGACGACTCGTTCGGATCGAGGCGCCCAATCATTTCGGCGTACAAGCTGTCGATGAGCGGCTTTTGGGCAGCCATCTCGTGTTCGCGGTAGGCATTCTCGGCGTCGAGGTAGGCAAGCACCTCCGGATCAGTCCGGTCGTTGAGCCAGTAGTACGCGTCGGTGCGCACGTCACCGTGCAGCTCCATCACGTGGGGCCGCTTTGCTGCCTTGGGTTGATCCATTTAGTTTGTTTTAAAGCTCGCGAGCCCGGCGCGCACCCGACCGAGGCCCTCCTTGGACGGTGCGTGCGACGGATTGTATTCCAGCGCCTTCAGGTAGTCCGCTTCAGCTGCCCGCAGGTCGCCGAGCCGCTCGATCACGAACGCCCTCGCGTAGTGGGCTCGGTAGTTGACCGCACGAGCCTCAATGCTCTGGGTAAAATACTGACGAGCCTCGCCGTACATCTGAAGTTCCAGGTGAATAAACCCTAAGTTGTAGTAGCTCTCAGCGTCTTTGGGGTTCAGCTGGGTCGCCTGCGTAAAGGCCTCAATGGCCGAATTCCAGTTCCGCGTATTCAGGTGGTACATACCCACTTTATAGTACACCGAATAGTCATTGGGCCGCAGTTCAGCCAAGCGCTCAAAATAGCTGACCGCCAGAGGGCTGTTCATCGCCGAATGCAGCACGCCTGCCATATCGAGCGCCTCTTCGTACTTCGGATTCAGGTCAATGGCCTTTTGAATGTAGGCTAGGGCCACATTGGTGTCCTGCTTTTCGTCTCGAATGTTGATGCCCTTGATGTAGTACGCCGTTGGATTGTTGGGATCTAGCGCAATAACCTCATCGACCACTTGATTGCTCTTTTCGTACTCCATCACCACCTGGTAGAGCTCGGCCAACTTAAGCCGGCACTCCACCTCTTTGGGAAAAAGCTTGGCGCAGCGCATCCACGCATCGCGCGAAATGCGCGTTTCGTTGCTCACGTAGTGCGCATCGCCCAGTACCCTCAAGGCGTCATGGTCGTTGCTGTCCACCGTAAAGGCGGCCATGGCGTCCATCTTTGCGTAGGGGAAGTTCTTGGTTTCAAGATAGAAATCCGCCCGAGCTACTAAGGCCTTGACGTTTTCTGGCTCCTCCTTTAGTACCGCATTCAATGAATCTAAGCGGGCGTCTTCTGCCTTGCCTTGATCCCCATCCGCACCGCTTTGGCTGCACGAAACGACGACTACAGCAAGGAGGCTACACCGTAGGAAGCTTCGCAACGATCTGGTTTTCAATTTCTTCACAAAGTTCAGGATTGTCCTTCAAAATAGCCTTCACGCCGTCGCGTCCTTGGCCCAATTTCGTGTCTCCGTAGCTGAACCAGCTTCCGCTCTTTGAAATCACTTCAGTGGAAACACCCAAATCAATGATTTCGCCGACCTTACTAATTCCTTCGCCGTACAAAATGTCGAATTCTGCCGTGCGGAACGGAGGCGCCACCTTGTTCTTGACCACCTTGACTTTAACGCGGTTACCCACGGCAACGTCGCCATCTTTAATTTGGGTTGAACGGCGAATGTCTAGGCGCACCGAGGCGTAGAACTTCAAGGCGTTACCCCCAGTCGTCGTTTCGGGATTGCCGAACATGACGCCAATCTTCTCGCGAAGCTGGTTGATGAACACCACCGTACAGTTCGTCTTTGAAATGGTTGCCGTCAGCTTGCGCAGGGCTTGAGACATCAAGCGCGCGTGCAAGCCGACCTTCGAGTCGCCCATTTCGCCTTCGATTTCGGCCTTGGGGGTAAGTGCAGCTACGGAGTCTACAATGATCAAGTCAATAGCGCCCGAGCGAATGAGGTTGTCGGCAATTTCCAACGCCTGCTCGCCGTTGTCCGGCTGCGAAATGATTAAATCTTCGGTTTTTACGCCCAATTTTTCGGCGTAGAAGCGATCGAAGGCGTGTTCCGCGTCGATGAAGGCCGCGATTCCACCCTTGCGCTGCACTTCGGCGATGGCATGTAGCGTCAACGTGGTTTTACCTGAGGATTCCGGCCCGTAGATTTCGATGACCCGACCGCGCGGGTACCCGCCGATGCCGAGGGCGATGTCCAGTCCCAAGGATCCCGAAGGAATCACCTCTAC
Source organism: Bacteroidota bacterium (assembly GCA_041158165.1). Lineage (GTDB taxonomy): Bacteria > Bacteroidota > Bacteroidia > Flavobacteriales > Schleiferiaceae > TMED14. The sequence continues at coordinate 25,021 of JBEBBW010000021.1, forward strand.
TTCTTCCACCGCCTTGTCGCCCATGAGCATCACTGCCCCTTTGCCGTAGGTCTTGTCTAATTTCTCCATGGTGAGGCGCAGGGCCTTCAGTTTGGCTTCGCGTTCTTGACTCATTGTGCTTAATTATTAATGGTTTAGGCCAAAAGTAGAGGCGCCGTTACGAGCAGTCGTCGGCTAAACGAAAGTACGCGCTTGCCACGGCTGCCGCAACGGCGGTTGATAAGAATTCCGAACGGATTAGGCGCCGGCGAGAATCTGCTTGGTGGCCTCTTTGGTGTCCACTTTCGTGATGACGCGCTCAATGCGGCCATCTCCACCAATGACAAACGTTTCACGGTGCACCCCGTCGTACTCTCGGCCCATGAACTTCTTCTTACCCCACACTCCGTAGGCTTGGCAAATCGCCTTTTCTGGATCGGCCAGCAGCGAAAAATTGAGCGAGAACTTGTCGGCGAATTTGCCGTGGGACTTGACGCTGTCGGGCGAAACGCCGAGCACCACGTAGCCTGCCTTTTGAAGGTCCGACTGGCCGTCGCGGAACGAACACGCTTCGGCAGTACAGCCCGGCGTATCGTCTTTTGGGTAAAAATAAAGGACTACTTTTTTTCCGGAGAACTGGTCGAGGGTTACAGTGGCGCCGTGCTGGTCTTGGGCTTCAAACTTGGGGGCGAGGTCGCCGGGGTTCAAGTGGGTCATAATTCGTGAAAGTTGGTACCCTAAGGTAACGCCGGCAGTATGACCTTTGTTTGGTGACTGCGAAGCAAAAAGCCGCCTACATTATCGATACGCTTGAGGCGCTGTATCCTGAAACGCCCATTCCGCTCGACCACTACAGCCCCTTCACGCTGCTTTGTGCCGTCGTGCTGTCGGCGCAGTGTACCGACGCGAGGGTGAACACTATCACTCCTACCCTGTTTGCCAAAGCCGACACGCCCGAGGCCATGGCGGCCTTATCTGTCGAGGAGATTGCCGAAATCATTCGGCCCTGCGGACTGGTCCCCATGAAGTCTAAGGGCCTGAAGGGGCTTTCGGAGATGATTGTCACGCTGCACGGTGGTCGCGTGCCGCAGTCGTTTGAAGCGCTCGAGGCCATGCCTGGGGTTGGCCACAAAACCGCGTCGGTCGTGATGAGCCAGGCCTTTGGCGTGCCGGCCTTCCCTGTGGATACCCACATCCACCGTTTGATGACGCGCTGGGGCTTAACCTCTGGCAAAAGCGTCGAGCAAACCGAGAAGGATGCCAAAAAGCTGTTCCCCAAGGAACGGTGGAACAAGCTCCACCTTCAGATTATTTTTTACGGACGCGAGTACAGCCCAGCCCGCGGTTGGTCGATGGACAACGACGTGATCACGCGCACCGTGCTAGGCGGAAAAATGCCGAAGGTCTAGGGGTTGCGCGAAGGGGCTTCCCCCTAGAAAAAGCTTAGGTTCCCGTCGGCCCCGCCGGGCGAAAAAAAAACGGCCCGGGGTAGCCCGGGCCGCTTCTTGTATTAAGGACGTGTTCCTTACAGAACAGACACTTTGAAGGTCTTCACGTCGGCACCCTTAGCGATGCGAACCATGTACAGGCCGCTTTCGAGGTCGCCTACGAATACAGGTACGTTAGCGTCAGCTTGAACCTTGGTCGACTTAACCACCTTACCGGTCAGGTCAAGTACTTCAACTGCGTGCTCACCGAAGAGCAGACCGAAGTTCACGTACACGAAGTCAGAAGCAGGGTTCGGAGCAACTACCACCTCACTGAGCGGGTTCTCTCCTACGCTTGTAGCCATGCAGTTCGCCGCGTTCGAAGCAGGACAGTTGATTGAGCGAATCCACAGGTTGTTGAAGGTTAGTGAATTGCTGTAGCCGCTGTACCAGCTTCCCAGGGCAGCGAGGTACATGTACTTGGTGCCCGAGCGAGCAGCGAAGGTTTGGTCGTTGCGAATCAACAGGGTGTTTGCGCCCTGGTTGTTGTACATCGTCAGGTTAAAGAAGTAACCGATGTTGCTGCTGTTCAAGACCACGCCGCGACCCGTAGTGGTGTCGGCGAAGTTGAAGGACACATACCCGTTCGTTACGTCGTCTGACGTGAGGACACGCTGACCGTAGGCCACGAGCTTGTTGGCATCCCATCCGCCGTTGCTTCCCAAGAAACCTGATGAGTCGTACACGCTCAGTTCAAGGATAGCACCAGCCTGGCTTGAAGAGCTGATGTACACGCGAGCACCGAAGAGCATCTCGTCGTTCACCAGTTCCTGCATGTTGGTCATCTGTGAGCCGTCACCCCACTGCGTGGTATTGGTCGAAGCACCGATGCTGTTGTTCCAATCACCGAAGTCAAGCGACATCAACGAGTCAGATACTACGAGCTGGAGGGTGTCTGAGCTGATGTTAACCGAGTCAGAAACAAGGTTGTAGGTGAAACCGTATACACCAGCTGCCGAAGGAGTCCAAGCTGCAGTGTAGGTATTCAGTTGGTTCCACGTAGCCGTGTCACCTGCAGGAAGTGATGCAATTACTGGTGAGTTGATCGTCTGAACCACACCCGTGTTGTTGAACACTTTAACCTGAAGCTTCACGTTGGTTTGTGCGTTTTGGCCGCTGTTGAAGCAGTTGGCATCAAATGCCACCGGACGAACCTGCTTGAGGGTCATGTGGCCCATGCGCGCAGACTCTTGGTTAGCACCGTACACGATATCGCGGGGAGGCGCACCGTCTGAACCTACCGTAAAGGTGAGGCGGTTTTTAGGTGTAGAAATGATTTGAATGTCGTCGAGCTGCCAGAAGTAGTAGTCGCCGTCAAAACGGAAGCGAATCTTCACGTTAGCTTGGTTACCTACATACTGACCGATGCTCACAGCTACGGCTGAGTTGCGCGGAGTTGCGCTGTTCACCGCGATAGATGCGTTTAACGCAACGTTGCCTGTCCAGGTCTGACCGCCGTCCGTCGAAAAATCGAGGTACGTAGCAGGAACAGACTGAACACCACCTGGTCCAGCAAAGCGACGGTAGTACTGCGTGAACACCAAGTCAACCGTAGGGTGACCAAGGAGGTTGATTACGCCCGTCTCCAAGTTGGCAACGTGGGGAGCACATGCAATGGCACCGGTGCCACAGAAGTTACCCGCGATACCATTATTGTCCAAAAAGTCAGAGTCAAACACGACAAAACCGTTGGCTGCGGTTGGGCTCTGAATAGGAAGCTGGCCCGTTGAAGCAGGACCGGCGTAGGCTCCACGTGAACCCGTGGCGTTCGACGGCGTGGTCGTGGTTCCGCGGTATTCCCACTTGGCGTCGGGGTCGGCTGTACCGTTAGCGGTTCCGTAGTTCATCCACGAAGTAGGAATACCGTTGGCAAACGTTTCGGTCCAAATAACCGTTTCACCCTGGTAGTACTTAGCAACCTCGTCGGCGCTCAGCAGGCGGGCAGGTGCCTCGTCCACCGTGCGCTCGTTGGCCAAAGTCCGAAGGCTTTGTTGCGCAAAGGCACCTCCTGAAAGCAGGAGCGCGCCTAAGAAAAGTGTAGATTTTTTCATATGATTAACGTGTTGGCGTTGAAGAATTTCAAACTTACGACAGAAATCGATTCAAAAATTAAGATTGGTAGGATTCGATGGGCGCACAGGTGCAGACCAAATTGCGGTCTCCGTAGGCGTCGTCAACGCGGCGCACCGCAGGCCACACCTTGTTTTCAAGCGAGTCCGCCATCGGGTAGCCCGCCTGCTGGCGACTGTACGGAAGCGACCACTCCT
>JBEBBW010000022.1:0-25540 GCA_041158165.1 Bacteroidota bacterium
TTGTCGTTGCTTTGGTAGCCGCCGCGGTCGTTGCCGCCGCGGTAGCCTCCGCCACCGCCTCCTTGGTAGCCGCCGCGGTCGTTGCCGCCGCGGTAACCGCCGCCTCCGCCACCTTGGTAGCCTCCGCGATCACTTCCGCCGCGGTAACCGCCGCCTCCGCCGCCCTGGTAGCCTCCGCGGTCGTTGCCGCCGCGGTAACCGCCTCCGCCGCCTTGGTAGCCGCCGCGCGGTCCACGGTCATTGCCGCCGCGGTCGCCAAAGCGACCTTGGGGACGTCCGCCGCCAAAGCGGTCGTTGCGGGGTCCGCGGTCGCGCTCAAAGCGACCAACTTGGTCCTCAACCGCCTGAAGCTCGACCTCCACTCCCTTAACCTGAGCGCCGTTCAGCGCCATTTGCACGTCGTCGACGCGGGTTTGGGGCACATTGAAGTAGCTGAGGTCTGGTCCGCAGTTGACGCCCTGAACCTCACCTTCGCCGAGGCGAACGGTTTCGCGCAAGAAATCTTTGAGTGCGAACCAAGTAAAGCCCTGGGCCTCACCCACATTGATTGAGAATCGCTGCTCGGCTGGAGCGTCCATGCCGCGTTGGCGCTTGGTTCCGCGCTCTTCGTAGCCGCCTTCGCCGCGCTCCTTGCGCTCCTTTTGGGCACGCACTGAGGGGATTTCAGCTTGCTCGTTCACGTAGTGCTGCACTAGCTCGTGGAGCTCGGCCGCAAAAAAGCGCTCGATGAGCTCGCGCGACGTCATGTGCTCAAACTGGGGCATAACCGCCTCCACTAGTGGCTTGATAACCTCGGGAGCCTCAGGGTGCGCGGCAAACTCCTCGGCGAAGTGGTTAACCTGGCGGGCCAATACCTCGTCGCGGGTCGGCAGCGTGCACTGAAGCATTTCGCGCTGAATCATCTTTTGGATGAACGCGATCTTGCGGCGCTCCATGGGGTTGATCAGCGCCCAGCTCTCGCCCGACTTGCCTGCGCGGCCGGTACGGCCACTGCGGTGGTTGTAGCTCTCGGTATCGTTGGGGAATCCGAAGTGGATTACGTGCGAAAGATCCTGAACGTCAATACCGCGGGCGGCCACGTCGGTACAGACGAGCAGCTTCACGCGCTTGTGGCGGAACGACTGCATCACCAAATCGCGCTGCTGCTGGCTCAGGTCGCCGTGAAGCGCCGACGCGGTGTAGCCCTCGGCCACCAGGCGCTCGGCAAGCTCTTGAGTCTCAATCTTAGTGCGGCAGAAAATCATACCGTACAGCCCGGGCGCGCTGTCGAGCAGGCGGCGGAGTCCGCTGTAGCGGTGCTCCTTGGGCACCACAAACACTTTGTGGGTTACCGTGGCCGTTCCCGAGTTGCGTTGGCCGATTTGCACGCGGATCGGTTCATTCATGAGCGTTTTGGTCATGGCGTCGATCGGCTTGGGCAATGTGGCACTAAAGCACCAAATGTTGCGGCCCTCGGGGGCTTGCTTGAGCACTTCTTGAACGTCGTCCCAGAAGCCCATGTTCAGCATTTCGTCGGCCTCATCGAGGATGATGTATTCGAGGTCGTCGAACAGTACTTGGCCCTGACGGTTCAGGTCGAGCAGTCGGCCTGGGGTGGCCATCAAAATGTCCACGCCCTTTTTCATGGCCGTAACCTGGGTGCGCATCGCGGCACCGCCGTATACGGCCAGCATGCGCAGGCCCGTTTCGACGGCGTACTTCTCCATCTCGGTCGAAATCTGCACGCAGAGCTCGCGGGTTGGAGCCAGAATCAGCGCCTTCGGGCGGTTTTTAGCCGAAGGCTGACCGTCTTCTAGCATCATGTGCAAGAGCGGAAGGCCAAAAGCGGCGGTTTTACCCGTTCCCGTTTGGGCCAAAGCAACCATGTCGGTTTGCCCTTTGGCGCCCAAAAGGAGCGGAATTGTTTCAGATTGTACAGGCGTAGCCTGTTCGAAGCCAAGCGCTTCAATCGCTTGGAGGAGTTCGGAGCGGAGTCCGAGTTCAGTAAATGTAGCCATCGCGTGGATGTGTTAAAGCCCAATTAAATGGCCCCAACCCGCGGAGCCTTCGGTCGTAGAAAAGCATATCGTCCTGTAAGCCGGATTCTGTTCGCCCCTTGCGTTGCGCCCTTGCCATTGATCTGGGCAGTTGGTCACCCAACTGCTCTATCTGCCTACCCGCTGGCTCAGACGAGCCGTCTTCAAGCGCCAGCCTACATGGCATTTCATCCCGCGAGGTTTACCAAGCCATCAGAATTGCTTCTGACGCTGGTGGGCTCTTACCCCACCTTTTCACCCTTGCCCCCGGTACTCATACGACGTTCCGTTGGCGGTTTCCCTCTCTGTGGCACTAGCTGTCAGCCCTTGGGTTGCCCCTCAAACTGCCTACCCGTTAGGTAGCGCGGTGCTCTGTGATGTCCGGACTTTCCTCCCCTCGGAACCGAAGCCCCTCAAGGCGGCAAGGCGGACGTTATGCGGGTGCAAAGGTACAACAATTACAAAGACCGCCCGATTGTTCGGGCGGTCCTCGCATTATTGCCGGTGAATCGGCCTACTTCTGGACTGCGATTCGGCGCGTCACCACACCCTCTTCGGTCGTGAGCTGAAGCAGGTACAAACCAGCAGAGGCCTCACTTAGGTCGATCGATTGGTGCTGCAAACCGTTGACCGAATCCATGCTTCGAACCCAGACAGTCTGACCAGTCGCGTTGAGCACTTTGACCTCGACGCGCTGCGAAGAACCCAGTTCAAAGTCGACACGGAACACGCCCGCAGTCGGGTTCGGGTACACACTCAGGCTGCGGTCGAGCGGCGTCTCGGCCACATTGATGCCAGCCACCGTAACCGGAATGACTAGGGTGTCGGCGCCGCAGGCTCCACCCGCGATCAAGGTCACGTTGTACGCACCGTTGACCGCGTAGCTGTGGCTGGTTTGCACGCCAGTTCCGGTGGAACCGTCGCCAAAGTTCCAGTCGTAGCTCGTAGCGTTTGCCGTTGCCGACGCATCGAAGTCCACCGTCATGTTGGTGGCCGTTGCGGCTTGAGGTGTGCTGGTAAAGCTTGCCGAAGTGGCTGGCTCATGGTACAGCGTCACTTCGCCGTCGGGGCGAGGACATCCGCCACCACCGAGCTGCCAGTTGTAGAAGTAGTAGTACGACGTTGTATTGAACGTGGTGCCGGTTATGGTCACACTTCCGTCGGTTGACAGGTACGGGAACACGGCCCCCGAAGAATTCCGCTGCAGTCCGCCCGCGTTGTTGGTCGTAGTACTGCCCATTCGGTAGTTACCCGGAGGCAGCGAAATGTTCACGACAAGTCGGTTGAATCCCGGTCCGGTCGACGGCACGGTCACGGTCTGCACCGTGGCCAATGTTGCCGCATTTTGCACTACCACATCAACCAAACCTGCGCCTTGTGCAAATACATCTACACTGTAAATGGTTGTCGGAGCATTAACGGTGAACAGGTTGTAGTGGTTCATCGCCGTGTAGTTCGTACTTGCTCCGATCGTGTTGTCAATTGGGCCCACCTGAGCAGACGTTGACGTCGGGCTGAGCACGAACGTCGTGTCGGCCGCATTCATTGGGCCCACAAGCAAGCTGTCAGATGTTCCCAAGGTATCTCCGGCTGTCGTCAACCACACGTATGCGTCGTTTGAAGAACCTGTCGTTGGGAAGTAGAGCGTGGCAAACCCGCCCGCACACAGCGTGTCGGCTGATGCGGTAGGTATGCGGGGCAGCGCGTCGAGCAGGTTACGCGAACTGACCAACGTATCGTTGGACGTCTTCCCGTCATTGGCTAGTGCCACATAGCCTTTGAAGGCAAAGGTTCCGCCAACCACCGTATTTACCGTACCTACTTGAACCGTGTCCACGGCGAGGGATGCCAGGGTACCAGTGTAGGTGGATGAAAGCGATGCCGTAGCGGCGCCGCTGATCAGGGCACCCACACCAAAGTTGGACTGCGAGGCCGTTCCGAGGTTTCGAATAACGACCGAAACCGCAGAATTGGAATCTCCGCACGAATTATTGCCCGGCACAAGCAGCGCGGTCACCTGAAGGTCGTTGGCCAAGGGCGTAAACTCGTCGGCGCCCAGGTCGGGTGCGGTGGTCGAACGCAGGTCGCCGTCAATGTCGGTCGTCACCGTGGCAATGGGCGTTCCCATGTTGTTGGGCCCGTTGTTCACCACGCGTAGGTCGTTGGCTGCGGCAAAGAGAACCGGATTGTCGGTCGAATTCACGTTAAGCAGCGGATAGGCCGTCTTCCAAGCCGCGAGGTTCGGTTGCGCCACATTGTAGTAAACAAAGGTTGCCGTGGCGGCCGAGTTGTACAGGTTGTAGTCCATGGTCACCGAATCGGGCAATCCACTCTGGTACAGCGCATACGTGCCACCTCGGAAGATGTTGTTGCGAAGATTCAGGTTTTTCGACTGCAGCGTGGCCGTGCTCGACACCAGGTACAGACCGTAGGTGCTTCCCGAGAAGGTATTGTGGTACATGTTCACGTGGCGCGGGTACGGCAAGTAGGCTCCGTAGCTGTTGGTTGCCGCCGACATGTTGTTGGCAATCACGCTGTTGTTCGCCGGCTTCACGTTGTTATTGAGGTAACCCATTGTGATGCCCGCCAAGGCTGTATAGGTCTCGTTGCGCTGCATGTTCACGTTGCCCACGTAGTAGAGGTAGTGGCCGTAGTTGCTCGTATTGCGCAGATTACGAACCTTGTTGTCGTTGATCGTAAGGTTACCCATGTAGTAGAAGTAGGTGCCGTAGTAGTAGGCCTTCGTGATGGTGTTTCCCGAAAGGTTGATGCCGGTATTGAACGATGTGGTGCTGCTGCCGTTAAAGCGCACCCCGTAGTAACCGCCTTTAATGACGTTGTCGGTCACGGTAATGTTGTTGGCGTTTACTCCGTACCCGGTAACCGACGTTAAGCTCGAAGTTGACGCAATGCCCGCGATGGTGCTGGCGGTGGCCGTCGTATCGGCTAGAATTTCGTTTTCATCAATAACGATGTCGTGGGCTCCGCCCGTCAAAATGATGCCCGACGCCGTGGGGTGCATAATCCGCAGCTTGCGCAGGGTCACAAAGTCCGTTCCGTTCAAGGTGACCGCCGCGAACTGCCCCGCCACACCCTGAATAGTGGCCGTTCCCGTTGCCGGACCTTGGAAGGTCACGGTATTGGTCGCTGAAGCGCCGTTGAGCGTAGCAAGAGACATTCCGCCGGTATGAACGTAGGGTGCGAGCGTGAAGGTTACCGGGCCCGTGATTCCGCAGGTAGAAACCGCGGCCAGGGCACTCTGAAGGTTAACGAAGTTTGAAGTACCCGTTCCGTTGGAATCGATGGTGTAGTTGCCGCTCAACGTCGAAACGCAGGGAGTGACGAAGGTCACCGGCCCCACCCACTGACCCAGGGTGGCAGCACACGTAGACTGCACGTAAACCTGGTAGGTCGTACCGGGCTGAAGTCCGCTTAGCGTGAAGGGATTCACCGTAGCGGAAGTCTGGTTTGCACCGGAACCTCCCGAACCAATGGAAAAGCCCAACGGACCCCAAGCGACCGTAGCTGGGGTGGTCGCTGTTCCGCCCACGGTCCATGAAACGCTTGCGGAATTGGTGGAGGGAACGACCGAAACCGTGGCCGCAGGACAGGGCGTCGGCGTCGATTTTAGTGCGACGTTATCGAGGAACAGGTCGTAGTCGTTTGCTCCGATATGGGTCGAACTGTTGGTCAAGCTCTCAATGTAGAACGCAATTTTCACCAGCCCCGTGTAGCTGCTCAAGTTAACCGAATAGGTTCCGCCAAACGGACTCAGGCCTGAACCGCGGTGGTACTTGGCGAGGGCTTGGTTGCGGTTCCAGGTGGTGCCGTTGTCGGTCGAAATGAAGACGAACAGGGTGTCGTCGTTGCCCAAAACAGCCGCCGTGGTACCGTTGGCCACCTTTGCGCCCATATCCCACTCGAAGTAGGTGGTATGCGCCACGTTGCCCAAGTCAATCGAGGGCGTGATGGTCCAACCCTGGGTGGCCACTGAGGTGACGGGGACTTGGTTGCGGACGGCTCCCGTTGTGCCGACGTTGAGGAAGCCGTCGAGCATCCAGGCTGAGGTATTGGTTCCCAGCGGAGTTGGGTTTGCCGCCACCGCGTTGCGCTCGGTCCAAGCGCGCGGTTTGGGGACCGCCGCCAGCGGGTCGTAGCCGTTGGCAAAGTTCTCCACCCAACCGACCTGTACCGGGGTGCTGAAGGAGTAGGGACCAACCCATACTGAGGTCTGGGTTCCGCAATTGCCTTGAAGGTACACGTCGTATTCGGTGTAGGCGTTGAGGCCCGTGATGGTGTGCGACAAGGTAGACACCGTCGTCCCCTGTCCCGTACCCGGAACGAAGCCCTTGGGCCCCCACTGCAAGTTGGTTGCGGTTGCGTTTGAGGTGTAGCTAACGGTTGCGGAATTTGCCCGAACGTTGGTCACCGAAACGTTGAACGGAGCGGGGCAGCCCGAGGGGGTGTACTCCACGGCGCCAATATCTGGAGTCGTCGAGCGCGCAGCGCGATTGAGGTCAAGGGGCACAAGAGCCAATTGGTTCTCTCCCGAATTGTTGTAGGCAAACGAAATGGGGGTGAGATCGCCCGTCAGCACGTTGGTGAAAATGGGGTCGCTTGAGATGCTGTTGGAATCGCGTCCCGTCGCCGCAGTCCACGCAGCCAAGCTTGGGTAGGTAATCGTCGCACTTCGGGCGGCAATAAAGTTGCTCGCACCGCCGACGGTTGACGTAAACCGAATGCCGTTGCGGTTGGAATTCATCAAGGCCGTTGTGGACGAATTGTAGAGCGCAAACTTGTTGCCCGTTCCCGACGATGCAATTTGAATGATGTTGTTCTTGAAGTTGACCTGGGTCAAGTTGCCGCTGAAAAACACGCCGTATACGGTGGCCGTACCCGTTCCGGAATTGGAATTAAAGTCGATGGTATTGTGCAGCACATTAATGGTGTCGGTCGTGAGCATGTACATGCCGTACAGCGTACTTCCGAGGTTGTTCACGTTGTAAATGGCGTTGTTGGCTACCAGCACCGGACTGGCGGCCGTTCCGGAAGTGCTCGAAAAGTAAATCAAGTAGGATACGAACGCCGTGGTTCCGTTGCTGCCGCCCAAATCGTGGATTCGGTTGGCTACCACCTTGAGGCCCGGATTTCGCCCGTAGTTGTACAGACCGTAGCAGGTACTTACCGTGGCCCGGGTCAGGCGGTTGATGTCGTTGTATTCGAAGGTTAGGTTGTTTTGACCGTAGGAATAAACCCCGTAGATGTAAAAGTTGCTGATGCTGGTGTTGCGCACCGTGTTGTTTGTGGGCTGCGAGGCCAAACTCAGTCCGCTTCCGTTCAAGCAAAGGCCGTAGTATCCACCCACGATTTGGCAGGAGTCAATGAGCAGATTGGATGCCGTCCCCGTTTGGGTGCCCGTGGCGGCGGTAGCTGATTGGGTTAGCGTGAATGCAGCGAAGCTCGACGAGGTCGACGTCTCGCTCGTCCGAATGACGCAGCGCTTGAACGTATTGTTGTTGGCGTTATTGCTCATGCGGACCGCCCAACCAAGCGTGGCTCCTGAAGCTTCAATAATTAGGTCTTCAAAGCGAAGGAAGTCCGCCCCATTGAGAAACAGGGTGTGGCGTTCGTTGGTATTCGTTGAGGCAAACGAAAGTGTGTTGTTGTTGCCCTTCACGGTAATGGTATTGGTCGCGGACATGCCCGGAATCTCGTTAATCACAATCTGCTCGTTAAAGGCTGCAGAATTCGTAAGAACCTGAAAAACAACCGGACCGGCCACGCCGCAGGCCGCCGCCGCAAAAGCCGCAGTAAACGTGGGGTAGGTTCCGCCCGAGCCGATGGTGTAGGTTCCGCCCGCCAAATTCGGAAGCGTGGTGACCTGCACCGCATTGGAATACACCGTCGTTGCGGAGTTGCTGCAGGTGACCGCACAGCGATAGAAGGTATTGACCGTTTGCGAAACCGTGGCAGTCATGGACGTAGCCCCGGCAATGGCCGTCCAGGGACCGGTGGCCGACGAGGACGATTCCCATTGATAGGAAACACCCGAGGCCAAGGTGGCACCCGTCAGGCTCAAGTTGAAGTTTTGAAGGGGGCATACCGCCGAAAGGCTGGTGTTGGTGGTACCCGCCGCAGGAGTTCCCGCGCACGGAGTGAGCGGTATAAAGCTCACTGAACCCGTGAAAAAGCGCGGGTTATTCACACCCCCGTAGCCAATATTGGCCCCACTAATTTGGGCATCACCTACCTTTAGGTTGATTCCGCTGTTGCTGAAGGTGTTGGGCGAAGCGGTACCGGCTCCCGTTCCGCTGTAGTTCATGGTTCCTGATAAAACCAAGGCAAACCGGATGGAACTGCCGCCGGGAACAACGACGTTAATGTTGGATAGGACCGGATTCACTCCGGTGGCGGTGATGCCCGACACCGTGCCACTGGCCGCTAGGGACCAACCCGAAGGGGGCGCCGTGGACACAAAATTACCGGTTATGGGGCCCGCCAACGAGGTGGTACTGGTGTACAAATCAGCAGTGTTGCTGTTGTTGGTCGTTGCCGTCCATTGGCCAACTTGGGTGATTTGAATGGGCGAGGTTGTGGTATTCTCCACCAGAAAGGTGATGTAGCACGCCCCCGTTGCACCGGTTCCGCAGCTGTTTGAACCGGTGTACCCGGTACTGCCGGTGGTGGTATTCAGCGTGATCTGTGCCCAGGACGAGGGAAGGATAAGGAGTCCGAGGAGTGCGAAGGCGATTTTATTCATGGTGGTTGGCGTTAAAAACGGACAAACAATATACGGAGCGGATACCAATGAACCAACGAACATTAGAGCATGTAGTTTATGGTTTTCGGTGCGCGCACTAAACGAAGCAGCCAAATTGTTTACCTTTGCAGCCCTCGGGAAGTAGCGCAGGTGGTAGCGCATCTGGTTTGGGACCAGAGGGTCGCAGGTTCGAATCCTGTCTTCCCGACGTAAAAAGGCGCCTTTCGGCGCCTTTTTTTGTGGCAAAATTTCGTACATTAACGTATGAATGATGCCAAACTTAGAAGGTGCGCTAAATGCCTCAACACACTAGAAATAAGCAACTTTTAAAATCAAAACGACCGTGGAAGCGGCAAGAGCTCGTACGGTAAGAAGTGCTTTAATCAATTAGCGTAGGGTCGGTGGCGCGAACGAAAAATAGCCGTGATTCGCTACTTGGGTGGCAAATGCTCCGACTGCGAATTGATGTTGACCCATGATAACTACCCAGTGTTTGACATTCATCATGAACGCCCTGATTTAAAGACGTTTACTTGGGAAAAATTGCGCCTTCGATCCGAAGAGTACATCGTAAATGAACTCAAGTATTGCCGACTGCTTTGTGCGAACTGCCACCGGCTTCACCATCACCACCAAAGAGCGCAGCCCCGGCAGGATTCAAACCTGCACTCGTCGCATTAGAAGTGCGATGCATTATTCAGTTATGCTACGGGGCCGTGGCGCTCTGTGAACTGATGGGCTGCAAATTTAAGCACGTTCGGAGCCTTACCCCTACTTTTGACCCGCCGTGCGCACGCTATTCCTATTCACCCTACTGAGCGCCAGCACCCTTTGGGCGCAGCCAGATTCCGTGCACACCCGCCAACCCTGGGGCCAGCCAGAAAAAGCAGCCCTGGCGAGCGCGCTCCTGCCCGGTGCAGGCCAGATCGCCAACAAGCAACTCTGGAAAGCGCCCATCGCCTGGGGCATAATGGCCGGGAGCGGATACTACTTCTACCAAAACTTCGCGAGCTACCGTAGACTGAGCACAGCGATCGACTACCGACTTGACGGCGATCCGCTAACGGTCGACGAATTTGAAGGTCAATTCACGGTTAACCAGCTCTTTTCACTTCAAAACGACTACCGTCGACGCAGAGACTATGCGTTCCTCGGCGTTGGAGCCGGGTACCTGTTTCAAGTCCTAGACGCCTATGCGGCCGGACACCTCGTGGATTTTGACGTATCGCCGAGCTTAACTGGGCGAATCCGACCCGCCTTTGGGCCAAACGCTACCTTTGGGGCCAATTTGACGATTGCATGGCATTAAAAATCGCGTTACTTGGCTACGGAAAAATGGGCCAAGCCATTGAAGCTGAGGCGGTCGCACGCGGCCACGAAGTGGTTGCTCGCATTCGCTCAACCGACGCCTGGGACCTCCACGACGCCGACGTAGTCGTCGAATTCACGCAGCCTGAATCGGCGGCGACCAACCTGAAACGGCTTGCGGAACTCGGCAAGCCCGTCATCTGCGGCACTACAGGGTGGTTTCAAGACCTGCCGAGCGTTGAGGCCGCCTTTCTCAACGCCCACAACCGCCTCATTTACGCGTCTAATTTTAGTTTGGGGGTACAGTTGGCCTTCCAGCTCAACCGCCAAATGGCGGAACTGCTCGCACCCTACCGCGACCAGTACCGTCCGAGCATCGAGGAGGTACACCATACGGCCAAAAAAGACGCACCCAGCGGCACCGCCATCAGCTTTGCCGAAGGGCTCCTTCCCTACTTTCCCGAGCTCAAAGGCTGGTCCCTCAACGGATCCCAGCCGGGCAGCCTGCCCATTACTGCGCGCCGAGAAGATCCCGTTCCGGGCACCCACACCGTGTGCTACGAATCTGAAATTGACCGAATTGAACTGACCCACGTCGCCCACAATCGGCGAGGATTTGCCCTCGGCGCCGTTCTTGCGTCAGAACGAATTGCCCAGTGCGAGCCCGGCGCGCACCATTTCGCTAAAATTTTGTTCTAACTCCATGTCGACCCGCCTCAAGCAAATCACTGAAAGCAAGTGGATGGACCTGCTGGGCGTCGTCACGGTGGTGGCGTCATCCATCGCATTGGGCTTCCACAAGACCGAAGTGGCGGGGCTTCCCATCGGAATACTGAGCACCGTCGGAGCCGCCGTGAGCATGATGGGCACCCGCTGGGCTACCAAGCGCAAGAATTGGGGCAACGCCGTGGGCGTCGTCACCAGCGTCAACTCGGCGATCGTAGACTACTTCTTGGGCAACAAAGCGGCCTTCCTCACCTACCCCGTGTCGTTGATCGGCAATGCGCTCAGCTTTTTTGTTTGGAGCCGCAAGGAAAACCGGGTTCCGCGCACCCTGGACCGGTACTACTTTGCCGTTGCCGCCGGGGCTTTTGTGCTGGCCTTTGGGCTCAACTACATCGGATTTACGGGCTTTTTGCAGCACGATCTCGCCAGCGAAGACGTATCGAAGTTTGTCGTTACCGCGCTCATCACGGGGCTTACGTTCAGCGGAACCCTTAACATGCCACGCATGTACGCCGACACCTGGGTGTTTTGGTTGGTATACAACTCGTTGAAACTTTACCAGAACATCTTGTTTGGCAACGTCGCCTTCGTGGCGAAGTACGTCTTTTACCTTGTCAATGCCGTTATGGCCTGGCGCGTTTGGCACTTTGTGCGTTCCACCCCCACCGAATCGTGAAGACGCCAACGTTCCGCACCCTGCTTTTAGGCCTTGCGACCCTGCTTATGCTGGGCCACAGCATGGTTCCGCACGACCACAGCAACCCGCCTGAGTTCATCTTGTGGAAGCTGTTCAGCGTGGACTTGGGCGGAGACCACCTTCAGCACTTCGCTCCCAGCAGCTGCGACGTGGCGCCAGAAGATATCGACCAGGTCCAGCTTCCGAACCTCTGCGTTACGCCGGGGCAGGAACCCACAACGCACTGGATTCCGCAGCCTAGGTTGGGTCAGCCCCGAAATGCACACCTCATACCTGAGGAACACCTCAGTTCCTGGTCCCGAAGACCGCCGCCTAGCTCGTTAGCGTGACTCCGCAGCTGCACTGGCAGCCTACCTCTCGTCCGTTAACTTTGCTAAGCATCTATGATTCAACGTATTATAAATTTTTCTGTGCGAGCCAAAATGCTCGTATTCCTGGGAACCGCCGTGCTCGCGGCGTGGGGTCTGTACAGTGCGATCCACTTGCCGATTGACGCCGTTCCCGACATCACCAACAACCAGGTTCAGGTGGTCACCACCGCCCCCGCCCTGGCGCCACAGGAGGTTGAGCAATTCATTACCTACCCCGTGGAACTGGCCATGGCCAATCTTGCCGGCGTTGAAGAGGTGCGCAGTGTGTCGCGCTACGGACTCTCGGTGGTCACCGTGGTGTTCCGCGACGACGTCGACAACATGGCCGCCCGCCAACGGGTCAACGAACAAATTGACCAGGCGGCCGGTCAGATTCCGGCTGGAATTGAACGCCCAGGCCTGATGCCGATTACGACGGGACTTGGCGAGATTTACCAGTACACCCTCGAGGTCGACGCCGGCCACCACTACGATTTGGCGGAATTGCGCAGCATTCACGACTGGCAAATCAAGCGCCAGCTGAGCGGTATTCCAGGCGTGGTGGAGTTGAGTTCGTTTGGCGGACTTCTCAAGCAGTACGAAGTGGCCGTCAACCCCAACCGCCTCAGCGAGGTGGGGCTTACGATGGCCGACGTGTACGACGCGGTGGCCCAAGGCAACCAGAACGCGGGCGGAGCCTACATCGAGAAATCTGAGGAGGCGTGGTACATCCGCCTTGAGGGCCTATACCAAACCCTCGAAGACATTGAGCAGGTTTCGCTGAGCAGTCCCGTGCTCGGAACCCCGGTCCTGGTGCGCGACATCGCCGAGGTATCGTTTGGCTCGGCTCCGCGCTACGGGGCGCTGACGCGCGACGGCAAGGGCGAAGCGGTTGGCGGCATTTTCTTGATGCTCAAGGGCGCCAACAGCTACGAGGTGACGCAGGCGATTGAGGACCGCATGGCTTCGATTGAAAAAAGCCTGCCTCCGGGGATTCGCATCGAACCCTACCTCAACCGCTCTGATTTGGTTGGCCGCGCATTGAGCACCGTGAGCCGCAACCTCATTGAGGGCGGCTTGATCGTGGTTTTTGTGCTGATTCTACTGCTCGGAAACCTTCGGGCCGGACTCGTGGTGGCCAGTGTGATTCCGCTCTCGCTGCTGTTCGCACTGAGCTGCATGAGGTTGGCGGGCGTGTCGGCCAACTTGATGTCGCTGGGGGCCATTGACTTCGGCATTGTGGTCGACGGGGCCGTCATCGTCGTCGAGGCCGTGCTGGCCGCGATGCACGGCAAAGCCCGAATGCCGTCGGTGGAGCGCGACGCGGTGGTCGCCAAGAGCGCGGGGGCGATTTACCAGTCTGCCGCCTTTGGCGTGGTCATCATCTTGGTGGTGTTTGTGCCCATCCTGACGTTGACGGGCATCGAGGGCAAAATGTTCCGCCCCATGGCGCAGACGGTGGGTTTTGCGCTCATTGGCGCCCTGATTTTCAGCGTGACCTATGTGCCGGCCCTAGCGGCCTTGGTGCTGAAGCCTGGCGAGGGCGAAAACCGCTCTGAAAAGGTGATGCACCAGCTTCGCGTGCGCTACGAGGGCCTGCTGAACCGCAGCATTCCCAAGGGCGGATGGGTTCTGTCGGCGGCTGTGGGCCTGTTTTTGGGCGCACTGGTCGTTTTTCAGCAACTGGGCAGCGTGTTTATACCGAGCCTCGAAGAGGGCGACCTGGCAATGCAGCTGTCGATTCCGACCGGCAGCAACCTTCACGAAATGACCCGCATCACGACCCAGGCCGAGCAACGCCTGATGGCCAAGTTCCCCGAAGTGAAGCACGTGGTGAGCAAGATTGGCACCGCCGAGGTTCCGACCGACCCCATGCCGATGGAGGCGGCCGACGTGATGATTCTGCTCAAGCCCAAGTCGGAATGGACCAGCGCCGAAACGCGCGAAGAACTCGTCGCGAAGATGGAAGCCGAACTGACCAACGTTTGGGGTGCGCTGTTTGAATTCACGCAACCTATTCAGCTGCGATTCAATGAATTGATCAGCGGATCCAAGTCCGACATCGCGCTTCAGGTGTACGGCGACGACCTCGACACCCTTGCGGCTATTGCCGCCCGAATGGCTGCGGCGGTCGAAGGGATTCCGGGAGCAGCCGACATCAAGGTCGAGGCGACCCAAGGAATGCGCTTTCACCGGTGGGTGCCCGATCGCCAGGCCATGGCCTACCACGGCATTACCCTCAGTCAGGTTAGCCAAGCTATTGAACACGGATTTGCGGGCGGAATTGCCGGAACCGTGTACGAAGGCCAACGTCGCTTTGACGTGGCGGTGCGCTTGGACCAAGACCACCGAAACGACGCGGATGCCGGCAACTTCATGCTCCGAAGCACGAACGGCGAACTGATTCCGCTTACCGCCGTAGCGAAGCGCATCGAAACGGTCGGCCCGTCGCAAATCAGCCGGTCGCAGACCAGCCGACGCATTTCGGTCGGCATCAACGTGCGCGAACGCGACATCGCCAGCGTCGTGGCCGACATCGAAACCAAGCTCGAGCAGGACGTTCCGCTGCCGGCGGGCTACCGACTGCACATTGGGGGCGATTTTGAAAACCTTCGCGCCGCGGTGGCTCGCCTTCAAGTGGCTGTTCCCGTGGCACTTGCGCTTATTTTGGTGTTGCTTTACTTCACCTTTGGCAGCGTGGCCTATGCCGGCGTGATTTTCTCGGCGATTCCGCTGTCGGCGGTGGGTGGCGTGGCGTTTTTGGCGTTGCGCGGAATGCCCTTTAGTATCTCGGCCGGCATTGGCTTCATCGCCCTGTTTGGGGTAGTGGTGCTCAACGGAATTGTGCTCGCCAGCCGCGTGCGCGAACTGGCCAACCAAGGACTGGAGTGGAACGAAGCTGTGGTTCAGGGCAGCGCAGACCGGTTAAGGGCAGTGATGATGACCGCCACCGTGGCCGCGCTCGGGTTTGTGCCCATGGCCTTCTCGACGTCGGCGGGTGCTGAAGTCCAAAAGCCGCTCGCGACCGTGGTTATTGGCGGACTGGTTTCGGCTACCCTGCTCACGTTGGGCGTGCTTCCGTTGCTGCTGATTCGCTTCAAGCGCTGGCTCAAGCCGTCGCACCTCGCGGTGGCCTTGTTGCTGGCGGCGACGACCGGCGCCTTGGCCCAAAGCGCACCCACCGCGGCCGAGGCGGTTGCTGCGGCCCAAAAAGTGCACGCCAGCGCGCAGCTTGCCCAGCTCCAGGTGCGCATTGCCAAAGCTGAGCCCACCGTGGTGCTTGGCAGCGGCCAGGTGACCGCCCAGTACGGTCAAATGAACGCCATTGACATGGACCGCTACGTTTCGTATGAGCAGCCGCTCGGATCCGTCGCCCAGCACGTGGCGCGCGGACAACGCAACGCGGCCAACGTGGACTGGAAGCAGGCCGAGGCCGAGGTTCAGCTTCGCGCCCTGGAGCGCGACGTTCGGATGCTTCACGCTGGCTACGAGGTTGCGCGCGGACGGCTGGCGTTCGCGTCGTCGGTCCAAAGCCAGCTGGCCCAGGATGCGGCGCGAATCCGCGCTCGCGTGGCCAACGGGGAATGGTCGGGCACCGAGGGAATTTCGGCCCAATTAGCGCTCGATCAATGGTCTGTTACGCTGACCGCCTTAGAAAACGAGGTAGAAATGTTGGCCGCCGACTTAACGGCTGCGACGGGGCTCAGCTGGCCCAAGGGGCCGAAGGCGCTGACCGCTACCTCGATTGCCCTTGACCTCGACACCAACCTGCATCCCGCCCTGGTGGCCGCTGCCGAGGGCGCGCAGCGCACCGCGAGTGCCGATGCCCGCTTGGCGTCGGTGAGCGCTTGGAGCCCGCAATGGTCCGTGGGCGGATTCCGCCAGGAACTCGAGAAGGTTCCGGGCTACCAGGGACTCATTGTCGGCGTTGCCGTGCCCTTGGACCCTGCCGCCCAAGCTCGGCAGCGCCAAGCCCGCCTGACGGCCGAAGCAACCGAGGTCGAGACGGCCTATGCCCTTCGGCAAATGCGCTACGACTTCGAGGCCCAACGCCGCAACGCCGCACGGTGGGCCGATCGGCTTCCCCGCGAAGCGGACTGGTCGACCCTCGATCGGCTGTTCCAGGGCCTTTCGGCCCAGCTGCGCGAAGGCGAAATCAACTTTTTTGAGTACCGCCAAGCCCAATCCAACGCCTGGAGCCTAGCGCAGGCCCACTTTGACGCCATGTTGTCGGCCCAAACGGCCGTTTGCCAAATTCAGTTTTACCAATCAACGCATCCTACTTCGCTATGAACCGTTTACTTACGTTTTTCACCTTGGCCGCACTGGCCGCAGCATGTTCTTCGGAACCCGTTGCTGACGCGGAACCTGCCGCCGCCGAATTCATGGATTGGAACGATTCGGCAATGACCGCTCAAGGAGTGGCCCTGGATTCGAGCCGCACCGAAACGTTTAGCACCGTCATCGAATGCAACGGCCGTGTGGAAATTCCGCCCCAAAGCAAGGCGAGCATCAATGCTCCGCTTGGCGGATTTGTGCGCAGCATTGCCCCCTACGAAGGCGATTTGGTGCGCAAGGGCCAGGTGCTTTTGACCCTGGAGCACCCGGATTACGTGCGCATTCAAGAGTCCTACCTCGAGGCCCAAAGCCAGTACAAAATGGCCAAATCGGCACTGGAGCGCAGCACCAACCTGCAAGCTCAAGATGCCGCCAGCAGCCGCGAGGTGCAGCAGCGCAAGGCCGAGTTCGGAAGCTGGAGTGCGCGGCTTCAGTCGGCCAAAGCCCAGCTCCAGCAGCTGGGAATCGACCCCGACGTGGTGGTGCGCAAGGGCATTCAGCGCAGCGTCAGCGTTCGGGCTCCGTTCGACGGATACGTTCACGACCTGAAGGCTACGCTGGGCGGCTACGTTCGCCCCGAAGACGTGCTGATGACGGTGGAGGACCCGAGCCACAGCCACCTCGAGCTCCACGTTTTTGGGCCCGACGTCGCCAAGCTGACGGTGGGCCAGCAGCTTACCTACCGCTTGGGTTCCGACGAGCAGGTTTATAGCGGCCGCATCATGCAGGTCAGCAAGGCCCAGGGCGCCGGCGGTTCGTACTTGGTCCATGCCCATCCTGAAGGGCCCCAGCCCGGGCTGCGCGCGGGGCAATTTGTTCGCGCTCAAATCGAAAGCAATCCCGAACAACTCGCTTCGCTGCCCGAAGAGGCGCTTGTGTTTTACAACGACCAAGCTTCGGTGCTTCGGGTCGAGGGCACGAAGATCACGCCTGTGGCGGTTGACGTGCGCTACCGCCAAAACGCGGCGATCGGCATCGCCAAGCTCGAGCCCGGCTCCTACGTGGTCAAGCACGCCCACCTGCTGCTGCCGGTCGGCGAAGCGGAGTAAATCTGCGAATTGAGGCGTCCTCGAGGCGGCGATTAAGCCCCGCGGCGACGTAGTTCCGCGTCCACGGCGACCACCTGGGCGCGGAGCGCGTCTTCGCTCCCGCTGTTGTCGAGAATAAAATCTTTGGGCGTCGTCAGGGCGCGCTTTTGGGCGTCGGGCCACTGGCGTGCGATGCGCTGGCGGACTTCCGATTCGGTCAGTCCGGAGCGCTGCATGACGCGCTGCACACGCAGGTCGAGCGGGGCTTCCACCAGCACCACGGCGTCGCAGTTTTGGTAGGTTCCCGATTCAAAGAGAATGGCTGCTTCGCGCACCGCGTAGGGGGCGGACTGCTGGGCAAACCAGGCCACAAAGTCGTCGTGCACCGCGGGGTGCACCAAGGCGTTGATGCGTTGGGTGCTTTCGTCGCTGGCGAAGGCTCGGGCGGCGAGTTCCTTGCGCTGCAGCACGCCGTCGAGGTAGATTCCGGGTCCGAATTCACGCTCAATCGCCTCGCGAAGCGGCGCGGAATCGGTCATGAGGCGCTTGGCGGCGTCGTCGGCGTAGTACACCGGGATTCCGAGCTGTTCAAATTGAGCGGCGGCGGTGGATTTGCCGCTGCCGATGGATCCGGTGAGTCCGACGTGGAGCATAGTTTCGTGGGGGTTAGGCTGCGAAGGTAGGGATTGCCTTCGGCGTTCCCTTGGGGTTGGAACGGGATTGCCTTCGGCGTTCCCGTGGGGGTGGAACGGGATTGCCTTCGGCGTTCCCGCTGAAGGGGTTGCCCAGCGCCAACCTAAGCGCACGGCGTCGGCACGTTCCGTGTCGACGTCTTTTTGGATGCTGCTCTCCTCGCTAAACACGAGGTTAGACTCGGTGCGCTGCATCCAAAAAAAAACCAGCCCGGGGGCTGGTTTCAGTGCGCTAGGTTAGCGCTGGCGGTGAGGGCGGGATTCGAACCCGCGGTACAGTTACCCGTACGGCAGTTTAGCAAACTACTGGTTTCAGCCTCTCACCCACCTCACCGGGATTGATTTCAAGAGTGGTTAACCCTTGGCTGAAGGGCTGCAAATATACGTTCCGAAGATGATTTAGCATAGCCGAGCAGTATCTTCGCAGCACAACCTTTTGATGATGAAAAACGTAGTTATTGTGTCTGCCGTGCGGACCCCGATCGGAAGCTTCATGGGCGCACTCAGCAGCGTGCCCGCCACGCAACTTGGCGCTGCCGCCATTCGTGGCGCACTGGCCAAAATAAACCTTGACCCTAAGGAAGTTAGCGAAGTCATGATGGGCTGCGTGCTGCAGGCCAACGTGGGTCAGGCTCCGGCGCGCCAGGCAGCTCTGGGCGCTGGTTTGCCCAATACGGTTCCGTGCACCACGGTGAACAAAGTGTGTGCGTCGGGCATGAAGGCGGTGGCCCTGGCGGCCCAAAGCATTGCCCTTGGTGAGGCTGACGTGGTCGTAGCGGGCGGAATGGAGAACATGTCTCAGGTTCCGCACTACCTGCCCGGCAGCCGTTTGGGAACGAAGTTTGGCAACACCACCTTGGTGGACGGCATCACTAAAGACGGACTTTTAAACGTTTATGACCAGCAAGTGATGGGCGTGTGTGCCGACATGTGTGCCAAAGAACACCACTACAGCCGCGAGCAGCAAGACGCTTTTGCGCTCGAATCCTACGACCGCAGCGCCGCAGCCTGGGCCGCGGGCAAGTTTGCCCACGAAGTGGTGCCGGTTGAGGTAACCGACCGCAAGGGCAACGTCGTGGCCGTCACCGAAGACGAGGAATACAAAAACGTGGTGCGCGAAAAGGTCGGATCGCTTCGCCCCGCCTTCACCAAAGACGGAACCGTAACCGCCGCCAACGCCTCTACCCTGAACGACGGAGCCGCCGCGCTGGTGCTAATGTCTGAAGAAAAGGCCAAGGCCCTAGGTCTCAAGCCCCTCGCCCGAATCGCGGGAGCGGCCGACGCCGCCCACGAGCCCGAGTGGTTCACGACGGCTCCGGCCAAAGCCGTTCCGTTGGCCGCCCAGCGCGCCGGAATCAGCGTGGCTGACATCGACTTTTTTGAGCTCAACGAAGCATTTAGCGTCGTGGGCTTGGTCAACATGGACCTCATGGGCATTCGCGCCGACCAAACCAACGTGCACGGCGGTGCGGTTTCGCTGGGGCACCCACTGGGCGCTTCGGGTGCGCGCATCCTCGTAACGCTGATCCACGTGCTTCAGGACCGCCAAGCCCGCTACGGCGCGGCCGGCATCTGCAACGGCGGCGGCGGCGCTTCGGCGATGGTGCTGGAACGAGTAGCTGGTAACTAGTTGCTGGTTGGCTGGTTAGCTAGGTAGCTAGTTGGCTATGTAACTAGTTGCTGGTTTTGGCCTTTGGCCAAAATCAAATCGGATCCACATCAACCACGACGCGGACGCTTCGTCCGTGGGGATGGTAGATGAGCCCGTCGAGCTCCTTGAGCACGCGGCGCTTCGTGGCCTTTACGCTGCCGTCGGCCGGCAATTTGACCCATAAATGCTGGCGAAACAGCCCTTGAACGCGGGCCACGGGCGGGGCGTCGGGGCCAAGGATTCCGCCGGCGAGTGCGCGCAGCAGGTTTTCGGCCAAAAAATGGGCGACGTCGCGGGCCACCGACTCCTTGCGGTGGCGCACCTCGATGCGCAGCATTCGGGCAAAGGGCGGATAATGGTGCTCCGCACGGTCGCGAAGTAGGAGGTCCATCATGCCCGCTACGTCGTGGTCGGCCACCTTTTGCAGCACCGGATGCCCGGGCGTGGCCGTTTGCACGAGAAGCAGACCGCGCTGCTCGCGTCGGCCGGTGCGCCCTGCGACCTGCAGCAGCAGCTGAAAGGCGCGTTCGTGGGCCCGAAAGTCGGGGCGGCTCAGCATCGTATCGGCGTTGGTCACGACGGCGAGCGCCAGGCCGGCGATGTCGAGCCCCTTGCCCACCATCTGGGTTCCGACGACGAGGTCGATTTCGCCCGACTCCATCCACTGCAAAAAGTCGCTCATGGCCCGCTTGCTTCGGGTCGAATCGGAATCCACGCGAAGGATGCGCGCCTCCGGAAAAAGTGCTTCGACTTCTTCTTCGATGCGCTCGGTTCCGAGTCCGCGCCAGTCCCAGGCCGATTGGCGGCACTGCGGGCAGGTCTGGGGCAAGTCCTTGTGGAGCCCGCAGTAGTGGCAAACGAGCTGCCGCGCTTTTTTGTGGTAGGTCAGCGAGACGTCGCACTCCGAACAGGGCTCAATCCACCCGCAGTTCATGCAGGTCAGCACCGGAGCATACCCTCGGCGGTTTTGAAAGACCAGCACCTGCTGGCGGTCAACCAAGGCTTGGGCTACGGCGGCGTAGGCTTCGGGCGTGAACGGCCCCACTTCTTGGTGCAGCGCCTGGGCTTTGAGGGTGCTCAGCGCGCGCACTTCTGGAAAAGCCACGCCAGAATACCGCTCGCTGAGTGCGGCCCGGGCGTACTTGCCGGTGGCGGCGTGGTGCCAGGTTTCGGCCGAGGGCGTCGCCGATCCCAACACAATCGGAATTTTTTTCTGTTGGGCCAGCCACACGGCCACGTCGCGGGCGTGGTAGCGCGGAGCAGGTTCCTGCTGCTTGTAGCTGGTTTCGTGTTCTTCGTCGACCACAATTAGTCCGAGGCGGTGCCAGGGAAGCAGTATTCCCGAGCGCGTGGCCACCACGACCCGCGGGGCCGAATCGGGGTCCAGCAAATGGTCCCAAAGGGCACGGCGCTCCCCGTCGGCTAGCTGGTGGTGCCAGGCAGCTACGCGTTCGGCGCCCAAAGCCCGCCCGGCGCGGCGAAGCACTTGAGGAATGAGTCCGATTTCGGGCACCATGAGCAGCACGTGCTTGCCCTCTTCGAGCGCGTGGGCCGCCAGGTGCAGGTAAACTTCGGTTTTGCCCGACCCGGTGGCGCCCCAAAGCAGCGCGGGTTGTCCAGCCGCCGAACTAAGTTCGGCAAGGGCTGCAGACTGGGCTTCGCTTAGCTCAGGTAAGGCCAGCGCATCGCCCAGGTCAAGGCTTCGGTCCAGCGGGCGGAGTTCGCGCTCGAGGATTCCGCGCTCGACCAGCGCCGAGAGGTGGGCGGGCTTGACGTCGGATCCTTCAGCGGTCAGCGAGGCCACCGCAACCCAGGGATGGCGGTTGTCGTCGGGCTCGGCCTCTAAGGCGAGCTGAAAGTAGCGCAGCAGGGCTTCGGCCTGAAGCTTCGCGCGGGCCAAACTCTCAAACGCCCGGTTGACCGCGTCGCCGTCGTGGCGCGGAGCCGCGAATCGAACCGACCACACGCCGTCGTCCCGCAGGGTGTAGGGTGCCTCGTCGTCGGGCTCGACCTGCATGAATCCGGGCATTGCGGCCGCCATAGCCTCGCCGGGCGCACAGAGGTAGTATTCTGAAATCCAGTACCACAGCGCGAGCTGCTGGCGCTGAAAGCTGGGGCGCTCGTCGACGCAACGAAGCACGTCTTTGGCGGTGTAGTCGGGCGCGTCGGTCCGCACCGAAACGACCACTCCGAGCAGCACGCGGTTGCGCCCAAAGGGCACAAACACGCGCAACCCCGGTTCGGGTTCGCGGTCCAGCGGCCAGGCATAGGTGAACGCTGTGCGCACCGGCACAGGCACCACCACGTCGACCCAGCGCGCCTCGGCCATTAGGATAGGGCGTCGACCAGCTCGAGCAGGTAGGGACTGATGCTGGCGTGGTGCTTGATGGCCTGCTCCAGCGGCACAAAGACCACTTCGTGGCCTTGCACGCCCACCATTTCGCGGTTGCGGCCGGCGACCAGGGCGTTTACGGCGGCGTGGCCCATGCGGCTGGCGAGAATGCGGTCAAAGGCGTTGGGTTTGCCTCCGCGCTGGGTGTGGCCTAGAATGGTCACTTTGGTGTCCCAGTCGGGGAATTCGGCCTGGACCTGCTTGGCTACGGCGTAGGCTCCGCCGCTGTCGTCGCCCTCGGCCACAATGACGATGCCCGAGCGGCGCTTTTTCTGGTGGTCGGTGCGCAGGTAGTTGATCAGCCGGTCGATGTCGGTCGTGGTTTCGGGAATCAGCACCCCCTCTGCCCCACTCGCGATGCCGGTGCGCAGGGCAATGAATCCAGCGTCGCGGCCCATTACCTCGACAAAGAAGAGGCGGTTGTGGGACACGGCCGTGTCGCGGATTTTGTCGACGGCTTCGACCGCCGTGTCGACCGCCGTTTGGTAGCCGATGGTGTAGTCGGTGCCAAAAAGGTCGTTGTCGATGGTGCCCGGGCAACCCATTACCCGGATTCCGTGTTCTTCGCTGAGCAGCTTGGCGCCCGTGAACGAGCCGTCGCCGCCCACCACCACTAGGCCTTCGATGCCCAGGGCGCGCAAGTTGGCCGCCGCTTTGGCACGGCCTTCGGGGGTGCGGAACTCGTCGCTGCGCGCGGTCTGCAGAAAGGTTCCGCCCCGGTGAATAATGTTGCGCACGTCAAAGCGCGTGAGCGGCGTATGGTCGCCGGCCAGCACGCCGTCGTAGCCACGGTAAAAGCCCGTGCACTGCAGTCCGTGGCGGTCGGCGGTGCGCACAACGGCCCGAACGCAGGCATTCATTCCGGGCGAATCGCCCCCCGAGGTCAGTACGCCGATGTGCTTCACGGATGCTTGATTTTCGTAACGGAGAAGTCGAGTTCGGCGGCTCCGGCGGTCACCGGCACACTGAGGTGGTAAAAGCTGCCGCGAAGGGTGTCGCCCGCGGGCAGGTAGTCGGTCGCTCGGTTGGTGTCGGCGGCGTCGCCCGCGCTCAGAGCCGACTGAATGTTCAGGCTGAGCCCCCCGGTGTCGCTGGGATTGCTCCACACCTCATAGTTGACGGTATAAAACCTCAGGGCGTCCATTTCTAGGGTGTCGACGGCGACCGAGAAGTTCACTTCGCCCGATTTGGGTTGCTGGCTGCACGCCACAAGGCCAAGTACGGCAAGGAAAACAACGCTTTTCTTCATATGTGCTAAAGTACATCCCCTACCTTTGCCGCCATGGTCAACGACCTCCTTTTTTTCGCCGGCGGACTCCTCGCCGGGGTCGTGAACACCTTGGCCGGGAACGGCTCGGCCATTACCCTCACGCTGCTGCTGGGTTCGGGCCTTAACGGGGCCGTGGCCAACGCCACCAACCGCGTCGGCGTGATGGCCCAAACCTTGACCGCGGTGTTCAGCGTGCGCAAGTCCGCGCGCAAGCGCTACCTGATGCGCGAAAGCCGCCGCCTGGCCCTGCCCACCTTTGGCGGCAGCCTCTTGGGCGGACTCCTCGGAAGCCTCGCCAACCCCGCCTTTATGGAGGCCAGCATCGCGGTAGTGATGACGCTGATGCTCTTTACCCTGTTCACCAAACCCTCGAAGTGGCTCGCGACCCAAGCGCGCCGAAACGGCGGCTGGACCACCTGGCTCACGTTTTTTGCCATTGGCGTTTATGGCGGCTTTGTGCAAATGGGCATTGGAATCATGATGCTGGCCGCGCTGGTGCTCGTGGAACGCTGGACGCTGCGCGACGCCAACGTAATCAAGCTGATCTTGGCGCTGGTACTGGCCGTGCCCGCCACCCTGGTGTACCTGTTCTTGGGCGACGTGCGCTGGGGCGCAGCCCTGTGGCTCGCGGTCGGTTCAGCCGCCGGCGCGTGGCTGGGTGCGCGCTACGTGGTGCGGATTCCGGCCGCCCAGCCCGCTGTGCGCTGGGTAGTGCTCGCCGCCGCCGTCGTGGGCGCCGCCAAGGCCCTTTCGAACCTCTGGTTGACGGCCTAACCCGCGACGCGCTACTTTTGCCGCCATGTGGTTTGACTCGCCCTACTACCCCCTATTGTATGCCCACCGAAGCGAAGCGGAGGCCCGGCAGGCGGTTCAAACCCTGGTGCGCCACCTTCAGCTCGAGCCCGGCGCCCGCATTCTCGACGTGGGCTGTGGACGCGGACGCCACCTGTGGCCGCTGCTCGAGCAGGGCTACGACGTGTCGGGCATCGACCTCGCTGCGCACCGCATCAACGAGGCCCAAACAATTGCCTCAGAGCGCGGGCTAAGCCCCAAACTTTATGTGGGGAGCATGCTCGACCGCCTGCCCTACGCGCCCTACGACGCCGTGGTCAATTGGTTCACGAGCTTCGGTTTTTTTGACGACCGCGAAACCCACCGCCAAGCGATTTCACACATGGCCGCCGCCCTACGGCCCGGCGGGGTGTTGGTGGTGGACTTTTTGAACTCCCCCGAGGTGCGCGCCAACCTCGTTGCCGAAGACGTGCAAGAGCTGCAGGGAATCACCTTTCGCCAGCGTCGTTGGCTAGATCAGGACTTTGTGCACAAAACCATTGAGGTCACCGACGGCGACCGCGTTGAGGCGTTCAGCGAGCGCGTCATGCTGCTGGAACAAACTGACTTTGAGGCATTTTTTGCCGCCGCCGGACTGACCAAACTCAGCTTTCTGGGCGACTACGACGGCAGTCCCTGGTCGCCCACCAGCCCGCGCTGCATCGCGGTTGGCCGTACTTTAGCGCCATGAACGACGTGCTGCTGCTTCTAGGCCTGGCGATGCCGCTGGTCGTTGGTGCGTGGTTGGGCCGCAAGATGCTGCCCAAGACCTGGCTTTCGACCACCAATGCCTTTTCGGGCGCCTTCCTGTTCGCCGTCACGGTATTTTTGTGGATGCCCGAGCTGGCCGAGGCGAGTGCCCACGAATCGGTTCCGAGCAGCACCTGGGGCCTTTGGATCGTCATCGGCTACTTTCTGCAGTTTGCGCTCGACGGCCTGTCTAAAGGCTTGGAACACGGCCACACCCACGGCCACGGCAACCCCTGGCCGGCGTTTCTCGGACTTTGGATTCACTCGTTTGCCGAAGCGGTGCCGCTGTTTGGACTGAGCGAGGGCGCCCAGACGGCCTTTGTCGTGTCGCTCGCCATTCACAACCTGCCCATCGCAGCCCTCGTGGCGCACTGGCTTCAGCATCAAGGTATTAATGCGCAACGCGGAGCCATTGCCATGGCTGCGCTCGCCGTGGCTGCCCCGATGGGCGCGGCGGCCGGGTTGCTGATTCCGCCCCACCCCCACGTCGACGTGGTCGTCGGCAGCCTCGTCGTCGGCATCTTTTTGCACGTATCCAGCACCATTTTGTTTGAGGTGCAGAAGGACCACCGCCTGCCGTTGCGCACATGGCTGGTGGTATTGGTTGGCATCGCCGCGGGCTTCGCGTTGAGCGGCTACGCCGGCCACGGACACTGACGTTTTATCGAACAAAGGGCTGCATCAAGGGTTACCTTTGCGGAACCAATTTAAATCCGCACCCCATGTCGCTTC
>JBEBBW010000023.1:0-24913 GCA_041158165.1 Bacteroidota bacterium
CCCCCAGGAACGGCACAAAAAAAGCCCGAAGCCATGCGGCCTCGGGCTTTTTCGCTACGTCTAGGAACGACTTAGTAGAACGCTCCGCGGTTGTCTTGCACTTTAGCCGACTGGAGCAGTGACTGCAGCAGCATTTGCTGCACGCTGCCCGCTAGACGGTTATTTTCAGCAGCCACGTCGGCCGGAGTTAACGTATTAGGCGCATCGAACGCGTTCACCAACTTGAAGCGGTACGCACCGTTGCTTCCCTCGATCACCTCCGACGTAAAGCCCACCTTAGATCCGGCTGCTAGGCCCACCACCTTCGCCTCGCGACCGGTTGGCAGGTATGGAGCCGCGAGCGTCACGTTGGCGTCGGTCCACTCTGGGTTCTTCTTGGCAGCGAGTCGCTCGGCAAGCACACGGACCTTGGCACGGTTCAGCGCGAGGGGCTTAAGGTCTTCTTTTACCGACTCCAGTGGCTTGTAGCCCTCCTCAAATACAGCCGTAAGCTGCACGACTGCATACGATTTGTAGTTGTTGTTGATCACGCTTACGTCGCCCACTTCGCGTTCTTCGTTAAAGATCCAACGAACCACCTCACGGTTTTCGGCCATTCCCATTACCGATGCATCGGTTGCGCGCACGTTTCGCGCAGGAATTAGCTGTGCTCCAACCTTCTTCGCGGCATCTTCAGCCTTCATGCCATCTTGAAGCAACTTAGCAAGTTCACCTGCTTTGGCGTACACTTTTTGCTCTGACTCAGGACTTACCGTCACACGGCGCACCACTTCGGCCAAGCGAACGGCGGGGCGTGCACCTTTCTGACCCGTAACCTGAACGAGGTGGAAACCAAACTCAGTTTCTACGAGATCCAGCGAACCCGTGCTCTTCTCGAAGCAAAAAGCTTCAAACGCCGGGGTCATTTGTCCAGGCTGGAACCAACCCAGGTCGCCGTCTTTGGAAGCGGCCACCACGTCGCTGCTGTACTGCTTGCTGAGCTCCGTGAACGAAGCACCGCCCTTGAGCTGCTTGAGCAGGCTGTCTGCCAAGGCCTGAGCCTCTTGGTAGCTGCGGGTGGCTTGAGAACGTTCTGCGCCGGCAAAGGCAATCAGAATGTGCTTGGCGCGCGCTGAATCAGGAAGCGCGGCACGACCCATTACTTTGACCACACGGTACACGTCGCCGTCTTGAATTGGCTCTGAAACAAAGCCCGTACCCTTGCCTTGAATGAAGGGCAGCACGTTCGGATTGATCGTTGCCTCAGGGCGCAATGCGATGGGAACGAATACGTCGGTATTCGCCGCCGCGAAGGCGCTGTCGTCTACGGAAGCAGCAAAATCCGCGGCAATTTTAGAAAGTTCGGCCTTAGCCGTCGCCAAGTCTTGCTCTGAGGGCGTCAAGGGGAAGTCGGCCACCATCGCGTCGCGAAGTGGTCTGGTCACCTTAAAATTCGCTTTGTACTCGTCGTAAATGGCTTGGAAGTCATCTTCGGTCGGCTGAACGTCGCCGTCCTTGATTTCAGCCACCGTCATCGCCGCCACCTTGAGCTGCAGCTGTCGGTTGTTGCGCGTGTTTTGGGCGAGCTGAAGGCTCTGCGGCATGCGCATTCCAGCCGCTACCGCATCATAAATCTTGTTGCTCAATGCTTGGTTCTTAACGTCCTGCTCGTAGGCCACCCAGCTAGCCCATTGGGCCGCAGCCTCGGGAGAGCTCTCGCGCTGATCGCGCAGGTTTTGAAGCGCGCTGCGCAGCAAGTCGGGACGGAACTGTCCGGTGTTCGGATCCTGCAAGCCCGGCATTTGCTGCACAGACGGGGTCATTTCAATAACCTTAGTAAGCTCCTCGGTCGTTACCGTGAACCCAAGATCTGCCATTGGGTTGACCAACAGCTTTTCGTTCAAGATGTTGTTCCACACCAACTCGCTGATCTGAAGCGGACTTGCTTGAGCGTACTGTGGATTTTGGCTGAGTTCCTCTACCTCTTTATTGAAGTCGAGGTACGAAATTTTCTCGCCTTCAATTCGGCCGACTACGTCGCGGTCGCCCTGAAAGAGCATGTTACCGGAGGTCAAAAAGTCCGTCAAAACAAAGGCAACCAAGGAAATACCGATGACTCCGATGACGAGTCCGGAACGGCTGCGGATAGCTTCAAAAAGTCCCATATCTAGGTGTAAATAAGGTCGCGAATATACAACGACCTGGCGGCACTACAACCTTAAAATCACGCGTCGCGGCGCACTAGAACTTGCTTGACACGCTGAACTTCCATGCCCTCAACCTCGAGACGCCACGCCCCGACTACCACGGTATCACCGGGCTCCGGAAGCTTGCCCGCCAAGTCGGTAATCAAGCCGCCCAGCGTCGTAAATCGATCAGACTCGGGAAACCCAAGGGCATACTGGTCATTGAGGTAGTTCACTTCGAGGCGACCGTCTAGGCGGTAGGTTCCATCTTCTAGGACCTGTTCCACGAGAGAATCCTGGTCGTGCTCGTCGTCAATTTCACCAAAAAGCTCCTCGATAATGTCTTCGAGGGTAACCATGCCCACTAAACCGCCAAGGTCGTCTACCACAAGGGCCATGCTTCGCTTCTCGCGAATGAGCTGCTGAAAGACGTCTTGGGCATTCATCGCCTCGGGCACGAACGAAAGGGGTGTCAGAACCGATTTGAGCGTGCGCGGCTTTTTAAACAATTCAAATTGATGCACGTAGGCAAAGGCATCGTCAAGCTCTTCGCGGTAGACAATCAGGCGGCTAAAGCCGGTTTCCACAAATTTGGCGCGCAGGTCGTCGAGGTTGATGGTCAGTGGAACCGCCGCCAGTTCTGGGCGCGGAACCATGCACGCGCGGACCTTTACTTCGGCAAAGTCGAGGGCGTTGCGGAAGAGTTCCACCTCGGGATCCTGCTCTTCTTTTTGGCTGGCCTCGTCCACCAAGCTGTTCAAATCGGCAAGGCCAAATACGCGTAACGCTCCTGAAGCACTCGAATCTGCTCCCATTCGCTTAAAAACCCACTCATTGACAATCGTGAATGCCTTAGAGATTGGCCAAAACAGAATGTAGACCACCATAGCCGGAACTGCGCTCCAAACTAGGGCGCGGTTGGCCTGTTCGCGAAAAAGGGCCTTGGGAATGTATTCCGCAAGAAAAAGGACGACCACCGTTGAAATCAAGGTTTCGAGGAGTACTGCAAGCGGCAAACTCATGTGTGGCTCCAGGAACGGGTGAAGGAGTACCGCCGACTGGGCACCGACCACGACCAAGGCCAAGGTGTTGCCAATCAACAAGGTAACTAGAAATTGCTGGGGGTTTGCGATCCATCGAGCAACCCAAAAGGGAATGGCTTTACGCTTGAGGTCAATTTCTAGCTGAAGGCGATTGGCCGTCAAAAACGCGATTTCGGTGCCCGAAAAGAAGGCCGATGCGGTCAACGAAACAAGCAGCAGAACCAGGGACGCGATCATGAATTCTTGGAGGCTTTGATCCGCTGCGCGCGGCGCCAAAGGGCCATGGCAACCGAAACCACCGTGAATCCCACAAACAATAGGGCCCGCTTGGGCTCCGTGGAATACAGCGACCACGCTGCTTCAGCTGAGAGCACGGCAGTTACGTAGTAAATCCACTCGAGGACGCGCCAGCGCATGGGACTGTTCATGGGGTATTGGGTGTTTGTTCGTCGAATTGGCCCGACACCTCAAAGATGGTGTAGACCGAGAGATCTTCCATGGCTTCAAAACCTTTGCCGCTCAGGGTTTGGCCCTCGTCCTTAATATCAACCCACTCCGAGCCAAAAATTTTGCCGGTCTTGCGGTCCCACTCTAGGGATTCGGTGCGAAGGGACTTGCTCCGCCCTTGGCGAACGTCGACCCCGCCGGAGAGTAGCCATCGCTGCGCGCGCACGTCGCGAACAATTTGGGCTGCGCGAAGCTCGCGGCCGGTCGGCTTGCCATTGAGGAGTTGCGTAGCAGAAACGTTTCCGCGAAAAACCTCGCGGTCGGGCTGACCGCTTGCGCGCTGTTCTTCGAATTCTCGAGCGTTAAGGCGCCATTGCACCGCTGACGTGTCGGAATACACCACCGTTATTCCATACTGAACGGAACTTGGCCCTTTGGGCGCAGTACGGATCTTTTTAACGTCTTGGGCGTCGTTGCGGCACGAAGCCACGACGACGCCCAGTACGAAGAGTGCAGTGAATTTAGAAGCGGACAACGACACGCTCGTTGATCCAACAACCGATCGTGTACGTATCTCCTTCCTTGTAGTTGAACTGGAAGGCGATCGACTTATCGGGCACGTTCTTGCGGAAGGCAGCGGCCAGCGACTCGGCACGAGCCGCAAGGTCGGGCTGAACCGAAGCCGCACGGTTGGCCATGTTGATGGCCGCCCAGTACACTGCGTTCTTCTCGAAGGCATTGCTTCCACACGTTCCTGCAGCCTTGCCGTACACTGAAGCGAGGAACAAGTAGGCCTCACCCGACTCAGGGTTCGCACGAGCAGATTCCAAGCAGGCGCGCTTGGCCTCGGCCAGCTGGCCTTGTTTTTCAGCGATTACGGCCAATTTTAACCAGTCCTTCGAACGTTTCTTGGGGTCTATTTCTTGGCGGATGGCGTCGTCAAAGTACTTTTTAGCTTCGGCGAACATTCCATTTTTCACGCTGAGCAGACCCATAGATCGAGCTGCTTGGGCACTTGGTTCCAGCTTGTAAAGGGCTGATGCAGCCTTGAAGTACATTGGGTTGTCGGTACAGTCTGACGAGCTACCGTCTGCTGCAATGCGCTCCTTTGAAAGCATTTTCAAGGCGCGGACCAACCACGACTTATCGGTAGTGTGCAGCGCATAGGTCGAGTCGTTGTAGATCAAGGTCAACCGCTCGCACGTAAGCAGGGGAGCAATTCCCTTTTCGATGTTGCCCAGCAACTTTTCAGACTGAGCCAAAAGCTTGCGGTTGGCGTCGAGGTTGCGCTTTTCGCGATCTGAAATCGTTCCAAGCGTGTCCTTTTCGGTCAACTGAGCGATAAGTGTATTGCGGTCGTTGGACTGCAATTCAATGGCCTCGGCTACGTCGTTGAAGCCCTCAACCAGCCCAAACGAATTGAGTTTTTCGTCCTTGTACAGCTTGATAACCACATTGAAGTAGTTGTTCAAGTAGGCAGGCTGCAGGGCTTTGGGGTCCATGGCAAACACTTTCTTGTACATGTCGTAGGCCTTTGAAGCGCTGTCGGGGTAGTAGGTCCAAAAATCGTCAGCCTTTTGTGCCAAGATTTCAGCTTCCTTGCCTGGATACAGCTCGTTGCGGCGGTCGTAGGTCGACAAAAGCAAGCGAACGAGGTCGTTTTTCACCTTGGGATCGGTGGCCTCCTTGATTTTGGCCTCGAGGATCTTCGGAGCAAACTTGTAGATTACCTCCGTGGCCTGGGGGCAGGTCTCATACACAACCTTCCAGGGCTCGTAGGCTTCCACGTAGGACTTGCTGTTGTACAGCGCACCGAAGGTGTTGTACTTCTCAAAGCACACGGTAGAGTCAGTGGCGTTCTTGCCCCACACCGCTTTTTGGGCGTAAAGTGAGTGGGTGCCGAGGGTGGCGAAGAGCAACAGGTATCCTAAAACTCGTTTCATACTTATCGGAATTTAGCTTTCATAAACCACTGATCATTCAACGTTAGACCAACGGCCGCGCGAAGATATTGTTCTCGCACTAATCCTTGGTTAACTGAACCAGTACGACCAAAATTGAGGCCAAGATGCACGGTGGCCACTTTTACGTCGCCCGGAATAAAGCTGCGGCCTCCCACCGGCATGGCCATTCCGAGGTTGCCGCTCCACCCGCGAACCTCGGCTCCGCCTAAGAAAAGTCCGAATCGATCCTGGCGAAAGGAGGCCACGTACTGAACTTGACTCAGGTACGACGAAAGCTTCTTCTTCGTCGAAATCAGCGTCGGCACGAAGCTCGTTTGGACGATCCAAGCTTGGGCATAGCCTTGGTAGTTGCCTGGAGAACCGGCATTGAAGTCTCGGTGATCGCCGACTTGCGTGCGTTCGAAATGGCCACTGAGCGTCCACGCGGGCAAAAGCGTGTTCTTGCGGTTCGTAGCCCAACGGATTCCAACGGCTTGGCGTCCTCCGAGCGCAATACTCCCTTGAGCAGCGTACACGGACGTCACGGTATCGAGCGGAAGTTCGGCGCCGTCGCTGTTGGTTTTAAAACTGTACCACGTGTAGTTCTGAGTGGCAGACAAATCGGCTTTAGGCTCGTACTGAACCCCCGCGACCAATTCGTTGAGCCCGATGGGCAGAATGAGCTGGGCGCCCGCGTTCCAGCGCCAATCGCTGACTAGTACGCGTTCTACTTTGCCGGCAAAATCAAAACGTCCGTCGGTGAAGTAGACTTTGGTACTGCGGTCCGCCGACCCGAAGAGGTAGCGCGCAGTCGCTCCGAACGAAACGTACTTAATTGGCGCCCAAGACCAGGTCAATGCGGTGGCATTGAGTCCGCCACGGCCCACGTAGCGCTGGATCCAGTCGCCAAACGACGAATCGGTGCCCGACTGCTGAAAGTCATAGCCCACCGCCGTGTACGGGCGAAGGGAGCCTGAAATTCCCATGCCTTTGGTGAGCGGCACGGCGATGCCAAAGCTGTTGAAGTTGCCGGTGCGGTTGAGCGTGCGGTTTGTGCCGTCGGACTGATTGACACCGCTTAGCTGTCCGCCAAAGTCCAAGGTGGTGTACTTAATGGCCGAAAGGGACGCGGGCTGGTCCGGGTTGAGGTACCAGGGG
Organism: Bacteroidota bacterium; assembly: GCA_041158165.1. GTDB lineage: Bacteria > Bacteroidota > Bacteroidia > Flavobacteriales > Schleiferiaceae > TMED14. The sequence continues at coordinate 6,757 of JBEBBW010000023.1, forward strand.
TTCCGGTCGGCCGCGCTGGCTCCGCCGAGAAATTGCTGGTAGGCGTTGGCCTGAGCCTGAGCCCAGCCCGCGCCAAAGAGCGAGTAGGGACTCACCGACTGCTGTTGGGCGGCGAGGCTCCAAGAGGCCGTGAGGGCGGCGGCGGTCAAAAGGGTTCTGCGAATCATGAGCGTTGTGCGACCGACCAAAGTCCGAGGGCGATCCAGTTTTCGTCGGCAAAGATGCCGTTTTTAATGTGACCTACCAACGCGCGGGCATCGCCGCCGTGCAGGATGAGGACGAGTTCAGGATCAATGAGCCGAAACCGTGCCACTTCGGCCTGAACCTCGTCGAGCATTCCCTGAAGCGCCCCGCGGTGCATGCTCGCTTCGGTGTCGCGGGTCCGGGGGTCGGTTTGGAGGAGGGCTTCCCACTGAGCAGATCCCGGGGGCACAAGCCGGGGCAAGCTCCCGGTGTAGTCGGCAAGAGCCTTGAGGCGCGAGGCCCAACCAGGGGAAATGGCTCCACCCTGAAGCCGTTGGCCTTGGTGGAGAAAGGTGAACGTCAGGCAGGTTCCGCACGAAACCATGAGGATGGAGCGCCCTGGGTTTCGCTGCACAGCACCCTCCATGGCGGCCAAGCGGTCGCTGCCCAGTCGGGCACTGTAGTCGATTTCAAACGACCAGTTGTGGCTGGACGTGACGCAGGTGCCCAGAGGCCAGTTGCGCCCCGCGGTATCGGCGATCCAAATGGGCTGATCGGCGGTAGCGAGCGATTGAGCGCACTCCTTCCACTCGGTTGCAGGCCATTTTTTTTGGGCACGGACTTCACCCGAAAGGCTGAATTCCAGCACTTTGATCGTGGTGTTTCCGGCGTCGACAGCAATCATTTGGAGAAATCAAAGTTAGTTCATGTTTTTTGCTTAAATTTGCACTCCCGATTTTGGTTCGGTAGCTCAGTTGGTAGAGCAATGGACTGAAAATCCATGTGTCGACGGTTCGATTCCGCCCCGAACCACCAAAATCGCCAAGCCCTGCAGCCCTGCTGCGGGGCTTTTTTATGCCTAAATCGGTCTAGTTCAAATCACTTCAATGCTGCACTGGCGTACCTTTGGAGCATGGCTACCCAGCACAAATGCACCTCTTGTGGCGAATGGAGCACTGAGGTGGACCGTTGCACGCACTGTTCCGCGCCCCGCAAGGTTCACAGCACCTTTGCCAACCACCAAAATCCCGAACGATTTAACGCTTTTGAAATGCCCGAAATGGAATGGAACCGCGACCCTAACCTTCCAGGCTGGAAGCGTACACTGGTCAACGTAGGCCGCATCGCCAACTGGACGGTGCTCGCCATTGGAGGTTTGTTTGCATGGATGGCCTACTGGGTCGCCGTATAAATGCGGTGACGGCCGTCGCGACGGCTGCATTCCTCGTTCATCAGGTACTCCTTCACTTCGGCAGGTCGTTGGGCTGGGCGGACTCCTTTCTGGATCCGCTCTGCACAGTGCCCGTGCTCCTCGGTATTCCGGCATTCGGGGTACAGCGCTGGCTGCCGGACTGGCGCCTCCCGTGGGCGCACACGTTGGTGTTTACGGCCCTTCTTGCCGCCGTTTTTGAGGGCGCCGTACCGAAGTTTGACGCGCGGTTTACCGCAGACATTTTGGACGTGGTCGCGTATGCGCTCGGCGGAGTGCTGTGGCGCGTTAGTGAACCTAAGCTCCGATAAGGGGTTACTTTTGCATACTGTTATTGATATGAAGCGCAGCAACCTCCAAATTCGCGGCTTTTCGAAGCTGACCAAAGAAGCCAAAATCACCTGGCTCACCGAACAGCACCTCAAGGATCCGGCTGCGGGCCACGCGCTTATTGCGTCCTATAACCACAGCAACCCCGACGTCCAAAAGCGCCACGACGAGTTCATTGAGAACACGTTGGCGAACTACTTTCTGCCGCTCGGCGTTGCGCCCAACTTTCGGATCAACGACCAGGTGTACACCATTCCGATGGCGATCGAGGAAAGTTCGGTGGTGGCTGCAGCTGCCAAGTCTGCCCAGTTTTGGATGGACCGCGGCGGGTTCACCTCTACGGTGATCTCGTCGACGAAGGTGGGCCACATTCACTTCACGTTCAGCGGAGACGCTCAAGCCCTTACGGCGTTGGTTGCGCGCATCCAGCCAGAGCTTTTGGCTGCAACCGATTCGATTACGGCGAACATGCGCGCCCGCGGAGGCGGCATTTTGAGCGTTCAGCTCAAGGACCGCCGCGAAGCGATGGAGGAGTACTTCCAGCTCGAGGTTCGGTTTGAGACCCGCGACAGCATGGGCGCCAACTTCATTAATTCCTGCCTGGAGGAGATGGCCAAGGTGCTGCGCCTTGAGGCTGCGACCGACGCCGGAACGGCCTCAGGCGACCTCGAAGTGGTCATGTGCATTTTGAGCAACTACACCCCAGAGTGCATCGTTCGTTCTGAGGTGCGTTGCGCCGTGAACGACCTCGATGACGGTTCGGGCATAGACGTTCACGAGTTTGCCCGCAAGTTTCAGCGCGCGGTGCGCATCGCCGAGGTGGAACCCTACCGCGCCGCCACCCACAACAAAGGCATCATGAACGGCATTGACGCCGTGGTGCTTGCAACCGGAAACGACTTCAGGGCCGTAGAGGCTGCGTGCCACACCTATGCCTCGCGCGACGGCCAGTACCGTTCGCTGACGCACTGCAGCGTAGAAAACGGCGAATTCCGATTTTGGATCGAAATTCCGCTCTCGCTAGGCACGGTGGGCGGACTTACCAAGCTCCACCCGATGGTGCAGTTGGCCCTGGAAGTACTCGGCAACCCGGGTGCCCACGAACTTATGGGTATCGTGGCTGCTTCGGGACTTGCTCAGAATTTCGCCGCACTGCGCGCGCTGACGACCACAGGCATCCAGAAGGGACACATGAAGATGCACCTTTTGAACATTTTGAATCAATTGGACGCCACAGACGTCGAAAAAGCCGAACTGACGGCGTTTTTCGCCGACAAGGTTCCCCACCATGCCGACGTGGTTGCCGCGTTTTGTTCGCTTCGCGGCATTCCCGTACCCTCAGCCGAAGGCGTGCATTCATGATTCGCTATCGGAGCTCCGGCAAGCTGCTGCTCAGCGGCGAATACTGGGTGCTCCACGGGGCCACTGCGCTCGCAGTACCCACTCTTCTCGGACAAACGCTGGCGTATTCAGACGCGCCGCACAGCCTGCGCTGGACCGCTTTGGACCGCAATGGAATGCCGTGGTTGGACGTACCCGCGCAGCAAGATCCTCATGTGGCGTTGCTGCTCCGCGCGGCAGAGGCGCTCGGCGGCACCGTCCCAGCCACCGGCCACGCCACCACTCGCCTGGAATTCGACCGCAATTGGGGTTGGGGATCAAGTTCGTCGCTCACCGATTTAATCGCCCAGTGGACCGGGGTTAACGCCCTTGAGCTTCACTTCGCCTCGTCGTCTGGTTCGGGGTTTGACGTTGCCTGTGCCCGCGCGCGAACGGCGATTTCGTACCGAAAGGTCGGTGAACGCGCTGCCCAGTGGACCGAAGTCAGCGCAACCCATTGGCCGACCGCGCACTTCGCACTCGTCTACCTCGGCGCCAAGCAGGACAGCCAAAAAGAGGTACGCGCACCGCGTCCTGAACCCCAAAAAGCAGATCTTGCCGCCATTAGCGCGATTAGCCAGGAACTCGCCGCGGCCGCTACGGTCGGGCGATGGATCGAGCTCATCGAAGAAGCCGAGGTGCGCACCAGCCGATGGATTGGGCAACCCCGGGTGCAAGACCGCTTTAACGGCGTTCGCGCAACGCTCAAGAGCTTAGGCGCATGGGGCGGCGACTTTGTGCTGGCGGTGGCCGAAGACCCTGCGGAGTTTGCGTACTTTGTGGAACACGGCTACCTGTGCTTGAAATGGTCCGACTGCGTTCCGCCCTTGCCCTGATTGCGCTGCTCCTCGGGAGCATTCGCGGGTACTCCGCCCACTTGGTCGGAGGGGAGTTGACGTATGTCTGCCTCGGAAACAACCAGTACCAAATCAAGCTGGTGGTGTACCGCGACTGCAATTCGACAGGAGCCCAACTTGATCCGCAGTCGTCTATTGGTATCTACGACGGGGTGCAACCCACTCTGCTGCACAACCTTAGCGTCAACAAGGGACCTACTATTCCCGTGCCCGCCAGCACGGGGAATCCCTGCCTTCAGGCTCCGCCCAATATTTGCACGGAATACGCAGTCTACACCACGACCATCACGCTGCCGGCGCGGGCAACGGGGTATGTTATTAGCTACCAGCGTTGCTGCCGGAACGCCACCATCAGCAACATTCCCACGCCAGACGATTGGGGATCCACGCTGACCACGCGCATTCCGGCCAACGATTCGTGCAACAGCAGCCCGCAGTGGAACAACCTCCCTCCTATTGTGCTGTGCAATCAAGAATTTTTAAACATTCCTACGTCGGCGTCGGATCCTGACGGGGATTCGCTCTTCTACCGATTGGTAAATCCACTCCACGGAGGCGGTAAAAACAACGGGTCCGGATTTAACACACCCGCCCCGAGCCCCCCAGCACCTCCGCCCTACGTGTCCATTCCATTTTTGAACCCGTCCACGCCGAGCAATCCCATTCCGGGCAGTCCGGCGTTAAGCATCGGAGGCCAATCGGGCAACCTAACCGGTACACTCACGGTAACAGGTCAGTTTGTGGTTGCGGTGGAAGTTGAAGAATGGCGCAACGGCGTGCTCCTGAACACCATTCGCCGCGACTACCAGTTTAACGTGACTTCGTGCCAAGCGAATATTGTCGCCAAGATTGTATCTGAAATCGACGACCCGACGCAGATATGCATTGGGGCGACGGTTCCGTTTAAGCACCAAAGCAATAATGCCTCAACTTTTCATTGGGACTTTGGCGACCCTAGCCGAAATGACGACACGTCTCGTTTGGCCTTCCCCACGTGGACCTTCAGCGACACCGGAGTGTTTTGGGTGACCCTTATTGCGAATCCGGGTTGGCCCTGTGCCGATACAGACCGCGTCAAGTTTCACATTTACCCGCCCATTAATCCGAGGTTCACCCACAATGGCGGACCCTGTTTCGACCAGCAGCCCGTGAACTTTGTGGCTCAGGGCACCTGGTACGACGGCGCGTTGTTTGACTGGACCTTCGGGGCGCCCGGCGATGCCAACCTCGCGAGTTTTTCGGGCTTAACGCCTCCGCCTATCCAATTTCTTCAGCCCGGAACCTACCCGGTTACGCTGCGCATTCGCTCGAAATCCTGCGACGAAACTTATGTGGATTCGGTGATCGTTGATCCCCGACCACGCCTCGACAGCCTCATCGGGCCTTGGGTGGGCTGCGAACCCTACACGGTGACGTTTGATGCCGGGGCATTTAGCCGGCGCAATCGCTATTTCGAGTGGGACTTTGGCGACGGATTCAAAGACAGCGTGGAAGTCGCCGTACACACCTACCGAAGCCCGGGGCTGTACGACGTCAGGGTGCGCATGTGGACGACCACCGGCTGTAGGGACACGGTCGAAAAAGTGTTTACCGGTGCCATTCGCGTGAATCCACGACCCAAGGTGGCGATGCAGATTGCACCGAAGCGCGTGTCCATTTACCAGCCGCTTGTCCAGCTTCGCGCCGATTCCGTGGACGCCGACGAGCAGTTTTGGTTTGATATGGACGACAGTACGACCTATGCCCAGCAAGTCTTCGTGGTCCACACCTACCGCGACACCGGATGGTACGCGGTCAAAATGCTCGCAATGAACCAATTTGGCTGCTGGGATACCTTGGTCGATTCGGTGCGGGTTGATCCGATTTACAACGTGTGGTCGCCCACGGCGTTTACCCCCGACGGAGACGGACGCAACGAGGGATTTCGCCCTGTGGCCACCGGGATTAAGGGCTACCGACTGCGCATTTTGGACCGCTGGGGCAACGTCGTGTTTCAAAGCGCAGATCCCCAAGCCGAATGGAACGGCCGCGTGGGCAACGACGGGGCAGAATGCCCCATGGGCGCCTACCTCTGGAGCTTGTTTACCATTGACTACGGGGATTCGCCCGTGGAGCAGCAGGGCGTGGTGCTACTTATTCGCTAGCATGTAGGCCGCTGAGGCTGCGCCTAAACTAAGTACCAACGTGGCCGAGAGGTAGCCGAGGGCCAGTAGCCACGATCCGGTTTTGGCCCATTGAAGTACTTCCCAACTGAAGGTGCTCATCGTGCTGAATCCGCCGCAAACGCCGGTCGCCAAGGCAAGCTGGATGCGGGCGTCTGGATTTGGACGCGCCATGAGGTAGCCCAAAAGGGCAGCCGCCGCTACGTTGGCCAGCAAGGTCGCCACCGAGGCGGTGAGCAGGGGGGCGTCAGCACGCTTCAACAGCGCCGATAGGGACCAGCGAAGCAGGCTGCCAAAGGCTCCGCCCAAAGCCACAGCGAGTGCGTTCATTGGCGTGAAGGTAGGGGTCGAATTCGAAGCAGCAGGGTGGCGACGAGCACGCCAACCACAGCCCCCGCGACCACGTCACCTGGGTAATGGACCCCAAGGTAAATGCGCGAAACGGGCACGGCGACCGCCCAAAGAACCGCCAAACCGGCGAGGATGCGCGGCGGACGGCTTCTCAAGAATACGGTAAGCAAGGCCCAGGTGGTCGCAGCATGGCCTGAAACGAGGCCGAATTGGCCCTTGCAGGATCCCACAAGGCGGAATTGGCCTTCTAGGGCCCAGCACGGTCGGGGCCGTCCGAAGAGTTCTTTAAGTGCGCTCGAGGTCCAATCGGCCAGCGCAAACGCAGCCACCATAGTAAGCAGAAGCCAAATCCAGCCCTGAACGGCGTAGTCGCGGCGGCGGGAAGCCCAAAGGATCAACCAAACTAGGGTAGCCAGCCAGCTGGTGGACACCAGGGCAAACGCCGTGTCAGCCAAGGGGCCGCCATGACCTGCTACCGCCAAAAAGGCGCCGCGATCTAGTCGATCGAGCGATTCAAGGAGTCCCATAGCAAATCCTTCAGGCGGTCCAGGCCTTGGCCGGTAACGCTACTGAATGTCGTTAGCGGCAAGTCCTTGGGTAGGCGGGGCTTGACGTCGCTAAGTAGCTGACCCAAAAGTTCCTCGTCGAGCATGTCGGTCTTTGATATGGCCAAGACGCGACGCTTGGTAAGCAATTCGGGGTTGAATCGCTCTAGTTCGCCCAGCAAAATATGGTACTGTTCGACGACGTCGGGAGCGTCGCAGGGCACAAGGAACAGCAGGAGCGCGTTGCGCTCGATGTGCTTGAGGAAGCGGTGGCCGAGTCCGCGTCCTTCGGCGGCCCCTTCGATGAGCCCGGGGATGTCGGCCATGACAAACGAGGTGTAGTCGCGGTGGGCGACCACGCCTAAATTGGGCACCAGCGTGGTGAAGGGGTAGTCGGCAATCTCGGGTTTGGCCGCACTTACCGCGCTCAAAAGTGTGGATTTGCCCGCATTGGGGAATCCGACAAGCCCCACGTCGGCGAGCACCTTGAGTTCGAGCAGGAACCAGCCTTCCTGGCCCGGTTCTCCGGGCTGGGCGTGTTCAGGGGCTTGATTGACCGAGTTTTTGAAGAAGGCGTTACCGCGCCCGCCGCGACCACCGGGAAGGAATATTTTGCGCTCGCCAGCTTGGGTGAGTTCACATAGGAGTTCGCCGGTTTCGGCGTCCTTCACGACCGTACCGAGGGGCACCTGAAGCACGATGTCTTCGCCGCTGGCGCCGATGCGCAGGTTGCGGTTGCCGTTTTCGCCCGGATCGGCCTTGATGTGCTTGCGGTACTTTAAGTGGATCAAGGTCCACATTTGGGGATTGGCCTCGAGAATGATGTGCCCGCCTCGGCCGCCGTCTCCGCCGTCGGGTCCGCCCTTGGGCAAGCCTTTGGCGCGAAAGAAGTGACGGCTGCCACCGCCGCCGTGGCCCGACTGCAAGAAGACCTTGACGTAGTCAATAAAATTGGAATCGGCCACTGGGGTAAACGGTTAAAGCGATTGGATAAGGTTGCGAAGGTTCGCCGTAATGGACTCGATGCTGCCCACGCCGCTGAGCCCGCGGTACTTGCCCTGGGCTTCGTAGTAGGACTGGACTGGTGCCGTCTCGCGGTAGTAGACCGCCAGGCGCTGGCGAATGACCTCTTCGTTGGCGTCGTCGGCACGGCCCGAAGTGGCGCCGCGCTCGAGCAAGCGCTTGACGAGCTCTTCATCGTCTACTTCGAGACCGATCATGGCCGTGACCCCGGTCCCGGCGTCGGCAAGGATTTCGTCCAGTGCCGCAGCTTGGGCCGAGGTGCGCGGAAAGCCGTCGAAAATAAAGCCCGCAGCTTCAGGGTGCTTCGACCATTCGTCCTTGAGCATCGCAATCGTCACGTCGTCGGGCACGAGCTGGCCCTGGTCCATGAAGGACTTTGCCCAGCGTCCCAATTCGGTGGCTTCGCGAATGTTGCGGCGAAAAATGTCGCCAGTAGACAGATGAACAAGCGCAAATTCGTCCACGAGCAGCGCACTTTGCGTGCCCTTCCCCGCCCCCGGAGGGCCAAAGAGTACAATGTTTTTCATCGGATGGTGCCTAAATGACCGAAAACAGCCAAGGCGGCAAAGGTACGACCTCGGGGACTTCCCTACCTTTGCGCCTTAACCTCACGGGCTATGGAACACAACTATGCTGTGATTATGGCGGGCGGAGTCGGATCGCGCTTCTGGCCGACCTCTACTTCGCGCAAACCCAAGCAGTTTCTGGACATTTTGGGCACAGGAGAAACGTTGCTTCAGCAGACGTTCCGCCGCATGAAATCGGTAGTCCCGGCCGACCACATTTATGTCGTTACCCACGCGGACTATGCCGATGCCTGCCTGGAGCAGCTTCCGGAGCTCAACCGACAGCGCATTTTGTCGGAGCCCGCTCGGCGCAACACCGCACCCTGTGTGGCCTACGCCGGTTTTGTGCTGAAAAAGCGCGACCCCCTCGCCAACTTCGTCGTGACCCCTGCCGACCACTTGGTCACGAACGAGTTGGAATTCACGGCGCGCCTGACGTCAGCCCTCGAGACCACCGCGGCCCACAACGTGCTGATGACGCTGGGAATGAATCCCGTACGCCCTGAAACGGGATACGGCTACATTCAGTTCCGCCCCGAAAAGAGCGAGTACGCCACAGACGTGCACCCGGTTAAGACGTTTACCGAGAAACCGAACCGCGAGATGGCCGAGCAATTCATTGCCACCGGTGAATTTTTGTGGAACGCCGGCATTTTTGTTTGGAATGCCAACGCCATTTTGAGTGCGTTCGAAAAGCACATGCCGGAGATGTACTCGAGCTTTAACGCAGGTTGGGACCACTACGGAACCGCCAGCGAAGAAGCATTTATCGGCTCCATGTACGGCGAGTGCCCAAATGAATCCATCGATTACGGGATTTTGGAGAAGGCAAAGCAAGTGCTTGTAATGCCCGCAGAGTTTGGTTGGTCCGACCTAGGCAGCTGGGGCGCAGTCCACGAGCAGCGCACCGCCGACGCCAACGGAAACACTGGTGGCGGTTCCCACGTGCTTTCGTACGACGCCAAGGGCAACACCTACCATATTCCGAGCGACATGGTGGCCGTGGTGGACGGACTCACCGACTACATTGTGATTCTGAGCGAGAACCGATTGCTTATTTGCCCGCGAAGCAAAGAGCAAGAAATCAAGCAGTTTGTGAACGACGTCAAGATGCGCCGCGGCGAAGATTTTGTGTAGGTACTGCTGGCTTACACCAACAAAAAAAGGCGCCCAATGGGCGCCTTTGTACTTTTTAGCAGATGGATGTTAGCGCTTTGCGCCTTCGAGCCACTTGTAGATGCGCTCGGGCATTACGCGCTCAAGGCCGATGAGGGTGAGCCAGTAGCCCACAAACAGGGCAAGAAATACCAGCATGCTGAATCCGGTTAGGATGATCATAACGGCGAGGAGGAATCCGAGGAATTTCATAGTGCGCTTCGTTGACGGGTACAATCAATTCGTAATAGGGCAAAGATAGGTGACACCAGTCAATTCTTTGCGCCCCGACTTGAGCGTAATTTTGGCCCATGAGCACACAAACCCGCATTGAGCGCGACACGATGGGCGAAGTCCACGTGCCCGCTACCGCCTACTGGGGCGCCCAGACCGAGCGCTCGCGCACCAACTTTAAAATTGGCCCAGAGGGCAGCATGCCCAAGGAGATCATTCGAGCGTTTGCCTACTTGAAAAAAGCCGCCGCCCTGACAAACCGCGACCTGGGCGTTCTGGCGGCCGACAAAGCCGAGCTCATTGGCCGCGTGTGCGACGAGATCCTGACGGGGCAGCACGACGGTGAGTTTCCGCTCGTGATCTGGCAGACCGGATCAGGCACGCAGAGCAACATGAACGTGAACGAGGTGGTTGCCTACCGCGGCCATGTTTTGAGCGGCGGTTCCCTGCTCGACGAGAAGAAGGTTTTGCACCCCAACGACGACGTGAATAAGTCGCAGTCCTCCAACGACACGTTCCCGACGGCCATGCACATTGCCGCGTACCAGCGCACCGTGGAAACGACACTCCCTGGGCTGCGCCTTTTGCGCAACGAACTCGACGCCAAGGCGAAGGCGTTTAAAAACGTGGTAAAGACCGGCCGCACCCACTTTATGGATGCCACGCCGCTCACCTTAGGCCAAGAGTTTAGCGGCTACGTGCAGCAGCTCGACAACGGCATTCGCGCCATTGAAAATGCCCTAGTCATGGTGGCCGAACTCGCCCTTGGCGGTACGGCTGTGGGTACCGGCCTGAATACCCCAAAGGGCTACGACGTGGCCGTAGCGGCCAAGATTGCCGAACTCACCGGCTTGCCCTTTAAAACGGCCCCGAACAAGTTCGAAGCGCTTGCTGCCCACGACGCCATGGTCGAACTAAGCGGCGCATTCAAGCGGGTGGCTGTTTCGCTCATGAAAATTGGCAACGACATCCGAATGCTGTCTTCAGGGCCCCGCTCGGGCATAGGCGAAATCGTTATTCCAGACAACGAGCCCGGCTCGAGCATCATGCCGGGCAAGGTGAATCCTACCCAGCCTGAGGCGCTCACCATGGTGGCCGCGCAAGTAATGGGGAACGACGTGGCGGTGTCCATCGGCGGCGCCACGGGTCACTTTGAGCTCAACGTATTCAAGCCCTTGATTGCGGCGAACGTGCTCCAGAGCGCTCGGCTATTGGGCGACGCCTGCGTGTCGTTTACCGAAAAGTGCGCGGTAGGAATCGAGCCGAACTACGCGGTAATTCAGCGCCACCTTGAGAATTCGCTCATGCTGGTGACGTCACTGAACACCCACATCGGGTACGACAAAGCCGCCAAAATTGCCAAGACCGCCCACGCAGAGGGAAGCACACTCAAAGAAGCTGCGCTCAAGCTGGGCTACGTGACCGCCGAAGAGTTCGACGCCTGGGTTCGCCCCGAGGACATGGTCGGGCACTAAAGGTTCAGCGTCAAGGTTCCGTGCTGGTCGCCGCTGCCGCCGCAGGCACTTTGCCACGTGGCGTGGTAGAGGTACACGCCGGGCGAGAGCAGTCGATTGAGGTAGCGTCCGTCCCATACAAAATTGGGGTCCGACGTGCGGAATACTTCTTGGCCCCAGCGGTCGTAAATTTTGAGGAACAGCTGCTGGACGGCGGGCGCTTCGGCGCTTCTCAGAGAAAAGTGGTCGTTGACCCCGTCACCGTTCGGCGTGAAAACGTTGGGCAAGGTGAGACTGTCGAGGTCTTCGCCAAAAATTTGGTAGCTAACCTGCACGGAGTCTTTGGTGCCGCACACCGTGTCGGCGACGACAAACCAAGCGGTTTGGGTTCCGGCGCTTGTCGGGGTCCACTGTACGTTAAACCCTTGAATCACGCCTCCGCCGGGTACTCGCCAGTAGGATGCCGTGGCGTTTCCCGGAATTCCCAAGGCGCGCACGGTGCTGCCGTCGAGGCAGTTCGGGGCGGTTACGTTGGCTCCCGGGGTGCTGAGGGGCGGGCGGAATTCCGCTTGAAGGAAGCTGCTGTCGCGGCGCCCACACACGTTGTCGTAGGCCACTAGCCAGGCCGAATAGGAATTGGTGAGCGCGGTGCCCGTCCACGAATAAGGCGGCGCTAGCGTATCTACCGAGCCGTTGACCCCGAAGAGCACGAGCCATTGCGCGTTGAGGTTGGGGCCGGGCGACAGCGACAGCGTTCGGGTCGGATCGCAGGGGTTGAAGTTCAGCGTGGCGTCTGCCTGAACCGAGGTGCCCGGCAGCACGTGTACCGTGAAGGACTGCTGGGCTTGAGTCAGGCACAAGGTATCGAGCCCGAGGACCGTGACAACAAACGTACCTGGCGTAAGCACCTGCAGGCTCGGCAACGGATTGGGCGCTCCGCTCCAGGTGACGCCATTCCCCCAGTTTACGTTGAGTTGGTCGACGCGGCTCCAGGTGCCCTGAAGCCTCAGGCTGTCGCCCGCACACAGCGTGTCTGCACTGAGTGCCAAGTCCACTTTGGCTTCGAGCAACTCAAAGGCAATCTGCACGCCGGCCATGTTGCAGTTGCTTGAATTGTTGACCGCCGAATGGGCGTTGGGCGGAAAAATCGGCAGGTTGTCGCTGCCCCCACAGCCCGCACAGATCGCTTGGTGGATCACGCCGTTGGGGTCGAAGCGCGACGTGCCGCCGTCTACGTGCTCGTCTACGGGGCCCGTTCCGCCGAAGTACGAGGCATAGGCGGGGGCTCCGCGCCGGTCCACAACAAGGAAGTAAAAATCCCGCCCGTCGGTGGTGGACTGTGCCGCATTGGGCGTGGTGTAGAGTCCGGTGATGGTTCCGCCGTTGAGTCCGCCAAACCAACCTGAGAAGTAGGCCGAACCGCACTCGTCGACTTGAAGGGCAGTCGGAGAAATGCGGCGGTTAAGTTGGCCATTGCCCACGTACTGGGTGCGGTAAATACTGTCGCCCAGCGCCGAAATCCAGCACATGATTTGGGTAGAGTTGGGGTTTTGCCAGAGACCGGGACTAGGCGCAAGGGGACCGCTGTAGCCGCCACCGCCCACACACGAGGTTCCGAGCCCGAGCGACAGCAGCACCGCGCCGGAATCGCCCACCGCCGCAAAAGCGCCTGCCGGATTTTGGGCTGCTAAAAAACCATACGACGTGCAGAACTGCGGCTGAAGGTAGGTTTCAGCAAGACGCTGCCCTGTTTGGGGATGGAGCAGCGCATAGTAGGCCTGGCTCTGGGGCACGGGCGTCGTGAATACTCCGGTTCCGCTCAGGGTGCCCATGCCTTGGGTCCAGCCCACTACAGCCAGGCGCATTCCTTGAGCGGTGGGGGTCGGCACCAGCGAGGTCAAGCCGTCGAGGTCGGGTCCGCCGACGTAGGTTGCCCACCGAAGGCTGTCCAAATTCGGACTGAAGTGCGCAAGGAGTCCGTCAATGGCTCCGCCGCGCGAGGTGTCGAGCGGCCACGTGGCCATGCCGCGGGAGCGCGACGCCGTGGCAATCCAAATTCCCTGGCTGTCTACCCAAATATCGCCGCGGGCCGGATCCCCGTAATGAGGTAAGCTAGCGTCCTGAAGGCCGTCGTAGCCAAGGCGACCGTAGTACGTTGCCGATTTAAGGCTGGACCCTGTAGAATCGAGCCGCACCAGCGCCAAGTCGGTGGCCGCCGAATAAAAAACCCCTCCCCCATTTTGGGTACCCGCTCCGGTGTTGACCGCCATGCTGGTGTCGTAGCCAGATGCCGACACGGGAAAATTGATCGAGTTGGTGACGCCTTTGAGCACCAAATCGCCGTTGGGCGCCACGCGAAGCGAATGGGGCTGCTCCATGCCGCTCCCGCCGAGGTAGGTAGCGGAGACAATGCCGGTTCCGCTCGGATTAAACAGCATCAGCGCCATGTCGACACCGCCGCCGCCAAAATTGGCCTGAACTCCGTTTTGGGTGGGGTACTGGGCGCCGAAGGCCACCCCTCCCAACCAGGTTCGGCCGTTGAGGTCGTAGGTGGCCGTGTACCCGAAGTTGTCGCTGATAGACCCGCTGAAGCTGCTGAAAATATAGGTGGGATCGATGCGCACGGCTCCTGGCGCCGCCAGCGTCCAGTTCGCCCCACGCAGCGCCCATTTAGGCTTGACCGAGCGCCCTTGGGCGTCAAAGGCCACCGGGGCACGGAGCACCGCCGTCCCGGCAGGGGTATGCACTTCGAGGTTCGTGGGGTCTGCCCTCCGCGCGGTGGCGCCCTCAAATGCCACTTCGATGCGCTCCAAACCTGCGCCCTGCCACCATGTTTTGAATTGGCCTGATTCCACGCGCAGCTCGAGATCGATTCCCGGGTAGACGTTGCGCAGCCATGCATGCTCCGCGCCGCGCACCGTTACCGGCCGAGATCGACCGAGCGCGAAGGTCGTCGCTGGCCCGGTGGGCAGCAGCTCAAGGTGGCCCCCGTGAGCACCCACATAGCGTTCGGTCCACACGGCGACGCTGTCGGACTCACCTGGCGTGCGCGCCATAAAACGCAGTCCGTCGGCCAGCACCCAAACGCGCGCACCGCCCACGTTCACCGAAGCGAGCACCTCGCTCGGCCACTGGCCTCCATTTGGAATAATGAGCGGAGCTGGCTTTTCGAGCACCTGGGCCCTAACCGAAGTCAGACCAAGCAGCAGAAAACCAAGGAATACCGCGACGCGACGCATACCCCTAAGGTACAAAAACGGCAGTGGGTCGAGGGGTACTTAAAGCCCGTCGTCTTCGAAGTCGCCGGCCGCCTGACCGTCCGACATCAGGTAGGCCTTCAAAAACGCATCGAGTTCGCCGTCGAGCACGCGGTCGGGATCGCTGGTCTCGACCCCGGTGCGCACGTCTTTCACCAGCTTGTAGGGGTGAAGCACGTAGTTGCGGATCTGTGAACCCCACTCGATTTTCTTTTTTCCGGCTTCGATTTCACTGCGCTTGGCGTTGCGCTCCTCAATGACCTGCTCGTACAGGCGCGACTTGAGCAGCTGAATGGCCTTCTCTTTGTTTTGGAGCTGCGAGCGCGTCTCGGTATTCTCGATGACGATGCCCGAGGGCTTGTGGCGCAGCCGCACCCCCGTCTCAACCTTGTTGACGTTTTGTCCTCCCGCGCCGCTGGAACGGAACGTATCCCACTCAATGTCGGCCATGTTCACCTGAATGTCGATGGTATCGTCGACAAGGGGGTACACATAAACGCTTACAAACGAGGTGTGGCGGCGGGCATTTGAGTCAAACGGACTGATACGCACCAAGCGGTGCACGCCATTTTCGCCTTTGAGGTACCCAAAAACGTACTCGCCTTCGATTTCGAGCGTCACGGTCTTCACGCCGGCCACGTCGCCCTCCTGAAAGTTGAGCTCGCGCACCTTGTGGCCGTTGCGTTCTGCCCAGCGCAAGTACATGCGCATCAGCATTCCTGCCCAATCGCAGGATTCCGTTCCGCCCGCGCCCGCAGTCACCTGGAGCACTGCGCTCATCTTGTCTTCTTCGCCACTGAGCATGTTGCGGAATTCCATCGTGCTGAGCTGCTCTTCGAGCTGGGCTACTGCGGCATCGACGTCGGACTCTTCGATAATGCCTTCGCGGTAAAACTCCACAGACGCCTCTACCTCACCCATTTGGGCCTGGACCGACTCGTAGCCTTGAATCCAGTACTTGAGCTCGCGGATTTTGCGCATAGTCAATTCCGCCTTTTTGGGGTCGTCCCAAAAGCTGGGGTTGCCCGTCTTTTCTTCTTCGTTCGCTACCGTAATGCGCTTTTCTTCGAGGCGCAGGTAGCCTTTTAGGTCGTGGATCCGTTGCTGGTATTCCTTAATTTTCTCGGGCGAAATCATGGCGGCAAAAGTACGCCACCCCCTACCTTCGAACCTATGAACCGACCTACCGCAGATTTTCGTTCCGACACCGTTACCCGCCCGACGGAAGGCATGCTCCGCGCCATGGCCGCCGCGCCCGTGGGCGACGACGTATTGGGCGACGATCCGACGGTACAGCAGCTGGAATCCACGCTGGCCGAGCGCTTTGGCATGGAGGCCGGACTCTTTTGCCCGTCGGGCACCATGACCAACCAAATCGCCGTCAAGGTGCACACACGCCCCGGCGACGAACTGATTTGCAGCAAACTGGCCCACGTGTACAACTACGAAGGCGGCGGTCTCGCCTTCAACAGCGGCGTCCAGGTGCGCGTAGGCGGCGACGACTTTGGACGCCTTAGTGCGCGCGATGCCGAGGCCTTGCTCCAACCTATGGACAACGTCCACGCGGCCCCAACCCGCTTGGTTGTCGCCGAAAACACCTCGAACAAGGGGGGCGGAACGACCATTGGGCTTAGCGCGCTTGGCGAGCTGGGGGCGTTTGCCCGCACCCACGGCTTGGGTTACCACCTCGACGGCGCGCGGCTGTTCAACGCCCTGGTGGCCGACCGCGAGCGGCCCGAGGACTACGGGCGTTTGTTTGACTCCATCTCCATTTGCCTGTCCAAAGGCTTGGGCGCGCCCGTGGGCTCCGTGCTCTTGGGGTCCACCGACTTCATTCGCGAGGCGCGGCGCATCCGAAAGCGGCTTGGGGGCGGAATGCGCCAAGCGGGCTACCTCGCTGCAGCCGGGCTGTATGCGCTAGAGCACCACGTCGACCGCCTTGCTGAAGACCACGCTCGGGCGGCAGGGTTAGCAGAATTCATGAAGGCTTTGCCCTTTGTTGCCGAAATCAAGCCCGCCGCGACCAATATGGTCTTGTTTCGCCTCACCGAGGGCCAGGACGGCACACTGCTCCTCTCCCACCTCGAGGCCCTTGGCGTTCGGTTGATTGCCATGGACCGGCATTGGCTTCGCGCAGTGCTCCACTACGACGTTGGGGACGCCGAAGTTCAGCGGCTGCGCGACGGGCTGTCGGCCTGGATCGCTTAGTCCTCGCTGCGAGCAACCGACGCGGCCAGCGAACGGTCGTAGCCTTTGCGGTGGCACCACGCTAAAAATTCGTGTTCCTCAGGGTACTCCCCTTTTTTTCGGAGCAGGTAGGCGCGCAGCTCCGCTTCGTCCAACTCGTCTAACCCCAGGGCAATGCACGCCGCCGAAACGCGCTTGGCCTGAAGTCCCTGCGCAATCTTGCGCGGACCCCAACCCTTAATGCGGAATTTTCCGCGGGCGTAGGCCCGGGCGAAGCGTTCTTCGCTGAGGTAGCCGTCGGCCATAAGCTCCGCTACGAGGTCGGCCTGGGCCTCCGGCAGCACACCCATCGACCTGAGGCGTTCGGCGACCTCACTCTGGCAACGTTCCTGAAACGCGCAGTAGCGCTGAATCGCCGCCCGCGCCGCGTCGAGGGTATAGGTTTTGGTCCGCGCAAATGCCATGCTGCGAAGAAACAAAAAAGGCGGCCTTCGCAGGCCACCTTAAGCGTTTAAAACCGGTTTTATCAACCGATTTTTTTACCCTCGGCATCCGCAAAACGGTACTCCAGCATCTTGAAGGCGTCGCGAGACACGACCTTCAGCTTTTGACCCGCGATGCGCGACCACTTGTACTCCAGGGTTTGCCAGAACCAGCCCTGCTTGAGGTAGGCCGCCAAAAACGGGTGTACGTGAAGGTAAATGGTGTCGGCCTTGCCCTTTTGCTTGCGGCCCGCCGTGATCTGCTCAAACTTGTGCTGGAGCGCATCAATCAGCGTAATCGGCGCGTCAATAAGGGCGTCGGGATTCTCCTCCTTGGTCTCGATGGCTTGGGCCGGGCGCACGCGCTGGCGCGTGATCTCCACCAAACCAAACTTCGACGGCGGCAGGATTTTGTGGCGCGCGCGGTCGCTCGCCATCAACTCCTTGAGCTTCTCGTACAGTTCACGGCGGTGTTCGCCCTTGGCCATATCGATGAAGTCGACGCAGATGATTCCGCCCATGTCGCGCAAGCGCAGCTGGCGCGCAATCTCCTCGGCCGCCATGAGGTTCACCGCAAGGGCATGGTCCTCTTGGCTTTCTCCCTTACCGGAACGGTTGCCCGAGTTGACGTCGATGACGTGCATGGCCTCGGTATGCTCGATGACCAAGTAGGTCCCCTTGCCCATGTTCACCGTGCGGCCAAACGCGCTCTTGACCTGGCGGTCTACCCCGTAGTGCTGGAAAACCGGCACCGCAGACGTGTGGAGCTTGACAATGTTGG